>JAAZXR010000001.1:0-104414 GCA_014240065.1 Myxococcales bacterium
GACGTCAAACTCGGCGTCGAGAGGGTCAGCGGCGGCTGAAGACGCGCCGAAGCGCCGGCTTGACGACGATGACGACGCACCGACGCCGCCGCGCCGCCGAGCCCGGGGCGCGGCGCGCGAGCCCCCGCGGTCGTGGTCGCGGGACCGAGGCGTGGGGTGGCGGCCTTGGTCGCCGCGGTCGCGGCTCCCGGCTCTTTTGGCAGGCATCGGATGAAGCGAGGATCGTCGTCTTCCACCTCTTCACCGCGCTCTTTGGCCTCTTTGCGGAGGCGTCGCTCCCACGCGCGGCAGGTCTTGCGTGGAAAGGAGCGGAACCGGGGCTGCTTCTCCTCCTCGATGCCGTACCTCTCTGCGAGCTCAGGCGAGAGTTGCCCCATCTGCTCGGTGGCGCACTTCACCGTGTGCACCACGGTGTGGCGCTTGTGCTTGAGGTAGTGGGTCTTGGGATCGTAGGGACCTCTTCGCCACACGCGGACCGGCGATGGGATCGGATAGCTCACCTTGACGAGCTGCACCTTCTCGGGGAGTTCACCGTCGTGATCGCGGGCCCACTCGCGACAGATATACCGCGAGTGCCACTTTTGGTACCACGATCCCTTGCCACCCTCGCTGCCGACCACGCGGCGATTCATCTTCCTCGTGCGGCTGTAGAAAACCCACGGGGTGGGATAGGTCGCGTCGCAGGTCTCCTTGGTCGCGCCGGGCAAGAAACACGCGTACACGTCTGTTTGCAGATCCCAGGATTCGCCACTTTTCTCCGTGACGATCACCTGCATGAACACGTTGCGGCGGGGGGGGTTGGGCGCGAACATGGACCACCCTTGTGTGGTCTGGGTGGTGCGGACCCAGGGAGAAACCGTCTGGTGGGCGGGAGCCCGGAAGCGGTTGTAGGCCTCACCGCTCGGATAGACCCAGATGGTGATGGCCATGATGTGAAAGCAGACCAAAAAGCCAGTGAGGGCGCGGGTGATGGGCCCGGCGTTCCAGCCGACGCGCGGGCGCCCCGTGACCGGGTCGTGGGTCGGGAGCGGGGCGCATTCTTGGGCGGGGGCGCCGACGCTCGCGCCCAGCATGAGCGCGAGGGTGAGGGGGATTCCCCAGCCGAGCTCCAAGACCTCGTAGGTGCGCAAGGCCCCCATGGCCGCGACGAGCAGCACGAAGGCCGGGTAGGCCCACTGTCGCACGCGCCACCCGTACGCTTGTCGGACGGCGACCGTCATCAGCATGGTGAGGCAGTACAACACCGCCCAGCCCGCGTGCACGGCGGTGACGCTCTGGGTCCAATGTTCCGGCGTCGCAAATTTGGAATCGACAGATCGCATCGCCTTCGCGACGACTGGGGCGAAGGCCGCCATGGTCGTCGCGTGCCAGAAGACTCCCACGAGCATCGCCGCGAGCACCGCCCACATCGCCTTGCGGGGGAGCTGCAGGTTGTCGGCGTAGCGCCGGCAGGCGACGAGCGGATCGGGGCCCGCGATAAACCTCGCGCGCTTTGTCCACCCTAGCTTGCGCGCGAGGGGGAGCGTCACTCGATCCACGACACGCCCGACCTCTTGCCCGTTGAAGAAGGCGGCGTAGGCCGCCAACACGATCGGCGAGAACCAGCCAATATTCATCAACAAGATGAGATGCCCGTGGAAGACCAGGCCGAGGCCGAGCCACAAGGTGCGCCCCATGAGAATATTGGTGATCGCTTCGAGCGGGACGACCGGGGCGGGGGTCTTCGAGGTGGAGCGGCGGCGAGGTGAGCGCAGGTTCGACGCCCACGTACGGAGGCTCTCTCGACTGAGCTTCAAGCAGGTGACCGTGGGATCCCCAGCCGCGAGCTTGCGAGAATTGGACAAGAGCCTCCGCACCGTGAAGAACACGAGCCCGGTGAAGACAGCCGCGCCCGACGCCGTCAGGCTGACGACAGTCGCGATTGGCACGCCGTTCTTGCCCGGCTTGTAGCGGGCAGGAATGAGCCACAAGACCAACCCCCAAAAGGCGAGATAGCCGAGCATGATCGAGGCCTTCGCGAATTTTGATTGTCGCGGGCTGAGCCCCGCGGCTGGCCGCTCGCTGCGCACCCACCGGATGGCCAGCCCGATGAAGACCAGGGAGAAACATGATTCCCAGTAGTGCGTGACATGGGTGTTGACTCGAAACAGGTTGGTGCCGAGCCACGACGAGAGCAGCTGCGGCGGCATGCGGTAGAAGTGGTCGAGGTTGAACGCGTAGTACATCGCGTCGCCTCGCATCCACACCCCGCCATTCTTCAGCACGCCGGTGCACAGATACATCACGCAAAGCTGCAGCATCATGAGCAGGCGCGGCCAAAACGGGATGGCCTGGTAGAATGGCGCGAGTCCGCGGGGGTGAGCGTCGCATGGCGCGAGGCCGGCGCCGTCGCCGGGGCCACCGGGTTCGCTCAGGCGCCCTTCGCGTCGCAGCTTTCGCCGCCGAAGCCAGTTGTCTACGCTGTAGGCCGCGCCGCAGTTCGAGACGCACAAGTAGACGAAGATGGTGCGATAGACGTTCTCGGTGCCCTCCCAAAACAGGGCGTTGCGCATGATGATGGAGTTGAACAAGAACCACGAGGCCCACTTGGTCCATCGGGTCTTGTACCCGACGATCAGCATGGTGGTCGTGATCATGAACGCCCCCCAGTGGATCCAAAAGAAGGTCGGCGAGCTCTCGAGCAGGAGCAGCGAGTAGTTGGGGCCTTTGAGCCAGGTCCAAAACGCCTTCAGGTCATAGAAACCCGTGGGCTCGCCAGCGGCGAGCCCCTCGCCGAATCCGGCGAACTGCTTGCGCGCGCGGACGTGGCGTGCCACCTCGTCTGGGAAGATCCCCTGGTCTGTGAACAAGAACTCGTAGTGCTCCCACAGCTCGAGGATGTTGCCCATGACGCAGATGCCAATGCCGATACGAACGATGGCGAGCGGGCGAGGGTCTTCCACTCGTAGGATGAACCGTCGCAGCGTCTTCGCGTGGCTGATGAGGAAGCCCAACACCCCGAGGGCGACGAGGAGGGTGAGCCATCCGGCGAAGAAGCTCTTGTCGAGCGCGTTGAAATCGACCGGTTTGGCAGCGGAGACGAGCGGCGCCAACGAGTGGAGGTAGGCCATGCGAACGCAGGATCCACCCTCGATCCGCGGGGCGCAAGTTGTCTGGGGCGTTTTTTGAGGGGCGGCGATCATTTGCTCACGGCCTCAACGCCTGCGTGGGCGAGGTCACGAGCGTCACGTGGGGGAGGTCACACGCGGCACGTCTCGCGGCCATCGCCTCGGCGAGGCCGTTTCGCGGCCAGATCAAGGAGCCAGGGGCAGCGCGCCGCTGATCGCGGCGGCGGTGCGCGCGAGGTTGATCGCGATCAACCCGAAGACAGTCGCCTCGACGAATCTTCGGGTGCTCGGTGGCGACGTCGCTGCGCGCTCCATGAATCGAAGCATCCCGAACGCTAGAATGGGGGTGAGCCCCGCGAGCCGCCGGGCACCAAAGGCGTGTCCTCCGGAAGGATCTCGCACCGTCGCCATCAAGGTCACCATCGCGAGCGCGACGACGACGGCTGGCAGCGCGACCTGGGGAGACGCAGGGAGCCCTGGGTCCGACCGCGGGGGGGCGGCGGTGCGTACAGCGACGACGAGGCCGAGGCTCGCGACCACGGCGAGCGGGGTGGCAGACCACAGCCCGTGGCGGCCCGCGAGCACGGTCCAAAGGTCGCCGCCAAGGTCGTGAAGATCGAAGAAGGAGGCGCCCCAACGGATGGGTCCGATGTCGGAACCCGGGTGCGCGACGGCCATGATCGCTTGAGGGGCGAGGCCGAGCAGGGAGACGCACGTGGTCGTGAGACAGCGCGCGAGCTCGCGCCGTCGAGCTCCGGCGGGCGCTCGCGCGCAAAGGAGCAGCGGCCACAACAACCACAAGAAGTTCTGCATGCGAACCAGGACGCCCGCGGCGATGGCGAGCCCGATCAGCGCCGGTCGCCGCCGGGTCGCGACCGCGCCGAAGATCAGCGCGCAGACCGTGGCGTCGAGCGCGTGGGGATAGCCCACGTGGCCCAGGCTATAAAACGGGACCACAAACCCGAGCGGAAACAAGGCCGCGATGAAGCGGGCGCGCGGCGGGCTCTCGGGGCACGCCCGTCGGAGCGCCCAGCCGACGGCGAGCAGGCACAGGCCCAAGCACGCGCTGCCGAGGATCGCGGCGTAGCGAGGGGCGTCCTGCATGGGGGCGTGGAGGAGGTGATGGACCCACAGCCCCGGCACCATGATCAGCGCAGGACCAAGCTCGCGCACCGGGAAGCGCGTCCCGTCGGTCGCGGGGGCTTGGCCGAGTCCCCAACGGTCGCCGAGCACCATCAGTTGATTGGTCAGATCGATGTCTCCGTCCCACGCGATGCTGCGGGCGGCGGCGAAGCTGTAGAACGCGTCTCCCGCGATGGCGAGGTTTCCATCGCGGAGTTGACCGCTCCAGGTCCAAGTGAGGACGACGCCTGCCGCGACGAACAGCGCGGCGATCCAGACCAGGGCGCGCTGTTTCGTCTCAGTACGGGGCACGTCCCATGGTGCCATACGAGCAGAGGTGGCGTCCGGGTCCGAACCTCGCGTGGGGAGAATCTCGTCGGGATTCACTGACGGTCCCTCGACCACGGTGGTACAAGACCAGGTATGAGTTCGGCTGATCGGTACCGCCCAATTCGCGCGCTCGGGAAAGGCGCGGTCGGAGACGTGCTCTTGACGGTGGATCTCGAGCACCGGCGCCTCGGGGTATTGAAGTGGCTGCGCGCCAACGTGGAGGGGGAGAGCGACGCCGCGCACCGCTTCCGTCGCGAAGCGTCACTCATGGCCGGCCGGGAGTTCGAGGGCGTCGTCGACGTGTGGGAGTGGCACACCGCGCGGGACGGACGGACGTGGATGGCCATGGATTTGATCGACGGCATGGAGCCCCTCGATTTTATCCCCGTGGGGGACGTGGCGTCGACGCACCGGCTGCTGTCCTCGGTGGGGGCGAGCTTGGACCTCCTCCATGAGAACGGTGTCTTGCACCGCGACCTCAAGCCCGAGAATATCCTGCTGCGGGACGGCTCCTCGGGATGGGAGAGCGTCATCATCGATCTAGGCATCGCCAAGTGGCTGTTCGCGGACGACGCCACCTCCACCGGATCTGTCTTCGGGACACCCCAATATATGAGCGTGGAGCAGCTCAACGACGCGAAGCGGGTCGGACCCGCGACGGACCGGTACGCCTTGGGGGTGACCGCCTACGACATGCTCTGCGGCCGCAAGCCGTTTGACGGGGCGGACTTGATCACGCTCGTGCGCAACCAGGAGCGAGGGATCGTCGCGCCGCTCGGACTCACCAAGGGCATGCTCACCCGGGGTCAAGACCCGACGCCGGTGCCGACGCCGGCGCTCGACGGCGTGATGAAGCGAATCTTGAGCCCGAAGGCGTCGCAGCGGTACTCCAGCTGCGTGGAGTTCGCCGGGGCTTTTCACGCGGCGGCGATCAAGGACGGCGTCATGGGTCCGCCGCTGTGCCCCGCGAGGGTGTTCCCGAAGGTCGAGCGCTACGCGGTGCGGCTCGAGGGGCCAGGCGGGGTGGAGTCGTTTGAATTAACCGACGGGCCGGTGGTCATCGGCCGTCACGATCGATGCCAATACGTGATCGAGAGCTCGGAACTCAGCCGCGTGCACGTGTGCCTCTACCTTCATCAAGGGAGGGCGTGGGCAGCAGATATGCGCAGCCAAAATGGAACGCGCATGGATGGAGATCGACTCCAGTTCGGGCGTCCTCGTCCGCTCCCAAGCTCCGGAGACGCGCTGCTCACTCTCCACAATGTGGGCGTAGAAGTGTACGTAGAGGCGGTCGCGTAGCGTTTTTGTGGCGCAGTTACGGGACAGCCGAGGAGCGGGTAGATCGTCTACACTCTCGCCATGTCTCCCGACCGCGAGATGAACGCCCGGACCATTCACAGCGTTGACCCCGCGACCGGCGCGGCGCTGCCGCCAGTGCCATGCACCTCGCTCAACGAGCTTGAGGCCTCCGTCGCGCGCGCGCGCGCGGCCGCCGGCGCGTGGGCGACGACCGATTTCGAGGCGCGCGCCGACGCGCTCCGCTCGTTTGGTGAGTCTCTCGCAGCGCCCGATGTCCTCGAGGAGATCGCGAGCACCATGACCGCGGAGATGGGCAAGCCGCTCGAGCAGGCGAGGGGGGAGCTCCGCTCTGTGGCGCCTCGCATGGAGGGGCTCATCGACCGGGCGCGCCAAGCGTGCGTCGATGAGGTCTCCACAGAGGGCGGCCTCGAGGTGACGGTGCAGTGGCGGCCCATGGGCGTCGCCGCCGTCATCGCGCCGTGGAACTACCCGGTGAGCACCCCGAACAACCTCATCGTATCGGCGCTCTTGACCGGCAACAGCATCGTCTTCAAGCCCTCCGAGGTGACGCCGCGGACTGGGGCGAGATACCACGACCTCCTCCGCGCGCAGCTCCCCGCGGGGGTGTGCGAGCTCGTCCAAGGCGAGGGCGATATTGGGGCGGCCTTGGTGGCGTCCGAGGTGGACATCATCGCGTTCACAGGCTCCGTCTCCACGGGGCAGCGCATCATGAAGGCCGCAGCCGACCGCATGTGCCGTCTCGTACTTGAGCTTGGCGGCAAGGATCCGATGATCGTCATGCGCGGGGCGGACCTGCACGCGGCGGCGGGGCACGCGGTGCGTGAGTCTGTGCGTAATTCCGGGCAGGTCTGTGTGGCGGTCGAGCGCGTGTTCGTGGATGAGGCTGTCCACGATGAGTTCATGGCGATCGTCCGTGAAGAAGTGGCGAAGGTGACGGTGGGAGATCCGCGGACCGAAGGGGTGACCATGGGACCGATGTCGAGCGATGCCCAGCGACGCCTGGTGCTCGAACATCTCGACGACGCGCGGGCCCGCGGCGGCGTGTTCGTTCAAGAGCCCAAGACGTGGGATCCCGGGTACTTTCTCAGCCCCGCGGTGGTTACGGGTGTCACGGAAGACATGCGGCTCGCTCGCGAGGAGACCTTTGGCCCCGTCGTGGCGGTGTCCACGTTTCGAGATGTGGAGGACGCCCTCGGGAGGGCGAACGCCTCCGTATACGGGCTCGGCGCCAGCGTCTGGGGAGGTGATGGCGATGATCCCGAGGGCGTGGCGGACCGTGTTAACGCGGGGATGGTGGGGATCAACCGTGGTCTGAGCGCGGCGGCGGGTGCTCCGTGGGTCGGTTGGAAGCAATCTGGGCTGGGATACACGCGAAGCGTGGCAGGAATGCGAACTTTCTTGCAGCCGAGGACGAAGACGAGAAAGATAGAGGGGTGAGCATGAAACCGACGACGCACGCAGGGGGCGGCCCGTTTCGGGACCGGCGGGATGAGGCACGTCGCGGGGAGGTGGCGCGGTGAACGAGGACACGCTCGCGAAGGCGAAGGAATTTGCGGAGGGGTTGTGGGGACGCGTGCCCAAGGTGAGCTCAGATGTGCTCGGCGAAGAGGTCACAGTCTCAAAGATGAAGCTCTCGGACGAGTGGGTGGACCACTCGAGCCAGTATGTGGCGTCGCTCCACGTGGAGGGGCCCCATGAGGCGCATCTGTTTTTGGTCTTTGACGTCGAGCTGGCCATCGCGTTTGGCGGGCTGCTCGTGATGATGCAAGAGAAGGCCATCCGAGAAAAAATGGTCCGCAAGGAGATGACCGAAGACGACTACGACGCCATGGGCGAGTGCGTGAATCAGATGTCATCCGCGATCAACGAGGCGCTCCGAGAGGTGCTCGGGGAAGGCTTCCACGCCCGCTTTGTGCAGGGTGTCGTCGGTGAGAACCCCGAGCTGGAGCCGTACCAGGAGCACGCCGTGGCTCGCGCGGCAGGCAAGCTCAAGGTGGGGTCCCTCCACGAGGGCAAGTTCCAGATCCTCATCCCTGATCGCATATTGACGGGGGAAGAGGAGGCTGACAGCGCGACCGAGGGCTTCGACCTCTCCGCCGAAGAGCTCGACGCGCTGCGAGAGGCGACGAAAGACGGCTTTCGATCGGTCTGCGATTCCATCGTCGTGCTGCTGGCGGTGGATCGAGAGAAGGAGACGTGGACCAAGACCCTGGAGGAGACGGGCCTCGAGATCAACGTGGCGCGCAACATCTTCGACGTGCGGAAGTACGCGCGAGAAGGCCAATGTGGTGTGGTCTTGGTCGACGCGGACGCCTCGCCCTCGGGCGGGCTGCCCGCGCTCGCGGCGATCCGCGGGGCCCGTGACATCGAAGCCCCTGTGATCGTGGCGGCGTCGGAGCCCACGCGCCCGCACGTCATCTCGTGCATGGCGGCCGGGGCGATCACCTACATGGTCAAGCCGCTGGACGTGGAGATGTTCAAGGACAGGCTCGAGAAAGCTGTCGCCGACTGGCACGACCGAGAGGCGCGACCGTAGCGGCAAAATTGCCGGCCTCCTATTCCCCTTGTTCGGCGCTACCGGTGCGCCAAGGCCGTCTGCGTCGCTTGAGACGCGTTCTACGGATGTACCTCCGTCTCCGAGGGCGGTTTTGATACTCTGCGCGGAGGCGCATGGCGAATCTTTTCAGTTACATCGACGAGATCAGGGAGGTCGGGGGACACGAGGGCTTGCTCGAGGCGGGGAGCCCCGTGATGGCCCGAACTCAGCAAGGCTATGAGCCGCTCGGGAATCCGCTGGAGGAGCCGACGCTCGTTGGTGCGCTCACCTCCGTGCTTACTTCGGAGCAGCAGGTGGACCTGGCGGTGGGAAATATTATCCAGTTCCCCGTGGAGCGACCGTCGGGGCGCTGGCATGTGCTGATCGAATCAACCGCCACGGGGCTGCGGGTGCGGATGCGTGGCCCGGCGCTTGAGATTGAGCGGAAAAAGCAACGACGCACGTCGAGCTCGACCCCCGCGGTGTTTATTGAGACTCCCGCGGACTCGGGGGGGCGCCTCTCAATTCCGCTAGGGGTGGACGGTGGCCGAGAGGACGGCGGCCGAGAGGACGGCGGCGCGAACGACCTGTCCGATCCTTTTCAGGCGGCGGACCACGACGAGGCTTCCAGCTCAGGGGTCCACCAGCAGCCCGATTGGGAGGTGGCTGCGCCAAACGAGGCGTCTCCCAGCGCCGGCTCGGCCACGGCGAGAGGCGGGTCTGGGGGACGTGAGACGCTGAGTGACCTCCCGGATGAGTCGCGGGCGGTGGAGCGTGCAGGCGAGTCACAGGCGGAGCCCCCGGTGCTCGCAGCGGGTGGTGGCCTCGATCCGTTTTCAATCGAGGATGATCTCGACGACGAATTTGAGATTGAGGATCCCTTCGCGGACTTCGGCGGGGCTTCGGCGGGCCTGGAGGCGGCCCCGCACGATCCAGCCGAGGAAGAAGACGACGGGTTCGATGATGCTCGCAGCCCCTTTGACTTTGATGACGAAGAGCTAGAGGGCGGCGGCATGCAGGCGAACTCAGAGGCTCCCATGGATGCGGAGCGCGCGGACGTTGAGGCGTCGACGACGTCTGAGCCCGAGGTGAGAGCGGGGGCTGCGCTGGGGGTGGAGGAGGCAGACGAGGCCACGATGGACGAGTCGCTGGATGACGAGGACTACCAGCCGGACCTCGGAGGCGAGGATGCGGAGGGCTCGTCGTCGCCGGAGGGCGAGGACGACCAGCCGGACTTCGGAGGCGAGGATGCGGAGGGCTCGTCGTCGCCGGAGGGCGAGGACGACCACGTTGATCTCAGAGGCGAGGATGCGGAGGACTCGCCGTCGTTGGAGGACGAGCTGGTCGCGGGGATGAACGGAGGCGTCACCCATGAATCGGGCCCATACGAAGCGATGACGGCTGGCTTTGGGGCCTCATGGTCGATCATCGCGGAGGGCGCCGACGCAGCAGCGCTCGTGGATCCGATCCCCGCGGGCGCGCTGTGTCATCTGCTCGGAGATTTCAGTTTTGAAGCGTCTGGACTGGATATTCTGGCCTTCACGGAGACGGACGATGAGGCCGCCTTCCTCGCGGACAGCAGGCTCCATGTATCTGGGAGGATCTTGTCCTTGGATGTGGAGGATCCATCGCGTTGGCTCACGTGGGTCGGGAGGAGACTGGAGGCGGGCTCGCGCGTCCTCGTGCGCTCCGACGCGACAACCGCGGAGGGGGCGTGGCGTGGTTTCGTGGGGCTCCAATCGCGCAACCGCGCCGAGGCGTGGTTCGCCGAGCATCCACACTACGCCATCTGCGTGACAGACGACGGATACCTGATCGCGCGGCGCAGCGTTAAGTGAGCGCGCTTCGGGGGCCTACGAGAGCGGCGGGCGGCGACGTCGTCTAGTTGACCTCGGCGAGGTGCGTGCAGAGGTTCTGGTGGATGACCGGGTACTCTTCGAGGTTCCGGACGAGATCCAGCTCGATCGTATCGGCGACCTCGACGAGGTCG
Organism: Myxococcales bacterium; assembly: GCA_014240065.1. Classification (GTDB taxonomy): domain Bacteria; phylum Myxococcota_A; class Polyangia; order Nannocystales; family Nannocystaceae; genus JAAZXR01. Next base: position 10,406 of record JAAZXR010000001.1, read on the forward strand.
AGGTTGGAGAGCGGCTCCTCCAACGATTCAACCTGCTTCGCGATGGAGCCGACATATTCCACGACGCGGGACGACAAGGGGGCCTCCGATTCCACGATCTCGCTCACCAGGGTGAGGTAGGTCAAGAAACTCTCGATGTCACCGGTGGATTCGCCGAGACTTGAGAGCGCCGGCGCGTCGTCACCTCTGCGGAGGCCGTCCGCGATGTCGGTGAGACGGGTGGCGAGGAGTTCGGCGAAAGGCAGGGCGCTCTCGCTCGCTTGTTGGGCCGCTTGGATTTGCTCTTGCGTTGGCATGGTGATGTTCTTTCGGAGGGCGCTAGGACGCTAGCACCGCGGGGGTTGCACGGTTGGAGGTTTTGGTGGCGCTCGCAGCGTTATCGTCGCACGCGGTGCGCTCGATGGGGAGATGCAACGACACCCCAGGGGACTCGAGGTCGCGGACGATCTGGAGACGGCCGCCAGCGCCCTCGACGAGCCGCTTGCAGTGCGCGATCGTTGGGTCGCCGTCGCCCCCGTTGGATTGGATAGCCTTCACGACGCTGGCCGAGAGCTCGCGGTCGCCTTGGACTCGCAAGATGAGCTCGTGAGGGGTGCTCGCGGCGCTCAGGCGCAGTCGCGTCGAGGGGTCTGTGTTGCGGTCGCGATGGCTGACGGTCAGCAGACCCGAGACGATGAACGCGAAGGTGTCGCCGTCTTCGTGAATATTGAGCGTGGAGTCAAGGGGGGTGAGGAGCACCGGCAGCGACGGCCGCGTATTGGAGGCGACGTGCTCGCACACGCGGATCAGCATCTCGTTGATCTCAATACTGTTGTCCGCGCCTTCAGGGGCGCGCGACCGGCATGGATCGTTCGCCGCTGTCGAGGCTGGGAACAGCTCAGTGAGCGAGGGGAGCGCTTTGTGATTGGATGGTGCGATGCGCATGGCGACTCTCAGGCGGAGTGGGTGATGATTTTTGCGTTGTTGTCTGCGTACACTTGAGGTGAGCGGCGTCGCTTTACGAGCCCTAACGCGAGCTTTTGCTGGGTCTGCTCGCACCACATGGAGAGCGCCCGGTCGAGACTAAGGAGCTCTGTGACGAGGGGTTCCATGGACTTTGGGAGGGGAGATTCGATGGCGTTGAGGGCTGTGAAGAGGTCTTCTCGCTCTGCGATGCGGCGTTCGATGTCGCTGGCCGACGCCTGTCCGCTCCGCGCGTCTCGAACGATCGCGGCGGTGAGGTCGCGGAGCTCCGCGAGAAGTTGGCCCCAGTCTGTCACGCCCCTGAGTTCTCGACTTCGGCGACGGCGCTACCCCACGCTCCGCGAAGGTCACCCATCAGCTTGATGACGGGATCGATGAGGCTGGGATCCATCTTGATGTTCGCGAGCGAGAGTTGCTCTTGAAAGAAGATGTAGAGCCGCTCGAGTGAATCGCAGAGCTCGGGGGCGACCTCATGATCGAGCGTGCTCCGGAGCTCGCCGAGGATGGCGACGGCCTTGGAGATCATCTTCCCCTTGGCGGCGACATCTCCGGCCTCGATGTGAACTTGGGCAGCGCGGCAAAACCGAATGCACCCATCGTAAAGCGCGACGAGGATCTGCCCCGGCGAGGCTGTCTCGATCTGAGCTGCCTTGTATTTTCGAGCTGTGGCGAGTTGCGACATGGCTTATTGTGAGAGCAGAAATTGTGCCAAGTAGTTCTGCTGGTTCTTCAGCATGGCCATCGTGGTCTCCAGCGCCGTATACTGGGCCCGTAAACCGTCCTCAAACCGGTCCAAATAGGCCTGCTGCTCAACCATGCGGTCTTCGTTGTCTTCGATGACGGTGTTGATTCCGTCCTTTCGGATCGTCAAGAGTCCGTCGGTCGAGTCGGTAAATCCCTCGATCAAGTCCGCGAATAGCGCAGAAAAACCGTCAATGGAGGAGGCTTCGTCGCCCGCGAACACGCGCCCGGCACCGCGAAAATCGGTGTTCAGTGCCTCGTCCAGGTCTGTCGAATTGAGCAGTATGGTGCCGTCTTTTTGGGTCTCGATGCCGAGCTGCGACAGCACCGCGTCTGCGCCGCCGACCCCAGACAGGCCAGGGATGGACTGCCCGATCATGGTTTGAAGCTGTGTCTCGATGCTGCGGACGGTGGAGTCTCCGCTCAGCGTCTCGTTTCCCTTCCCCTCACCAAGCTGCGCGTTGATGATCGAGAACACCGAATTGTAGCTCTTGACGAAGTCGTCAATCTTCGTCTTCACGGCTTCGGCGTCCGATTGGATCAGGAGGGTCGCCGACGAGGTGGTCTGCGCTTTGAGTTCGATGGTCGTGCCGGGGAGGACGTCGGACACGGTGTTGGAGGCGCTGGTGATGGTGAATCCGTCCACGATGAACGTGGCGTCCTGCGCGGATTGCACCGTATTGGTCATTCCTAGTCCGAGCCCGGAGTCCGTAAACGTGACGGCGTTTGCAGCGCCGGTCTCGTCCCCGACGACCTGAAGGTAGTAGTCTGATCCGTCGTAGAAGATACCGGCGGTGACGTCCGCCTCCGAGGCGTTGATCGCGTCCGCGACGTCTTGGAGGCTCGAGTTTGCGGCGACCGTCAACGAGGTTGTGGTCGCGCCGATGGTGATATCGAAGGTCTGATCTACCCCGCTGAGCGCGGCGTTTTTGTCAGCGACCGCGTCCGAGTAGGTGCGTTGGGCGTAGGCGATGTCTGTCACCGACACCGAGTAGCTGCCAGGGATTGAGTCGCCGCTGGTGGTGATCGCCACAGCGCTCTCGTTGCTCGACGTGCCCGTATACGAGAGGAAGTCGCTGATGGTGCCGAGGGCGTCGGCCTTCGTGCTCAGATCGCTGAGTGAGCTGGACAGCGAGTCGATGATCTTGCTCTTCGACTGAAGGTCACGGTTCTCAGCCTCGAGCGCCTGCAAAGGGATCCGCTCAACGCCGACGAGTGCGTTGATGATGCTGTCGGTGTCGAGTCCACTGGCGAGGCCGCTGAAGGTGATTGCTGGCATGGTCGGTTGTGAGCGCCAGAAACAAGGCGCATTCCTACCCGCTATGCATCGGCCAATTGGGCGCCAGCTTGAGAAAGTACGGCGGTTTTTTTACGGAAAAAACGCTGCAATTTCGCAAATTTCGCGCGCAGACGAGGACTCGAAGCTCACGCCTAGACACAAGCGGTCAGCGGCGCGCTCCGAGCGATCTCGTGCGGACCCGAGGGCGTTCTATTTGGGAGTGATTCTGGTGCAAATCCGCGCCCAATTTGACGCGGTGGGGGAGAGGCCCAGCCCTGATGCGTGGGCCTCGAGTGTTCACCTGGTGTGCGCGCTCGGAGAGGAGGAGAGGGAGAGGTGAGCGTGCCGACAAAGATTGTCAGCGGAGAGCGAAGCTGAGGAGGAGTCGAAGTGGTGAGCTGTGAACACTGAGTTTTCTTGTGTTGGAAGGGAAGGGAAAACGGGTCCCCGTCGCCCGCCGAGCGGCGGGGACCCACGACTGACCGGACTACAGGAGTGACAGTGCGACCTGAGGGCCCTGGTTTGCCTGCGCCAACATGGACGCACCAGCCTGAACGAGGATCTGCTGCTTGGTGAGCCTTGCAGTCTCCGCGGCTACATCCACGTCGATGATGCGAGAATTCGCAGCCTCGAGGTTCGTGGAGTAGGTTTCCAGGTTGGACATGGTGACAGACAGACGATTCTGCATGGCACCGATGTTGGCACGACGCGCGGATACATTCCCGATCGCGGTATCAAGTCCCGAGATCGCTGCGTTCGCTCCCGTCACCGTCGCAACGGTGTCCGAGTTTAGCGCGAGCGCAGACGCTGTCGCTGTCGCGATCGTGAGCGTCAACTTGTCGTTCGCGGAGTTACCCGTCCCGACTTGAAAGTTGACCGGCGTAGTGCTTGAGTCGCCGTTCAACAAGTTGATGCCGTTGAACTCAGAGGTGCCCGCGATCCGAGTAATTTCGGATTTGAGCTGGGTGAACTCGTCGTCGAGATACCCCCGCTGAGTTGTATTGATCGTTCCAGTTGCTGATTGGACAGCGAGCTCGCGCATACGCGTGAGCATGCCGCCAATCTCCTTGAGGGCCCCATCTGCGGTTTGAGCTAAGCTGACGCCGTCGTTTGCGTTTCGCTTGGCTTGATTCAAACCTCTGATCTTCGCCTTGAAGTCTTCGGAGATTGCGAGACCCGCAGCGTCATCGGCGGCGCTGCGGACTCGAAGTCCCGAAGACAAACGAGACATGCTGTCAGATAACCCCTCACTTGCTTTCGTGAGATTCATCTGAGCACGCATGGACGTCACGTTTGTGTTGATGGTGATGGCCATTGTCGTTTCTTCCTTTCATGGACGATCGTCGCAAGCAGTGGTCTTTCTTGACGTCCTTGCGACGTGGGCATACCTGCCCATACAGGTCTAGCCGACCCGGGCTTTGGGAACCGCATGTCCCCAAACTTGTTTTTACTGGTTCTCCTTTTGTGAGAGCTCGAACGGTCGCGCGAGCTGAAGCCTCGAGTGGTGTTTTCCGATGGTGGATATTTCGGATCAAGTGAGGCTGATGTCGCGCGTGTCCAAGGGTTGTCGTTCGGTGATTGTGAGTGGGGTTGTTGTTGTTGTGACTTTCTTTGTGTGCGGGAATTCTGGGGGAGCATGGGCAGCGTCACCGCGGCGATCGAGGCGGCTCGCTGCTGAGGAACTTTTGTGACGAGTGGTGGTCGAAGGGCCTCTCGCGGTTGGGCCGCGGAAGCGGAGAGGCGCGGAGGCGGACGTGTCGCTCTGCTCGCGCCGGGGCTGGTCTCGAGAGCGATCGGGGAGGCGAGCGGAGGCGTCGCGTCGACCCAATCATTCCCACTCCAACTCATCCACATATCCCAATGTACTCGGTGATTTTGAGGCGAGGCAACCGGGGCGGGCCGGTCGCGTGGGGAGGACCCTCGCGCCGTGTCGTCGGCGGGGTTGGATGTGGGTGGTTTGGTCAAGAAGTGTCGGGAGTGAAAGGGGCCGGCCCTTGCGGGCCGGCATGTAGGAGATGCGAATGGGGCGGGTCTTTGCAGGGATTTAACCCCAATCGCCATGTTGTGAGAGTGAAACTAGAGTGAACGGGGCGGGGTAGCGTGGTCCGTTACCCCGCCCCGTGGATGCGCTATCCGAGGAGGGACAGCGCGATCTGCGGCGCCTGGTTCGCCTGCGCGAGCATGGATGCGCCGGCCTGCGACAAGATTTGATTCTTGGTCAGTTGGGCGGTTTCGCTGGCGATGTCCACATCGACCACGCGAGAGTTCGCTGCCGAGAGGTTGGTGGCGTACGTGCTCAAGTTCGAGATCGTCACCGACAACCGGTTTTGCATCGCGCCGATGGTGCCACGTCGCGACGACACCGCCGAGATCGCGGCGTCGAGCGCCGAGATGGACGAGAGCGCTTTCGCCGAGGTCGAGACGCCGTTGTCGTCCACGGCGAACGCCGTGGTGGTCGCCGTCGCGATGGTGAGCGTGAGTCGGTCGTCCGCCGAGTTCCCTGAGCCAACCTGGAAATCAACCGGGGCGGCGGCCGAAGAGCCGTCGAGCAGGTTGATGCCGTTGAACTCCGTCGTCGCCGCAAGTCGGTCGATCTCGGACTTGAGCTGCGCGAACTCGTCGTCGAGATAGACGCGTTGACTGGCGTTCACCGTGCCGGTAGCGGACTGCACCGCCAGCTCCCTCATGCGGCCGAGCATGCCGCCGATCTCTTTAAGAGCGCCATCCGCGGTCTGGGCGAGACTCACGCCGTCGTTGGCGTTACGTTTCGCTTGGTTCAGGCCTCGGATCTTCGCCTTGAAGTCCTCCGAGATCGCGAGTCCCGCGGCGTCGTCTGCCGCGCTGCGAACGCGGAGTCCCGAGGACAGACGAGAGAGGTTGTCAGAGAGCGCGGTAGAACTCTTCGAGAGGTTGTTCTGTGCGAGCATTGATGTGGTGTTTGTGAGTACTGAGATCATGGTTTTTCCTCCTTGGAAAGGTCGCTCTTATGGATTGACCTGTGCCTCATTGAGGCGGGTGAGAGTGAGAGTGAGAGTGAGAGTGAGAGCGCGGCAGTGTTCGTGGTCGGATGAGAAGGTGTGTTGTGGCGCCCTGTTTTTTTTTGTGTTGCCTTTTCGTTTCGGAAATTTGGTGGGATGTGCACCGATCCTTGGGAGAACTTGGGACCCCACTACCCGCCTGGATAGCGGGGTCCCACGACTGTCCGTGACTACAGGAGCGCGAGCGCGATCTGTGGTCCCTGGTTTGCCTGCGCCAACATCGATGCACCAGCCTGGACGAGGATCTGCTGCTTGGTGAGCTGCGCAGTCTCGGAGGCCACATCTACGTCGACGATGCGAGAGTTCGCAGACGACAAGTTGGTGGAGTAGGTTTCCAGGTTAGACATGGTGACCGACAGTCGATTCTGCATAGCGCCGATGGTGCCGCGACGGGACGAGATGCTCCCGATAGCAGCGTCGAGCGCCGAGATCGCCGACAGCGCTGCCGCCGACGTCGATACAGAATCGCCTGAGATCGACAGTGCAGTGGAGCTCGCACTCAACAACGACAGCGTGAGCTGGTCGTTACTTGAGTTGCCGGAGCCCACCTGGAAGGTGATGCCGCCGGCAGAAGCGCCGCTGATCAACGCGATACCGTTGTACTCCGTGGTCGTTGCGAGACGATCAATCTCACTTCGCAACTGCACGAACTCATCGTGGATATATCCACGCTGAGTGGTGTTAACGGTCCCCGTTGACGATTGCACAGCAAGCTCTCTCATACGATTGAGCATGCCGCCGATCTCTTTGAGTGCACCATCCGCGGTCTGAGCGAGACTGACGCCGTCGTTGGCGTTTCGTTGCGCTTGATCCAGACCTCGGATCTTCGCCTTGAAGTCCTCGGAAATCGCGAGTCCTGCTGCGTCATCTGCAGCTGAACGGACTCGGAGTCCCGAGGAGAGGCGAGCCATGCTGTCCGCCATTTGCCCGGACGCTTTCCCCAGGTTGGTCTGGGCAAGCATGGATGTTACATTGGTTAATACACTGATGGCCATTGTCGTTTCTTCCTTTCATGGATGGTCGCGCGAGCATTTTCTATTTTTCTAGCTCGCACGTGGGCATACGTGCCCGTGTGGGTTTCGCCAACCCGAGGCTTTAGGGACACAACGTCCCCAAACTTGGTGCATGGATACCTCCGTGGTCGTAACCGTCGCAGACAGCACATCCATCGCGGCGCTTGCGGGCGCGTCGAGATGAGATGGCAGAATTTGAGAGTGCGATGCATGTCTGTCTATTGGTCGGTTACGAGTGAAAATGTTGAGAGAGTGTAGAGGGGATGTGTAGAGGGGCTGTGTAGAGAGGGTGTATGGAGAGGGTGTATGGAGAGGCGGGGAGGGTGTCCCCGCCTCGGGGGGCTTATCCGAGCAGAGACAGCGCGATCTGTGGCGCCTGGTTCGCCTGGGCGAGCATGGACGCGCCAGCCTGCGTGAGGATCTGGTTCTTGGTGAGCAACGCGGTCTCGGACGCGACATCCACGTCGACGACTCGAGAGTTCGCCGAGGAGAGGTTGGTCGCGTAGGTGCTGAGGTTCGAGATGGTCACCGAGAGTCGGTTTTGCATGGCGCCGACGGTGCCGCGTCGCGAGGAGATGGCTGTGATGGCCGCGTCGAGCGCCGAGATGGCCGAGAGCGCGGTCGCAGCGGTCGTGACGCCGTTGTCCAGAATGGACAAGGCCGTTGAATCGGTCGTCGCGATGGTGAGGGTCAAGCGATCGTTGGCGGAGTTGCCAGAGCCGACCTGAAAATCGACGGGGCTCGCCGAGGAGGTGCCGTCGAGCAGATTGATGCCGTTGAACTCGGTGGTCGCAGACAGACGATCGATCTCGGAGCGCAGCTGGGCAAACTCGTCTTGGAGGTAGCCTCGCTGCGTAGAGTTGACGGTTCCGGTCGCGGACTGGACCGCGAGCTCCCGCATTCGGCCGAGCATGGAGCCGATCTCCTTGAACGCTCCATCGGCGGTTTGGGCCAGGCTGACACCGTCATTCGCGTTGCGCTTCGCCTGGTTGAGGCCGCGGATTTTTGCTTTGAAATCCTCGGATATGGCGAGGCCTGCGGCGTCGTCGGCGGCGCTTCTTACACGCAGTCCAGAAGAGAGTCTCGCGAGGTTGTCCGACAACGAGCTAGAACTCTTCGTGAGGTTGTTCTGGGCCAGCATGGACGTTGTGTTTGTTAGAACAGAGATCATGGGGTTGTTTCCTCCTTAGGATCGGTGTCTCGGGGTGGGAGACTGCTGCCTCCATAGAGACAGTGAATTGAGGGTGAGAGTGAGGACGGAGCACGAGCGTGAGGGAGTCATGTCAAAGACCGGGTGTGCCCGTAGGACGAAGGAATGAAGGGAGTGTGTTTCGATCTAGAAGTACGCGTGTTTCGTAAGGAAACTGGGACCCCACTACCCGCTGAGATAGCGGGGTCCCACGACGGACCGTGACTACAGGAGCGCGAGCGCGATCTGCGGTCCCTGGTTTGCCTGAGCCAGCATGGAGGCGCCGGCCTGAACGAGGATCTGCTGCTTCGTGAGCTGGGCAGTCTCTGAGGCGACATCCACATCGACGATGCGAGAGTTCGCAGCCTCGAGGTTCGTGGAGTAGGTTTCCAGGTTGGACATGGTCACCGACAATCGGTTCTGCATGGCACCAATGGTTCCGCGACGAGACGAGATGGTCCCGATCGCGGTGTCCAACGACGACATCGCGGCGAGTGCGGCGGTAGCCGTTCCGAGCGAGTTGCCCGAAATAGCGAGTCCCGCGGCTCCCGAGGAAACTGCCGAGAGCGTCAGCGTGAGCTGGTCGTTCGAGGAGTTTCCAGAGCCAACTTGGAACGTGATTCCCGTGTCCAAGTTGCCGTCGATGAGGTTAATACCGTTGAACTCAGTGGTGGCAGCGAGTCGATCAATCTCACTTCGCAGTTGGCCGAACTCATCGTCGAGGTAGCCGCGTTGCGTTGCGTTGACTGTGCCAGTTGCAGATTGTACGGCAAGCTCTCTCATGCGATTGAGCATGCCGCCGATCTCCTTCAGCGCACCATCCGCGGTCTGAGCGAGGCTGACGCCGTCGTTGGCGTTTCGCTTTGCTTGATTCAGACCTCGAATCTTCGCCTTGAAGTCCTCGGAGATAGCGAGCCCAGCTGCATCGTCTGCAGAGGAGCGAACGCGGAGTCCTGAGGAGAGGCGAGCCATGCTGTCCGACATTTGTCCGGATGCTCTTCCCAAGTTGGTTTGAGCAAGCATGGAGGTGACGTTGGTTAATACACTGATGGCCATTGTCGTTTCTTCCTTTCATGGATGGTCGTATTGTCTGCCCCATCGGGCTGCAGACAGTACGTGGGCGTACGTGCCCAGATGGGTCTAGCCGACCCAAGCTTTAGGGACACGATGTCCCCAAATTCGTTGCATAGATACCTCCGTGGTGTAGTCATCACAGACAAACCAACATCACGGCGCTCGCGGGCGCAGAGAGTGAAGTGGCGGTGTGTGAGGGGGAGATGCATGGTTGCCTTGCTGACTACGAGTGAATGAGAGCGAGAGATTGAGAGAGTGTGGTTGAGTGAGAGTTAGAGGAGGGAGGTGGGAGGGGGCGGCGCCCCCCCCCGCTTGGTTGTCTATCCGAGGAGGGACAGAGCGATCTGCGGAGCCTGGTTGGCCTGCGCGAGCATGGCGGCGCCGGCTTGGGTGAGGACCTGGCGCTTGGTGAGCTCCGAGGTCTCACGGGCGACATCCACGTCGACGATGCGAGAGTTCGCGGCCGAGAGGTTGGTCGTGTAGGTGTCGAGGTTGGACACGGTGACCCCCAGACGATTTTGCATGGCGCCGAGGGTGGATCGACGAGTCGAGACCTCGTTGATCGCAGAGTCGAGCAAACTGATCGCGGTGTCCGTGGAGGTCACCGAGCTCAGCGCAGAGGCCGCGGTCAAACCGAGCGCGGCGCTCGAGGACGTGGCGATGGAGACGGTGAGGCGATCGTTCGCGCTGGTGCCCACGCCGATCTGGAAGACGATTCCAGCGGCTTGGTCGCCGTTGAGGACGTTGAGGCCGTTGAACTCGGTCGAGGCCGAGACCCGGTCAATCTCCGACTTGAGCTGCTGGAACTCATTGTTGATGTAGGAACGTTGGGTGCTGTTGACCGTGCCGTTCCGGGCTTGGATCGCCAGCTCTCGCATGCGATTCAGCATCGCGTGGGTCTCGCTGAGCGAGCCCTCCGCGGTCTGGATGAGTGAGACGCCGTCGTTCGCATTTCGTTTCGCCTGGGTGAGGCTGCGGATCCGAGCCTTAAAGGACTCAGAAATTCCAAGCCCAGCGGCGTCGTCGGCGGCGCTTCGAACGCGAAGCCCAGAGCTTAATTTGCTCAGGCTCGTGGCCAGGGCGGAGTTGTTGCGATTGAGGTTCGTTTGAGAAACAAGGGAGGTGGTGTTGGTGAGTACGCTAATCATCGTCGATTTCCTTTCGTGGAATCCCGTGCCTTGCGGCGACGGCGGGCGTTCGTGCCCTTTTCAACGTGGTGTTGAGTGTTGAGAGTTGAGAGTGAGAGTTGAGAGTTGAGAGTGAGAGTTGAGAGTTGAGAGTTGAGAGTTGAGTGCGAGATGCACAACAGCGTAGGGGGTGCTCTCCGAGGGAGCGGCTGCGTCTTCTAGTCGGTGGAGCACGTGGTGTGAGCGAGGCTCACCGTCAGCTCATGACAATGAAGACGCGAAAAATCGAACTAACGTTTCCGTTCTCCTCGACCTGATGCAGGGAGAGAGAAGGGGTAAACGTAGCTAGTGTGGGGTTCGTTGCGTGCCATGTGGTATCCTCCTTGGATTCTCCCGCTGGGATTGGCGTCTCCGGCGGGGCGGGCGTCTTGCCCTGGCAGCGAGAGCGACATGCTCGGTGCTGCGTACACAAGGCCCATCGCCACGCCGGCCGAACCCTTGAGATTTTTTTCATAACTTTTTTGTATGTCCGGTTCAGCGAGGGGTCGGGGCGCTCGCGAAAGGACGCGCAGCAGCCCCTTTGCCGCCGCCAGTCCCATGGCGCAGACCCCGCTGTTCAGCTGATCGTGACGCTGCTCGTCGAGCGTGTGTCTTTGTGCTCGTGCTCGTGAGCGTTGGATCGGTGGTTTCGAGAGCAGGCGCTGTGAGCGTCACCCCGCTGCTGCGGGATCGTTGGTCGCCGCGGCGGGTGGCTCGTATCGGGCCGATCACGGATCGCATACAAAAAAGACGCCCCGGGGGAGGGGCGTCTGCAGGGAATTCATCAAGGAGATGAATGCTTGTTGTGAGAGAGAGATCTAGCCGTTGAGTAGATTGAGCGCGAGCTGCGGGATCTGGTTGGCTTGGGCGAGGACGGAGACACCGGCTTGCATCAAGATGTTGTTCTTGGTGAGGTCTGCGGTCTCTTCGGCCACGTCGACGTCTCGAATCCGAGAGTTCGACGCGCTCACGTTGGCGTGTTGTGTGTTGATGTTGTTGATCGTCACCTGAAGGCGATTTTGCTTGGCGCCGAGGGTTGCTCGGCGAGCCGAGAGATCCTGGATGGCGGCGTCGATGACGCTCAATCCTGCTCGGGCGAGGGACGAAGTCGACACGGACACCGCTTCGATCCCGATGGCCGAGGGCGTGATCGTGGCGAGCGCCACGTTGATCTGCTGGGTGATGTCACCGGTCAGACCGACCTGGAAGGTGACGGGGTTGGCTGTGTTGTACGTGCCGCTGAGCAGCGTGAGGCCGTTGTACTCCGCGGTTTCGCCGATACGGGTGATCTCGAGGCGAAGCTGGTCGAACTCCTCTTGAAGGAAGAGCTTTTGATCGTCGGAGACAGTGTCCGTTGCGCCCTGCATGGCGAGCTCACGCATCCGCATGAGGATCGACGTGATCTCCGACATTCCACCCTCTGCGGTCTGGATGAGAGAAATTCCATCCATCGCGTTGCGTTTCGCTTGGGTCAAGGAGCGGAGGTCGGCGCGAAATTTCTCAGAGATGGCGAGGCCGGCGGCGTCGTCGCCTGCGCTGTTGATGCGCATACCGGAGGAGAGCTTCGTCATATTCTGAGCGAGGGCGTCGTTGGTTTTGTTCAGTGAATTGTTGGCTTGGATGGAGGCGATATTTGTTCGAAGAGAGATACCCATGATTCTGTTTCCTGCTTGTGTTGGCGGATGCTTGCCGTTGATGGGGGATACCCGTCGCGATTCCTGGCTTGATGGTGTGGGCCTTACTTGGCCCAGGCCTCCGCCGGTGCAGTTGGAACAGTCGGCGGCTCTGGAAGCGGGTTCGCTCTCCCTAAGTGCAGAGACCGGGCCAACTTTCGAACGGGCGCTCGTTGGCCCATTCCAGGACGAGCAGGCGCGCTATTCGAGCGCGGCGACGCGCTGTTCGAGCTTATCGAGATCTTCTGCGAGGGGCTCGAGGGCCTGCTCTATCGCGCGATGGATGGCGTATAGGTTGAGCTCCCGACGCATATGCAGGCTCTCCAGCGGGCGTGAGAGCGCGTCTGCGGCGATGCTGGCTCGCAGCAGGATATCGGCGAGTTCTTGCTGCATCTCCGCGAGTTCGAGCTGGACGGGTTCTGGCGCTCTCAAGTCCCCCTCCGGATCGAAGTTCACGAGCACCTGAGCGCGAGCGCTAATCGCGCGAATGCGGGTGACGTCCGCCACTTCCTGGCGCACCGCCTCCAACAGGCGTCCCGTTTCGAACCCATCCTGATCCGCGAGATCGTTGAAACGTTGACGGATCGACGGCTCGGCGGGTCCGTGGGGCGTCACATATCGTTCGATCGCCTCGCGGAAGCTAATTTCGTCCCATTCTGGGATGCAGAGCCCCCCCTCGGTGCAGTTCAGGCACTCAATCTCGTCCGCCCGCAAGCGCACGGCGCTGCGCGAGAACCAGTCTCGGAACATGAGGAAATCAGCCGTGGACTCGACCTCACCGACGCCGCCCCAGCCCACCGCGACCTCGCGCTCGGCCTTGGCGGCCCCCACGGGCTTTCCACGGATGGCCTTCGTCGACGATTCTAGGATGCGCTGCTTCGAGCCATCGTCGACGACCACCGCCTTGTCGCCTTGAACCTCCGAGCGCAGTCCTTCAAAGATCGTCCCCTTGGAGTACATCCGGCCGTCTTGAAACGCGAGGTCTTGTCCGATGAGCATGATCGGTCCACACCCGAGCTTGTGGGCGATGGCGAAGGCGGTGTTGGCCACGCAAAATCCGCCCGAGAGCTGCGCGCCAGGGTCGAGCGCATACAAGAACCGGGAGCAGGTGGTGTTCTCTGTGCAAATGGGGATCAGGCGTCGAAACGGCTGCGCGAACTGCTTGGGGCTCCCGGTCACCTCCATCATCCCGTTGATGTTGTGGAGAGTGTCGATGCCCTCGAACATCGTAGAGAGGTCTGCCGACTCCACCGCGACGACGGCGTTGGGCTCAATTCCCGCCTTGTGGAGGGCGCCGATGGCCGTGTTGACGCACAAAATGAGCACGTCGTCGGCGATGGTCTTCAAGAGCGGGAGTTGCTTGGCGAGGCTCGGGCCCGCGGAACACACGACGGCGGGGATGCCCTTGAAGGTGCCGCGAAACGACCCGAGACTCGGCCCTTCGAGCACTCTCGGGAGGTTCTCGATGAAGAAGTTGAGCCATCCATCGCCCCGGAGCTCGGCGGTGAGGGCCCTGATCTTTGCGCGATGCACCGCCATCTCAAGCTCTTGGCGGACCTGCATATATTGACCTGCGTCGAGCCTGATGCTCGGTTGCCAGGGCACGAGTTGGCCGCGATCACCGGTGCCGAGCTGTGCGTACAGCACCGTCTTCACCGCGACTGGAGAGGCCAAAAATACCACGCTCTCCGGGATGTCGCCGTGGGTGAGCCCCCAGCGGAGGGCTTCGAGGCAGGGTTCGTACACAAACAGCGTGGCGTCCGTTTTCTTGTCGAGCGCGCGAGCGACGTAGCCGCTCCCGTAGCCGTACAGCACGATGCTGTTCGCCTCCGCGATGTTGAGCCCTCGCACGAAGCGCATGGCCTCGCGGACCGGATCTCGCCCCGAGTGGAGCTTCTTCCCGTCGACGACGACGACGGGGCCGCGCTCCGTTGTGAACTCAGACACGCGGTCGCTGGCTTCGAGCGCGAGGAGCCGTTGGTACCCGTCGTTGTCGAGCCGGAACGCCTTCCTGACGAGCTCCTGATCAGGAATCGATGGTAGGGGGAGGGTCATGTGGTCCGATCGGAGGGGGCTGCGGCAGCTGCGTCAGCGAGCACCGTCTCCCACCGACAGGATCACCTACGCGGCGCGGGCCGGCAAGAATTCGGTGCGGGCTTCGTATTTTGTCTCGTGCAACAAGACTTGGGCGCCGAATTTCGAGTTCAATCCCACGCCGATCGGCGCCAGGAGGTTGACCGTGGGCTTGTCAGGGCGCGCGGGAATTGTACAGAGCGCGAGCACGACGATCTCTTCGTCTTCGGCGAGTTCGAGGAATCCGAGGTGCTTGCGCACCAAGTCGATCGGGTATTCCGGATCGACGCGGCAGGGATCGATGACGACAAACGCGAGGTCCCTGTCCTCCATCGACTGGAGCCAGCGGAACATGGAGCCCGGCCGGTGGTCTAGGAGCACGAATTCGCGCGCGTTTGCGAAGCCTGGGATGCCTTGGGGTAGGGAGATGACGCCGTCTACGGGGACTTCGAGGGTTCCGAATCGGCTGGTGTCGAATCGTCGACAAGGGCCTCGAGATCCTCCAGGTCCACTGGCAGCGCCGCCTTCGCGTTCTCCGCCGCTATCTGTTGGTACAGCTCCTCCCGATACACCTGCAGTCCCTCCGGTGCCGTGATCCCCAGGCGCACCTGCCGACCCCGCACTTCCCGTACCACGATCTCTATCTTGTCCCCGATTCGAATCTTCTGACCCGCTTTTCTGGTCAGCGTTAGCATGGCTTGGCCCTCCTTGGCCGTCAGCCTCTCCCGAGGCTGCTTGGCGTAGTTGTTCGTTTACAGACATCGCGCGTCTACTTGTGGGTGCGCGGTCGCGACCCGTTCGATCCTTATTGTGCGCTGTTGCTGTGATGTTGTCCATAACTGGCGCATTCTGGTGCTAAGGGATTCATGGGGATCGTGGAGAGGGGGCGCAACAGGGCGAATACGCGCCCTCGCGCCAGCGGTTAGAGCGCATTGAGGAGCGTGGTTCCTTGGAGTCGACTGGCGACCGCGATGGACGCCTGGAGGGCCGTGTCGGCCAAGGTGAGTTTGGTGAAGGCCTCGGACGCGTCGGCGTCGACGAGGTCGGACTCGAGCTGAACGTACAAATCTCGCGCCTGGATGGCGGAGTCACGGGCGATGGACAGGCGATTGAGGCGGATCCCTACTTTGGAGCGCTCCGCGACGACTTGATTGTGCGCTTGATCGATGTTGTCAATCTCTGTGCGGATCGCCGCGGGGTCGTTGGCGTTGAGCGCGGTCGAGAGGTCTGCGAGCACCTGAAACACATCGACGCTGTTGGGGTTCGCGGCCCGCTGGGCGAAGGCGTGAGCGCCGGACGCCGAGATTTCACCGCGGGCCGAGGGCCCGATCTCGACGGCCCGAACGTCGAAGAAGGTGTCGACGTCGTAGGTGAAGTTCCCGTTGGAATCGACCGGAGCGCTGGTGCTGTTCACGTTCGCAAAGACAAATTCATCCCCTTGCTTCGTCCCGGCGAGGTCGACGAGGGAGCGCCGAAGCTCGTCGACCTCGGTCGCGGTCCCAGCGCGTTGCTGTGCGTTCATGGTCTCGTTGGCCATGGCCAGGGCGAGCTCCTTGACTCGCACCAGGATGGAGGTCCCCTCCGAGAGCGCGATCTCGGCCTGTTGCAGCCGCAATTCCCCATATTCCACGTTGGAGAGGTAGCCCTCGCTCTCGGTTTGCAGCGCGCCGAGCAGCCGCGCGCGCGCCGAGGCGGTGGGATCATCGGAGGGGCTGTCGATGCGCCGGCCCGTCATGGCCTCTTCTTGGGCGTCGAGGAGGCGAACGCGATTGTCAGAGAGAGAACGAAGCGCGAGGCTTTGGAGTTGAGATTCGGTGACGCGCATGAGTGAGGTCCTTAGAGTGATAAAATGATGTCGTACATCATTTCGGTTGTTTCGATGATCTTCGCGCCGGCTTGATAGCCGCGCTGGTAACGGGTGAGGTCGAGCATCTCTTCGTCGATCGACACGCCAGTGGCCGATTCGCGGATGGCGTTGAGTTGCTGCAATTCAGAGGCGCTCTCGGTGGCCACGACATTGTTCGCCTGGACGAGGCGACCGACAGAGGACATGGCGTTGGCGATTTCCTCACGGAACGTGCGGGTGTTGGAGCCGGCGAGGGCCTGATCTTCGAGTCCGAGCAGGACCGCGAGGTTGCCGTTGCCTCCGACCGCGTCGACGGCGCTGGTGCTGGCGGCGATCCAGCCGGTGTTGTTGTCGAGGTCCGCGACGAGGGACAGGGTGGCCGCCGCGCCGGCGACGCCCGTGGGCGCGCCAAAGAAGTCACGCCCGGAGACCCCGTCGAGACCAAATCCGGCGGAGTGCGCCGCGTTAAAGTTGGTCGCGAGATCAAAGGCGAAGTTGTCGAGCTGATCGAGCAGGGTGGGCAGCGTGTCATCACGGAGCTCGATGATTCCGCCGATGGTCCCGCCCTCCATCTCCAGCGTGATGTCATGGCGTACGCCAGAGTCGTGCACCAAGTCAATTCGGCGCAGGTTCCCGTAATTCGGGTCCAAGGTGGCTTCGAGCCGCGCGGAGACGTGATTCTCCACGAGCGGCTGGGCGCCGTTGAACAAGACGGTGATCTGGGAGTCATCGCCCTCAAATGTGGTGATGTCGATGAACGTGGAGAGCTCTCGCACGAGGTTGTCCCGGCGGTCCATGGCCTCGTAGGCGTCGTCACCGGCGCCCTTGATCTTGGAGATTTGCTCATTAAGGGCGGCGATGTTCGCGGTGATCGCGTTCACGCGGGCGACCGCGTCCTCCAAGGTCTGATCTGACTGGATACGCTGGGTCTCGATCTCTGTGGATGTGGCCTTGATCTTGTCCACGAGGGCCTGCGCCTGCGCGACCATATTCGTCCGGAGGTCGCCGTCGGTGGGGGAGGTCTCCAACGTCCGGATGGTGTCGAAGAACTTGTCGAGGCGATCGCCGAGGGAGCCGTCGCCGTCGGCGTACACACGATCGAGGCTCGCGAGCGCCGTCATCTTCGCCTCGGCGCCCGCCTTTCGGGACTCTTGAGCGAGGATGTTCACGCCCACAAACATGGCGCGGCGGCGGCGAACCTCGACGTTGGACAGCCCGTTGTAGCGCCCGTCGGCTTGAAACATGGCGTCGCGCTTGGAGAAGCCTTCGGTGTTGACGTTCGCGAGGTTTTGCGACGCGGTCGAGATACCGGATTGGTGGGAGAGGAGGCTTGATTTCCCGGTCTGGAGGAGGCTGACGAGTCCGACGGTCATGATGGCAGTTACCCGATGCTGGAGGTGAGGATGGGGCCCACTGCCGCGACAGGGGCGCTGTTGGGTCCATAGGAGCGTTGATCGGCGCCGGTCATGGCGTTGATCAGACCACGCACGGTGCGGTGGGCGGTTTGAAGACCACGCGCGTTTTGTTGGGCGAGGGGGCGGATGCTGTGCAGCAGCTCGACGTAGCGGGTTTTGTCCGCCTCCTCGAGCGAGAAGTCCGAAGCGCCCCGCCGCGCGCTGAAGTCTATGAGCGCTTCATCGAGGGCACGTTTCTCGGCGGCGGCCTTGTCGATGCCGGCGGGGTCAAGCTGCGCGATCGCCTCTCGCTCTTCGCGGAGGCAGACGAGCAGCGACTCTAGGGTTGTTATCTCTCGTTGGATGAGGGTGTTGGATTCCATGACACATTTCCTGGGGAGGGGCGCCCAATCGGTAAATGTTCATGTTTCGTGCCAACTTGAGCCGAGCGCGAGCCGGATCGCGGCCCTTATCGGTTCGCGCGGAGCGCGGTGAGGTAATCCACGGGGTCGATGGGGTCGCCTCCGCGCTCCACCTGGAAGTGGAGATGAGGACCGGTCGCGTGCCCCGTCTGGCCGACGTCGGCGATGGACTCTCCGACCTCAATCTTGTCGCCGCGTCGGACGTGGACGCGAGAGGCGTGTGCGTAGCGCGTGATCGTACCGTCTCGATGTTCGAGCTCGACGACGTTGCCATAACCACCCTTGCTGCCGGCGAAGCGGACCTCGCCGGCTTGGACCGCGCGGATCTCCGTACCGGTCGGGGCGGCGATATCCATGCCCTCGTGAAAGCGTCGCTTGCCGGAGATGGGGTGGGTGCGCCAGCCAAATTCTGAACTCACCACCCCCTCGACGGGCATGAGCCCTGGCTGTGGCAGGCCCACGCCGGCGACACCGGAGCGGACGCGTCCCGCGGTCGTGGGCATGAGCGCCTGGTACCGTCGCGCCGGCTTGTCGGGGGCCGCGAGGGATTTTGTGGGAGCGCCCATCTGGGCGGCGGAGGCGCCAGGCTGCGCCAACCGGAGTCGAGCCTCAGCGCCGCTGGCCTCGGGTCCGACGAGGGTCATGGCGTTCACCTCTTCCTCGGTGGCGCCAAGATCACGGGCGAGCATCGGCGCGAGCCCCAGGCCCCCGGCGGCGGTCTTGGAGATCGCCTCGTCGAACATGCCCCACACCGTGTTCATCGCGAATCCGTCCTCGTTCTCGGGGATCGTCGACCGCATCGTTTTCAACAGTTCGGTGACCATCAGGCTCTCGAAGTTCTTCGCGGCGTCGACGGCGTTGGTTGGGCTGGTGTCGCCGCGCTTTTTGGAGAGCTCCGCCAGCTCGCTCGCGCCGGCGCGGGTGAGCGCGCCGGTGCTGGAGAGCTGGTCAAGAGGGGTGGGCACTACTGGACCTCGATGTCCGCTTGCACGGCGCCCGCTTGTTGCATCGCGAGGAGGATCGCGACCAGGTCGCGTGGTTTGACCCCCAGGGTGTTGAGCGCGTTGACGACGTCACCCAAGGTCGGGCCAGGAGACAGCATGCGGACGTCGCCGCCCTCTTCGATGACCTCGATGTCGGTCTGCTGGGTCGTGACGGTCTGCCCATCGGTGAGCGGGGCGTCTGGTTGGGACACGGCTTGCTGCTCGGAGATCTGCACGGTGAGGCTGCCGTGAGAGATGGCGACCGGCGAGATGCGGACGTGGGATCCCATGACGATGGTGCCGGTGCGCTCGTTGATGATGATGCGCGCGCGCTGGTCCGGGGTGACCTGGATATTCTCGATGGTAGCGATGAGGCCGACGAGGTTGGATTTTTGGGACGCTGGCACCATGACCTGCACGGTGGAGGGGTTGGACGCCTTCGCGAGGGGGGCGCCGAGTCGGTCGTTGATCGCGTGGGCCATCCGGGCGGCGGTGGTGAAGTCAGGGTCTTTGAGCGCGATGGTGATGGGGTCGGCCGCCGACATCTTGTAGTCGAGCTCGCGGGCCACGACGGCGCCACTGGGGATCTGCCCCACCGTGGGGTGGTTCTTGGTGACGCTTGAGCCGCTGCCTCCCGAGGCGGAGAATCCGCCGATGGACAGGGGCCCCTCCGCCCACGCGAACACGGCGCCGTTCCCGGATTTCATGGCCGTGGGCAGGAGCGTGCCACCGAACAGGGACTTGGCGTTGGAGGCGGAGGAGACGGTGACGTCGATGCGTCGTCCCATGGTGGAGAAAGCTGGCATGCGCGCGGTCACCATGACCACGGCGACGTTCCTCGCCCGGATATCGTTGGGGGTGACCATGGTGCCGAACTGCCGGCTCAGCACGTTGGAGACCATCTTTTTGGTCTGCTCGGACTGGAGGTCGTCGCCCGTCCCCGCGAGCCCGACGACGAGCCCGTACCCCACGAGGGAGTTTTCTGCGACGCCTCGAATGGAGGCGAGCTCCTTGATGCGATCCGCGTGCGCCGGGGCGGCGCCGAGGATGCACGCCACGAAGCCGAGGAGCGCGAGCAGGCTCGGCGCGAAACGAGTGGGGGTGTCTCGGTGGGTCAGAAGGGCCATACCGTGTCCATTCCGCGGTGAAGCATTCCCGGTCCTTGCTTGTCAGACACGACCCCTCGACCGCTGAAGTCGATGCGTGCGTCGAGGACTCGCGCGGACGAGACTGTGTTGGCCATGTCGATGTCGTAGGGACGCACGACCCCGGAGAGGTACAGGTGGGTCTCTTCGCGGTTGATCTGAATGGTCTTTCCACCCTCGATGAACAGGTCTCCGTTGGGGAGCACTTGCTTGACTTGGCAGGTGATCGTGGCCGTCAAATTGCCGGCGCGCGTGGTCTCTCCGTCACCTTGAAACGAGTTCTTCATCATCGCCTTGATCAGCGCGGCCTTGTCGAAGTTGGGGTTCTTCGCCGCGTAGGCCTCGACGAGCCCGAAGAAGTTCTCAAATCCGGCCTCGACGGAGGACTGGGTCGAGGTGGTCGTGGAGGCCTCCTCGGACGCGTTCGCGGATTCGGCGATGCTGACGAGGACGATGTCGCCGAGGTGACGGCTGCGGTTGTCCTCGATGACGAGCGGCGTGTTGGCGCCCCACAACAGCCCGGTCTTTGAGCTGACGTCGACGGCGTAGTCGCTCGGGGTGTAGGAGCGCTGCGGGAACTCGAAGGTCTTGACGGGACCCGCGCAGCCAGAGGCGAGCCACAACGCCGCGACGACGAGCAGCCAAAAGGAGCGCGAGCTGCTCATGGAGAGGTCCCTCCAATTGTGATTCGAGCTTCGTTGGCGGACACCACCTCGGCGCGGAGCACTCGTCCACCGGAGCCCGGCTGGACGCGGATCCAGTCGCCGATGAGGCCGTCTTCTTTGGCGGTCGCACGTTGCGCGACGCGGACGCCGGAGCCCGTGGCCACGAGCATGATCTCTCGACCACGTTTGATGACCGGCGGGGTCTTGACGGCCGTGCGCTGGAGGGTGGTCCCGGCGCGTGTGGCCTGGCTCAGCTCTTTCCCGACCAGCTCCTCTTTGCGCAGCGCGGCGCGGTGGGGGAGCTTGCTATAGTCGGTGGCCTTCATCTCGAGATCGCCGTCTCCGATGACGGACTGGCGCGGCATGTCCCGCCGGAGCACGGGGGTCATGGGTTGGCCGGAGAGGTTGATGGTCGCGGTGAGGGTCGCCCACACGCGCTTGCCTGTTTTGACCACGATGGTGCCGGTGGATGCGCGCCGCAGCCGCGGCACGCGGACCTCGACCTCCGGGGTCTCGTTGGGGATCGAGACGTCGCGCAAGCCGACGATGGTGCGCACGTCGACGCCGACGGGGAGCCTGCGGCGCATCTCGGCGATGACGTATCTCTCGAGCTCATCTTTGGTGATCAGGCGCGCGGTTCGCTCCACTTGGGTCCGGGCGGGGAGCCCGTCTGCGAGCCTTGAGTCGGCGCCGGCGCGCGTGAGCGCGGCGCGGATCGCCTCGCGCGAGACGACGGTGGCCTTGCCAGGGTTGGGCGAGGGGCCGACGTCGAGGTGCATGAGCTCTCGAGGCACCGTGGGGTTGAGATCTCCGAGCTCGATGCGGTCGCCAGCGACCTCGACGGAGGGCGCTCCTGCGGTCGCGACCGACGGACCGAGGAGCGCGAGGACCAGGGCGATGAGGGGGAGGGTGGAGCGATTCATGGCGATGCCTGTTCCTGGGTTACCCGAGCTGCGAGGTGTTGCGCATCATCTCGTCGGCGGCCTGGATGACCTTGCTGTTGACTTCGTAGGCGCGCTGGGTGGAGATGAGGTTGATCATCTCTTCGACCACCTTGACGTTGGACATCTCAAGGAATCCCTGGGTGAGGGTCCCGCGCCCCTCGAGGCCCGGCTGTCCCACCTGGGGGTTGCCGCTGGCGGAGGTGCGCCGGTAGAAGTTGCGCCCGATGCTCTCGAGGCCCGCGGGGTTGATGAACGAGGCGAGCTGGATTTGACCGATCTCGCTGGAGTCTTCTTGTCCGGCCTGCTGCACGGAGACTGTGCCGTCGGTGCCGACCGTCACGTTGACCGCGTCGGGCGGCACGGTGATCGCGGGCTCCATGGCGAAGCCGTCGGAGGTGACGACCCGGCCGGTGTCGTCGAGGGTCCAGTTGCCCGCGCGGGTGTAGGACTGGGTGCCGTCGGGCATGGTCACTTGGAAGAACCCGCCACCTTCGACGGCGATGTCGAGCTGGTTGCCGGTCTGGGCCATGTCTCCTTGGGTGAACATCTTCTGGGTCGCGACGGTGCGAACGCCCTGTCCGACTTGGAGGCCCGTGGGGACGCGCACGCCCTGAACAGAGGAGGTGCCTGGCGCCCGGACGCTCTGGTAGAGCAGGTCCTGGAACTCGGCGCGGGACTTCTTGAACCCGGCGGTGTTCACGTTGGAGAGGTTGTTGGCGGTGACGTCGATGCGTTGTTGTTGTGCATCCATGCCGGTGGCGGCAGTACTCATTGCGCGGATCATTGGGAGTCTTTCGAGAGAGGAGGGGGAGGCGTCAGATTACGTCGAGCGTTTTCTTGTCAATCTGCTGCACCCGGTTCATCACTCGTGTCGCCTGCTCGAAATCTCGAGTCGCGGCGATGAGCTCGATCATCCCCCGGACGGGGTTGACGTTGCTCTTCTCAATGAATCCCGACACGAGGTCGGGCGCGGCTACGGGTTGCAGCGCTGTCGCTGGGGCGGAGTAGTTGGAGCCACCTTTGTGGGTCAACTGTTGAGTCTCTGCGTCCATGATTGACAGTGTTGCGATTACCGTGCCAGCTTGACCGCCACGCATTTGTTGTTCTACGGTGCCATCGGTCCCGATGCTGACCGGCCCCTTGGTGGGGTCGACCCGGATCGGGCCCCCTGGGCCACCGCCTGCGGCGCCCGCGAGGACCGCCAAGCCGTCTGCGTTGACGAGGGTGCCATCCGCGGTGATGCGAAAGCTCCCGTTGCGCGTGAGCATGTCGCCGTCGGGGCCTCGCACCATGAAAAAGCCTGGGCCAGAGAGCGCCACGTCGAGCGGGTTGCCGGTGGGTTGAAGCCCGCCCGCGGTGAGGTCTGTCTGCGTCAGCGCCATGGCGCTGAAGCCCTTGTCGGTGATCCCGTCGGGGCCCTCTTTGACGAGGAAATCTTGGAAGGCGATCCGCGTCTTCTTGAAGCCTGCGGTGTTGACGTTGGCGACGTTGTTGGCGACGACGTCGAGGCGATTGTCCGCTGCGATGGCGGCGGACATCGCGATGTAGACGCTATTGGCCACGCCGGGCCTCCGAGCGCATCATCACTCGCAGTTTGTTGGTGGCCTCGCCCATGATCTGGCAGACGCGCGATTCAGTGACGCCGACCTGCATGCCGATCTGTTTCAGGGTCATGCCGCGGTCGTAGTACATCTCGATGATCCGCTGCTGCCGCTCGGGGAGGCCGTTGATGGCGTCGCGCAGGTGCTCGCGGAGCTCGCGGACGGAGGTGACCTCGTCGGGCGCCATGCCGTTGGCGGGCAGCTCGAACGAGCGCTCGTTGCCCTCGGCGTCGGAGCTCACATCGTCGAGGCTGAAGACCCGGACGCTGCCGACCCGGTTCACCAGGTTGCGGTAGTCGGTCACGCTCATCTCCATGGCCCGAGCGAGCTCAGACTCCGTGGGCGGGCGTCCGTACAGCGCGGTGAGCTCGTGAGACTTTCGCGCGATCTTCTTGGAGGTGAGGCGCGCGTTCCGAGCCATGATGTCGTAGCGGCGGAGCTCGTCGAGGATGGCACCTTTGACGCGGAACTCGGCGAAGGTCTCGAAGCGCTCGGCTTTGACGGGGTCGTAGCGCTCTTTGGCGTCGATGAGCCCCAGGATCCCCGCGCCGATGAGGTCGTCGAGGGAGACGTGGCTCGGGAGGTTCCGCGCCATGCGGCTCGCGATCCTGCGCACGAAGTCGAGGTAGTCCGTGGGATCGATGATTTTCTTTTGAGGCTTGCGGGCCCGGCCCTTTCCGCGGCGGGATCGCCCGCGGGCGTTCTCGCGGATATTGGCGGCGGGTCCGTGGGTGATGAGGCCCTCGAGGCGCGCTTCCGGTCCGCTGTTGGCGGCGCTCTTCTCCGAGGGTGGCTTGTCCGCGACCTTTTTGGCGTCGTTCATTTCGTTTGCTGCTGCGGTCATGTTCATGCCCCTCCTTGACGAAGAAGTTTGCGCCAGAACAATCGAATCGCTCCCTGTCGGTCGTCGGGGTCGTTGGAGCTCAGGAGGGTCTGGGCGACGTTGTCGACGGCGCGCGAGGCGGCGCTGTCGGGGTAGATGGTGGAGAAGGGCTCACCGCGGACGACGCAGCGGGAGACGACGGGGTCTTTGGGCACGTTTCCGATGTGCTCGAGGAACACGTCGAGGAAGCGGCTGGCGAGGTTGCTGAGGCGCTGGAAGACGCGCTGGCCTTCGAGGTTGCTGTTGGTCATGTTGACGACGACCCGGATCCGGCGCACGCCGCATCGCGTGGAGAGCACCTTGATGACCCCGTAGGCGTCTGCGACGCTGGTGGGCTCGGGGGTCACGACGACCACGATGTCGCGCGCGGCCGAGGCGAAGCCCATGGCGTTCGAGCCGACGCCGGCGCCCGTGTCCACCACGACCGCGTCAAAACGATCTTCGACGGTGTCGATGGCGTCGAAGAACGCGCGCCGTCCACGGTCGTCGAGGTTCGCGAGGTCGTGCTGTCCGGACGCGCCCGGGAGGAGCCACACGTTCTCTGGGCCCTCGATGAGCACGTCCTCCACGTCCACCTCGCCCGTGACGAGCTCCGCGGCTGTGTAGGTCGGCGCGACGCCCATGATGATGTCCATATTCGCGAGCCCGAGGTCGGCGTCCACGGCCAGGGTTCGCAGCCCCTGCTTGCCGAGCGCGATGGCGAGGTTCACCGAAATATTTGTTTTGCCGACGCCACCCTTCCCAGAGGTGATCGCGATGACGGTGGGCGCCACCGGCTGCTTGCCGGCGTTGATCGAGACGACGCGGCCTGGGTGTTGGGTGGTTGAATCGTCGTCTGGGACGATCATCTGCGACAAATCCGTTTGTGCTGCGTTGCTTTCTTTCATGGGGTCGCTCCTCCGAGCAGAATGTCCGTCAAGCTCTCTGGGTTGGCCGTCATGAAGTCTTCAGGGACCTGCTGTCCGGTCGTCAGGAACGAGAACGGGAGTCCGATTTGGACGCGGGCCGAGAGCATCGATCCGATGGCCACGGCCTCGTCGAGTTTTGTCGCGATGAGGTCGGCCGGCTCGACACGCCCGTAGACGTGGAGGATGCGGTCGAGCTCTTCTTGGCGCGTGGCGGCGGCGACACAAAGGTGGGTGGTGATGGATTCACCCGCGCGTCGCAGGCGAGCGCGGAGGGCCTCGAGCCCCGTGCCCGTGGAGGGGGAGACGCCCGCGGTGTCGATGAAGACGAGCTCCACGTCTCGCAGGCTCGCGAGGATGCGCGCGAGGCTGTCGTCGCGGCCGCAGGTGTACAAGTTGGCGCCGAGCACGTCGGCGTACGCCCGCAGCTGCGCGGTCGAGCCGAGGCGGAGGTCGTCGAGGCTCACGAGCGCGACCTTCCGGTTCTCGACCAGGGTGGCGTGCGCGGCCAGCTTGGCGATGGTCGTGGTCTTGCCGACGCCGGTGGGGCCGACGAAGGCGGCGACGCGGGCGCCGCGACCCACGAGGGGGGCGGGGGCGCCGAGCAGATTGCGCAGGTTGGCGCGCAGTCGCTGCTCGGCCTGGGACGGCGCGAGCTCTGCCGGGAGCTGCTTGAGCCACTGCTCACAAAGCTCCCTGGGGATCAGGCTCGCGAGCAGGCGGCGACGGAGGCGCGCGTGGGTCGCCACGCGCCCGATGGAGCCGGCGGCCGCGGCCGAGAGGGCCTCCCGAGGGTTGCGCATGATCGACGCTTGGGGCGTCTGCACGGGCTCGCGCCGCTCACGGTTTCGTTTCGCCCGCTGGAGGGCGAGGAGGGCCTTGTGGCGGTTGGCCGTGACGACCACGTTGTCCTCTTCGTCTCGCTCTTTTTGCGCGACCGCCTGCGGTGACGGCTTGCGCAGCCCGGCGGGCTTCGTGGCGTGGGTGCTTGGCGCCGCTGCAGATTGGGCAGTGACTTCAATGAACGATCCTCCCAAAAGGCCCATGGCGCGGCCTGGAATGCGGCGCGTGCCGACGACGACGGCGTCGGGGCCGAGGTCTCGGCGGACCAGCGCGAGCGCTTCCTTGATCTCTTTGGCCTGGAAGGTATGGGATTGCATCGAGTCTCCTTAGGGCGTGTAAAGGGGGATGAGGTAGTAGGAGGTGGGATTAGGCGGCAAGCTTGACGACACCTGCGGTTTTGACGGTGGCGCGCGAGTCCACCTCTCGGAAACTAAGGACTGCAAGACCCGGTGCATGTCGGGATGCCAACGCTGCAAAAGTCCGGCGAATGTCGGGAGAGGTGAGGACAAGTGGCTCATTTGGGACGTTGGCGAGGCTCCCGAGGGCGCGCTCAAGGCCCGCCACAATGCGTGGAATCATTGTGGGATCGACGAACGCGCTGCCTTGGCTGTCCTCCGGCCCTTGCCCGCGCAAAATGCGCTCGACCTGAGGATCGAGGACGAGCGCGTGCATGCTGCCGGTGGGATCCGCGAAGCGGGCCGTCAGCGCACGCGACAGTCGCTGTCGCACGAGCTCTGTCAGCTGCTCCGGATCTTTGACGGTCGCGCCGTGATCCGCCAAGGATTCGAAGATGGTCCGGAGATCCCGGATGCTGACGCCCTCCTCGAGGAGGTTCTTGAGCACCTTGATCACCTCGCCGAGGGGCATGATGGTCGGGATGAGCTCTTCGACGAGTTTGGGGTTGACCTCGGTGAACTCGTCCACGAGCTCTTGGGCTTCGAGGCGCCCGAGGAACTCGGCCGCGTTCACGCGGATCAACTCGGTGAGGTGCGTGGCGGCGACCGTGGCGGGATCGACGACGGTGTAGCCGAAGATGTCGGCGCGGTCGGCGTCGCCCGAGGGGATCCAGTAGGCGGGCATCCCGAAGGCGGGATCCACCGTCTTCTCCCCCTTGAGCTTGCCCGAGACGCCCCCCGGATCGATGGCGAGCATGCGGTTCATGCGGAGGTCGCCTTGACCCACGGAGGTGCCCGACAACACCAGCCGGTAGGCGTTGGAGGGGAGCTGGAGGTTGTCACGCACGCGCACTGGCGGCACGACAACACCGAGTTCTTGGGCGACTTGCTTGCGAATTTGGCCGATTCGCTTGAGCAGCTCGCCACCGCGGGTCTTGTCCACGAGGGGGACGAGGTCGAAGCCGACCTCGAGGGCGAGCAAATCCACCGCCATGAGCTCTGCCATGGAGGGCTCGGCGTCTTCTTTCTTGGGCGCGGTGCCCTCCGCTGCGGCGGTCGCGGCGGTCTCGCGGGCGGCGGTGGCGGCCTCGAACTCCTTGGCGCGGCTCGCGAGGTAGAAACAGCCACCGGAGAGCGCCAAGAAGGTGAAGGTGGGCATGCCCGGCAGCAGCGCGATACCGACGAGGACGACCCCCGCGAGCAGCAGCGGCTCGCGTCGAGCGAGGATTTGGAGTCGGATGGTGTTGCCTAGATCGTCGCCAGAGGCGGTGCGCGTGGCGATGAGGCCGGCGGCCGCCGACACGAGCAGGGCGGGGATCTGAGAGACGAGGCCGTCGCCGACGGTGAGGATCGTGTAGGTCTCCGTGGCTTCGGCGAGCGAGAGGTCGTTTTGGGCGACACCGATGATGATCCCCGCGATGATGTTGATGGCGGTGATGA
This sequence comes from Myxococcales bacterium, assembly GCA_014240065.1. Lineage (GTDB taxonomy): Bacteria > Myxococcota_A > Polyangia > Nannocystales > Nannocystaceae > JAAZXR01. The sequence continues at coordinate 38,081 of JAAZXR010000001.1, forward strand.
TAATTCCGGCGACCGCGTCGCCCTTCACGAACTTGTTGGCGCCGTCCATCGCGCCGTAAAAGTCCGCCTCATCGGACACCTTGGTGCGACGCTTGCGGGCCTCGGCCTCTGTGATGTGGCCGTTGGCGAGGTCGTTGTCGATGGCCATTTGCTTGCCGGGCATCGCGTCGAGGGTGAAGCGCGCGGCGACCTCGGAGATACGACCGGCACCGGCGGTGATCACCTTGAAGTTGATGATCACGAGAATCAAAAATATGATGATGCCGACGACGTAGGACCCTCCTACGACGAATTGACCGAACGACGCGATGACGTTGCCGGCGGCGTCGGGGCCCTCGTGTCCCTTGAGCAGAATCAGGCGCGTGGAGGCGATGTTGAGCGACAGCCGGAATGTGGTCGCCACCAGGAGGATGGAGGGAAAGGTGGAGAACTCGACGGGGTCTCCAAAGTTGATCGCGAGCAAGAAGACGAGCAGCGAGATGGTCACGCTGAACGTGAGCAGCACGTCGAGGAGCACCGCCGGGACGGGCACGAGCAGCATGATGACGACGCCGACGAGGCCGAGCGCGAAGATGCGGGACCCGGCGAGACTCTCAGTGTTGCTGTTGGATTCACTCATAGCGATGCGTTGGGAGGGGGCTTAGGCCGCGGCGCGGCGTTGGGTCATGCGGTACAGGTAGGCGAGGACCCTCGCCACCATGGCGTAGAGCTCGTTGGGGACGGGTTCGCCGATACGGGCAAACTCATGGAGTGCCCGCGCGACTGGAGGGTTGGCGATGATCGGAATTTGGTGTTTCCGAGCGATTTCACGGATCCGAAGGGCGGTCTGGTCCTTGCCCTTGGACAACACGCGGGGTGCGTTGTCTTCGTCGGGGTTGTAGGCCAAGGCCACCGCGTAATGGGTCGGGTTGACCACGACCACGTCGGCGTCGGCGGTCTCGGCGAGCATCTTGTTTCGGCCGATTTGCCGCATGCGTTGGCGCAGGCGGCCTTTGACGAGGGGGTCGCCCTCTTGTTGCTTGTGCTCTTCTTTGACCTCTTGCTTGCTCATCTTCATCTGCTTGTGGATGCGCATGCGGTTGAGGGCGTAGTCGGCGATAGCCAACGCGCTCGCCGCGAGGACCCCGACGATAAACAGCTTCAAAAACACGCCCCCGAGCAGCGCCAGTGAGGCCTCAAGCTCGAGCCCCGGTAAGGTGAGCATCATGGGCATCGCGGCGCGGATGACGAAGAACAACGCGACGGCGATGACGAGCGCCTTGAGCAGTGACAGCCCCACCTGCGCCACCGCCCAGATGCTGAAGATTTTGTTCTTGAGATTCGTGACCGGGTTGAACTTCTCGGCCTTGAGCTCCATGGGCTTCAAGGAGAAGTTCAGCCCGGTCTGCGCGACGCCGGCGGCGAGCCCCGCGGCGCCGCAGGCGGCGACGACGAGCCCAATGGCGCGCAGATATGCGGCGCCGGAGCTCCTCGCGACTTGGGTGTACAGGTCCAACGTGCCGAAGTCTCGGACGCGACCGGCGAGCTCGAAGCTGTCGGTGAACGACCCTGCGATGCCGCGGTAGATGGGGCCGCCTCCGAGCGCCACGACCAAGAGGACGATGGCGAGGATCGCGGCGCCGCCGACGTCGGGGCTGGTCGCGATATTGCCCTCTTCCCGAAACTTCTCGCGTTGTTTCGGGGTGGGCTCTTCGGTCTTTTCCGCGCTTTGGTCTTCAGCCATCCGGGGCCTGGAGCGCGAATCGGGTCACTTGATCCGCGATCTCCGTCAGATGAGATGCAACTGCCGCGCCGATCGTGGGCATGGCCACCACGAGCAGCACGTGCCCCATTAAAATCGTCAGCGTGAACGAGAGCACGAAGAGCTGAATTTTCGGGGTTATTCGCGCGAGGAGGGCAATCGAGAGCTTGAGCGTGAAAAGCGCACCGATGATCGGAGTGGCGAGTTGGAGGCCCGTCCTGAACATCTGATTGCCGAGATTGATGAGCTGCTCGGGCGAAAACAGCGAGAACTTCGCGAGGCCGAGGGGCTGAATATTGACGCTCTCCCCGAGCGCGAGAATCACGCTCCGGTCGAGCCCGAGCGCGAAGAAAATCTGGATGGCGATCTGTCCAAACAGGATCGCGATGGGCGTGGTTTGGTCTTGCGACATGGGGTCGGCGACGGCGGCGAAGGACAGCCCCATCTCCACGCCGCAGACCTCGCCCGCGAACCGCACCGCCGCGAGGCCGATGTGCACGAAAAACCCCATGGCGATGCCGAGCCCGAATTCTCCGATGGCGAGGGAGCCCAGGGCGATCTCGGGATTCGGCGCGCCAAAGACGTTGATGGTGGGCCCCGTGGCCACCACGAGCGCGGCGCCGAATGACACCGCCAAAATGGCCTTGACCATCCGCGGGACCCGGGGGCTCAAGGTGTGGGGGAGGGCGAGCAGAACACCCGCGACCCGGGCCAAGGCGAGCGCGAGGGTGGCGGCCCACGGCATCAGCATCGGGAGCAGCAGGTTCAGGTCTTGCGTGAGGTCTGAGGGGCCGACCATCGCTGCTCCGCTAGCGGTTGCTGACCGTTCCTATCATTTGATAGGTGTCGATGTAAAAGCCCGTCATCTTGTTCACGGCCCACGGACCCATCACCACCAGGGCGAGCATGATGGCGCCGAGTTTGGGGATGAAGGTGAGGGCCGGCTCGCTGAGCTGCGTGGCGGCTTGGACGAGGGCCATCAGCAGCCCGACACCGCCGCCGAGCAACAGCACCGGCGCGCCGATCTCCGTGGCGACCCAGATGGCGCGGTTGAGCACCTCGAAGATGACGATATCGCTCACGTGGAGAAACTCCTCACGAGGGATCCGATGAGCAAGGCCCAGCCGTCAGCGAGGACGAAGAGCATCACTTTGATCGGCAAGGCGATGAGGGTCGGGGGCAGCATCATCATGCCCATCGACATCAAGACGGAGCCGACGATGAGGTCGATGACCATGAACGGGATCAACACCAAGAACCCCATCTGGAACGCGATCCGAACCTCCGAGAGGATGAAGGCGGGGACGAGGACGATGAACTCTACGTCCTCCCGCGTCTGAGGGCGCGCTCTCTTGGAGATGTCGTAAAACAGGCGTAAGTCCTTGTCAGCGACCTGTGACAGCATAAAACCGGCCATCGGCGCCTTCGCTTTTTCCACGGCATCCATCATCGAGATTTGGTTCTCGACGAGGGGCTCGATGGCTTCGCTGTGGATGCGCTCACCCACGGGCGCCATGATGAAGAAGGTCAAGAACAGCGACATGCCGACGATGATTTGCGTGGGCGGCATGCCTTGGACGCCGAGCGCTTGCTTCAAAAATGAGAACACGATGACGATGCGCGCGAAGCTCGTCATGGTCATGACAAGGGCCGGCAACAGCGACAGCGCCGTCATCATGATCAGGATGCGCAACGCCGACTGCGCGCCCGATTGAGGGGGCAGCGCCGGGTCGAAGGTCGTCAAGATGGCGCCGCCCTCCTCGGCGGCGGCCGCCGCGATGTCGGTCGCTGGCTGCGCGGCGTGCGCGAGGTCGGGGAGCCCGAGCACACCCGCTGCGAGGACCGTGGCGGTGAGGAGGACTTTGGCCGAGGGCTTCATCGAGGTGCCTGTGCTTCGTCGTGGGAGGGGCGTTAGGCTTGGATGTCTGTGGAGGCCCACGCGGGGTCTTTGCGGTCGGTGGCGCCCGACAGGACGCGCCGGAGGTCATCGACCTGCTGGGCCTGGGCCTGCTCGCCGCGCTCGCCGCTGTCGTTGTCGCCCATCTCGCGCGTCAGGGCGGCGTTGAGGCGGGCTTTGAAGGCGTCGATCTTGGAGTCACCCGCCGTGGCGGCGGAGCCCTCAGCGGGGCGCTCAGGGCCTTGTGCGGAGGCCCACCGATCCGACTGGGCAGCCACCGGATCGGTGATGCCTGGGATCGACTGACCCGCGAGCAGGTGCGCTGCGGTGGCGGCCGAGGCGCCCATGGAGGTTGTGACGTCGGAGATGAGCCCCACTTGGTGCTCGGTCACGCCGAGGAGCAGCTCGCGGCCGCCCACTTTGACTTGGATGACCTGCTGCTTGGGGCCGAGCGCGATTTTGGACATGACCTCCATGCGCCCGGTGGCGGCGGCGACGGTGTGACGCTTTTTGTTCCAGAGCATCAGCAGCGCGAGCCCGAGGATGGTGGGGACCATCATCACGAGTCCGAAGCGGTTGAGCTGAGAGGGCTCGCTCCCCGACGCGAACGGAGAGGCGCTCGCGGCGGCGGCTTGTGGCGCGGTGTTCTCCGCGAATAACGGGGTGCCCGACGAGGCTTGCTCGGGCGCAGTGGCGGGGTCGTCGTCGGTGGCCTGGGCCTCGTCCGCGTCGGCTCCCGGGGCGTCGTTCGCTGCGAGCGGGGCGGCGGTCGCGTCGAGGATGGCGCCGGTCGGGATCTGGCCCGGGTCCACCGGGACTTCGCCGCCGAGTTTACGCTGAAGCGCGGCGATGGTGGCGGCAGCCGCGGGGGTCGCGGTTTCGTCCATCGGGGAGTTTTGGACGACCGGGGCGTCTGCGTCTGCGTCGGGCGCCGCGGTCGTCGGCGCTGCGGCGTCGACCGTGGGCAGGTCGGCGAGGGAGGTGGCCTCGGGCTCGAGCTTGGGCATCACCTTGTTCTCCTCGATCACGATGTCCATACCGCCGAGGACGCGGATGATCTTGACGTTGTCTTCGATGGGGCTCGGTCGATAGCGTCGCTGCTCGAGTCGCACCACGGCGCGCGTGCCGTACTGCTGGGTTTGCAGGCGCCCGAGCCGCCAGGCGTTCATGCGGTGGAAGGAGGTGTCCACGGTCTCGCCGGGGAACGACAGCATGTACCCGCGTCGCGAGGTCACCACGTCGGGCTTGCTCAGCGCACCGCTGGCGTCGCGGATGTGGACGACGACCTCGTTTTCGAATTCTTCAAACGTCACCTCAAGCTCCGAATTCGCCGGAGTAGCGGCGTTGCCGTCGGAGGTTTCTGCCTGGGCGAGGGAGGGAAGTCCCGCGCCAACCGCGAAGAATACGATGGACGAAAAGACGATTGATTTCATTGCTTTATGCAGCATTTGTTTGTTCCTTGTCTCCCGAGGGGCCACCGTCAGCCGCAGGATCGCGGTTGAGCACCTCGGTGATGCGGACGCCGTATTTTTCTCCCACCACGACCGCTTCTCCGCGCGCGACGAGCTTGCCGTTCACGAGGATGTCGAGGCTCTCACCGGCGGCCTTTCCGAGCTCGACGACCGCGCCTGGTCCGAGCGAGAGCACGTCAGAGACGGGCAGGGTGCGCTGACCAAGTTGCACAGAAATCTCTACAGGGACGTCGAGTACGAGGCTCAGATCATTGTCTTTATTGTTCACGGGAGGGTTCCTTTGGCGTGTCAATCACACGTGCGAGTGATCTCGATGGCGAGGGCTCCGCCGTCGGCGACGGGGAGACCATGAAATTTGGTGATGCCGGAAATTTTGACGGGGAGCTCCTCCGACGGGTGTCGCTCGAGTTTCAGGATTTGCCCCACTTCGAGCTGGGACAGCTTGCGCAGCCCAATGCTGGCGCGCCCGAGCTCGACCTCGAGGTCTACGGGCGTGCGGCGGACGATGTCGTGCATCACCGCGGAGCTCTTGGCGGCCTCCGTGGGCACGCCGAGCATGCCGCGCAGGGGCTCGAGCACCGAGCCGGGGAGCGCGATGGACATGCTCGCCAGGCGGTCATTGAGCTGCATGGTGATGGGGATGTGCAGCACGGTGACGTCTGGGGTGAAGCCCGTGACGAGGTCGAGGTTGCACTCGATGCAGCTGGTCTCGAACTCGAAGGTGCCGCGCGGCTCGAGGGTCTCGTTGAGCGCGTCCACCACCGGTTGCAGCGCGCGCTGGAGGACGCGGCGCTCGAGGGGGGTGAGGGGGCGATCGATCTCTTTCGAGTCCCCCTCCGTATCCCCACCGAACAGTCGATCGATCAGGGCAGAGGTCAAGCGCCGGTCGATGCAGAGGATGGAGGATCCTCGGACTTCGCCGTACACGCGGGTGGTCAAGCCGAGCATGCAGCCGGCGTGCTGCGCGACCCGCATGAGGCCGCGGCCGGTCATGATTTCGGGCTTCTCGTCTTGGACCTCGGCTTTCACCCTCAGCAGCGATGTGAGGACTTTGCGGAGGGTCTCGGCCAATCGCACGTATCCCACCGAAAGCGAGGGGATCATCATCTGGATGTATCGGTCGCTCGCGAGCAGGTCGATGGACTCTGCTTGGATCTGAAGCCGCGCCACGTCCGAAGACTCGAGGAGCTCTTCGACCTCGGTGGGGCTCAGGATCGGTACTCGGCTAAAATCGGTCACTGGACGATGAAGGTGATCAGGTGGACGTCGACGGCGGCGTCGGTGCCGACCGCTTCGTTGAGGCGTTTGAGCAGCCGTCGCTTGATGGCCAGCTTGTTCTTGTTGCCCATGGTTTGACGGAAATTGAGGTCGGAGAGCTCACGGATGAAGTGATCGGTGATGATCGGCTTCGACTCCTCGACGACGCTGGTCATCTTGGCGTTGGTGAGCTGCACCGCGATTTGGATCTTGAGATAGCGGGCGCCCTCGGGCTCGTTGAGGTTCACCACCATGGCGTCGAACGGCACGATGGGGCCCGCGCCGCTGGCGGGCACGCTGCCCCCGTCGCCCTCAGCGCCGTGGCCGTCGCCCTCAGCGCCGCCTTCGACGGCCGTGGCCGCTTTCGCCTCGCCGCTGTCTTTGCTCACGAAATATGCCGCAGCGCCGCCCACCACCAGCACGTTGGCCGCGATGATGATGAGGAGCAGTGGCTTTTTCTTCTTGCCGGTTTCTTCGTTGGACTCTTCTTCTGCCATGGGTCACTCCGGGGGAATGGGAGGGCGTCAAGCGCCCGACGTCTCCCATCAAATGCATGACCCGTGCCGTCTTTTGGGTGCGATACCGCGCCAGCAAGGACAAAGAGGGCCCGCACCGGTGTCCCGGTGCGGGCCAGGGGGGCCGAGGGTCGAGTCTGCGAGCGGATGACCCTCGTGAAAAATGACGCTATCGCTTGATCGCGAGCACGTCACCGAGCATTTCGTCGGCCGTTGTGATCGACCTAGAGTTGCTCTGGAATCCTCGTTGCAAGGAGATCATCTCCACAAATTGCTGGGCAAGATCCACGTTGGATGCCTCCAAGCTGCCAGAGATGACAGTGCCACGGCCGCCGGTGCCGGCGGTGCCGACCACGGCTTGGCCGGAGTCGGTGGTGGAGGCGAACAAGCTCGAGCCCGCGCGGTTCAACCCGTCGTTGCTCGCGAACTTGGCGAGCGCGACCTGTCCGAGCGTCCGCTGTTGGCCGTTGGAGAACATCCCCGTGAGGATGCCAGCGTCGTTGATGGCCAGCCCGGCGAGGTCACCGGAGGTGTGGCCGTCTTGCGACATGAACGAGACCGAAGATTCCAGGGCGTATTGGGTGATGCCGTCGACGCCGGTGCCGCCGTTCGCCGTATCAGAGCCAAAGTCCAGGGCGATGTCGGCCGAATCGGCGCCGAGCCAATTCGCCGTGACCGAGGTGAGGTCGTAGGAGGTGAGCGAGCCGTCCGTGCCGAAGGTCGCGGTGCCCGAACCCAGCTCCACCAGCGGCGTGGCGGACGCGGGGTCCAGCTCCGCGCCTGGAGCCATCACATGGTAGTCCCAGGTCGCGTTGGGTGAAGCGGCGGTTTTTTGGAAGTACACCTCCACCTGGTGCTCGATCCCCAGGGAGTCGTACACGGTCACCGCGGTGGAGAAATCGGAGGTGTTGCTGGGATCGAGGGGATCCCAGGTCACGCCGCTCACAGCCTGCTCTGCGTCGAGGTTGGCGACGATGCTCATCTCCGCGGTCGCGTTGGGTTGGATCGAGCCTGTGTCGATTTGGAGGTCGCTGAGGGCGTTGGCGACGCCGCCGGCGCCGTCGCTCGCGTAGCCTTGGACCTTCAGGCCGTCCGTGTTTTGAACGAAGCCGTCTTCGTCGAGGGTGAAGGCGCCGTTGCGGGTGTAGAAGTTGTTGTTGACGCCGTTGAAGGTGCCGTTCACGACGAAGAAACCGTCGCCACCGATGGCGAGGTCTGTGGTGTTGCCCGTGCCGAGGAACGAGCCCTGCAAAAAGCTGGTCTGGACGCTGTTGACCATCGAGCCTTGGCCTACGCCTTTGCCGCGCATGGTGCCGCCGAGGACATCTGCAAAATTGGCCCGCGACTTTTTGAAGCCGACCGTGTTCACGTTGGCGATATTGTCACTGACGATGCCCATGGCGTCGCTGTGTGCGTTGAGGCCGCTGGCGCCGGCATACATGGTTGAAATAATGGACATGAGGTGCTCCTAGTGAGGAATTGGGGGAGAAGGGGAGAGGGGAGGTGAAGGGGGTGTGTCGGGCTCGGCGTGAGCCTACGGTCCGCCGAGGCTGCTGGAGCCGCCTGGGAGCGTGGTGGTGCCGTCCTCCTCGTCCGAGGGCAGCGGGGAGGAGGTGCCGTCGCCGTTGGAGATGGTGACGATGTCGGCGGGGATGATGCGCGCGAGGCCCACGAGGAGCTCGGGATATCCGTTCTCGAAGGTGATGCCGTCGACCACGCCCTTGGTGAGCGGGGACGATTGGACCGGGTTGCCCTGGGCGTCGGTCGCCTCCACAGAGACGGTGTAGCGGCCGTCTTCGAGCGGCTGGCCGGTGCTGTCGTTGCCATCCCAGCCGATCTCTTGCACGCCCGCGCCGACGTTCGCGCGGGTCATCACGCGCACAGTGCCGCCAGTCTCGTCTTTGATCGTGATGGTGACTTCGGACGCGGGGGCGGCGAGCTCGACGCCCACCGGTTGGGCTTGGCCGCTGTCGATGTGGATGTAGTCGCCGCGAGCGACGATCTCTTTTCCGACGAATCCGGCGAGTTGGGCGTTGGCGAGCCCCATCTGCGACATTTGAATTTGTCCCAACGAGTCGTTGGTGAGCACCTGCTGCTCAAGCGAGGAGAACTGCGCGAGCTGGGCGACGAACTCGTGGTTTTGGAGTGGGTTCATCGGATCTTGGTTTTGGAGCTGCGCGGTGAGCAGCTTCAAAAATTCGTCTTTGCCCATGCCGTCGTTGGGGAGGGCGGTGGTCGAGGGAGTTGCGGAGGCGCCCGAGGTTCCGAGGCCGGTCGTGGGAAGATCGATGTTCATGATGGAGTTCTCGTGGTCAGTTGTTTCAAGTCGCGTGCCAGGGTGGCGGGAGAGAGGTGGCCCGTGATGGGCCAGTTCGGTCGTTCAAACGACGATGTCGACGATTCCGTCCGGGGATAGAACCCTCGCGGTGCGGGGGGGCGAGGGGGTGGGTGCCACATCGGGACCAGGCGGTCGTGGAGCGTGGACGCGGTGGGCGGCGAGGTTCGCCTCGCGAATGGAGCGGTTTGGGCGCCGCTGCGGCGGGTCTTCGCCGCTCGCGTCGAGGTCGAAGCTGATGTCCTCGTCGATGTCTTGGAGCGCGCTCGCGATCCGTCGGCGCTCCGCTTGGAGGAGCTCCTCGGTCTGCCGCTCGCGGGGGCGGAGGACGACCTCCCACCCTTGCTCGGTGCGCTGCACCTTCATCTCAAAGTCGCCGAGCCCGTCGGCGGAGAAGTGGAGCGTCGCGTGGCCGTTGAAGCCGCGGATGCGGGCGGTTTGTTGGAGCACCTGCGCGCGGAGCTGCTCGACTGCGGCCGCGCGCGCCGTGGCGTCGGATCCCTGCGGGGCGGCGAGTTGGGAGACTGCGGCGGCACCCACCGGTGAGGAAGGGGCTGCCGCGGAGCCGAGGCTGCCCGCGGGCAATTCCATGGTGGAGGTGGACAGCGCCGACGAGTTCGCGATGAGTCGCAAAGCATCGGCGCTAGGGAGGGGTTGGGGTCCGTTGGAGGACCCCGGGGGGGTGGGGGACCCCGGACTTACGCCGAGTCCGGAGTCTTTGGATGGTCGCGTGGAGTGGTCGGATTCGGAGGAAGAGGCGTACGTGGTCGAGGGAGTGTTTCGTGATTGAGAAGGATCGCGTGAGTGGTCGTGTGAGTGGTCGCGAGAGTGGTTCGAGTGGGTGGAATTCGTGGTGTTGGCCGCGCTGTTGGCCGCGGCACGGGGCGCGCGAGCGTGGCCGTCGGTGCCGGCCTGCTTCATGCTCTCAGCGGTGGGCTGTGCGGCGGCCGCGGCGGTCGCGGCGACATTGGAAGCTGGTTGGGAGGTGGATTCGCCCGGGGAGGCGGCGCGGCTGGAGATGGTCGCCTCTTGCAGGATCGCGGCGCGCAGCTGGGCTTGGGCTGCCTCGGGGGACTGTGGACCCGCGGCGGGGCGCCCGGTCTTGGTGGTGGCCTGAGGTTGCGCGCGGGCGCTCGTTCTTCGCGCCGCCTTTGCGCCGCGTGGTCGGGGGGAATCGGTGGCGCGGTCGCCGGAGCTCGCGCGCCGTGCCTCTGCGCCGTCTGCGGGCCGTGCATCCTGCTCGCGGACGCGCACGTCGGCGCCCCGGCGCTCCTGGGCCGCCGTCGAATCGCGTGGGTCGGAAGCGCGCCGAGGCGCGGGGACGCGGCCACGCCGCGAGGGGTCTGCGCTCCGCGGGGGAACGATCTTTGAGGGCGCTTCGCCGGCCAGCGCGGCAGACGAAGATGTCGGTGTGCCCGGCCCTTCCTGGGGCGGGCTCGAGCCTTGGAGCATGGAGGTGTGGCGCTCGGCCGTCGACATCTCCGCCCACGACATGGGGCCACGGGCCGAGGTCGGTTCGGGGGAGCGACGGGGCGCGCTCATGGAACGATGGGCCAACATGCCGGCAAATTCATCCTGTGTCGCGTCGCCGTCGTGGTCGTGGTCGGCGCGGGCTTGAGGAGCTATCTGCGAGGTCGTTGGTCGTTCTTCAATATTCAGGTCGAAGGGCCTCAAGGCGCCGTGACCTCCTCCGGGGCTGGCCGCTGTGCGTCCGTGCGCGCGGATGGGGGGGAGGCGGCGCCGTCCGGGGCTGCCGCTTCCCCGAGCGGGGAGAGCTTCTCGCGCTCCGGGACCGCTCGGGGATCAAGATCGAGATACAGTTGACTCAGCTGGGCTGCGCGCTCCGTGGGCATGAGGGCCATGAGCTTCGCGGCCTTGCGCTGGCTCGTACGGGCGACGGCCAGCAAGATCCACTGGGCGTCCTCGTCGGACAGGCTCGCGACCATGTCGGAGCCGGCTTGGGGGGTCATGGAGGCGACGAGCTCCGCGAGGGATTCGATGCGCGCGTCGCGGCGCTGTCGGGCCACTTCGCCGACGCCAACCTGGTCCTGGAGGCGTTTTTCGAGGGCGTTGATGCGCGCGAGACGGGCTTCAAGTTCGCCCTCCAAGGTCTCGGCCGACCGCGACCGCGTCGCGAGGGAGAGCTCTCGCTCGTCGAGGGAGCGGCTGCGCTGGGTGATGCGCTCCATGATATCTCGTTCGGCGCCTGTGACCTCTGGTGGGCGTCGGCCTGGGTCGTTGGTTTCGAGGGTCAAGTCGCTCCCGTTCGCCGTGAGCGCCGTAGCGGCGGCCTCCGACTCGCTCGCTGAATCGGCGGCAGGGCTGGCCGCTTCCGTCGTCGGGGGCGCAGCGTCGGCGGCGTCATCCGCAGCGGCGGTCTTGTCCGTCGACGCGCGGACGTCGCTGTTGCAGCCTGCGAGCAGGAGCGCGGCGGCGAACGCGAGCGGCGCGGGGCGAGTCATCTTCGCCCTCCCACTGCGCCGGCGCGATCGTCCATCTCGCGCTGCTCGGTGCGGAGGGTGTGGGCGCGCGTCTCGTTGGCGGCCTTGGCGTGGAGTTTCTCCGCGCGGTCAAGGGCGACCCCCGCGGTCATGAGTTCGGAGCGACGGATGTCGAGGTCATTGGCGGCTTGCTCGACTTGCTTGGCGCGGTAGGCGATCACCTGTCCGAGCTCTTCAAGTTGCACCGGCGAGATCTCGGCGCCGGTGGTGAGCTCCGAGATCGCTCGAACCGCCTCGTCTCTCGCTTCCACGGCCGCGCAGTGGGCGAGCCTTGTGTCGTTGAACGAAGCCGCGGCGACATCACGCTGCCTGGATCGCACATCGACCAATCGCTTCAGTTTGTTCGCTCGTTTTCGCATGACTAGCTCTCGATGATTTGCGTCATCAGACTGACGGTTTGCTCAGGTGGGGTGGGCCCTTGGCGCCCGTCTTGTAAGAATTCGTCCACGAGTGTTCTCTTCTGCAGGGCTCGATCCAATTCTTCGTCAGAACCCGCGACATATGCGCCAATTTGCAAGAGTTCCTCCGCTTCGCGCACCTTGCTGATCAACGTGCGGAAACGACGCGCTACTTCGAGGTTCTGGGCTGGCACGACGTCTGCCATGACACGTGAGATCGAGGGCAACACGTCGATGGCGGGATAGTGGCCGCGGGAGGCGAGGGCGCGCGAGAGGGAGATATGCCCGTCGAGGATGGAGCGCGCGGCGTCTCCGATGGGGTCGTTGGGGTCGTCGCCTTCGACGAGCACGGAGTAGACGCCGGTGATGGATCCGGCGCTACCGAACTGGCCGGCGCGCTCGAGCAGCCGCGGCAGCTGGGCGAAGACGGAGGGGGTGTAGCCGCGGGTGGTAGGCGGCTCCCCCATGCTGAGACCGAGCTCGCGTTGGGCCATGGCGAAGCGCGTGAGGCTGTCCATCATGAGCAGCACGTGCTTGCCCGACTCTGCGAAATGCTCCGCGATCGCCGTGGCGACGAAGGCGCCTCGCACGCGGTCGAGGGGCGATTGGTCCGAGGTCGCGACCACCAACACCGTCCGCTCGCGCGCCTCTGCGCTCAAGGTCCGATGGATAAACTCGCCGACCTCTCGCCCGCGCTCGCCGATGAGCGCGATCACGTTGACGTCGGCGTCGGAGCGCTGCGCGATGGTCCCAAGGAGGGTGGACTTCCCGACCCCCGCGCCTGCCATGATGCCGATGCGCTGGCCGCGGCCCAAGGTGGTCGTGCCGTCGATGGCTCGGACGCCTGTGTAGAGCGGGGTCTCGATGAGGCGTCGACTCAAGGGGTCGGGGGCGTCGCCGTAGATCGGGCGTCGCTCGATGACTCCTTCGATGGGATGGCCGCCTCGATCGATCGGTTTTCCGCGCGCGTCGATGACCCGCCCGAGCAGCGCGTCGCTGCACGCGACGGAGGCGGAGAGTCCGAGGTGTGTGACGCGGCTCCCGATGGTGACGCCGCGCGCCTCCCCGAGCGGGACCAGGAGCACGCGGCCGTCTCGGAGTCCCACGACCTCCGCGGGCAGGGGCGCGTTCCCGCCGGAGATCTGCACCACGTCGCCCACGGCTGCGCCCGGACAGTGCCCCTCCACGAGCAAGCCGACCACGCTCAAGACGCGGCCAGAAACCCGCGGTTGGAGGGCCGAGTAGAGCTCTTGAGGCGTCACCCGCGTCAACGGGAGGAGGTTCTCACTCATGGTCCTCCGTGGGCGCTGGTGCGGTGCCGCGAATCATCTCGCAGGCCCGGTCAAATCGCTCTTGGAGGCGACTCCCGAGGCTGCCAGCGTCGGAGCGGATTTGGACATCGCCGGCCTCGAGGTTGGCGTCGACGTGGACGCGGATGTCGAGGCCGGCGGCGCGTCGCTCCGCCGCCCACGCCTCCATCATCTCGCCTTCTGCGGCGGAGACCACCGCGTCGATGCGGCCAACCTCCTCGAAGGCTGCGACGGCGCGCTCCACGAGCTCACGCGCGGCCCCGTGATCTGCGAGCTCGCGCTGCACGACGCTCTTGGCCATCCCGATGGTGAGCTCGAGCACCTGCGTGCGGTAGGCCTCGGTGAGCGTGCGTTCGAGGACGGCGAGTCGCTCAAGACTCGCCTGCGAGGACTGCAAGCGGCCGCGGAATTCATCCTCCGCCATCTTGCGGGCCTCTTCGAGCCCCGCGGTCAGGCCTTCTTGTTTCGCCTGCTCACGCAGCTGATTGAGCTCGGCCACCAAGGGATCCATCGCTTGTTGAGCGTTGCTCCCTTCGCCCGACAGCGGCGCGCCGATGGTGGTGCGCTGAAAGTTGGGGGCGCGCGCGTCGCGAGGGGCTTGAAGGTACGGTGGCGTGGGCTTCGCCGCGCCTTGCTCGTCGACCGAGGGCGGGATGAAGCGCGAATGAGCCATTAGACCATCTCCTCACCGCCGGCGCCGGCGACGGTGATCTTGCCATCGGCCTGGAGTCGCAGCGCCACCTCGACGATGGCGCCCTGCGCGTCCTCGACCGCGGTGAGCTTGACCGGCCCCATGGTGTCGATGTCGTCGAGCAACATCTCGGCGGCCCGTCGGGACATGGCCGAGAGGATGTGCTCTTTGAGCTCCGGTGAGGCGGTCTTCATCGCGAACTTGAGCTGTTCGCCGGCGACCTCGCGGAGCAACGTCTGCATGTCGCGGTTGTCCACGTTGATGAGGTCCTCGAAGGTGAACATGGCGCGCTTGATGGCGAGCGCGAGCTGATCATCGGTGTCATCGATCTCGTCGAGCAGCCGCTCGCTGACGTCGCCTTGCAGTCGCGAGACGATGGCGGCCGCTCGTTTGACGCCGTCGATGGACGCGACCTTCGCCTCGGCCACGAGGGCGAGCTCGTCGCGGAGCGCGCGCTCGGCTTCCTGGATGGTCGTGTTGGGGATGGTCTCGAGGGTGGCCATGCGCTTGACGACCTCAAGTTGGACGTCGTCTGGGAGGTGGGAGAGGACCACGGAGGCTTTCTCTTCATCGGCGTGCGCGAGCAGGGCCGCGAGGCTCTGGGGGTGCTCTTTGCCGAGGAGGCTCGCGAGGGTCTCTGGCTCGATGCGGTTGAGCAGACGGAGGGGGGAGGGCGCCTCGATCTGTCGGGCGAGGAGGTCGTCCGCCTTCTCGGGGCCCATGACCGCCGTGGCGATCCTGCGCATCATATTCTCACCCCGCCCGATGGAGAACGCGTGGTGCTCTTGCGCCTCGATGAAGTCGTCGAAGACTTTCTCCACTTGGGCGTTGGAGATGGAGCGCATGGTCTCGAGCGCCTCCGTTACCTTGCGAATCTCCTGCTCTGTCAGGTGCTCGACGACGCTCTGTGCCCGCTCTTCCCCGAGGGTCAAGAGGAGGGTGATGGCGCGCTCGGATCCAGTGAGGGGGCGATCTTCAGTCATGGCGAGTTGATTCATGCGGCGACGTCCTCTTCGAGCCAGGCCCGAATAATCTCCGCTGTTCGTTCGGGGTCATCGCCCGATGCGGAGATAACTTGCTCACGAAGTTGGGTCAGGTTGTCAGAAGTTGCGGCTGCGAGCGCGCTCTGGAGCGCGTTTTGGTCGAGCGAGGGATCGCCAGTTGCGATCGCGCGCTGCAGCTCCGAAACCCGGGTGGGGAACTGTACGACTTCAGCCGTCGCGGCGCCGCGACCACCTCGCCGTCGCAGCAACAAGAAGGCGATGACGGCGAGCAAGAGCGCGCCTCCGCCGCCGGCGGCGTACATCATCGTGCGGTCGGCGGCGGCGTCGGCGGCCATCTCGCTCGCGTCGAGCCGTTGTCGATCCACGAACGGTACGCTCGCGATTTTTACCTTGTCGCCGCGGGCTGCGTTGAAGCCGATAGCCGTCTCGATGACCTGCTGCAGCGACTGGATCTCCTCCGCGGAGCGCGGCGCAAACACCGGCGCGGAGCCGTCCTCGGCGGCGGTGTAGGTGCCGTCGACCAGCACCGAGACGCTGAGTCGCTTGACCTGCGCCGTGGGGCTCTGGGTGTGAATCACCGTGCGATTCACCTCATAGTTCTTGCTCTTGACGATGCGGCGGGAGCTGTCGGTGCTCCCCGCCCCAGCGGCGGTCGCCGCGTTCGGCTGGTTGGCGGGGGCGCCCGCGAGCCCCTGGGCGTTGTCGGTGGCGCTGCCTTCGTAGGCTTCTTGGGTGGACTCGCTGCGGACAGCGATTTGGTCGGGGTCGTAGAGTTCCTCGGTCGTCTCGGTCTTGGAGAAGTCGATCTCCGCGGAGACCTTTGCGTGAACGCCTCCGACCCCCACGGTGCGCTCGAGCAGGCGCGTGAGCTCGCGCTCCGTCTTGCGCTCCACGTCGGTCTTGTAGTCGAAGCTCGCCTGGGAGCGCGGGTCCATGCCGGTCTTGCTCAACAGCGTCCCGTTGGTGTCGACCACGGTGACCTGCTCGGTCTCGAGGCCCTCCACCGCCGCCGCGATCATGTGCTGGATCGCCATCACGTTGGCGTCGGAGAGGCGCCGGCCGCTGAGGAGGTTGAGGGTCACCGACGCGGTCGGTGGGATTTTCTCGTCCTCGAAGACCGCTCGCTCAGGCATGGTGACATGCACGCGGGCGCGACCCACGGCGTCGAGGTTCGTGATGGTGCGCTCGAGCTCTCCTTGGAGGCCTCGCAGGTACAGCACCTTCTGGTCAAACTTGGTGCGCCCGAACTTGGGCTCCGAGAACAGCTCGGCGAGGCCAACGGCCCCGCCTTTGGGGAGGCCTTGCTCGGCCAGCATGAGGCGCGTGCGAGAGATTTCGGCCGCGTCGACCTGAATCATCGTGCCGCCGGCGCCGAGCTGGTAGTCCACTCGGGCCGTCTCCAGCGCGCTCACGACGGAGGCCGCGTCTTGCTCGTCGAGGCCGGAGTACAACACCTTGTATTGGGGACGGACGGCGAGCCCCGTCCCAATCAGCACGAGGAGCCCGATCCCCAAGATCAGTCCAAACAGGCTGCGGGTCGCCTTGCTCATGCTGTTCCAACCGCCGAGGAGCTGTTCTGCGAGTTTGTTGATGCCGTCCATGGGAGTTTTTTCGTGGGTGGGAGGTGCGGTCGTGGGGGCGTGGAGGGAGCGGCGGGGGAGATCAGCCGGCGCCGGAGTTCATCAGCTGTTGGTACGCGTCGAGGAGCTTGTTTCGTACGGTCGTGCCGAGCTTGAGCATGAGGTCTGCTTTCTCCATGCACACCATGGCCTCGTGGATATCGACGGAGCCGTCGATGAGCCCGTCGGCGGCTTGATCGGCCTGTTTGGCCACGCGCCCAACCTCGCCGAGCGCCTCCGCGAACGACTCTCCGACGGAGCCACTCTTGCCAGGGGCGGGGGTCGCGGCCGGGCGCCCGATGGGGAGCTGGCCGTCGATGAATGGGCGCTCTAGGTTGACGTTCATCGACCGATCCTCAGGGCTTGCTCCGCCATTGTTTTCACGGTGGTCATCATCTTCGCGCCGGCCTCGTAGGCGCGGGCGGCGGACATCATATTGACCATCTCCTCGATGCCGGAGACGGCGGGCATCTCTACGTACCCCTCTTCATTGGCGTCTGGGTGCCCGGGGTCGTAGTGCAGGCGGAACTGATCGTTGGATTTTTGCACCGCTTGCACCTTCACGCCGAGGTTCGTGGGTCCGCCCTTCATCGCGGTCTGTAGGCGAGACGCGAACCCATTTTTGTCCACCTCTACCGCCTCGAGGACGACGTCGCGGCGCTGGTAGACGCCGCCGTCTGCCGAGCGGGTGGTGTTCTTATTGGCCATATTCATCGCCGCCACGTTCATGCGTGTGCGCTGGGCTTTCATGCCGCTAGAGGCGATTTCGAGGGTTGTGAAGATACTGCTCATGGTGTGGTTCCTTATCTGCCGTCACGCGCGGCGTACTTGAGCATCCCGAGCTTGCGCGAGAGCAGCTCGTTGATGGCGGAGAAGCGGAGTTGGTTGGAGACCGTGCGGGCCATCTGTCTCTCCAAAGAGACAGAGTTGCCGTCTTGGTCGGGGGTCTCGTCGTCTGTCACGACGACCTCTTCTGAGAAGCGCATTTGGCCGACAGAGCGACCTTTAGCGTCCCGCATGGAGGAGAGCTCCTCTTTGAAGGTGATGTCGCGGCTGCGGTACCCTGGCGTGTCGATATTCGCCATATTCCCGGCGATGACCTGCTGGCGGCGTGCGTGGAAACCGAGAAATTTACTCAGCCGGTCCAGCCCCGCGAAGGGTGTGTTGGTGCCTGTTACTTTGATCGATTCACTCATCCGTCAGCCTCTTTTCCTCTCAACGTGGCGCCGTTCTTGGATTCAAGCCCGAGGACAATTTGTTCGAGTCCTCGCTCGCGAAGTCGGGCCCGGGCGACGCGACCCCAGTGGGTGCTGTGGGTCGCCAATGTCCTCAAAATCTTCTCGCCGTCGCGACGATTCCCGTCCTCGATCTCTGCCATCGCGAGGACGTAGCCCATCTCGTCACGAAGCTCCGCGTCTGTGGAGCGCGCGATCCAGGCGCGCAGCATGGGGATCGCCTCGGAGCGCCGCCCAATGCGCGAGAGTCCCAGCGCGAGCGTCGGCGCTTGCTCGCCCTCGTCCTCGAAGCCGACGGCCTGCAGTCGCTCGAGCGCGCGCACGACCTGGGCCGGCGAGCCCCAGGCGGTCGCGAGCTCCGCGCCGGTGCCCAAGATGGCCTTTTGAAGGGTGGGAGTCCCGGCGATCTTGTGCATCGCGTCGAGCCGAGCGAGCGCCTCGTCGATCCCCGCGGTGCGTCGGACGTTGACGCCAAAGTCTCGAATTTGAGCGCTGAGGCCGGGAGCGCGGGGGTGCTTCTCGATCTGGAAGGCGAGGACTTCATGGGCGTGCTTGGCTTCATCGAGCTGGAGGTAGGCTTCGATGAGCTGGCCGATGATGCGCGCCTCTTCGTAGCTCGTGGGGCGGCGGGACAGGGCGCCGCGCAACAGCTCGATGGACGGCCGGGCGAGCCCGACGCGCAGGTAGGCGGAGGCCGCCTCTTGCTGCAGCTGAGCTTTTTGGGGATGTTTGTCGAGCTTGTCCGCCCACGCCTCGAACTGCACGATCGTCTCGATGTCGTCGCCGAACAGCGCCGGGACCCCGATCGCGGCGGCGATGAGGCGGTCGTGCTCGATCCGCGCGTTGTCTTGCAGCATGTCCGGGAAGTGATCCATGGCGGGGAAGAAGTGCAGCCCACGGTCGGCCGCGTCGAGGAGGATGAACACCTCGGTGGAGCGCATCCACGTGAACGCCTCGTAAAACGAGCGGTCACCGGAGGTCGCCGCGAGCACGACCTGCCCGGCCCTGGGCGGCTCGTCTTCCGTCACCGCTTCAAGGTGCAGGGCTGTGAGTCGGGCCAAGGCGGCGCCAGTGGATCGAGGATGATCGCGCGAGACGGATCGGAGGCGCTCGAGCGCCTCGTTCACGTGGCCGGAGATCACGAAGAGCTCCGCGAGGCGCAGGCGGGCGAGATCGCGGTGCTCGGGGTGCTCGGCGAGTTTCTCCCAGAGTCGCCGGGCCATGGCGAGGTCTCCGCGGCTCGTAGCGCGCTCGGCGTCCTCCCACAGCTCGAGGAGTGATCCGAGCTTCGCGGGCACGGGGATGGCCTGCTGCACGCGGGCAGCGAGCTTTCGCAGGCGGGTCTCCTCCGACTCGGGGCCGATGCGAATCCGGTAGGTGCGCTTTTTGAGTCGTGAGCTCCAGCGAAGCTCCGCGGCCCCGTGCACCATGCGAATGCGGACCCCGTCTTCGAGGGGCAGCACGCTGTACTCCAGCTCTTCGGGCAGCTTGCTCAGGTAGGCGTCCGCCTCTCGCGCGGGGATCGGGAGGTCAACCTCGAGTCCGCGGCGACTTGGGAGGCCCTTGGCCGTCGGGGAGAAGGCGGGTTTGCGGGGGAGTTTGAAGTCCAGCACGGCCTCGCGCGCGACGCCGTGGAGCGTCATAGAACCGCGATCGGCGACGCCGCGGGCGGGGGCCGCGTGAGCCACAGGACCGACCACGGCCCAAAAGGGGACCGCCAGTAGGGCACTTAGGAGCGTATTGCGTCGGAATCTCGACACCGATGACTAACAGAGCAACGCCCGTGCCACTTGCGGCCCACGGGGTCAACCGGCTGAAAAAGCTGCCCTCCCGGGATGTAGGTGCGGCTCGCACGTCGCGGCTCGCGTGGGGAGCGCGGTGCCGCGCAGGCTGCGACCGCGGGGCTCAAGCGCTGTCCGGGCTCGATGCTCCGACTTCAGCCTCGGCCTCGGCCTCGGTGTTCTTCGCCAGCCGCTCGGCCTTCGCTTTGCGCTTGCGCAGCTTCTCCACGAGGGTCGTGCGGTTCATCCCCAGCAGTCGAGAGGCCTGGTTTTTGTTCCCGCCCGTGCGCTCAAGCGCCTGCGCGATGAGGTTGTACTCGAACTGTTCGACGGCGCCCCGGAGGTCGATGCCCTCCGGCGGGAGTTCAAAGGCCGCGGGCGTCGCGGAGACCTCGCCGGCGGCGGCGCCACCGGTCGCGCCTTGAGGCTCTGCGGCGGTGGCTGTCGCGGCCGCGCTCGGTGGTGGCTCTGCGGCGGTGGCTGCGTCGGCCAGGGCCTGCACCTCCGCCGCCTGGGACGCCGCCTCTTCGGCGTCACCGGGACGGGCGAGCGCCCGAATTTTCGCCGGCAGATCGTCGAGCCCGAGCACGCCGTCGCCTTGGTGGAGCAGGCACATGCGCTCGACCGCGTTTTGCAGCTCGCGCACGTTGCCCGGCCACGAGTGTCGGCCCAACAGCAGCATGGCCTCCGGCGAGAACCCGGTGATCGACTGACCGCGTCGCTGAGCGAATCCATCGACGAAGTGCTGAGCGAGCTGCCGCACGTCTGTACGCCGTTCTCGGAGCGCGGGCAGGTGGATGGGGATGAGGTTGAGGCGATAGAAAAGATCCTCGCGGAACTTGCCTTCCCCCGCCATCGTCTCCAAGTCTTTGTTCGTCGCCGCGATGATGCGGACGTCGCACGAGCGCGGCTTCGTCTCACCCACCGGCACGTATTCGCCCTCTTGGAGGACCCGCAGGAACTTCACCTGGACCGCGAGGCTCATCTCGCCGATTTCATCGAGGAACAGCGTGCCCTGGTCCGCTGCCGCAAAGCGACCGTCGCGCGACTGGGTGGCCCCCGAAAACGCCCCTTTGGCGTGGCCAAACAGCTCGCTCTCGATGAGCGTCTCCGGGATGGCGCCGCAGTTGACCGGGACGAAGGCCCGCTTTTGACGCCCTGAACCGTTGTGAATCGCGTTGGCGATGAGCTCTTTGCCGGTGCCGCTCTCCCCGAGCACGAGCACGGTGCAGTCGGTGTTGGCGATGCGCTCAAGCACCAAGAACACCTCGAGGAGCGACTCGTGTTCACCGATGAGCCCGGGCGCGAATTTGTCACGCCACTGCGCCCGCGGATCGAGGGTGGGGTCGCCACTCCCTTGAATTCGCAGCACTCGGGTGACCACCGACATGAGCTCATTGAGGTCGAATGGTTTGACCAAAAAGTCGGAGGCGCCGAGCCGGATGGCCTCGACGGCGGCGGGCACGGTGCCCTCCGCGGACATCATGGTGTAGTTCGAGGCGAGGTCCTCCGATTTCGCTTTTTTAAGCACCGCGAGACCGTCCATGTCGTCCATGCGCAGGTCGAGGAGGACCAGGTCGAACCGCGTTTCACCCATTTGCTTGAGCGCGTCGAGGCCCCCGGATGCGTTGGCGACCGTGGCCCCGAGTCCTTCCAGAAAATTGACGAGCAGATTGCGCGTGGGGTCGTGGTCATCCACAACGAGGATGGACTTTCCCGCGAGGTTCATTTCGGCGAATCGACCCACTGGCCCGACTATGCCTGCGTTATTTCTAGATAGTCAACTGTTTGACACCTAAAATAGAGGCGCGATACCGAACGTTTTTCTGATCGTCTGCGTGGCCGGGTGTCTGTGTGGCCGCGTGTCAGCCTGACGTGGTGCCCGAACCGGTGCCGCTTCCGGTCTCGGTGCCGCTGTCGAACGTGTCGGTGCCGGTGTCGGTGCCGGTGTCGGTGCCGGTGTCGGTGCCGGTGGTGCCGGTGGTGCCGGTGTCGGTGCCGGTGTCGGTGTCGGTGCCGGTGTCGGTGCCGGTGTCGGTGCCGGTGTCGGTGCCGGTGGTGCCGGTGTCGGTGCCGGTGTCGGTGCCGGTGCCAGTGCCAGTGGTGCCGGTGTCGGTGCCAGTGCCAGTGCCGGTCATGCTGGTGCCGGTGGTGCCGGTGCCGGTGGTGCTGGTGGTCCCGACGCACACCCCGGCCACACACTCGCTGTCGGCGGGACAGTCGGAATTGCGGAGGCAGCCGTCGCCCGAGCACGCGAGCGTGAGGGCTGCGCTCGCCACGAAGGCCCCAATGTAGACGCTTGGTCGCATGGTCAGAACCTTATCTCCAGACCGAACGCGAGGTCGAATTTCGCGAGCGCGGAGCCCTTCATGAGGTCGCTCCCGGCGAAGAACACGCTGGCGGTCCCCTCGGCGACCAACGCGACGTTGCGATGGACGTCGACGGCCGTGCCGAGCCCCACTTGCGCGCCGACGAGCGAGAAGGGGTGGACGAACAGCGGGACGCCGACGAGGCCATAACCGCCGACTCGCCTCCGGGACGGGATGTGGGCCCGGGCTCTCCCGAGCAGGCCAAAGGACACGCGCCCTTCCATCTCCATGGTGAAGCCCCCGGTGAGCTCGAGCCATGAGAGGTTGCTGGGCCGTATGCCGGCCTCCGCCACCAAGAACGCCGGTGATCGAGCTGTGAGGGATTGGCCAGAGGCGCCCGCCACACTCAGCCCAGTGCCGGAGGTGAGGCGCGCCGTGATATCGACGGATTCTGCGGGGGCCATGGATTGGGTCAGCCCGCCGGCGAGGAGGGTGGATTTCAAGAGGAGAGGGGAGAGGAGCATGGGAGAGGTTCCTTAGGGGGCGTGGATGGAGGGCGAGCCTAGGCGAGCTGGCGAGCGGGCAGTTGGATGCGCCCCGTGGACAGCGCGCGCTTGATGGCGAGGTGGTGGAGGCGAGGGCGCTCCTCCGGGCTCGCGGAGATGCGCTGGAAGAAGGGATCGGTGTACGGGGTGGCGCGGGAGAACACCGCGCGCCCCTCGGGCGAGAGCACCTGCGTGAAGATGCCTCCCCCGGACCCCAGGTCCTCGGTGCGGAGGCGTACGACGGCGTGCTCAAGCTGCAGCCGCTCCTCGATGGCCTTCGACTCCTCGATGGCCTTCGACTCCTCGACGGCCGCCGTCGTCTGCGGGTCGGCCGCCGTCGGTGCGGTCGCGGCGGCGGCTTGGTCACCTCCGATGAGCAGACGGATGAGACGCTGTAGATCGGCCGCAGCGCCGTCTGCGGCGCCGCTCTCAAGCAGGGGCCGCATCTGTTGGATCGACTTGCGGGCCGCCGGGTCGTCGCGGACGCTCCCAACGAGGTCCACTTGGCTCCCGAGGAAGCGGCGGGCGAGCCCGCCGAGGGTACGCACGACCGTCTGCGCTTGGGCCGCCCGGGCGCGGTTGATGATCAACGGGATCCGCTTGGCCAGCGCGCGCTGCACCTCCGGGTCGCTCGGATCGAGGGTGCGATTGAGCGGCCCAACCATGGCCTCCCGCCGCTTGACCCCCGATCTCCGCTCCAGGCCGCGCAAGGTCACGGATTTGATGAACGAGAAGCAGTTTTGTATGGCCGTGGGCTCGGGCACCGTCACCACGAGCCCCATGTCGGCGGCGTTGAACAGATCCAGGGTGTTGAACGAGGTCCCTGCGCCGAGGTCGACGATGACGAGGCTCGCCGAAATCTTCCGCAGGTGCCGGATGAGTTTCTCTTTTTGCGAGTGGTGCGGGGCGGCGGCGGCCAGACTGTCCGCGTCGCCCGCGATGAGTGAGAGCCCCGGGACCCCGGTGTCCATGGCCAGATCGTCCAGCGTGGCGACATTTTTCCGGAAGAAGTCGCCCAAGGACACGGTCGGACGCGGGCAGCCGAGGAAAGTGTCGAGGTTCGCGCCGCCCAAATCGGCATCGAGCAGCACCACTCGGTACCCGGCTCGGGCCGCACCCACCGCCAAGTTTGTGGCGATGAAACTCTTTCCGATCCCACCTTTTCCCCCGCCGAGCGCCCAGATCGCCGGGCCCTCCGGTCGGTTCGCGGCCCCAATTGGGCCAGATCCGGGAGATGTGGCCCGTTGCTGCGCGGATCCGTCAGTTCGTTGGGGTGGGGGAGGCATCCGTGCACAAGGGAAGCAAGCATGGTGCCACCTACACACGGCCGCATCTGGACGGTGCGCGTCGGGGGGCGGCCAGCATCGGTATGGCTCCTACGCTCAAGCCCGCGCGTGAGTACGTCGATATTTTTGCTAGGCGCGCCATTTTCCTCTCACCACGAAGTTGCCCCGCCGACGATCGCTGATGCTCCCTGACGAACCCACACGTGTCTTGTTTGTGCCCTCCCGCGCCGGCGCGGTGCAGTCGGCGCTTCGAGAGGTGACGCGACTCGGGAGGGACTACGCCCCCGTGTGCGTCGAGTCGGTTCAGCAGGCGCGGGAGCTCATGATGGATCGCGAGCCCCGGTTCATCGTCGTGGGCGCCGGGGACTGGACGCCATGCGAGGAGGCGCGCCGGGAATTTCCTCAGGCCGAGCTGATCCTGGTGGGGGAGCGGACAGAGGTGCCGCAGGTCGAACTCGCGGTCCGGCTGCGCGCGGTCGCCCTCATTCGCACGCCGTGCGAGGCCGCCGCCTTTCGAGATGTGTTTCAGCGGGTGAGCCCCATGCCGGCGCTTCAAGGGACCTGCAGGGGGCTCTTGACCGCGGAGATATTGGCCATGTACTGCCAGACGGGCGCCGACGGGGCCTTGTACCTGCACCGCAGCAGTGACGGCGCCTCGGGCTGCATCCACGTCGAGGGCGGGCAGCCGACCCACGCGGCGGCCGGCGCGCTCGTCGGCCCGGAGGCGGTCCAAGAGATGCTGCAGTGGAGCGACGTGGATTCGCGGTGGATCCCCGGCCGCAGCTGTCCGGCCCGCACCATCATCGGGCGATGGGAGGCCTTGATGACGATCCCGAAGGTGGTCCTCGCGGAGGAGCCCGTGCTCCCCTTGGCGATCCCTCAGGTCATCGAGAAACTCGTTCGGTTGGCGCAGACCCCCGACATCCTCGGCGCGTTCTTGTTGAAGAATGGCGAGGTGGTGACCGGCCGCTGCCTGCCGAACCTCGATGAGCGCGTCCTCGGCAGGACGCTGTCGCGGCTCGCCAACGTGCAGTTCGATATTGAGGGGATCGACGGGGAGACCGCCGGGGATGAGGTGCAGGCGACGCTGGGGTCCGTTCGGCTCGTCGTCGACAGCCTCGGACCGCGTGAGTTCCGCTATCAGGTGGGGGTCGTGGTGCGGCAGGCGAGCCCGGTGTGCAAATCCTTGCGGCGTCTGCTGAGGCAGATCGATCGGAGCTTCCAGCGGTCCATGAATCGCGAGCTGCGCGCGCTCGCGGATCAACTCGCTGTGGTGGCGTAGGGGCCAGCGGCGAGGGTCACGGTGATTGGCATTGGCTGCGTTCACGCCGCCGCGTCGCGTCGTCTTGGGCGAGCTCCGCGAGATCGCAGTGGATCGAGGGGATCAAGGGGTTCATCCACACCGCGTCCATGAGGCGCTCCAGGGCGCGCTCAAGCTGTCCGGCGAGGCGCAGCGCCCGGCCGTGATCCGCCGCGAGAGAGGCGCGCTGCGGGTCTGCGGCCGACGCCAGTTCGAGCAGTGAGAGCGCCCGCTCGGGCTCGCCGAGAGCGACGTAGAGGCGACCGAGCTCACGCGCGAGCGTGGGGTCGTCGCGGATCTCCTTGGACTCCCCGCGCGCCTTCTCAAATTCGATCGCCGCGGCCCGCTGATGCCCTCGCACGGCGAGCAAGAGCCCGATGCGCGCCAGCTGTCGGCCCCGCCCACCGCTCAGGTGCGAGAACACATCGGCGTCCGGAGGCGGTGGTTCGTCGTCGTCGGACGCGTCGAATTGCCGCGCCCTAAATCGCCCGGCGGCGGCGGTCGGGACGCGGAGGGTGTCGGCCTTCCACGCCGCCATGAACGCCTCGAAGCTGTCGCCCCAGGCCGTCGCGAGGGCGGTCTTCGCGGGCAGGCCGGCGGCGACGTCGTCGATCAGCGCGCGGATCGCCGCGTCCCCGCCCTTGCGCCACACCATCTCCAGCATGGTCTGGACCTCCGCGTACGCGAGGGCCGCGTCTTGCTGGCTCGGGAGCAGCGCGATCGAAGGGTGCATCTGCTCCAAGGTGATGAGGGCGTCGTCTTCGATCGCCGCGCGGAGGATCTTCATCCGATCCGCGGGGAGCGGCGCTGGCGTGTCCCGGCGCCAGCGGGTCTCGTACAGCTTGGCGATCCCCTCTTGCAGCCACACGGGGGCCCGGTCTTGGCCGCGCAGGGTGACGAGCAGGTGGGTGAGCTCGTGGATGGCGGTGTCTGCCCATCGATACCCGTACAGCATGGTGCGCGGGCTCAACTGCATCACCTTGTCGTATTTGCAGAGGCCGACGGTGCCCGTGGTGTAGACGGCCTTGAGTGACAACGGAGTGGCCAGCGCGAGGCTCTCTGGGTCGTCGTAGATCTCGTAGCGCACCGGGAGCGTGGGGCGGACGTCGAGCGCCTCGGAGAGGTTTGTGAGGCCCACGCCGAGGGCGGCGAACAAGTACGGCGCGATGACCTCGTCGCGCTGGTCGGCGAAGATCGCCGAGAACCGCCCGTCACCGCTGGTGACCGGGCCGTTGCCCTTGAGCGCTCGTTGGGTGCCTTGCACCAATTCGAGGGCGCGGCGCGTACGAGTCGCGAGGGCCGGATCGATAGCAGGCGCCTCCAAGGTCGCGGTCAGCTTCCGCGCCGCCGTGGCGTAGTCGCCCGAGGCGTGGGCGATCAACCCGAGCGCGAGGCCGCGAGTGGGCCCCGACGGGAGCAGGTCGGCGGCGCGCTCGGCGGCGGCGAGGTCGAGCTGGCTGAGTGATCGTTCGATCCGCCCGAAGATGTCCTCCTCGCTGGATTCGCGCGGTGAGGGCGCCTTTGCCGCCGGTGAGGGCACCGCCGCGAACGCCGGGCCGCGGTGGTCGGCGACCCACACCGACGCGGTGAGCGCTCCCACCACGAGGAGCCGAAGACCTGGTCGGGCGCGTCGAGTCCTCATCGCAAGAGCTCCTCGTAGAATCGAGACACGGGGTGATCGTCGCGGTCGTCTTCGCGCGTTCGCATGGCGTCGAGCACGGCTTTTCTCAGGCCCGCGCGGCGCGACCCCTCGGTGCTCGCGTCCGATGAAGACGAGCTTTGGGGCGGTGGGGGCTGTCGGTTGCGGAGCGAGTCCATCGCCCGTTGCAGGTCATCTTTGCTTTTCTCCATGGTGTCGGCGCCGTCGTCGAGCAATGGCCGCTCGAGATCTTCGCGCGCTCGCTGCATCCCGCGAATCGCGTCGCGCAGCGCGTCAGCGCCCTCTGAAGGGAGCGCCTGCGCGTCGGGGGTGTCGAGCACGCTGGAGGTCCGCTCGCGCAGCCCGAGCTGGCTCTCGGAGGCCTCGCTGATGGCTTGGACGTCCTCGCTGGGGAGCTTGTCTTCCGGGCTCGGGAGCTCCTTTCGAATCGCCGCGGCCATGTCGCTCGCCACGCGAGCCACGCGGCGGAGCGCCTCGTGCTCCGGTTCGTCCTCGCCGGCGCCATCCATGGCGACGCGAGCGGCCCGCTCAAGCGCGCGAGCCTGGTCGAGCAGCGGGAGCAGGGGGCCTCCATCATCACCGCGGAGGCCCGCGTCGAGGGATTCGAGGGCGATCTCCGCGTCCTCGTAGCCCACGCGCCCCGGGCGGCTCAACCGCGCGTCATTGATCTTTTCTAGCCGCCGCTCGGCGGAGCGCCGCTTCGCCCGCAGGGTCTCGGCGAGCTTGCGACTGGCCGTGTCTTGGGCGCGCGCTCGCCACCGCGCGTCGAGCAGTCGCGTCTGTTGCTCGAGCCGCGACTGCTCGTCATGGAGGCGGCTGAGGGCGCGCAGCAGTCGCACGCGCGCCTTCTCTTCTTCCGAGAGTTGGGAGTCCGCGGATTCGCCGTCGCCAAGCTGACGTCGGGTGGAGTCCCCTGACTGTCGCAGAGACTCGAGCGTCTCTTGGGCCTGTTGGAGCGCGCCCTGGTAGTCACCCTCCGCGATTTTTTGGTCGATGGTCAGCGCTTCCATCCGCCGCAGCATGCCGGCGAGGGCCTCGGTGTTCATGAACTCACCGCCAATCTCGCGCTTGAGCAGGGCGCGGGCCTCGTTGAGGGCCGCCGTGTCGCGTCGGATCCTCGCCCGCAAGAGCTCGATCTCGGGGAGCACCGACTCGTCGCCGGCCGCGAGGGTCGCGAGGAGCTCAGCGAGGCGACGTTGGGAGATCTCAAGTCGCGCGAGGAGCCGTTCAAAGCGGCGGAGCACCTCGGCGTCGACGAGGTCGTCAATGCGGATGACCTCGTCTTCGAAGGTGGTGATCGTGGGGGCGTGCTGGCGACGCAAGCGGCTCATCGCGCGGCGAACGCCTGCGGGTGCCGCGCTGGCGAGGGGCGAGGGCAGGGCGTTCATGGTCGCTTGCTGCGGGCGAAAGCGGGCGGCGAGGCGCTGCTGGATCTCGGCGAGCGTCTCCACATCGCGGGCGCGGACCCGAGTGTCGAGCGCGAGTAACTCGACGAGGGTCGTCATCTGGGCCAGCAGGAGCTCGGTGGCGTCGAGCATCGCGCGGACCGATTCCAGCTGCGCTTCGGGGGGGACCTCCTTGCCCGGTTGGAACGCGGTGCTGGCGAGGCGATCAGCGAGGCGATCGACGCAGGCCGCGCGGAGCTCTTGCAGCGATCGCAGATTCGCGAGGTGCTCCGCCTCCTCGTCTCGGATCTTTAGCTGCTGCAGGGCTGAGCGACCGGCCTTCCCGGGGGGGTCGAGCGCGCCGCCGTCTCCGAGCCCTGGATCGTTGTCGCGCGCCTCGATCCACCACACCACATCGCCGCGTCGATCGATGGGGATCATGCTGAGGTCCCATGTGTATCGCTTCCGCCACCGCTTGCGACCTGCGCGCAGGCCCTTGATGGGCAGCCGGAACACGTCGCCCTCTCCAGTCTCGTAGACGAGCTCGACCGTTGAGAGCCCAAAGTCGTCGCGGGCGATGAAGGGGATCTCGACACGCCCGACGTCGGTGGTCTCGTCGCCACCTCGCACGCGGGCGCTCAATTCGACCTCGGGGCTGTCGTCTGCGTCCACGCTCATCTTCATCCACGCAGACCTCGCGCCGCGCCTGCGCTGAGGCGTGGGCGCGTGCCCTAAGAAGACTCGCCACCGCCCGTCCGAGCGGACCGTCCACGCGCCGGTCCACGCGCCGGAAGGATCGCGGGACAGCGCGGTCGACCTGATGTCGTCGTCGGCTTCGGGGTCGCGCGCGCGTCTTGGGACCCACTCGGCCCACGCGTGCTCGAACGGGGCCCGGGGGGTGAAAGAGAGCTCTACGCGGGTCCCCGCGGGGATCTTGAGCGGCCCCGTTGGATTCTTCAGCGTTTTCTCGGCCCGCTGTGTGTGGGGGGGGTAGACGAGCTGGAACTTCAGGTCTCGCCAGACCACCGATGGCTCGGGCAGCGGGCTCTGGTCGAGGCCATGGAGGGCGCGCGCGTAGCCGGTTCGCCAGATCGGGCTCCCTGCGGCGACGAGGAGCGCGGCGGTGACGAGGAGCGCGAGGGCGCGACTTCGGCGGGGTCGCTGCGGGATGATGAGGCGCGCGAGCGATTCCGCGTTGGAGCCGAGGCGCGCTTGAACTTGCTGCACGAAGGTCGCCCCGAGGGCGCGCGAGCCCTGCACCGCGTCCGCCCGCACGGCCGCGAGGACCTCGGTGGCGGCGACCAAATCCCGCGCGAGCGCCCTGTGCCCCGCGTCGCGCAGCGGCCCGACGAGCGTGCGCGCCACACGCAAAGGTGTGGAAGCGCGGCGCTGATGGCGCTCGAGGCTGCGGCTGACAAAAAAGACGAGCAATCCGCAGGTCGCGGCGACGCCGACGCTGCGCGCCAGGTCGCCGCGCATCGTGACCGCGGCGTAGGTGCCAGCCATCACCACGATCATGCCCACCGCGCTGAAGATATCGAGTCCCGCGCCACGCACAGCCTCGCGGCGGTGCAGGGTCGCGGCGCGCCGCAGAAATCGTACCAGCGCTGGTGGTGGGGCCGTCATGGAGGAGACCGTTTCAGGCGAACATCCTGAGATTTGGGTATAAACGGTCGCATGCGAGGTCCGCAATCACCATTGCAGTCACCCGGGAGGGCGGCGTCGAGGTGTGGAACCGCCCCGAAGGCTGTAGGAGACCTTACCTGAATATGTCCAGCGCGAGCACGTCTACTGCGTCCGGAATTGTTGTGTCTCCAGAGTCGGACGACGAATCTCTCGTGGCAGCGGCGTTGAATGGAAACAGCGCGGCGTTCCGCGTGCTGTACGAGCGCTACCAGCGCCGCTTGTACGCTGTCGCCTTTGGGTACGTGCGGAATCGAGATGAGGCCTTGGAGATCTTGCAAGAGACCTTCATCAAGATCCATCGCAACCTGCACCGCTTCGAGGGGAACAGCAGCCTGTACACGTGGTTCTATCGCATCACCAGCAACGCGGCGAAAGATCACCTGCGGCGGAACAAGCGACGCACGAGCTATGAGTTTGAAGACGGTCGCGCCGAGGGGCGCGACGAGACGCATCCGGTGGGGAACGGTGTGAGCGGGCTCGGGCGGCTCGGGACTTCCTCCGGGATGACGCAACAGCGTGAGATCATGGCGGCGGTCCGCGCCTCCCTCGACGAGCTCTCCGACAACCACCGCGCCGTATTGACCATGCGTGAGTTCCAAGGCTTGTCGTACGAAGAGATGGCCGCGCAGATGGAGTGCTCCATGGGGACCATCATGAGCCGCCTGTTTCACGCGCGAAAGAACCTACAAAAGAAGCTTCGGGCGCGGCTCGCCGGATACATCGAAGATTTTGAGCCGCCGGCAGAGGATCAGAATGAAGAACGACGGCCCGCGAGCGTCAGGAAAGCAGAGGCAACGCCATGAGTGAACCCCAAAACGCGCGAGAGACGCAGGTGAGCGCTCTCTTCGACTCCGAGCTCGACGAAGCGACGAGCGCGGAGGTCGAGCGCGCGCTCGCAGACGATCCGATGCTCTCGGAGGACTTGGAGGATTTTGGGCATCTCAAGCGCGCGATCGTTGCGGACCTTGAGCGCGAGGCGAGTGAGGTCCCCGGCGCACGGTTCGAGCAGGTGTGGGATGAAATTGAGCGCGGGATCGCGGCGAGTACGGCCGAAAGCGTCCAGGAGAACCGGGGCTTGCGGGGGCTGTTCGAGACGTTGTTGAGCGGCTGGCGGGCGCCGCTGACGGTGGGGGCGGCGGCTTGCGTCGTCGCTGTCGTCGTGTTTCGTGGGCCGTCGGATGGCGATGACGGCGGGCTCGTGGCGACGGCGCCTGACGCGGTCGAGACAGCGGGGCCGGCGGCGGAAGCTCCACCGACCCCCGGTGTAAAAGAGGCGCCGCCAGCTGCGGGGACCTTGGTGTCGTACGAGCGCCCCGAAGTATTCGACGGCGAAGTGGAGGCGGTCGAGTTCTCTGGGGTCCGCGGCCAGATCCTGCAGATCACCGACCAAGAAGGCACGCAACGCGGACTTACCATTTGGATCGACGAGATCGAAGACGAAGAAGAAGAGGAGGCCGCCGACGGCGGACATCGCATATGAGACGAATGAATCGAAGGTGGAATCGCAGGGCGCTATCTCTAGCCTTGATGACGTCGACGGCGACGACCGTCGCTCTCGCGACGCCGTCCAGCGCGTCGGCCAAGGAGATGACCGCCGCCGAGTGCAAGGTGCACACGGTCTTGGCCAGCAAGACCCCCGCGGCCGAGCGAATCCCAGGGCGGCTCTCGTTCTTGAAGGCGGAGCTTAAGGGCGATCAATTCGCGGCGTACAAGAGCTTCAAGCTGCTCTCCAGCGTCGATTTTAGCCTCAAGGGTGACAAGCAGGTGAACCGCGAGGCGGGGGGAGGCCACCGCGTCGGGCTGCGGCTCCGAGGGGGATCGCTCGAGCGCCCGAAGCTGCACATCGAAGTCGCGGCGGCGGACAAGGCGAAGCCGCTCGTGAGCGCGGACTACTCCGTGACCTCCGGGTCGTTCTTGCTCCTGGCGGGGTTTCGTCACCCCGATGGAAAGCTCGTCTTCGCCATCCAGTGCCGGGGCTCGTAGCCTCGTCGAGAGGGGCGCTGGGCTGACGGCGTGGCGCGTGCGGAGGTCGGGGAGTTTCTCGGCATTCGCGGGCGCCTGCGTTAGTCTGTGACCGCATGGACGCGTCGCCGTCACCGAAGCCTCGACCCCGCCGTCGTCGGAGCTCTCGCCTCATCGTGGCTGGGGGCGCGGCGCTCGTGTTGACCTCTGGCGCCGTCGGCTTGGGGGCGTTGTTGCTGCCACGGTGGCTTGAAGATCGCGTGCAGGCGGAGCTCGAACGGCGGCTCCACGCGGAGGTGTCCATGGAGCGGGTGGCTGTGGATTTCGAGGAGGTCCGGGTCACGGGGATCTCTGTGACCCGCCCCGACCTCACGCTCGAAGTCCCGGAGGCGAAGATCTCGTGGACGTGGGAGTGGGCCGCGAGGCCGATGATGTCCACGCCGCGCGCGGTCGCGCCGCGGGGGTCGATGCAGGCGACCTCGGCGGGCGTGCGGGCCTGGATCGAAGAGGTCGCCGCGGGCCCCTCGCTCGCGGACGCTGCGGCCCGCGAACCGTCGCGGTCACCTGCGCTCGACGTGGGCTCGTTCATCGACGCGTCCGCGGTCGTCTTGGACGTCTCGTCGATCGGCGTGAAGCTCGAGTCCCCGGGGGATCACTCCGAGCCTCGCTTGTCCGGCGAATTCTACGCGCGCGGGACCACCCACGGGCTCGACGTCGGGGTGCGGGATCTGGACCTGAAGATCGCGGGGCGCCGGCCGGTCGGCGCGGCGAAGATCACGACGCGGCTCGAGTTTTCGGAGGGCCGCCCGGCGTTGCCCATCACGATGATGATCGAGGACGGTTCGGCCGGAATCACGGCGCGCATCTTCGCGGTGGACGTGCGCGGAGCGCTCACGGTCGCCGACGCCGCGGGCAAGAACCTCTCGCTCGACTTGAGCGGAGGCCTCGAACCGTCGAGCGACGAGGCCGCGGACGAGGTGACCTCCGCGCGTCGCGGTGAAGAGGCGTCGCCGCTGTGGACGCTGAAGGCCGAGGGATCACGCGACCTCTCCTCCGGAGTGATGGACCTTGAACTCGCCAACTTTGAGTTGGGGCGAGCGCCGCAGCTGCTCCGTCGGCTCCCGCTCGTGGACTCCAAGTCGGCGACGGTTGGGGGTAGCCTTCACTTTGAGCGAGCAGGTGCGGACATCGAGACGACGGGGAGCCTCGTGCTCGACGGACTCAACATCGTGCACCCGCTGCTCGCCCGCGATCCGGTGGAAGGGGTCGGGTTTAGCGCCGAATTGAGCGCGGTGATCAGCCCCGCCGAGGACTCCGTTCGCGTGGAGTCGCTCCGCATCACGCGAGAGGCGGTCGTGTTGCAGCTTGAGGGGGCGCTCCGCTGGCCGGAGGACGTCGGGGGCCGCGCGTTCTCCGGCTCCTTGTCCATGCCGCCGACGCCATGTCAGTCGGTGCTGGCCAGCATCCCCAAGCAGCTCGTCCCGGGCCTCCGGGACTTGGAGCTCAAAGGAGACATGGAGATCGACCTCCGGGCTGACGTAGACATGACCGATCTCGACGCGCTCGACCTCTCGGGCGCGGTCAAGGTGCGTGGGTGCGGCGTCACCAAGGTCCCGCGCGCAGTGAGCCGACTCGGCGGCGGGTTCGTCCATCGCGTCATGATGAAGAACGGGCGAATCCGCGGCATCGATCTCACGGATCAGTCCATGGCGTGGAGCCGACTCGAGGAGATTTCTCCAGCGATGGTTGGCGCCGTGTTGACCACGGAAGACGCCGGGTTCTTTCGCCATCGAGGGTTCTTGGGGAGTCAGTTCAAGACCGCGTTGCGGCGCAACCTCCGGGATCGACGCGTCCGCCTCGGGGCCTCCACCGTCACCATGCAGCTGGCGAAGAATCTGCTCTTGAGCCACGAGAAGACCCTGTCGCGCAAGCTGCAAGAGATGGTGTTGACGTGGCTGTTGGAGCGGACCTACTCGAAGCAGCGGCTGATGGAGCTCTATCTCAACGTGGTCGAATTTGGCCCGCAGATCTATGGGATCACGGCGGCGGCGGAGCACTACTTCGGAAAGATCCCCGTGGAGTTAACGAGCCTCGAGTCGGCGTGGCTCGCGTTGCTGCTCCCGAGCCCGGTCGTCCGCTACGAACACTATTGTGCGGGGGAGCCGTCGCCGGCGTTCAACGTGAAGCTTCGGCGGATCCATCGACTGATGCACTCGCGCGGCCACATCGACGAGCTTGAATACGCGCTGTGGAAAGACGCGCCGCTGGTGTTTTCCGAGTTCCATCACAGCGGTCGGGACGCGTGCATGGAGCGCAGGGGCGGCATGCTGGCGGGGAGAGTCACCCAACGCGCGGTCTCGGGGTTGTTGGAGGCCTCCCGCTCGGCGCGCGAGGGAGGGCAGGGCGCCGCTCCCACGGTGCCGCGCGACGCGGAGCCCGCCCCACCCCCAGTCGAACCACGCCCGGCCATGGACGTGGCGTGGGAGGAGGCCGGGTGAGGGAGGCGCGCGGGCGCGACCTGCTCGTTGACGCGGACGCGGCCCGCGTGATCGAGGCCTTGAGCCCCTACGTGACCGAGCGTCGGCGCGCGAGGATCGCGAGCGTGGTGGAGTCGCGGATGCACGGCGTGGAGGTGGGCTTGGAGCGCCCCTACGATCCCCACAACGCCGCGGCGGTCGTGCGGAGCGCCGAGATCACCGGCGCGGGCCGGGTGCACGTGGTCGAGGCGAGCGAGCGCATCCTCAAGGCGAAGCGCACCACCACCGGCGCGTTTCATTGGGTGGAGACGACGCAGCACGCGGGGGTGGAATATCTCGTCCGCGACGCGCGTTCGAGGGGTATGCTGCTGGCGGGGGCCTGCGTGGACGGTGACGTTGATTTGGAGGCGCTCCCGGTGGAGCGGCCGCTGTGCCTCGTCTTCGGCAACGAGCACGCGGGGCTCTCAGACGAGGCCAAGGCGGCGATGGACCTGCGCTTCTCCATCGCGATGCACGGGTTCTCGGAGAGCTTCAACCTCTCGGTGTCCGCGGCGATCACCCTGTACTCGGTCACGCGCCGGCGCCGCGCCGCGCTCGGGCGGGCGGGGGATCTCGACGTGGATGCGCGACACGAGCTGACGGCCCGCTACTACGCGGCGAGCGTGGACAAGCGGCTGGTCCGGGCGGTCATCGACGAGCTAGGAGAGGCGCAGATCGATGACTAAGGCGGGCCAGCCTGCGCGGGCCAAGGTCCGCCGCTTCGCGCTCTGGTCGCTGGTCTTCGCCACCTCGTGCGCGAGCCTCGGGGCGGCGGGCCTCGCGGGGATGCTGTGGTACTACGGGCGGGATCTTCAAGCCATCGACGAGGCGGCCTTGCGCGCCTATCAGCCCGCGCAAATCACGAGGATTTATGCGGCCGATGGAGAGACCCTGCTCGGTGAGTATTTTACCCAGCGCCGAACGTTGATCCAATACGAGGCCGTGCCCAGTCACGTAGAGAACGCGTTTTTGGCGGCGGAGGACGCGGACTTCTATCGTCACGAGGGGCTCGATTACCTAGGCATTCTCCGCGCGCTCTTCATCAATGTTCGCGCGGGCAAGATTCGGCAGGGCGCCTCTACGATCACGCAGCAGGTGGTGAAAAATTTCATCTTGTCGCCGGAGCGCACGTTTAAACGCAAGGTCCACGAGCTGTTGTTGTCGCGGCGGCTGGAGCGGGTGCTCTCGAAACAAGAAATTCTTGAGTTGTACTTGAACGAGATCTATCTCGGCCACGGTCGCTACGGGATTCAAGAGGCCAGCCGCTTTTACTTCGGCGAGGATGTGCAGGAGATCGACGCGGGGCAGGCCGCGTTGCTCGCGACGCTCCCCAAGGCGCCGGGTGCCGCGACCCCACACAAGGATCCGGAGCGGTCGAAGGCGCGGCAGCGGTTCGTGCTGCGGCAGATGGCCAAGCATGGGTTCCTCTCGGCGCCCGACGCCGCGCGTTATGCCGAGCAGCCGCTCGCGGTGCAGCCGCTGCAAAAGGCGAGGAGCCAGGTCTTTGAGGGCGCAGAGTCGTTCGTCGACGTGGTGCTCCGCCGGCTTCGGGGGCGCTTTGGAGACGACCTCCCGAGGCTCGGGGCCACCGTCGTCACCACGCTCAACCCCGAGGTGCAGCGCCGGGCGTCCGAAGGACTGCGCGCGCAGCTTCGCGCGATCGACCTTCGGCAAAAGTTCGCACACAAGATCCAGCCGTCGGGCGAGCGCGCGAAGGCGAGGGCCATCAAGCGCGGCGCCAAGGCGCGGGAGGTCGGCCACGTCGGCCTCGTGGTGATCGGGCGACCGTACCGCCCGTCGGAATCGGAGCGCCGGGGTTTTGAGGCGACCCTCGGCGCGCGGAGCATCTTTGTGGAGGTGCCGATCGGAGCGCGTTACGCGGAGCCCGGGCTCACGCTCCCGGCCCAGTTCCCCGAGGGGGGGATCACGGTGGCGCGGGTGGCCAAGGCTCCCAAGGGGCTCGCGCTCCCGGAGGGGTGGTTGTACGGGCGCATCGCGTCGGGGCCGGAGGCCGCGGTGGTCGTGGCCTCCGTATCGGACGGGGCGGTCGTCGCGATGGTCTCGGGCTACGAGGAGACTCGCGGCGGATTCAATCGCGCGCTCGAAGCGAAGCGGCAGCCCGGATCAACCTTTAAGCCGTTCGTGTACGGCGCCGCCGTCGAGTCTAAGAAATTCACGGCGGCGAGCGTCGTCATCGACTCGCCGGAGATCTACGAGAAGTGGCGCCCTACGAACTTTGAGCGGGACCGGTATCGCGGGGAGGTGCGGTTGCGTGAGGCGCTCACGCACTCCGTCAACACCATCGCGATCAAGCTCCTCGACGCGATCGGCGTGGGCGCGGGGATCGATTTTGCTCGTCGGGCGGGGATCGAGTCCGCGCTCACCGAGAACCTCTCGCTGGCGCTCGGGACCTCCGAGGTCACGCCGTACGAGCTGCTGCGCGCGTACTCGACGCTCGCCCGCGGCGGGACCCGCCGACCGCTGCGGGTGATTCAGAGCGTCGAGTTTGATGGCGGCGAGGTGAGGCCCGAGCTGTCTCCGGAGGCGCCCGTCATCGCGCCGGAGGTGGCGTTTGTCGTGAGCTCCATGATGGCGAGCGTGGTCCGCGAAGGTACGGGGCGCCGCGCGAAGAAGCTCGGGTTTTGGATCGCCGGGAAGACCGGGACGGCCGCGGAGAATCGTGACGCATGGTTCGCGGGCTTCTCCCGCGAGTACGCGGCAGTGGCCTGGGTGGGGTTTGATCGGCCCAAGCCCCTCGGTCGCGGCGAGACCGGCGCGAAGGCGGCGCTCCCCATTTGGATGAGCGCCATGGAGGCCGCGGTCTCGGGGGGTGGAGGCGACGCGGCTGAGCCGATTCCGCCGCGCACGGTGGAGGTGCGAACCATCGACAAGGAGAGCGGCTTGCTCGCGACGGCCGACGCGGAGCCCGAGACTGTGATGGAGGAGTACTTCCTCCCGGGCACCGCGCCCACCGAGTACGCCTCCAAGGAGGTGCTCGACGTGGACACGGTCGCGCTCGAGCTGCTCGTGCCCGAGCTGGAGCCCGGGCGGGGCGAGGACGCGACGGTCGAGGACGACGGCGGCGGCTCGACGCCACCGGTGCAGCGGCCGCGCGGCGCAAACCATGAGTCGCCACGCCCGCTCCCTGCGCCGCCGCCCACGTCCGAGACGGCCCCGCTTGAGCGGCTGCCGACCGTGTTCGACGAACCCTGAGCGTCGGACACCCTCGCAGATGACCCGGGGTGATGGGGGCGCCGCCTCCAAGCCGCCCGTCAAGGCAGCAAGTAGGTGCCTATCGTCGCCTTGGAGTCCATCTCAAGCGAGGCGAGGACCGTCGCCTCGATGTCGCTGGCGGTGGCGGTTTCGAAGTCGATGCCGTCGAAGAAACGATCATAGGTTTTGGACAACGTGATCTCGATGGGGACGCGCTGGTCGTTGGCGATCGTGATGGGGACGCCGTCGTTGAGCTTGGACGTGTCGAGCTGCGCGACGACCTTGGCCTGCGTGGTAAACGTTCCAGAGATCTTGGACTCGCCAAGCTCTGCCGTGTAGGTCAACAGCACCGTTTGTCCGTCCATCTCCACGTTGTTGGGCGTGTTGCCCCCTCCCGCGGTCGTGATCTCGTCGTAATAAAACGGCTCATATTTCACGCGCACGGAGCAGTAGGAGGCCGGAGCAGATGTGACCCCACCGATTCCTTGGACCACCGTGTCGCCCACGTCGATGATGTCTTCCGCCCACGGTCCCCAGTACAAGGTCACATTGGTCGTGTTGCCGTCGCAGGCGACGAGCTCGACGCTCCTGGTGGTGACGTAGGCCTCCGTCAGTCGAATCGTCCAGCCCAAATCATTTGTGAACACACGGGACACGCCCTCCGACCCGTAGGACGGAAAAGCAGACGACACCGCGGTTCCATGATGCGCCGCAAAAACGTTGACTTGACCGCCCTCGTCCACTGTGAACCAGTCGCATCCTGAGACGGTTGCAGCGGTGGCAACCGCGAGGAAGAAATTCAACGTCATCGAACGGGAGATCGTCATATAGAACACCAAACTGGAGCGGCTAGACGTCCGGACCTTAGCAGCCACTCGCGATTTTATCCACGAAATATTTTCAGGGATTAATGCCTTGATGAATGTTCTTACCGTTTTGTAACGATGTCCACCAAAAATGCTGCTCGGTCTGCGCCACGAACTTTGAGGCGCGACTTCTCCCGGACAAGCGACCGAATCATGGATTGCGTCGGATGTTGCTTATGGCTGATATTAGATTCGAGTAGTTGAGCCTTCCAGCGTTGATAGGATGGGGTCTGGACACGGCGTCTCAAAACAAGTCGGTGCGCAGCGGTACTCAAGGACAGGTCGACTGGCCGGTTTTCCGGTGATTGGGGACTGCACCGGATGCGAGGACTGTCGAAATGCGTTTCGAGCGCGCTACCGGCCTCCCCGAGGCGGCATGGTGCAAATTTCCCGTGGGCCTGCCGACACAATCATGTGGACGCCGACAACACGGTCGCCCGGTCGGAAGATTGAGCGTGGTCGGCGTCGCATGGCGGCGCGCGGCCTGGTGGGGTCGCGCTGGCGTCGGTACGAGAGGATAACGACGTGCGCTTCCTCGCGATGCTGCGGTCCGCGCGGAGACTGACGGGGAGATCTTCCGGTGGCGCCGTGCGCCGCACGGCCCGTGGCGGGGGCGCGTTGTCGCTCACGCGCGATGGGGCCGACGGCACCGACGGCATCGACGGCACCCCGGGATGGATCCCTGCGAGGCGGAGCTTGCGGCTTGAGGTTCGCGGTCCGCAGGCGGTCGCGTGACGGCGGCCCAACGCGGGGAGGAGCACCTCGGGTGTGAGCGCTGGGTCGTTCGCGCGACAGGTGCTCGAAGCTCGTTCGCGTGGGTCTCGTAGGCACAAGAGGCGCCGACCGAGGGCTTGGACGGCGCCCGCGCTCGCTTCTGTGTGCTCCGAATCTCGTTCAAGCTAGGGTACAGTGCTGGCCGTGACCGAACGAATTCGACGTCTCGCCACCCTGTGCACCGCATTGTTCGCCATGCTCGCGCTCGCGCTTCCGGCGACGGCCGAGGCCCGGGCGGATGAAGCTTCGGAGGACACTCCAGCCTTCGTGCGCGTCATCGATGCGGGGGCAGGGCACGTGGTGTCGGCGCTCGACGCGGTCCTATTTTTCCCGGTGAACAAGACAACTGTCGAACAATCGGGGGTCGCGCCCGTGACCGACGCCGCCTCGGCGCAGGCCGCAGTGGAGGCGCTCGCGGCGTCCTCGGGCGAGGCGCTCGGCGAGATGACGCTGACCTTTACGGTGCCTGCCGCGACGGTGACGGCGGAGCAGGCCAAGGCCCTCGCGAGCACGCTCGAGCAGGCGCTCGAGCCCAAGGGACCCGCGGGGACGCGCGCGCTCACCGTCGAGCGCAGCGAGAGCGCGACGGGCTACGCGGTCACGGCGAGCGATGGAGGGATTCCCTTCGTCGCGTTGTGGCTGTTTCTCGGCGCGGTGTTCTTCACGTTCCGCATGGGCTTCATCAATTTTCGGGCGTTCCGGCACGCCATCGAGGTCACCCGCGGCAAGTTTGACAACCCCGACGACGAAGGCGAGGTCAGCCACTTCCAGGCGTTGGCGTCGGCGCTCTCGGCCACGGTGGGGCTCGGGAATATCGCGGGCGTGGCCATCGCGGTCGCTGTGGGCGGCCCAGGCGCGGTGTTTTGGCTCATCGCGGCCGGCTTGCTCGGCATGTCTTCCAAGTTCGTAGAGTGCACCCTCGGACAAAAATACCGCGAGCGGCGCCCCGACGGGAGCGTGCTCGGAGGCCCGATCCAGTACCTCAGCAAGGGGCTCGCGGAGAAGAAAATGGGGGGACTGGGGAAGGTGCTCGCCGTGATGTTCGCCATCTTGTGTGTCGGAGGCTCGCTGGGCGGCGGTAACACCTTCCAGGTCAATCAATCCCTGGGTGTCCTCAAGGAGCAGGTGCCCTTGTTCGCGGAGCACGGGTGGTTGTACGGCGTGCTCATGGTCGTCGCCGTGGGCGTCGTGATCGTCGGCGGAATCAAACGCATCGCCGGGACCGCCGAGAAGATCGTGCCGTTGATGTGTGGGGTCTACGTGCTGGCGTGCTTGTACATCTTGGGGAATCACCTCGGGGATGTGCCGGAGGCGTTCGGCCGCATCGTGGGTGAGGCGTTCACCCCGGAGGCCGGGTATGGCGGGTTCTTGGGCGTGTTGGTCACCGGCATCCGCCGGGCCGCGTTCTCCAACGAGGCCGGCGTCGGCTCCGCGGCCATCGCTCACTCCGCAGCGCGCACGGAGTATCCGGTGCGCGAGGGCATCGTGGCGTTGCTCGAGCCCTTCATCGACACGGTCATCGTGTGCACCATGACGGGGTTGGTCATCGTGATCACGGGGGCGTTTGAGAACCCGGCGAACTACGAGCTGATCGCCAACTCGAACGGCGCAGCGCTCACGTCCCGGGCGATGGCGAGCGAGATCTCATGGTTCCCCTACATATTGATGGTCGCGGTGGTGCTGTTCGCTTACAGCACCATGATCTCCTGGTCGTACTACGGGGAGCGGTGCTGGGTGTGGATGTTCGGCGACGGCTCCTCGAAGTACTACAAGGCGCTGTTTCTGCTGTTCGTCTTCCTCGGGAGCGTCGTGACCGCCACCAATATCCTCAACTTCGGCGACTACATGATCCTCTCCATGGCGTTCCCGAATATCCTGGGCGTCTTCATCTTGAGCGGCAGCGTCAAGAAAGACCTTGATGAG
Organism: Myxococcales bacterium; assembly: GCA_014240065.1. Lineage (GTDB taxonomy): Bacteria > Myxococcota_A > Polyangia > Nannocystales > Nannocystaceae > JAAZXR01. Next base: position 79,262 of record JAAZXR010000001.1, read on the forward strand.
TACATGGGGAATTTGAAGGCCGGAAAATTCAAACGGTATGAGTGACGACGCGGGGGGCCGCGAGGTCGCGCGCGCTGTCGAGCTTCGGGATCCGGCGTCGGGCTTGACCGGGTGGGTCATCATTGACAGCCTCCCCGCCGGAGGGCGCGCCTTCGGCGGAATTCGTCGGTTGGCGTATCCGTCGCGCGCCGCGGCGTACGACGACGCCCGTCGCCTCGCGCGCGCGATGTCTCAAAAGTGCGCCCTCGCGAGGCTCCCCGTGGGTGGGGCGAAGACCGTGCTGTGGGATCGGGACGGGACGCTCGGCGAGGACGGCTACGCCTTCCTCGGGGAGGCGGTCGAGGCGCTCGGCGGCGCCTATGTGTGCGGCCCCGACGTGGGCACGGACGAGGCGCGCATGACGGTGGTGCGCGAGAGGACGCGGTGGGCGAACCCCGCAGGCAACGCCCCGGGGCGCCGCACCGCGCAGGGGGTGTTGGCGGGCATGCGGGGGGCGGCCGTGGTGGCGTTCGGATCCGCTTCGCTGGAGGGGAGGGTCGTCGGGATCCACGGTCTTGGCTCGGTGGGATTGGCGCTCGCGCGCGGGTTGCTCGCCCACGGCGCCGCGGTGCGCGGGTGGGATATTTCGGGGGCGGCGAAGGAGGCGGCGGCGCGCGTCGGCGTCACCATCGAGGCCAGCGAGGACGCGCTCTTCGGCGCTGAGATGGACGTGTTCGCCCCGTGCGCAGTGGGGGGCGTGCTCGACGAGGTGCTGGCGGCGCGGCTCGAAGTCTCCCTGGTCTGTGGGTCGGCCAACAACGTGCTCGCGGGGCCCGCCGCCGGTGAGGTGTTGTTTCGACGGGGGATCGTGTATGCGCCGGACGTGGTGGTGAACGCCGGTGCCGTGATCGAGGGGGTGTTCGCCGTCCTCGGTCGCGAGGGGGAGGCGATCTCTGGGACCGTGGACGAGCATGTGGAGGCGACCGCCTCCCGTTGCCGCGACCTGTTGCTGCGAGCGAAGGCGCGGGGCGTGCCGCCGGAGGTCGAGGCGCTCGCGAGCGCGGAGGCGGAGCTTGGACGACGCTCTCGACTGGAGCAGACGTGACCCGGCGGGCGCGCGCGTGCTGCCTGATCGCGACGCTGGCCGCGGCCGCGTGCGCGCGGAGCTTCGTGACCCAAAGCGACCAGGGCGCGCGCGTGGTGTTGGTGGCGGACGCCACCATGGAGGAGGTTCGGGCGGCGCTCGGGCCTCCCACCGAAGTGCGCGCCGGTGCGGCCGGTGCGGAGCTGTGGGTGTATCGCTCGGACGGCGTGACGCCCGCGCGCGTGCTCCAGTTTCGAGGGCGGCGGCTCGAGTGGCTCAAGCATCTCGAACCCGGGACCTGAGGCGCGGGGCGGGGCCGCGCCAGCGTGGGGGCATCCACCCCGAGGGGCCTCCCGCGGCGTTGACATGTGTCGCGGCGTTGGCGACGCTCTGGACCGCGATGAGCTGTTCACGTCGGGCATTTGTTGGAGGGGTCAGCGCCGCCGCGCTAGGGGCGTGCGCCACGAGAGACCAGGAGGCGCCGGCCGGCACCTCCGCGCCCCTCGAATCTGCGGCCCCAGCCTTCGCGAGCCTCGCCGGATTTTGCGATGGGGTGGAGCCCGTCACCGAGGCCGAATTTGGCGAGCGTCGTGAGCGAGCGGCGGAGCGAATGGAGGCCGCGTCCATCGGGGCGCTGTGGATGGAGGCGGGGCCCACGCTCACCTATTTCACGGGCGTCCGATGGGGGCGGAGCGAGCGGCCCCTGCTGTGCTGCCTCTCGGCGGGCGGGAGCTATGGCTTCGTGGCGCCCTCGTTCGAACAGCGCACCCTCCTCGAGCGCGCGGGGGAGGTGGAGGTGATCGTGTGGGACGAGCACGAGCCGGCGTACGCGGGAGCCGCCGAGCTGGCCGGCGCCCTCGGCGTCCGCGAGCGCGACGCGGCCCTCGAGACCACGACGCGGACCTTTGTCGGGGCGGGCTTGGCGGGGAGTGGTGTCGCGCGCGGCTGGCGAGCGGAGGCGAACGTCGGGCGGGAGACGAGGATCATCAAGTCGCAGCTGGAGCTCGCGCGCTTGCGTCGGGCCACGGAGGCCACGAAGGCGTCGTTGCGGGCGGTGGCGGAGATCGTCACGCCCGGCATGACCGAGGATGAGGTGCGCCGCTTGGTGACGGACGCTCAAGCGGCGGCGGGGCTCCAGCGCGTCTGGGCGCTGGTGCTGTTTGGGGCCAACGCGAGCTTTCCGCACGGCACCAACCAGCGACGGGTGCTCGCCGAAGACGACCTCGTGCTCGTGGACACCGGCGGGTTCTTGCACGGCTACGCGTCGGACGTGACCCGCACCTGGGCCGCGACAGAGGCCAGCCGTATCGACGACGGTCGACGGGCGGCCTTCGATGTCGTCGTGCGCGCGCAGCGGGCAGCGATGAGCATGATCGTGGAGGGGGCCGAGGCCGCCAGAGCGGACGCGCGCGCGCGCGCGGTGATCGCCGACGCGGGGTACGGGGCTGACTACGAGACCTTCACCCATCGGCTGGGGCACGGGATCGGTCTCGAAGTGCACGAGGCGCCGTACCTGGTCCGTGGATCGACGCGGAGGCTGAGCGCAGGGATGACCATGTCCAACGAGCCGGGGCTCTACGTCCCAGGGCGCTGGGGAATTCGGATCGAAGACATCGTCGCCGTCACGGGGTCGGAGCCCGAGGTGTTCGGTCCGCGCGTCGAGAGTCTCGAGGCGCCGTTCGGGAGCGTCGCGGTCACGACCGGCTGAAGGGTCCGACAAATTGCACCAGGTGGGCCGAGGAGGCGCCGTCCTCCCGCGCGTGTGGTACAGATGCCAGCGTGAGCCGTCCGCCGCATATTCAGGTGTCTGGGCTGAGCAAGCACTTCCGGGTGAGTCGCAGGGAGGCGGGGTTACGCGCGGCGATCCGGGCGGTTTTTCGGCGGGAGTGGGACACGGTGCGCGCGGTCGAGGCGGTGAGTTTTCGCGTCTCCGCGGGGGAGCGTGTGGCGCTGCTCGGTCCCAACGGCGCGGGCAAGACCACCACGCTCAAGCTGCTCGCGGGGCTCTTGTCTCCCACCGCCGGAGAGCTGACGGTCGCGGGGCACACCCCAGGGGCGAGGCAGGCCGCCTTCCTCCGCAGCATCGCCTTGGTGATGGGTCAAAAACGCCAGCTGAGCTGGGACCTCCCGGCCCTCGACACCTTCGAGCTGAACCGCGTGGTGTACGGCGTCTCTCACAGCGACTATCGGCAGCGACTCGATGAGATGGTCGAGCTGCTCGATCTCGGGCACGTCGTGACGCGGCCCGTCCGCCAACTCAGCCTGGGCGAGCGCATGAAGTGCGAGCTCGTGGCCGCGCTCTTGCACCGACCCAAGATCATCTTCCTCGACGAGCCGACGCTGGGCATGGACGTGACCATGCAGCTCAAGATTCGGCACTTCATCCGCGATTACAATGAGCGCTACGGGGCGACCATCATATTGACGAGTCACTACATGGGGGACGTGGCGGCGCTGTGCTCGCGCGTCCTCCTCATCGCAGACGGGGAGCTGCGCTTCGACGGCGACATCGACGATCTCGTCAAGAGCGTCCGCCCGGTGAAGCGGGTGTCCGTGACGATCCCCGACAAGCGGCATCGGGTGGGGATGTCCGAGTATGGGATGGTGGTGAAGCGTGAAGAGCGGGTCGTGCTCGACGTGGAGCGAGGCAAGGTCTCTGACGTGATCGCTCACCTCCTGAGTCGGGAGGGCGTGCGCGATCTGGAAGTGACGGACCCGCCCCTCGAGGAGGTGCTGCGCGAGGTGTTTGAGCGGAGGCGGCCTTCGCCGTGACGCCGCGGGTGGCGGCGGCGATGTGGCGCTTTGGCATGGCGGAGGCGATGGCGTATCGAGCGTCGATGTTCGTGTGGATCTTGGCGACCTGCTTCCCGCTGGTGAGCCTGGCGCTGTGGTCGTATCTCGCGGAGGACGGGGCCATCGGCGGCTACGATCAGGCGGGCTTCGTGAGCTACTTCGTCGCCGCGTTCATGATTCGCCAGCTGACCTCGGCGTGGGTGTGTTGGGTCCTGAGCCGCCAGATTCGACTCGGCGAGCTTGACGCCATGCTCCTGCGACCTGCGCACCCGGTGCTCCACCATATGATGTCGAACTTCGCGGCCCTCCCCATGCGTGCACTGATGGCGCTCCCCCTCGGGGTCGGCGTGCTGGTCATGGCGGGGGGCGGTGATCCCGTGGCGTGGGGGGACGTGCTCCGCACGCTGCCGACGCTCGCGCTCGCGTGGGGGATCGTGTTCTTGTGCCAGCTGACGGTGGCGTGCCTCGCGTTCTGGCTGACCTCGGCCACGAGCCTCTACGAGGCGTGGCTCGCCTTGCACTTGGTGCTCTCCGGATATCTGCTCCCCACGAGCCTGTTCCCGGAGCGCTTCGCCGAGGTAATTCGCGCGTTGCCCTTCCACGCCGCGCTCGGATTCCCGGTCGAGGCGCTGACCGGGCGGCTCTCGCACGCGGCCTACGTGGAAGGCCTCGGCTTGCAGTGCGTGTGGGTCGTGTGCTTCGGCGTATTGGCCTCGCTTTGCTGGCGTCGCGGGGTCGTCCGCTACGGGTCGGTGGGCGCATGAGCGGCGGGGTGCGACGGTCGGTCGGGGCGCTGCGAGTCGCGGCCGCGCAGTTTCGTCTGTGCGTCCTTCAGGCGCTCCAATATCGCGTCCAGTTTTGGACCGAGGGGGTGCTCAGGGTCGCGTGGAGTCTGATGGGCATCGCCCCGCTGTGGGTCGCGGTGCAGCATCGCGGCGAGGTCGCGGGGTGGGGCGTCGGCGGCCTGATGGTGCTGACGGGGATGTTCACCATCATGTCCGGAATCTACGGAGCCATGGTGCAGCCCGCGTTGGCGGAGAGCATGGCCCACATCCGCCGCGGCTCCCTCGACTATCTGCTGCTCCGACCGGTGGACGCCATGGTCTCGTGCCTCACCTCCATGTACAGCCCGTGGCGAATGTTGGAGGTCCTCGTAGGGGGCGGTCTCGTCGGCTATGGGGTCTACCGGGAGGGAGTGTTCTCGTGGGAAGGGCTCGCGATGGGGGGGGCGCTCGGTGTCCTCGGCGTGGTCGTGTTGTACGCCATGGGCGTGCTCATGCTCGCGGCGAGTTTCCGCGCGCTGCGGCTCGAGAACCTCACCTTCATGCTCGAGGCGATGCTGGACTTTGGCCGCTGGCCCGTCGGAGTGTTTCGGGGGCTGCTCAAGGCGTTCTTCACCTTCATGTTTCCGCTGGCGGTGATCACCACCTTCCCGGCAGCGGCGATTCTGGGCCGCTCCCAGGCGGGCACGTTCACCGTGGCGGTGGCCGTCACGCTGGCCTTCGTGTTCGCGGCCCGGCTCGCGTGGAATCGTGGTGTCCGTCACTACACGTCGGCGTCGAGCTAGCGCCGGTCTTGGCCCATAGTGGCACCGCGCCATCTGAACATCGGGGGAGGGCGCGGGTGGCGCGGGGGGTCGATGCGTGGACTATTGCGCCGCGGGCGACACAGCGGGATAAGCTGAGCCGCGATGGAGGCGACCCCCACCCACAGCGCACCGGCTGCGCGCTTGAGCTGGCGTGAGGGGCTCTACCTCGTGGGCCCCGATCCGCTCACGTCGCCGTATTACTCGTCGGGGGCCTTGCTGCTCGCGGGGGTCGGGTACGCCACGCCCGTCTTTCAAATTGGGCTGTACCTGTTGCTGTTCCTGCTCGCGCCGCTGTACGTGGAGGCGGTGCTGCTGACCCTCTCGAACGGCGGGACCTATGTGATGACCCGGTACGCGTTGAGCCGCTTCGGCAAGATCGCCATCGCCGCGTCCGCGCTGGTCGGTATCATCATCTCGTTCTCGTACGTCGCGACCGCCATCGTCAGCATGCTCGCGTACTCCGACTACGTGCAGTCACTCTCCGCGGACGTGCTGACGGCGCCGGCGGGGGGCGCCCGCACGCTCGGGGCCATCGTGCTCAGCGCGTTGGCGGCCGCGGGCTTTGGCGTGTGGGTGATGCCCAGGAGGTGGCGGTCGGTGGTGGCGACCGTGGTGACGGCGTCGCTTGTCGCGCTGGTCCTCAGCACTGTGATGACGTCAGGCGCGGTCGTGATGCTCGCGCCGCTGGTCATGCTGTTCCGGCTCAACAACGAGGGCCTGCGCGAGAGCGTGAAGGTGAGCAAGACGATCTTCTTGATCAACATCGTGGTGATGGGAGTGACGATCCTGCTCGGGCTGGTCTATTTGATCCTGCACGGCGTCAACCTCGAAGGTTTCACCGAGGGGGCGACCCTCGCGCCCGCGGCGGAAGCGGAGCATCACGGCGGCAGCCCGCACGGGCGGGTCTCTGTGCTCCCCGGGCTCGCGATGCTCTCGATGCCGATGTTGCTCGCGGGGGCGGGCTCTTCGATTCTTGGCGCCTCTGGCGTGGAGTCCGTCATGAATATTCCCGAGGAGCTCGCGCGACCGCGTCAGGACGTGCGGCGCATCTACCGGTGGATGCTCAGCCTGCTCTTGCTGATCGGAGGATCCACGTCGCTGTTGCTGTTCACGGTGCTGCCACCGGAGGTGCTGGCGTCCAAGTCAAATTACCTGCTCGCGGCCCTCGGCGATCACGTCATGGCGGGCGTCACGGGGAGCGAGCACGCAGGCCGCATCTGGCAGAGCGTCATCGTGGCGACCGCGGCGCTCATGCTGATCGGCGCCACCAACACCGGCTTCGCGGGGGCGCGCGGGCTGTGGCTCACGATGGCGCGCGACAACCTCTTGCCCACGTCGATCCTCAAGCCCAACCTGAAGGGGGCCTACGAGCGGGCTCACTGGGTGATGTTCTTCGCGATCTTCGCGCTGGCGATGCAGGCGGAGTGGAGCCTGCCCAAGCTCGAGCGCTGGTACGGCGCCACCTTCGGTCTCGTGATGTTCTCCGGCATGGTCGCGTTCGTGTTGCTCCGTAAATACCGCAGCGGCGACGCGCGCGCGTACACGGCGCCGTGGAACGTCAAGGTCTTCGGGATGCGGCTGCCGGTGGGGGCGCTGGTCGGCCTCGTCGTCATCGGCTACGCGCTGTTGAGCATGTACAGCACCTATCGCGGCGACATCGGAGAGCTTCGCACGCTGGTGCTGCTCGTGAGCGCCGGGGTCGGGGTGGTGCTGTTGTTGTTCAACCACCGCACCATCATGCGGCGCGTGTACGGGTACTTTCGCCGGGTGGTGGACACGGTCGAGCCCACGGCCATCGAGACGCAGGACCGCACCGCGGTCGTCGCGGTGGGTGAGGTTCGCTACCGCCGCATCTTGGACTACGCCTTCAAGACCGCGAAGGCGCAGGGGATCGCGAGCGGTCGTCCCTACCGCCAGCTCGTCGCGTTCCACATGACGCCTGATGTGAAGCGCGAGACGATCTACGAGGTCGTGGAGGACGGGGTGCGCCCCGCCGGCATCCCCGCGGGCATCGTGCGCATCTACTCTGACCTCTCTCGGATGACGACGCCGGGGGTGCGATCCTACCTGGTGCTGATGCCGCCGGACGAGGCCTACGACGAGCGGCGCGGCGTCGAGCAGGCGCTGGCGGCCCTGGGCGACTTTCACGAGCGGCACGAATTTCGCGGGCACCTCGTCTTTGTCGGCAGCTGGAATCTGCGACACGAGGACGTGGAGCGCCTCAACGAGCGGCTCCACGGCTCGACGCTGGTGACGGTCCCGCTGTTCGAGCCGGAGGCGATGTTCACCGCGGGTGGCCCTGATCGCTAGACACGATCGTCCTCCAGGGGCTAGCGTGAGGCATGTGGAACGAAGCAGTCGCGATGATCGGCGTCGGCACGATGGGCCGCGGCATGGCGCTCACGCTGGCGGCGCACGGCGTGCGCGTGCAGGCGTGGAACCGGTCGGTGGGGGCCCTCGACGAGCTGCGGGACGCCGCGTCGAAATTCTCGGGCGCGGTCGCGCTCGCGGCGACACCGGCGGAGGCGACGCGTGGCGCGGCGGTGGTGATCACCTGCGTCTCCAACGATGAGGCGCTGGAGGAGGTGGGCGCGGGTCCCGGCGGGGTGATGGAGGCGCTCGACGCGGCCCAGGTGTGGATCGACTGCGGCACCACGGGCCTCGAATTGACGGCGCGTCTCGGCGCGTTGGCGGGGGAGCGCGGGGCTCATTTCCTGGACGCGCCGATCACCGGGAGCATGCTCGGCGCGCGAGGGGGGACGCTGACCTTCATGGTCGGGGGGGCAGCGACCACGCTCTCGTCGGTGCGTCCGCTCCTCGACATGCTGGGGAGGCACGTCGTGCACGCGGGCCCGCGCGTCGGCGACGGTCAACGGATCAAGTACTGTCTGAACATGACCCAGAGCGTCGTGCTGCAAGGTGTCCTTGAGGGCTACGCGTTGGCGCGGGCCTTGGGGTTGGAGGTGGACACCCTCCACGAGGTGTTCGAGCACAGCGCGGGGAAGACGGGCGTGGGGAGCTTCAAGACCGGCTATCTGCAGCGCCGGGACTTCACGCCACACTTCAAGCTCGGGCTGATGCACAAGGATCTGCGCTTGGCCTTGGAATCGGCGCAGGCCGCGAGCGCGCGGCTGCCCTTGTCAGAGCGGGTGCTCGAGGTGTACCAGCGAGCGGTGGCGGCGGGGTTGGCCGACGAGGACTTCCTGGCGACCGTGAAGTTGCTCGAGGACCAATTGTCCTTCCCCTTGACCGGGGGGGACTCGCCACCGCCAAAGGAGCGGGGGTGAGCGCTCGCGGGAGCGCCCGCGGGTGCGGGCTGGGGCTGGGGCTGGCCGCGATGCTCTCGGGGTGCGCGGCGCCCCAAGGGCCCGAGATCGCGGGCGGATACCTGTGCGACGGGGCCATCACGTTCACCGATCCGGGGTTGGACGCGGCGGTGAGAGAGGCGGTCCTCGGCGTCGACGCCCCCGCGGATGAAGAGCTGACCTACCCCGCGTTGATCGCATTAAAGGGGCTCGACGTCTCTGGCCGAGGCGTCATGAACCTCGAAGGGCTCGAGTGCGCCCAGGGGCTCGAGCTCCTCAACGCCTCCGACAACGCCATCGAGTCGTTGACGGCGCTCGCACACCTGCCGCGCCTGACAGACCTCGACATCTCCAATCAAAACGCCGACGCGCTGACCGGCCTTGACGCCCTCGTGGGGTTGCGTCATCTGGTCGCCCGCGATCTGGGGCTGGAGACCGTGGGGTTCATCGATGAGATGCCGGCGCTCGAGAGCCTCGATGTCGCGCAGAATCTGATCGCCTCCCTCGAGGGCGTGTCCGCGCTGTCCAGGCTGGAGCAGCTCAACATCTCCAACAACAGCCTGGACCAGCTCAGCGCGCTGGGGGTCGAGTGCGGGCTCAGCATCTTGATCGCCGACGGCAATCAACTCGCCAACATCGAGCCGCTGAGCGCCTGCGACGAGCTCTATTATCTCTCCCTCGATGACAATGAAGTGGCCTCTCTGCACGGGCTTGAGGCGCTCGACTCTCTGCGGACGCTGCGCGTGGATGAGAACCGGATCCATGACCTCTCGCCGCTCTCCACCCTCGGGCTTGAGGAGCTGTGGATCCGAAGCAACGGGCTCGAAGAGCTCGCGCCGTTGTCGTCGGTCGAGTCCCTGTTGGTCCTGGTCATCACGAACAACGAGGTGGCGGAGCTCTCGCCGTTGGCGAGCGCGGCGGATCTTCACACCTTCTACGGGCGCAACAACCAGCTGCAGTCGTTGAGCGGTATCGAGTTCAACACGGCGCTTCGGTTGGTCGACGTGCGGGGGAACGGCGCCATCACGAGCCTCGCGCCGTTGAGCGGGTTGATCGCGCTGCGCTCGATCGGGGCCGGCGGTGGGGGGGCGGTCTTGGACCTCACGCCGCTGTCCGGGCTCGATGCGATGGCCGCGGTGCGGCTCGAAGAGGTGGGCGCGGGCGTCGATTTGTCGCCGCTCGCGGCCCTGCCGTACCTCGCGACCGTCTCGCTCAAGGGGACGCCGCTCGAGGCGGCGCAGCTCAGCGCGCTGGCGGGGTTCGGCGCCTTGCGAGACCTGGACGTCTCGAGCACCGGGCTCACGTCGCTGGACGGGGGCGTTGGAGCGCCGTCGCTCAAGGTGCTCCGCGCGGCGAGCAACGCGATCACGGAGCTCCCCGAGGCGAGCGCTTGGTCGGGCGTGGAGGATCTCCGGCTCGGAGACAACCCGCTCACGAGCTTGTCCGCGCTGGCGGGGGTCACCTCGCTGCGCCGGCTCGAGGCTCCGAGCACCGAGATCGAATCGGTGGCTTCGCTCCTGGAGATCCCCGGCTTCGCCGGCGACAGCTTCCTCGATGTTCAGCAGACGCCGCTCGACGTGGACGACTGCGGGGACTTGGAGGCGCTGACGGCGAGGGGCGTCGACGTCCGCGCGGATGTGGATTGCGGCAGATAGGCGGCGAGATCGCCAAAATATGGCCTCGAACCGGCGGCGAGGGTAGCCTGGAGGGGTGCGACGCGTCGTCTCAGACTTCATGGAGCACCTCGAGCACGAGGTGAGGGCGTCGCCGAACACGCTGCGGGCGTATGGAAAGGACCTCGAGTCATTTCTGGAGAGCGTCGAGCGTCGCCGTGACCGCGAGCCGAGCATCGAAGACCTGAGCGTTCGTGAGGTGCGGGCCCACTTGGCCGAGATTCACGGGACCTACGGCGTCCGCTCCATCGGCCGCCGCTTGTCTGCGCTCCGGCGTCTCGGGAGTTTCTGCCGGGAGCGCCAGCTGCTGCAAGACAACCCCATCGAGCTAATTCGTCACCCCAAGCGACCGCGCCCGCTACCCGTGGCGCTGCCGGTGGAGGACGTCACACGCCTCATCGAGCACTTTGACGGCGCCGAGCCCCGAGATCTTCGGGATCGCGCGATGCTCGAATTGATCTACGGCGCCGGGCTGCGGGTGTCGGAGTGCGCGTCGCTCGATCTCAATTCCATGCGGTGGGAAGGGGACCGCCTCTTCGCTCGCGTCGTGTCGGGGAAGGGGGGCAAGGATCGCGTGGTGCCGGCTGGGACGAGCGCGGCGCGTGCGGTGGAGAGGTGGATCCCGGCGCGCGCACAGCTCGCGCGACCAAGCTCACCGCCAGAGGCTCTGTTCTTGGGCGTGAGGGGCGGGAGGATCGCGCCGCGGACGATCCGCACGGTGGTCGAGCGCGCCTGCGTCGCCGCGGGCACGAGATCGGTGATCGGGCCTCACGGGCTGCGTCACAGCTTCGCGACTCACCTGCTCCAGAGCGGGTGTGACCTCCGGAGCATCCAGCACATGTTGGGGCACGCGAGCCTGTCGTCGACGCAGGTGTACACCCACCTCGACATCGGGCGGATCTCCGAGGTCTACGACTCCGCGCACCCGCGGGCCATCCGCACGGAGGAGTCGCTCCGCGAGCGCGACGCGCCGGGCGCCCGAGACTCCGACGACGTTGGTTAAGGCTCGAGCGACCCAGTGGGGAGGCCGGCCACGAGCGCGGTGACGCTGAATCGCTCCTGCGGGGAGGGCGCGTCAAGACGATCCACGCGGCTCCACGACATGTCGGGTTCGAGCCGGTAGCTGCCCTCAAAGTCGTGTGGCGGGGCGCCGCGCCAGTCCGCTGGGGACAGCATGGAGAAGTAGGCGTCGCCGTCGTGACGATGATACAGATGATAGGTCGCCCCAACCCGCTTCGCGAATCCGCAGCCCGCGCGATGCAACAGCGCGCTCTCGCGTGCGGTCGTGAGGACGGCGCGCGCCTGATCTTGGAGCGCACGAATCTGCGTGACGATGGTCTCCAATTTCGCGTTCGTGGTGGCGCCAATGACCGCGTCGGCGCCCTGGATCTCGCGGGCGGCGTCGACGAGATCGTGGACCGGGGCGAGGCGGCTCATGGGATACCGCGAGGTCGCGGCGCTCCCCTCGTGCTTCGGGCCGGAGTCTCGAATGTAGGGCGGATGCGACATCACCCCTAGCGTTGCCCGAGCGCGGGGCGCTTGCAAGCGCTGGCCGGGTCGCGGCCTCACGCGGGGAGGTAGCGCCGGCCGTCAGAGGTCGAATAAGGGCCGCTTGTCCCGCGCGGGCTGCGGGTCGCCGTCGGCGCGCTGTCGGACTTTTGTTGGGCGCGGAGGCATGGATCGGCGCTGCGGAACACCGTCCACGACCACGTCATGGAATTCGAGGGGGAGGGCCTGGGGCGATTCCCCGGGCGCGGCGGAGACGAGGTGAACGTGCAGATGAGGCATGGTGCTCCGCCCGGAGTTCCCGACCTTCCCAAGCGCTTGCCCGTACTCGACCCGATCCCCGACTTGCGCGGTGACCGTGCCCGTGATCATGTGCCAATGGGCCGTGAACTCCCCGAAGCCATGGTCGATGACGACGCCGTTTCCGCCGAGCTTCCCGCGCCGTCCGGGGCGGTTCTCTCGCATCCCATCGCGCGAGAACACGACGACGCCCGGCGCGGGCGCGACGATCGTGCCACCGTGCCCGTAGTAGCTCTCGTTGGACTTCGAACCGGCCGCGCGCAGCTCCCCGCCTTCGCGGATGACGAAGTCGAAGGCCCATCGCTGTTGGACGTGGTTGAAGTGTTTGTTGACGTCGGGCGTGCGGCCCCCGTGAAGGACGTCCCATTCCCCCACGAGCGGGAAGCGAAAGCGGTTGACGCTGAGATAGTCCTCGGCGATCTCACCGATCTCGTCGGGCCACGGGTGCGGCCGGATCGAGAGCAGGTCAAAGCGTCCCTCGCCGTCGAAGGACCACTGGAACACGAGCTTGGTGAGTCGCGAGCGCTTTCGATAGAGCGTCAGGGCCGTGACGACGCGACGCCCGTCTTCGTCGTGGACGCGCGCTTCGAGGACGCCCACGCGGGCGCCGAGGCGCCGAACGCGGCGAGCCGCCCGCCGGTATTCGCGATCGACATTTCGACCGCTTCGCGGGGGGAGCTTGGCGCGCACGGGGTCCGTGTCCTTCGCCTCCAACGCGCTCAAGGTCGCTTCATCGCTCGGCGCCTCGAGGGTGCGCTGCGCCGCCGCGGTCATGGCGGCCTGCGGGGGCTGGGGCCAACCGACCGGGCCTGGTCCCAGATTCGTACAACCCGCGAGGAACGCGCCGCAGAGCGCGAGGATGCCGATCCGACATGCGGAGCGGGTGAGGGGCACCATCGGGTCGCGCTGGGCCCGGTATGGAACAAAAACGAGCCGCATGGCCACGGACGGTACCCGAAATGCGCGAGCATCGCTACTGAATCGCGATGATCCCTTCCGTCGGCGGCGAGCGTGAACGATAATTACGCTCGTGCCTCTCGCACCTGAGACGGAGCTTCGCGTGAGTGCGGTAGATCCCACCACGCTGCCGCTGCAGCCGCAGGAGTTCTATATCTTCTCGCAGATGACGGAGGTGATGACCTTCGCCGATCTGAAGACGCGGTGTGTTGGCGTCGGAGATTTTGACGCCGGTGTTGCGCGCTTGATCGAGCTCGGCGCGATCACGGGGCCGGAAGACGCGCCGGCGGCGGACGCTCCGGGGGGTGAGCCCGCTGAGGGGGGCGTGGAGACGGAGCAGCGATCAGCGGATGAGCAGGAGGCAGACGAGGACGCCCCTGACCGCGCGCCGGAGCGGAAGGCGGAAGGCGGGCGGACCCTCGCGCCACGGTTGCGGTCAGATTCCTCGGCTCGCGTCTCCGACGCGTTGCCGGATCCCAGCGGGCTCCCCGACGTGGAGCTGGTCCCAGAAAATGACGCCCGGCTCGAGCCTGACATCGCGCTCGGGATCGAGTTTCAACGATGTGTGCTCGCGGCGCTCGACGCGGGGAGGAAGCTAAACGCCTTTCGCGTCCTCGGGATCGGTCCAACGGAAGACGAGCGCCGGATTAAGCGGGCGTTTCACGCCCTGAGCCGTAAGCTCCATCCCGACGCCTACTTCGGTCAAAATTTGGGGCGCTATTCCCCGAGGCTAGAGCGGCTGTTCACGCTCGCAAAGCTCTCGTTTACGACGTTGAAGGATCGCGCGAAGAGGGACGCGGTGATGTCGGAGTGGTTTGAGGAGGAGTCACAACAGAGTGAGGAGAGGACCGTCTCGCATAGGCACAACCCGGAGTTTGAGCTCGCGCGCCAAAAGGCCGCCGAGCTTCGGCGCTCCAAGCGGAATCGAGATCGCTCGCGGGACAGAGCCCGTCGACGCGCGAGCACCAACGTGGACGATCGCGACCAGCAAGTGGAGGCGTTGCGGGCGCAAGCGCTCAAGGAGCTCGACGCAGGCCGCGCAGGAGAAGCCCTCTCGGTCTTGCATCGCGCGAAGGGGATGCTGCGACCGGGCTCTGCGCTCCGGGAGCAAATTGAGGCGGAGCAGGAGAAGGTCGCCAAGGTGCGCGGCAAAGAGGCCTACTCACGGGCCGTGCGAGCGCGCAAAGAGAAGCGCTCCAAGGAGGCGGCCGCCCTCTTCGACGAGGCCGCAAGTATTGCACCGAGCCTCGAGTATCTAGTGGAGGCCGCGATCTCGATGGCTGCCCACGATCCGAAGCGAGGGCGTGAACACGCGATGGGCGCGCTGTCGGAGCTCGCCCGCCGCCAGGCGGAGGGGCGAGCCTCGGCCGCGGTGGCCGGGCGGACTCACTACGCCGCCGCGGTCGCGTTTCATGCCGCGGGCCTCATGACGTCCGCGCGGAGCGAAGCGCGGCAAGCCGAAGAATTTCTTGGGGACACACCGGACCTGAGGGCTCTTCTCAAACGCCTCGCAGTCCAGTAAGATGGGGGCGCAATTGAATCCTATGGACTACGTCGTTGGCATCGATCTTGGAACCTCCAACAGTGTCGTCGCGGTCGTCGAAGATGGCGCGCCGGTCGTGATCCCGAACAAGGGCGGCTACACGACCACGCCATCCATCGTCGCGACCTCGGAGAGCGGCACCCGCCTCGTCGGTCATATCGCGAAGCGTCAGTCGGTCACGAACGCGAGGAACACCGTGTTCGCGGCGAAGCGGCTCATCGGGCGCAAGTGGGACTCTCCACCGGCGCGGACGGTCCAGCAGTCGTGCCCGTACACGATCGTGGAGGGCCCCCACGGCGACGTGCGAATCATGATGCGGGATCAAGTGTATTCGGTCCCCGAAATATCCGCGTTCATCCTCCAGGAGATCAAGCTCGTGGCGGAGCAATACGTCGGCGCTTCTGTGCAGAAGGCGGTGGTGACTGTCCCCGCCTACTTCAATGACAATCAGAGGCAGGCGACGAAAGACGCAGGCCGGATTGCGGGCCTCGATGTCCTGCGAATCGTCAACGAGCCGACCGCGGCGAGCCTCGCGTACGGGCTCGACGCCAAGGGCGAGGGTACGGTCGCGGTCTACGACCTCGGCGGCGGCACCTTCGATGTCTCGATCCTCTCGATCGAGGACGGCGTGTTCCAGGTCATCTCGACCGCGGGGGACACGTTCTTGGGCGGCGAAGATTTTGATGAGCGAGTCAGCGGCTGGCTCGTGGAGCGCTTCCGTGAGCTCACCGGCGTAGACGTGCGTCAAGATCGCATGGCGTTGCAACGTATCCGAGACGCGGCGGAGCAGACGCGGTGTGAGCTCTCGACAGTGACGGAAAGCAGCGTCGACCTCCCGTTCCTTTACACGATGCCGAACGGAGACACGCATCACCTCCAAGAGACGCTGTCACGGACCCAGCTCAACGACCTCACCAAAGACTTGGTCGATCGGACGATCCAGATCTGTCGCAAGACTCTTGAAGAGGCGAACCTGAGCCCCCGGGACCTCGACGACGTCATCCTCGTGGGCGGCATGGTGCGCATGCCTTTGATTCAAGAGAGCGTGACCAAGTTTTTTCAGCGGGAGCCATGCAGGGGCGTTCACCCGGATGAGGTCGTGGCGCTCGGTGCGTCGATCCAGGGGACGGCGCTCACCCAGGGGTCGACCGACCTGTTGCTCCTCGACGTGACGCCACACAGCCTCGGGATCATGATCTCGGGCGGGTATTTCCACGAGCTGATCGGCCAAAACACCACCGTGCCGACCAGCGCGAGCCACATCTTCACCACTGTGCGTGACAACCAGACCTCTGTGAAGATCCTCGTGCTGCAGGGCGAGAGCGACAAAGCCGCTGAGAACGAGCTGCTCGGTGAGTTCATCTTGTCGGGGCTCGAGAAGGCGGTGCGAGGGCAAGTGGAGGTGGACGTCACGCTCTCTATCAGCGCGGACGGGATCGTCTCGGTCGCGGCGAGGGATCTCAAGACGGGTCGTGAGCAGAGCATCACAGTCACCGCGACCTCGGGGCTGACGGAGGAAGAGTTGAGCGCGCTGGTGAGTCAGAGCCACGATTATATGCTCGACGTAAAGAAGAACGAAGAGCTTGAGCGGGCGCAGCTCCAGGTCCGCAAGATCGTCGAAGAGGTAGAGGCGTTGTTCCCGGAGGTTCGTGACGTGATGAGTGGGACGAGCTTCGGTCGAGACGCGATCAGCAAAGCGGAGGCGGTGGTGGAACGAGCCAAGCAGGATCTGCAAGGCAGTGACGTCCGGGCGCTGGGTGAAGTGCAAGAGAGCCTTGACCGGACCTTGAGCATGTTCCGCGGCGTCGTGACCAAGACCAAGCTCAATTGAGCCGAGTCATGACCGAGGCGTCCTTCGCAGGGCGTCCGCCCGGCGGCCTAGATCAGCCTGCGGACGATCTCTCCGCCAACACCGAAGGCGAGCAAAATGAGGACGCTCCACAGCGTAGACGCCCAGATGTTGTCGCTCTTGGGGGAATCCTCCACCGGTGTGACGGAGTCGAGGTCGGCCGTCGTTCGCTGTTCGCGGGGGGAGGTGCTCGGGGACGGATCGGTCATGTCGCGTCGCGGATCCAAGACAGGACCGCTTGTTCATGTTCGTTCAAGCGCGGCGCCGACGCAACCGGCGCGCGGCTGATCTCTCTCGAGAAGAAACTGGTCGTGGCGCCGAGCGGGGGGCCGGCGTCCACCTCGGCCAGGCTCGAGTCAGAAAGCCGAGCGATTTCAGCGATGACCTCAGGGCTGTTCGGCGCGTGCACTGGCCCGACGGGGAGGCCGGCGCCCCTCAACTCGCGCACCCAGTCGTGGGCATCTCTGGTCGAGAGCCGCTCGGACATGGCCTGGACGGCCGCGGCGCCGCGCGTCCCAGCGTCGAGTCCGGCGGCGGCGTGGGCTTCGAGCCCGAGGTGGTCGCACAGCGCGCGCCAAAACTTCGGCTCCAGGCAGCCCACGGAGAGATGCTGTCCGTCGCGGCATGGGTAGGTGCGGTAGCAGGGGAGGTCGCCGGAGAGGACCGCGGCTGCGGTGCTCGAGCCAGACAACGCGTGCTCTGCGAGCGACCAGTGCACAAAGGGGAGGGCCGACGTCGCGAGCGGCTGACACACGTGGGCTCCCGCGCCGGTGCGCTGCGCCTGCAGGAGGGCGGCGAGGACCCCGCTCGTGGCCAGAAGGCCCGCGGTGACATCGGCGAGCTGGATCGAGGGCGCCCGGCCTGCGGGGGTCCCGAGATGTCCGAGCACGCCGAGCGCGGCGACGTAGTTGAGGTCGTGGCCGACCTCCCCCGGACACTCCTCAGGGACGCCGGGGAGAGAGCAGGTGACGAGGCTCGGCGCATCGGCCCGCAGGGATCGCAAGGAGAGCCCCCATCGCTCCATGGTGCCCGGCCGAAAACTCTCCACGACGACCTCGGCGCGGTGAACCATGTCACGGAACTGCGCGGCCCCGTCCTCGCGCCGCAGATCCAAGCCGACCGACCATGCGCCGCGGTAATGCGCGGCGAACCCGAGCCCGACCCCATCGTGAAGCGGAGGCATCAACCGCATCGGGTCTCCCATGCGTGGGTCTTCGACCTTGATGACGCGCGCGCCTAGGTCGAGGAGGTTGCGCGCCAGCACAGCGCCCGGCAGCATCCGCGTCGCGTCGACGACGACGACGCCGTCGAGCGGGAGGGGAGGAGGTTCATTGGTGGTCATGATGGTCAGTCTCCTGCGGGCTCGCGCGCGGCGGGCGAGTCCACTCCAAACAGCTCGAGGGCGAGGGCGCGCACCCGCTCGCGGAGCTTGTCGATCCCGGCGTCGTTTTCGATGACGTAGGTCGCCCTCGCTCGCTTCTGTTCGTCGGGGAGTTGGTTGTGCATGCGATCGCGGACCTCTCGCGGCGACACCCCGTCACGCGCGGCCACGCGCCGGACGCGCTCATGTTCGGGCGAACACACCAGCATGATGGCGGTGAAGATCGGATCGAGGTCGCGCTCGAAGAGGATCGGGACCTCGTAGATCATCGCCTCCACGCCGGCGGCCGCGAGCGCGCTGGTGCGCCGCACGAATTGCTCTTGTACGCGCGGGTGGATGATCGCTTCGAGCCGCCGCTTCGCGGACGAATCGTTGAAGATCAGCTGCGCGAGCCTCCTGCGATCCAGCGCGCCGTCGGCGTCGAGGACGTCGGTGGTGAAGACCGCGAGAACCTCGCGCAGCCCCTCCGTGCCGGGGGCGATCGCGTCGCGGGCGAGGAGGTCCGCGTACAGGACCGGGATGCCGCAGGCTTCAAAGATCTTGGCCACCGTGGACTTGCCGCTGCCGATCCCGCCTGTGAGCCCGTAGATCCTCATCGTGGGTGAGCCTACCTCATCCGACCGAAGCCATCGACTCCGTAGGGTATGCTGCGCCGATCCATGGGGAAGCGAGAACGAGAGCATTGGCGCGTCGTCGAGTCTAGATTCGAGATGAGCGCCCCGGACGTGGAGCAGGCGCCGACTGATTCGCTCCCGGAGATCGCGGTGGCGGGCAGGTCGAACGTCGGGAAGTCGACCCTCCTCAACGCGTTCAGCGGCCGGACTGGCCTCGCGAGGGTGAGCCGCACGCCGGGCCGCACGCGGCTGCTTAACATGTTTCAGATTCGCATGATGGGGCCCGACCGAGAGTCGCTGCGGTTTCGTTGGGTCGATCTCCCAGGTTACGGATTCGCGGCGGCGGCCAAGAATATTCGCAAGGGGTTTGGTCCGATGGTGGAGGGGTACCTCCAGCGCCGCCCAGCGCTGCGCGGGATGGTGCTGCTCGTGGACGTTCGGCGAGAATTTCGAGATGGTGAGTTTGGGATGTTGCACTTGATGGCGACCCGCGAGCTGCCCACGCTCATCTGCGTCACGAAGTGTGACAAGCTGGGGGCGGCGAAGCGGGGCACAGTCGCCCGGAAGCTGGCCGACACCCTCGACGTGGACCCTCGAGACATCTTGATGACCTCCTCGTTGAGCGGGGAGGGCCTCGGGGACGCGCCAGGGACCGGAGGGCTCGCGAGAGATCTCTCAGGGATGGTGCGCACCGACGCACAATCCCCGGGCACGGACGGCTGACCTGGCCTCGAGGAGTTTGGGGACGAGCCGCGGACCCCCAAAGGGAGCCTCGCAAACCGAGAAACGGCGCACAATTGGCCGCGTGGGGGCGACCTGGCCTGCGCGAAGGCGCGGCCCTCAAGGTGGTGGCGGACTCGGTGGACAGCCCCCACCGCGTACGCTACACGGGGTCAGGGTGCACGCGCAGTTCCCAGTTCAAGTCTCCGCCAATGAGGCGCTCACCGGGGGGTACTTTCGGTTGACGCTCGACGCTGGGAAGCCTGTGGCGACGGAGCACACGCGCCCAGGGCAGTTCGTCATGCTCCGCGGACCGTGGGGGCGCGACCTGCTCAACGGTCGCGCGTTCTCGGTGCTCGAGGTCCTCGACGCGGGTCGTTTCTCTGTGCTCGCCAAGGTGTTTGGCCGGGGAACGGGGCTCATGCAGGCGATGGAGCCCGGCGATGAGATGAGCTGCCTCGGACCGCTGGGGAACGGCTTCCCCGCTGTGGACGCGGCGGTCACCTCGCTGCTCGTCGCGGGGGGGGTGGGGCTGCCGCCGCTGCACTTGTACGCGCGGGTCGCCGCGCGCGAGGGGGCGGCGGAGGCCGTCGAGATGATCTATGGCGGTCGCACACGCGACGACCTCGTCCTCACCGAAGACCTCGAGGCGTGGAAGGTGCCGCGGGTCATGACGACGGAGGACGGCAGCCGCGGCGTCGAAGGCCGCGTCACCGCGCCGCTGGTGGAGCGACTCGATCGCGCGGCGGCCAGGGGTGAATCCGTGCGAATCTTGAGCTGCGGGCCCACCCCCATGCTCCGCGCGGTGCGGACCCTGGCGCTCGAGCGTGGTGTGGAGGCCTTCCTTTGCCTGGAGGAGCAGATGGCCTGCGGATACGGGGTCTGCCTCGGCTGCGCGGTGCCGGTGCACGGCGCCCGACCCTACGCCTACTGTTGCACGGAAGGGCCGGTGTTTTCGGCCCGGGAGGTGCGGTGGGCATGACGCCGTCACCGGGAGCCTCCGACGTGGACGTGGCGATGGACTTCGGGCCGATCCGCTTGAAAAATCCGTTGATGACCGCGTCTGGTTGCTTCGCCTACGGCCAACAGTTCGCTGGGTTCATGGATCTGCGCGAGCTTGGCGGGCTCTCGACAAAGGGCATCTCCCCAGCGCCACGATTTGGGAACCCGCTCCCGCGAATCTACGAGACGGCGAGTGGAATGCTCAACTCCATCGGGCTCGAGAACGTGGGGACCAAAGTGTTCTTGGAGGAGAAGCTGCCGTTCCTCAACGAGCTCGACATCAGCGTGTGGGTGAACTTCTTTGGGACGGACTTCGAGAGCTACGTGGACTGCGCGCGCACCCTCGGCGCGGGGAGAGACCGCGGCGTCTCCGCCCTGGAGATGAACATCAGCTGCCCGAATATCAAGAAGGGTGGAATCGAGTTTGGCACCGTCCCAGAGGTCGCACATCGCCTCACCAAGGCCTGCGCGGAGGTCACCGATGTCCCCATCGTCGTCAAGCTCACGCCGAACGTCGCCGACATCGTCGGCATGGCGCAGGCCGTGTACGAGGCGGGCGCCGCCGGGGTCTCCTTGATCAACACGATCACCGGCATGGCGATCGACGCACGCAAGCGACGCCCACGCCTCGCCACGACCTATGGGGGGTTGTCAGGCCCCGCGATCAAGCCCGTCGCCCTGCGCATGGTGCATCAGGTTCACGCAGCGCTGCCCGACCTCCCTATCTGCGGGATGGGAGGGATCTACAGCGGCGAGGACGCGCTGGAGTTTTTGATGGCGGGGGCCTCCTGTGTGCAAGTGGGCACCGCGAATTTTGCGGAGCCCCCGGCGGCGCTTCGAGTGCTCGCGGAGCTCAAGGTTCTGCTCGCGTCGCTCGGGTTCGCGCGAGCCGAGGAGGCGGTCGGCAGTCTTGAGTCCATCCCGCCCGAGCCCGAGTACCGAGGGGAGGGAGACGGGTGAGCGAGGGGCTCGTGAAGGTAGAGGCGATCATTCGACCGTTCGCCCTCGATGAGGTCAAGGCGCGCCTGACCGAGCTTGAGGTGGGCGGTATGACCGTGAGCGAGGTCCGCGGGTTTGGTCGCACAGGCGGCAAGACCGAGGTGTACCGCGGCTCCGCGTACGTCATCGACTTCATCCCGAAGGTGAAGGTGGAGGTGGTCATCCCTCATCGCATGCTCGACGAGGTCGTCGAGGGGATTCGTGAGGTCGCCGCATCGGGGAGGATCGGCGACGGCAAGATTTTTGTGACACCGGTGCTAGAGACGATTCGCATTCGTACAGACGAGCGTGGCGAGCAGGCCACATAACCCCAAGGGCGAGGTAGAGACCTCCTCCTTGGAGACAAGAGAAGAAAAACATGAGCAACAAAACACCCGCAGACATCATCGCACTCATCCAAGACAGAGATATCCGGATGGTCGACGTTCGCTTCGTCGACTTGCTAGGGTCTTGGCAACACTTCACCGTCCCCGCTCACGAGCTTGATGACGCCGCCTTCGCGGAGGGCTTCGGCTTTGACGGCAGCTCCGTCCGAGGATGGAAGACGATCAACGCGTCCGACATGCTGGTGATGCCAGACGCGAGCAGCGCGATCATGGATCCATTCATGGAGGCGCCGACGCTGGCGCTCATGGGGAGCGTGGTGGACACGATCACCCGGCAAGATTACGAGCGCTGTCCCCGGGCCCTCGCAGGTCGCGCAGAGGCCTACCTCAAGTCCACCGGGATCGCCGACACGGCCTATATCGGACCGGAGGCGGAGTTCTTTATCTTCGACGATGTCCGGTTTGACACCCGCGAGGGGCACCAGTCGTTTTACAAGGTCGACGCCTCCAGCGGCTGGTGGAACACCGGCGCCGAGGAGTTCCCCAACCTCCAGCACAAGATCCGCCCGAAGGGAGGCTACGTGCCGTGCCCTCCCGCGGACAACCTCCACGATCTCAGGTCGGAGATGGCCATGGTGCTCGAGCAAGTCGGCATGGTGGTAGAGCGACAGCACCACGAGGTCGCGACGGCGGGCCAAGCGGAGATCGACATCCGCTACGACTCCTTGCTCTCGCAAGCCGACAACATGATGTGGTTCAAGTACGTGATCAAGAACGTCGCCCGCCGGGCTGGGAAGACAGTGACGTTCATGCCCAAGCCGATCTACGGCGACAACGGCAACGGCATGCACACGCACCAGAGCCTGTGGAAGGATGGGCAGCCCTTGTTCGCGGGGGAGGGATACGGCGGGCTCAGCGATCTCGCGCTTCATTATATCGGCGGAATCTTGGCGCACGCCCCGGCGCTCTGCGCGTTGTGCAACCCCACGACCAACAGCTACAAGCGGCTCGTCCCTGGTTTCGAGGCGCCGGTCAATTTGGCGTACAGCTCGCGGAACCGCTCCGCCTCCGTACGAATCCCGACCTACTCGTCGTCACCGAAGGCGATCCGCATTGAGTTCCGGACCCCAGACGCGAGCGCGAACCCCTACCTCGCTTTCAGCGCGCTCATGATGGCAGGCCTCGACGGGATCGAGCGGAAGCTGGATCCCGGCGCTCCGCTCGACAAAGACATCTACAGCCTCACACCGGAGGAGCTGCAAGGGGTCCCGTCGGTGCCCGCGAGCCTCGAAGAGTCGCTCAATGCGTTGGAAGCGGATCATGAGTTCCTCCTTAAGGGAGATGTGTTCAGCCGCGATCTCGTGGAGGCCTTCCTCGACTGGAAGCGCGGGAACGAAGTCGACGAGGTTCGGTCGCGCCCGCATCCGCATGAGTTCTCGATGTACTACGACTGCTAGTCGCCGCATCGGCGCGCGTCGTGCCGGTGGTGAAGGCGCCTCGCTCGAGGGAGGCGCCCGCCCACGTTCGAGTGTTCGGTAGTGCGTGTGGAGGGGGGGCCTTTGATGTGCCCGCCAGCCACGCGTGCGGCTCGTGTGGGATGTGCATTTTATTGCGCACCTGGTCGCTCCATTCGCGCGAATTCGGGCCTCCAAGGGGCGTGCGTACCCATGCGACTGGGGGTGGGTCGGGCTTGCTGTGGCTTCGGCGCGTCGGATAGGCTTAGCGCTCATGCGCGACGCATCCATTCCGCTTCGCTCACGCATCGCGGCCGCGGTGATCGATGTGTCACCGTCGTGGACGGTGTTCGCGGCGACGCGGGCTGTGGGAGCAGCGGCGCGTGTCCCCCTCCCGCGCCCGATTTCTCGGGCGGCGGTCGCGGTCTATCGTCGTTACTTTGAGGTCGATTTGAGCGACGTGGCACCGGAGTCAATTCGGCGTGGATTCTCAAGCTTCGACGAGTTCTTTACGCGACCGCTCAAGCCCGGAGCCCGGCCGATAGAGTCTGCACCGGATTTCACCCTGGTCGCGCCCTGCGACGGAAATATCCGCTCGTTCGGATCGCTTAACGAGGACCTCCAGGTCGAAGCGAAGGGCTTGAAGTACTCGGTGGAGCAGCTCATCGGCGACGCCTCGCTCGCCGCATCCTTGGTGGGCGGGACCCACGTCACGATCTATCTACATCCGCGAGACTACCACCGGGTTCACGCGCCGGTGAGTGGGAGCGTACACCGGGTGGTGGCGATTCCGGGGCGCTTGCTGCCCGTCAACGACGCCGCGCTCAAACGTAATCCCGAGCTGTTTACGGTTAACGAGCGGCTTGTACATGTGCAGTACACCGCGATGGGACCGGTCGTGACGGTCATGGTGGCGGCGTTTGGGGTCGGACATATGACGTGCAGCTATTTAGGGACGAGGACTCATCCCAAGGAGATCGAGCGCTTCGAGTGCGAGCCGCCTGTGGAGATCGATCGGGGAGAAGAGCTGGGCATGTTCCATCTGGGGAGCACGGTGGTCGTCCTCACGGGGCCGGGGCACGTCCCCGCACCCGACCTTGAGCGCGGACCGATCCGCTTGGGCACGGGGATCCTCGTGCGCGGAGGAGACGCATGACCTGGGAAGTGAGCAACTCGGAGTGGCTCGAAGCGGCGCGACAGGCGTCCGTTCGAGCGCCACCGCGGACCACCGATCCCTTGGATGGGCTCGACGGGTTCATACTGCAGCGACTCGGCACGGAGCCGGCCGCGGAGGCGACGCCGCCGGCCGAGGCAGAACACGCGGTGGAAGTATCGCCAGAGCCAGCGAGCTCCACGCCAGAGCCAGCCCCCGAATCAGCGCCAGAGGTAGCGGCGGCTCGATCCCGAATGGTGACGCCCCGCGCGGGGGAGCTCACCGCGAAACCGGTGGTTCCAGGGCCCGGGGCGGACGTGAGCACAGCGGTCGCGCGCGACGCTGAGGCCTCGACGGCTCTTGACGACAGCGCGGCGGTCGCTCCACCCGCGCCCGCCGCAGCGCGTGTGGAGCCGAGCGGCGCCGAGACGGATTCTCGCGTCGAACCCCCGGCGGGTGAATCCGCCCCCGCGAGTGGTGAGGCGCTCGGGAAGCGGCGGGGCGGGGAGACGGTACAGATGGGTCCGGCGGGGGTGCCACCACCGTTGGTCACCGTGCCGGCCGGGCCACAGAAGGTGGGCGATCTTGATGACAGCGACGACGCGCTCGAGATCGAACTGACACCGACGGCCAGCGCGGCGTCGGGGGCGGGGGAGGATCTGGCGCCCGCGTCCACCGACACGATTCCCGCGGCCACCATGCCGCCCGCGGCCACCGACACGATCCCCGCGGCCACCATGCCGCCCGCGTCCACCGACACGATCCCCGCGGCGGACATGCCGCCGGCGGCTGAGCCATCGGCGCCAGATGCGGGGGACGTGGCTGCGGTGGTCCCTTTGATGAACGTGGGCTTGGACGTCTACGATGAGCCGGAGGAGGTCGAGGAGGTCGAGGAGGTCGAGGAGGTCGAGGAGGTCGAGGAGGTCG
>JAAZXR010000001.1:104513-148510 GCA_014240065.1 Myxococcales bacterium
CGAGGAGGTCGAGGAGGTCGAGGAGGTCGAGGAGGTCGAGGAGGTCGAGGAGGTCGCGGAGGTCGCGCCCGCAGCAGCACCTCGCCGCGCTGAGCGAAAGACGCCTCCCGCCGCCCGACCGGAGAAGTCAAAGGCCAAGGGGAAATCGAAGCGCGCGCGACGGGACTGGGTCACCAAGGGATGGCCTGACAAGATATTTAACGAAGACTACCTGGCGTTGATTCCGCCGACGATAGAGCAGTCTGCGGCGGCAGACGTGGATTTTGTCCTGGACCGAGCGGGGAGCCCAGAGGCGCCGCGCGTCCTCGATGTCGGCGCCGGATGCGGGCACCACTGCTTCGCGTTTGTCGACGCAGGGTGTGAAGCCCTCGGGCTCGACGCGTCGCTGGACATCCTGCTTCGCGCCGGTGAGCTCAACGAATCGCGCGACCGCAAGGTGGAGTTCCTGCAAGGTGACATGCGGCAGCTTCCGGATGTCGGAGAGTTCGACCTGGTCACATGTTTGGGCGGGACATTTGGCATGTTCGACGACGAGACGAACCACCACACCCTTGAAGAGATGGTGTCGAAGCTCGCGCCTGGGGGGAAGCTGGTGCTGCAGATGACCAATCGGGACTACCTCGCGCCGCGCATGCCATGTCGTTCATGGTGGACTGGCGATCGCTGTATGGTGCTCGATGAGGCTTCCTTCGACGGGAAGTCTTCACGGGTCGGGGTCAAGCGGACGGTCGTGTTCGAAGACGGGCGCCAGTTTGAGCATCAGTTTTCCATGCGCCTGTACGCGCTCCACGAGGTCGGACGCATGTTCGCGAGCGTGGGGATGCGCATCGTCGACATTTCAGGGGCGAGACAGAGTCCCGGCTTGTACTACGGGGCGACCTCGCCCGATCTCTGGGTTGTCGCCGTTCGCAGTAAATAGGGGCGCCGCTCCCTGCGTCGAGGAGATCTAGGGGAGATCGTCGCGGCGCGAGGGCCGGAGGATCCCACTGTGAATCAAAAGTCGTTGGTCTGACATTAATTGCAGACGTGGCTGCAGATGTAGCCAAACGGACCGTGGGAAAAGCGCGGTCACCGCCGTCGACGCCCGCTCAGGTCGGCCTGGAGCAATTCGCGTCGCGGCGACGGATTCGGCGACCAGGGGCGTCGTGTGGGGGAATGGGAGCGCCGCGCCGCTCGGTTGAAACACTTTCGCGTTTGGATCGTAGAGCAAGACAGAGGAACCGCGGAGTTGGTGTCGGGCTTGCATTAGTCACGACGCATGGGCGCGACACTTGCCAATCGCAATCGCCAACTTAGGTTGAGACGGGAATAACAACCCGGCTTGGTTGGTTGATCAGGTTCAGCGCGCACCTTCAAGGCAACATCATGACACGGACGAAAACAACACGAGGGACCCCACCTAGCATCTCCCGCAGCTCGAGAAAGAGCGCGTGGACGGCGTCAGGTCGGAAGTCTGGTGACGATAATTTCCTTGCGACCTACTTTAAGGAGATGTCGATCGTTGACGTCATGACTCCCGAACAGGAGCACGACGCGGCCGTTCGTATTCATGAACTCAGGGTGATGCAGTGGGGCGCGATTCTCTCATACCCACCTTATATTATTGGGATTTGTGAACGCATCCGCGAGACCTATCCGGACGAAGAGGATGTCTCACACGAGGTCCTCGCGGAGGTTCGAATCCGCAGCAGAGCCTATCGGGATCGCGAGACACGAGACCATCGGGACGCGTACGGCGCCGCGTCCGCTGCGCTCAGCGCGGTCATGGCGACGGTCGATGTCGACGGTCTGGTCTCGGATGTCGTCGACGACGATCTCGTCGCTCTCGGAAACGGTACCCGCGACGGGGTCCGGCTTGCGGTTCACCCCGCGCGCCGCGGGAGCCGTCCATTCGCCGACTACGCGAAGGCGGTGCGGACGGCTTCGATGTTGCTGCGGCGAGAGAAAAACCACTTTGTGCGCGCCAACCTCCGGTTGGTCGTATCGATCGCGCGGCGCTTTAACCATGGAAAGCTCCCGCTCCAGGATCTGATCCAGGAGGGAAATATCGGTCTCATGAAGGCTGTGGATCGCTTTGATCACACCCGTGGGTTCAGGTTCTCGACCTACGGGAGCTGGTGGATTCGGCATGCCATTTCGAGGGCCATCGCGGACAAGGGGCGCGCGGTCCGCTTACCGGTTCACATGCTGGATGCGTACCAGAAGGTGGCGAAGGCGCGCCGCGAGTTTGAGCGTCAGCACGGCCGTCGGCCCGAGCAAGAAGAGCTCGTGGAAACCACGGGGATCCCGATGTCGAAGCTGGACCGCATGAACGGGTATGCGCTCGAGAACCCGGTGTCGTTGGACCGGCCCGTCTCCGGCGAGGATGATCGTAAGATGGTCGACCTGCTCGAGGACACCGATTCACAGCAGATCGGCGAGGCGTTGGAGCTGGAGTCATTCCACCGGCAGGTCCAGCAGATCGTTGGAGAGCTTCGTCCCATCGAAGCGGAGATCCTCATGAAACGCTTCGGCTTGCATGGGTCGTCGGAGCTCACGCTCAAAGAGATCGGTGGGCACTACTCGCTGTCGCGCGAGCGCATTCGCCAGCTGCAAGAGCAGGCGCTCGGCAAGATCCGCCGCGAGCTCAAGCGCCGTGACGCGCTCTAGGGTGATCGCCGGGCCCGGCTACGCGGGGTCGATGCGGAACAGGTGCTGCCCGAGCAGGATCAGGCTCCCATACGGCAGCAGCTCACCCTCTCGCGCCTTGAAGTAGGTGCCGTTGGAGCTGTCGAGGTCTTCGAGATATACGCCCGTGTCGTCACCGATGATCCGGCAGTGAGCCCCTGAGACATAGCCGTCTGTGGGGAAGAGAATCTCTCCCTGCTCACGTCCCATGCTGATGCCGGTGTCGAATATCGGCCAGGCTCGCACGCCGAGATCGGGTTCCACGAGGAGCGTGACGCGACCCCAGAATCCAGTGTTCGGGCTGCCCATGATCTCAGAGCCGTCGGCCATGGACTGTGGCTCTGGGAGGTCGTTGTAGAGCATCAGCTCTTGGCCAATACGAAAGTAGTCGCCGTCCGCCAGTTCGCGGCTCCCATACAATCGTACGAACACGCCGTTAACCGCCGCGTCGCGAGTGAGCACCAGCCCCTCTTCGTTCGCATGCAGTTGAATATGATCGGGATCGAGGTAGGGATCGGAGGCGAAGATGCCCCCCAAGGACCGACCGACGGCCGTGCCGCTCATGACGACGTCGAGCACTTCGTGCTCGGTCCCGTCTTCGCTCAACTGGATGAGCTTCCCCGTGTGTGTCACTTGTGGAGGCGCGGGCACGGGCGGCGCGCTGTCCATGAACATGGTCCTCGCGCTGCCTGAGCTCGGCGGCGCGGCCGGAGGGGGAGCCATCGGGGTCGGCGGTGCGGCGGCGGGAGGGGCGGCCATCGGCGGGGGCGCCGCGACGGCGCTCGCGCTCGCGGCGGCGACGGGTTGAGAGTCCTCTTTAAGCGAGGACCCGCAGCGACCACAAAAAGCGAAGCCGGCTGGATTCTCGGTGGCGCAGGCGTTGCACACGGTGGGGAGGCTCGCCGGTGCGGAGCCGCTCACCCCGTTGGTGGGGAGGCTCGGGAGGCCTGGTGCACCTGGCGAGGCCTGCGGCGTCGCGCGCGTAGGCATCGTTGGGATCGGAATCGGAGGGAGCCCCCCCGCGCCGAGCCCGGGGCTAGGAGCGCCGCTCCCGGGGGGTGAAGCGCCGATGGATGGGCTCCAAGCGGGGGCCGCGGGGGCCGTGGGGGCGGGGGCCGGGACAACAGCCGGAGCCGGAGCCACCGCCACCGCAGGGGGAGCCATGGAGGGTGGGGGCGCCACGGGGCCAGGGGGAGGCGCCGCCGCCGCGCTAATCTTCGCCCCACATCCAAGGCAAAACTTGTAGTGGTCCTGGTTCTGTTTTCCGCAAGATGGGCAGTTCGTCACAATGAACCTCGGGGGGTTAGGAGATTTCGACCCTGAAGAGTTGTTGGCCGATGAAGACGTAGTCTCCGTTGTGGAGTTCGTGGGCGCCGCGGACCCGGTGAAATGTTCCGTTTCGGGAGCCGAGGTCTTCGAGCGTGACGCCCGAGGCGCCATTCGAGCGGAGCTGCGCGTGGCGGCCAGAGATGAAGTTGTCGTCGGGGAAGTCGAGGATATTCCCCTCTCTGCCAATGGAGAGCAGGGAGTCCTCTGCGCAGGCCATGATGCCTTCGCTCCCGCCCGCGAGGAGCTGCGTCACTCGAAATTTTGAGGTGACCCGCGGGCTCCCATAAAAGTAGGTCCCGGTGGACGTCGGCGTTTGCGTGGGGACCTCCGTGAGATCTAGGCGGAGCAGCTGTTCGCCCGCGAGGAAGCAATCGCCGTCTTCGAGCGTCGCCGAGTCTTGGATGCGGAGAAACACTCCGTTCGCGCTCCCTGCGTCCTGCACAAACAGGCGGCCCGCCTGCACGGTGAACCGCGCGTGCTGTGGGCTCAAGAAGATGTCTTGGTCGAACTGAATATCCCCCTCGGTTCGGCCGAGCACCTGGGTGGAGCCCTTGAGGTGGTAGGTGACGCCGTCCGTGCCCTCTCCTTTAATGAGCACCAATCGAGGCGCCACGTCTTCTTGCTGAAGGGCGCCGAAGAACATGGTGCGCGCCGGCTTCACCTCTTCAGCGGGGCCTGCGGCCGCCGCCTCGGGGCCGACGGCGGTGTAGGCGCTGGTCGGCTCGTTCCCCCCAGGGCCCGTCGGTGGGTTCGAAAACGAAGGCGGGCCCGCCTCTCGCGGAATGGAGGGGGCGAGTGTGCTGCCACAACGGTTGCACGATTGTGTGCGCAGCGTGTTGAGTTGCCCACAGGTAGAGCACGCGAGGCCGAGTTCCATGAGGCGTCCATGGTCTAATGCGGCGTCTTCTCTTGTCAACGAAGGGCTGAGGCATTCGTCTGTTCGGGTGCCGGTTGACGTTCGTTGCCCCCTAGGAGGCAATTGAGCGGCGCCTGTCCAGCGCGGCCCCCCGAGGACCCACCATGCAGCGGGCTGCGCATCGCGCAGCGCTGGTTCCAATGCGCCAGCGCGAGGCGCTCAAAACGTGGACCGCGCTCCATCTCGAGCACGGCTTGCGCGAGATGCTCATGGGCAGACGCCGAGGCCTCGGCGCTCCACGCGGCGGCCACGGGGGCCGCGTGCAGGAGGTCCCGGGACCAACGAGAGATGGAGGCGGGCATGCGGTCCACTGACGCGCGACCGACCTTCGCAGGGATCGAAGGCGACGGCGCGGCCGCGTAAAATTGGGTGACCGCGGCCCGAGCAGCGCGGCGAATCTGTCCCGAGGAGGAGAGGTAGGTCCTCCATAGGGCCGCTCCAATCGCGGCGTTGTCCTCGGGGTGCGGAGTGCGACCGAGTCGCCACACGACGACCTCGGCGAGCCCCTCGTCGTCGCTCCATAGCAGCGGCAAGAGCCGTCGCACTTGGCTGTCCTGCGTGTACACGGCGTTGGCAATTTCACAGGCGGTGATGGCGGTCGCGGTGCGGGAGAGCGTCCGCGCGCGCTCGATCCGAGGGCGCAGCCGCCACGCGCGCGGCCCGCGGGCGGCGAGCCCCGCGCGAGCGAGCCCCGCGCAGACCAAGGCGCGCTTGAGGTCAGAGACATTTTTCTCATCGAGGAGGAGCCCGAGCAGCGCGAGCGCGTCTGGGTGGTCGCTGTTGATGAGCGCCCACGTCGCGCCGATTTTTACTGTGGCGTCGCGACTCGTGGTCGCCGCCTCGAAGAGCGCGTCGAGGGTGTCGGCGTCGTCGATGGTCCCCGCGGCGAGGAGCGCGCCCCAGCGCAGCCGGTCGAGGCCTCGTCGCTCCGTGCGAGACACCGAGCGTGGCGTGGCGATTCGCGTGGCGACGCGGACCAGCTCGCCGCCGGTGTGTCGCGCGTGCAGCCTCCCCAGCATCCGGGCCGCGCTCGCACGCGCGGTCAACGGATCCCCGCGGAACGCTCGCAAGAGCTCCCGCTCGATCACGGGAGCCCACTCGAGGTGCTCTCGCTTCCAGGCGCGAAGCTCGACGTCGCTCATCAACTCGACGGTCTGAGCAATGAGGCCGCGTGAGACCAGCGACGAGTTCGCGGATGATTCCCGGGCGAGGAGCGATAAAAACTCAGCCTCCTGACCGGTGAGCGACATCAGGGACAAGGCCATCGAACCCGCTCGCTTGGAGAGGTAGTCGTCGCCGCGCCTCGAGAGCGCCGCGGTCAGACAGTCGGCGGCCGCCGGGAGGTCGCCACCGGTCATCTCGAGCATGCCCAGCTCGAACATCGGGGCGGGGTGCTCGGGGAAGGCCTTGGCGGCGGCTCGCAGCGCGTCCCGGGCGCTCTCGAGGTCTCCACGCTGCCGGAGCTCCGCCGCGATCCGAATCGAAGGCCCTGGGGCGCGAGTCGCGGTCGCGGCCTCACCCGCGCGCTCGATCGCCGCGACCGCCTCCCCGCGCTCCACGTGGAGCTCTGCGAGCAAGAGCAGCGGGGTCGCGAGGTCGCCGCCTCCCCGGCTGGCGAGGTCGCTCAGGACGCGGATGGCGTCCGCGGGGCGGTTCGCGCGACGCAGCGCGCGTCCATAGCTGAGCAACACCTCGTGTGACTGCGGCGCGAGCTCCACCAGCCGACCCCACACGCTCACCACGTCCTCAGGTCGACCTTGGCGAAGATAGATCTCTGCGAGCGCGCGGGCGGACTCGATCCGGGTAGGGAGCGCCCCATGCTTCAAGTTCTCGAGCGAGTCGGTCTCAAGCTGCCGAAGGAGGGCCTCGCGTCGCTGCCGCTTCGGGAGGCGAAAGATATTCTCCACGATACGGCTCCGGGCTTCGTCGCGGAGCGCGGTGTCGGCGTCGGCGAAGACGAGCACCCGCGACCAGGCGTCGTAGGCGGCGGAGGAATCGCGGCGGTGCTCGGCGAGCAGCCCTGCGATTCGGTGGAGGCCGGGATCCGCTGGGGCGAGGGCGAGCCCTCGCTCCAGCGCTCGAGTCGCGTGCTCGCGCATCTCCCGTGGCTTGCCGTGCCCTGACTGGCTCAAAAAAATCTCGGCGACGTCGCGCCATCCCTCGTGGCGAGGCCGAGTGAGCGTGGCGATCTCATTCCAGGTCTTCACCGCGTCGTCGAGGCGGTCCATTTGAAAGTACTGGTCGCCGAGCCGCCTGCGAGCGACCGCGTCCTTCGGCGACAGCGCACATATCCGCTCGGACAACTCGAGCCCGCGCTCAAGGTCGCCGTGCGCGTTGAAGTAGTCCCTGACGATGCCGAGTCCGTCCGGTCGGCGACCCGCCAGCTCGCGAACCCGCTCGACGGCCCGACCGGCGGTTCGCGCGTCTCCGAGGGCGCGCGTCCGGGTGGCGAATTCGAGGGCATAGATGACGAGGTCTTCGTCGTATCGGCGCCACCCGGCGATGAGTTCGAGCACAGCGTGTGCGTCGCCCGCCCGCTCGAGCGCGTCCATCCAGCCGAGCAGCAGCGGCGCTCGGCGCGGGAACTCGCGAGCGCCTCGCTCCCAGTGCGGTGCCGACGGCTCCCCGAGCGCGGCCGCGACCTTCGCCCGCAGCCAGTACGCGCGCCAGTTGGCGTGGAGCTGCCGGCGTCCGACGGCCGCATCCAGCGTCGCGCCGAGGGGGCGGAGCGCGTCTGCGGCGCGCGCGTAGCGGAGCAGGTTCGCCCAGTCGTCGGCGTCGAACGCCTGGACCGCGCGCCGGTCATGGAGCAGCGAGAGCATCTGTGTGAGCGCGTCGTGGGGCGCGTTCGCCGAGGCCAGCGCGCGGGCGTGGTCCTTGATCCACTCCACGCGCTGCATGGCTCGCGGCGCGTGTTCGACGGCCTTCGCGTAGGAGCTGGCCGCCGCCACAAAATCAGCGTGGGCCTCTTCGCTCGTGGCGCGCGAGGCCCACGCGGTCGCGGAGTCAGGGAACTCCGACGTCCAGGTAGCGCCGACTTCGCGACGGATCCGCGTGAGCCCGTGGCGCGTCGCGAGCTTGAACGCCCGCTCCAGATACCGGCGGCGGGTGTCTTCGCCCATGCCGTGGGTCCGGGTGAGGAGGACACGCGCGGCGCGTGCGTGATGGGAGAGGGATTCGAGCGTGTCGCTCTGGAGGAGCAGCGCCTTGGCCGCGAAGCGGCTGCGGCCGAGGGCGACCGCCGAGAGCAGGTCCGCGGCGGCGGCGGGCTCCCCGGCGTCGAGTTTCACGCGGGCGCTGAGGATGCGCAGCGCGGCGTCGTCGGGCGCCCGCGCGCGCCGCCGCTCGACGAGTCGGGCGCGGCCTCGGTCCCCGAGCGCCCTTTGGAGCGAACGCCAGTGGGGGTTCGAGAACGGGTTGCTGCGAAGCGCGTCGAGCCGGTGCTCGTTGAGCGCGCGGTCGTCGTCCCCCCGCTCAAGGCTCCAATCGTCCGTCGGCGGGGCGGCGCGCGCCGGGAGAGGAGGCCACAGCAGCAGCGCGGCGCCGAGGGCGATCGCGGGCCCCGCCGCGCGAGCGAGGACGCTCCGCGCGCAGCATATGCCGATCCAGCGTGTCCGACGATGGCGTCCCCCCACCCATCGATCCTAGCAGCAGGCAGCAGCGGTGGAGGGCGTTTTTTGCGCAACTTGACCTTCCGTTGCGTTGCCCGCATTTTGAGCCGGCCATTTGAGCCGGCCATCTCAGCCATGCCCATGTACGAATATCAGTGCGACGGATGCAATGACGTCTTCGAGTTCATTCAAAAGTTCAGCGATCCGCCCATGAGCGAGTGCGAGGTCTGCGGCGGCGGCTTGAAGAAGGTGCTCAGCGCGCCGTCCTTTCATCTCACTGGCGGAGGCTGGTACGCGGATGGATACGCGGACGCCAAGCCCAAAGACAAAGGGTCGAAGGACGCAGGTGCGGCGGACAGCAGATCGTCAGAGGGCGGCGGCGCGAAGAAGACGACGCCGAAGTCATCCGCGGACAAAGGGGCGGGCGCCTCCGCCTCCAAGAAAACTGGCGGGAGTGACTGAGCTTCACGTGCGCGTCGGGAGGCGCGGGGCTCTTGGCTGAAGTGTGGTACTCCCCAAGTCGTGACCGGCACCACCATCATCGACGGCAGAGCGATCGCCCGCGAGGTTGAGGCTGACCTCGCGACCAAGACCAGCGCGCTCCTTGAGCGAGCGGTGCGCCCATGCCTCGCGGTCGTCCTGGTCGGCGAAGACCCGGCGTCGCGCGTGTACGTACGTCACAAGACGAGGGCGGCCGAGCGCATCGGCGTAGAGGCGAGAGACCATGCGCTGTCGGGCGACGTCTCCACCGAGCGCGTGCTCCAAGAGGTGCGCGCGCTCAACGACGACCCGGCGGTGAACGGCATCCTCGTACAGCTCCCGCTGCCGCCGCAGGTGGACGAGAATCGAGTGCTGCTGGCCATCGCCCCCCACAAGGACGTCGACGGATTTCACCCCGACAACCTCGGCCGCCTCGTGATCGGCGAGCCGCGCTTCGTGGCGTGTACGCCGAGAGGGTGCATGCACCTGATCCGCTCGGTGTGTCCGGAAATCAGCGGGAAGCGTGCGCTCGTGGTCGGCCGATCCACCATCGTCGGAAAGCCCATGGCCCTGCTCCTCACCCAGGCCGACGCCACCGTGATCGTGGCGCACTCCAAGACCCAGGACTTGGCGGCAGAAGTAGGTCGCGCAGACATCGTGGTGGCCGCTGTGGGGCGGCCGAAGATGATCCGCGGGGAGTGGCTGCGGGCGGGCGCCGTCGTCATCGACGTGGGGATCAATCGCGGAGACGACGGCAAGCTCATCGGCGACGTGGATTTCGATGCGGCGCTCGGTCGCGCCGGCGCCATCACCCCCGTGCCCGGTGGCGTCGGGCCCATGACCATCGCCTGCTTGATGTCCAACGTGGTCGAAGCGGCCCACCGACGCCTCGACAGGGGCTAGCGGCGCGCCGCTCCAGCACCCTGTCGCCTAGCCCTCCGGACCTTCGATGATCCGGTTCAGCAAGCGCGTGAGTTCGTCGAGTTCACCGTAGGGGAGCTCGATCACGCCGCGATTTTTGGAGCGCTTGGACACCCGCAGCTTGGCCCGGATACCGAGCGCGCGGGTGAGTCGTTCCTCAAGATCCTTGACGATGATCGCGCTGCGCTTGGCCTCGTCACTCGGCGGAGGCGCGCTCGGCCGCAGCAGGTCACGCACCTTCGTCTCCGTCGCGCGCACGCTGAGCTTGCCCGCGATCACGGATTTCGCGAGCGCGATCATCTGGGCCTCTTGTTGCAGGGACAGCAGCGCGCGCGCGTGACCCATGCCGAGCAGACCTCGGACGACCAGCTCGCGGACCGGGGGCGGGAGCCGGAGCAGCCGCAGCGCGTTGGCGACCGAGCTTCGGTCCTTGCCCACCCGCCCGGCGAGCTCTTCTTGGGTCCAGTGGTTGAGGTCGATCAGCTGCTGATATGCGGTCGCCTCTTCGATGGCGTTGAGGTCGGCGCGTTGCAGGTTCTCGACCAGCGCGAGCTCGAGGCGTTGGTGGGCCGGCGTGTCTCGCACGACCACTGGCACCTCGTGAAGACCGGCGCGCTGAGCCGCGCGCCAGCGCCGTTCGCCCGCCAGGATCAGGTAGCGATCGGCGCCTTCTTTGTGCACCACGATTGGCTGGATGATGCCCGTGGTCGCGATGCTCTGCGCGAGCCCCTTGAGCGCCTCGTCGTCGAAGTGTCGCCGTGGCTGCTCCGGGTTTGGCTCGAGCTTCTCGATCGCCAGGTGTTGAGGGGTCGGCAGCGCCTTCCCGGCGCTCGCCGGGGTCGCGGCGGCGTCCGTGGAGTCGTCCTCTTGCGCCGTGGGCTTCGGCGCCGCGGTGGGGATGAGGGCGTTGAGGCCGCGGCCCAGCGCTGGACGTTTCGAGGTCAAAGGGTGGACTCCTGTTTGAGCGATTCGAGCAGCTCTCGCGCGAGCGCGAGGTAGGCTTGCGCGCCCTTGCTGTCGATATCGTACAAGATCGCGGGGAGTCCGTGGCTCGGACTCTCGCTGAGTCGAATATTTTGGGGAATCCGGGTCTTGAACACGAGCCCCTTAAAGTGCTCCTCGACTTCGCTGACGACCTGCTGGGCGAGGTTGGTCCGCGGGTCAAACAGGCAAAACAAGATCCCCTGAATGTGCAGGTCTGGATTGAGCGCCTCTTTGACCCGCGCGATGGTCTCGCGGAGGGCCGACAGGCCTTCGAGCGAGAAGTACTTGGCTTGCATGGGGATGAGGACGCTGTCGGCCGCGACGAGGGCGTTGAGCGTCAAGAGCCCCAGGGAAGGGGGGCAGTCGAAGATCACGAAGTCGTAGCGGGCGGAGGCCTGATCGAGCGCGGCGCGAAGGAGCGTCGCTCGATCTTCAAGCTGCACCAGCTCGACCTCTGCGCCGGCGAGATCGGCCGTCGCAGGCACGACGTGCAGGTTGTCGAGTTGGGTCTCTCGAATCACCGCGTCCAGCGAGGCCTGGCCGACGAGGAGGTCGTAGGTCCCGGCGTCTACGGCGCCGCGCGGGAACCCTACGCTCGAGCTGGCGTTGCACTGGGGATCGAGATCCATGAGCAGCACGCGCCGCTCGGCGGCCGCGAGGCTCGCCGCCAGATTGACCGCCGTGGTCGTTTTGCCCTCGCCTCCTTTTTGATTGGAGACGGCCAACACGAGCGGGCTTTGAGCGTTGCGGTCGGGCACGGGCGCAAAGGCTTACCACCTTCCGGTGGTGCGACGCATGGCGCCCCACAAAATTTGTCAGGTTTTTACCTACATATCTCACATGCCATTACACTGTAGGTGAAGATGGTGTGGAGCCATCGCACCGCAACCGAAGGGCATCAAATGGCCGTCAATCCCCTCAAAACGAAGAATCGCGAGCGTTCGATCGTTCGGTCGCGTGGAGTGACGACCATCCCAACGGTGACGGCTTGGGCTCGCGAGCCGCTCCGCTCCCATCAGATCACTCCGCATATCTCTACGCACTGAAGGACCATTCCCATGAGCTACTACCGACACCAATTTTCGAGCTTTCAAGAGTTTCAACGAGAGGGGCTCTGCGCTTCGGGCGGGCACACCTCGGAGCTAGGTAAGGACGAGTACGAGCTGCTTCGTGCGCTCGAGGACGACGAGGCGTTTGACCAGCGACCTCGGGCCCGGCGCCGCGACTGGTGGGACTAGGGCACGCGCGGGAATCGGGGGCCGTCGAGAACGCGCGGGCGCGCTCCGGTCAATCGGTAGATTGAGGCCGCCAGGGACGTGAGCCCGGGGAGATCAGCCCACCTTGACCGCTGCGTTGCCGCTATCATTGGATAGTAGTCGCCCGCCAAGCCGGAAAGGACGCGCGAGGGACATCGTTGCAGTCGCCGTTCGATGACGAGGACATCGCCGCGGCAACCGGGCCGTCGGCCACGGGGAGGTGTGTCGAGTTCGGTGTTGGCACATCTCAACGGGCCTCCGCGATCGCGCCAGCGTAGCGCTCGTGGGCTCCATGGGACCTGTTGACAGCGTCGGCCCGGGTGTTACGGTGAGAGCGGAAAGGGCGCTCCTCCCCGCATGACCACTCCGACGCCGTCCGAAGAAAATATCGAACTCCCCGATGTGATCGCCTTGTTGCCCCTGCGCAACCAGGTTTTGTTTCCGGGCTCGATCATCCCCATCGACGTCGGACGGCCGAGCTCCGTCAAGCTGATCGAGGAGGCCATCGCCGCAGAGCGGCCGATCATCGGGATCGTGGCGCAAAAAGACGCCCAGGTGGAGAACCCGGAGCGGGGAGACATCTACGATGTCGGCTGTGGCGCGCGCATTCTCAAGGTCATCAAGCTCGCCAAAGACAGCTACAGCGTGATTTTGCAGGGCGTGGTGCGCATGCATATCCAAGAACTGACGGCGACGGAGCCCTTTCTCGAGGCCCGCGTCAGCGAGGTCGGCGACATCCTCGTGTCGACGGTGGAGTGCGACGCCCTCGTGGCCAATATTAAGGAGACCGCAAAGAAGCTGGTCTCGCTGCTCCCGGAATTGCCTCGGGAGGTGGCGTCCTTGCTCGACAGCGTGACGAAGCCGGGGGAGCTCGCGGACCTGGTGGTGTCGAATCTGGAGATCGAGCCGGCCGAGAAACAAGACCTGCTCGAGGCGGAGCGCATCGACGAGCGGCTCCAAAAAGTGCTGATGCTGCTCACGCGTCAACTTGAAGTGCTGAAGATCCGCGAGCGGATCAACACTCAAGTTCAAGAAGAGATGGGGCACAGCCAGCGCGAGTACGTGCTGCGTCAACAGCTGAAGGCGATTCGTGGAGAGCTCGGAGACGCGGACGACGAGAGCGAAGAGGCGGACGAATTTCACCAGAAGATTCTCGACGCGAAGATGCCAGAGGACGCGGAGAAGGTCGCCCTCAAGCAGCTGGACCGGCTCAAGCAGATGCAGCCCTCCAGCGCCGAGTACACCGTCACGCGCTCGTATCTTGAGTGGATGGTGGACTTGCCTTGGGCGATCACGACGGAGGACCAGCTCGATATCCCCGTGGTCCGCGACGTGCTCAATGAGGACCACTACGACCTAGAGAAGGTCAAAAAGCGGATTTTGGAGTACATGGCGGTGCTCAAGCTGAACGCCTCGAAGAAGGGGCCGATCCTGTGCTTGGTGGGACCACCCGGGGTGGGGAAGACGTCTCTTGGAAAGTCGATCGCGAAGGCCATCGGGCGCAAGTTTGTCCGCATCAGTTTGGGCGGTGTGCGTGACGAGGCGGAGATTCGCGGTCACCGAAGGACCTACGTCGGATCGCTGCCCGGACGAATAATTCAGGGACTCAAGCGCGCGGGGACGAACAACCCAGTGATCGTGCTCGATGAGATCGACAAGCTCGGCGCGGACTTTCGCGGCGATCCGGCCTCTGCGCTGCTCGAGGTGCTCGATCCAGAGCAAAACCACACCTTCAGCGATCATTATTTAGAGGTGCCTTTCGATCTGTCGAAGGTGATGTTCATCGCGACGGCGAACAGCGTGGAGCCGATCCCTCCGGCCCTCAAAGATCGCCTCGAGCTGCTCGAACTCCCGGGCTACACGCGCCAAGAAAAGCTCGCCATCGCGAATCGATTTTTGATCCCCAAACAAATCACGGAGCACGGGCTGTCCACCGAGGCCCGCGGAGAGGGGTTCAAGGTGCAATTTTCGGAGGAGGCGGTGTTCGCCATGATCGACAGCTACACGCGAGAGGCGGGGGTTCGCAACCTTGAGCGTGAAGCGTCGAGCGTGATCCGTGGCATCGCGGTGAAGGTCGTGGAGGGCGAGCTGTCGGGCGAGATCGAGGTGACCCGCGACCACGTCACCGACTTTCTTGGCCCCGAGAAGTTCATGCCTGAGGTGGCCGAGCGGACGGCCCAGCCGGGCGTCGCGACGGGTCTCGCGTGGACGCCTGCGGGCGGAGAGATCATGTTCGTGGAGGCCACCCGTATGCCGGGCAAGGGCGGTCTCATGCTGACGGGTCAGCTTGGGGACGTGATGAAAGAGTCCGCGCAGGCGGCGATGAGCTATCTCAAGAGTCATCTCGATACGCTGGGTATCGATCAGGAGAAGATCGAGAACCACGACATTCACGTGCACGTGCCGGCGGGGGCGATCCCCAAGGACGGACCGTCGGCGGGTGTGGCGATGCTCTCGGCCCTCGTGTCATTGCTGACGGACACCTGTGTACGGCACGACGTGGCCATGACGGGAGAGATCACGCTGCGGGGGCTCGTGCTGCCCATCGGTGGAGTCAAAGAGAAAATGCTGGCTGCGCACCGAGCGGGGATTAAGCGGGTGTTGCTGCCCGAGCGGAACGAGAAGGACGTGGTGGACGTGCCCGAGGAGATTCGCGAGGAGATGGAGATCGTGTTCTGCAAGCAGGTTGGAGACGTCCTCGCCTCGGTGTTGACGGACAAGGACACGGACACGGACACGGACACGGACACGGGCACCGACGCCTAGCGGCTGTTCCCGCCTCGCGAGGCGGGGTTTCGCCGCGGCTCGCCGTCTCCCGTGCGATCGTTCGGGGCTGGCGAAGCCGCGCACGAGCGGGGAAGGCCGCTGTACGAGCATTGGGGGGCTACCTCGCCGGACCTTGGCGCGGCTTCGTGGTGGTGCCGCGCATCGCGCGAAGTATGCGGAATCTCGCACCCGCGGGCCTGTTGACACTCGGCCCCCGACGCTTATGTTGCCGTCCGCAGCCGAGCAATACGGACCAACGCTCCGGTCTCGGCGCCACGAAAGGTAACCAAAGCAATGGGCAAGATCATCGGAATCGACTTGGGCACGACGAACTCTGTCGTCGCCGTCATGGAGGGCAACGAGCCCAAGGTCATCACCAACGAAGAGGGCGGACGCACGACGCCGTCGGTCGTCGCGTTCCAAGAGAGCGGCGACGTGCTCGTCGGGCAGCTGGCGCGGCGTCAAGCCATCACGAACCCCGAGAACACCATCTTCTCGTCCAAGCGGCTCGTGGGTCGGCGCTTCGCAGAGGTCGAGAGTGAGATCGGCCGTCTCCCATACAAGGTCGTCAAGGCTGCCAACGGTGACGCGCACGTCGAGGCGCGAGGCAAGGTCTACCCTCCGCCCGAGATCAGCGCGCGGGTGCTGATGAAGTTGAAGAAGGCGGCAGAGGACTACCTCGGAGAGTCCGTGACGGAGGCCGTCATCACGGTCCCGGCTTATTTCAATGATTCTCAGCGTCAGGCCACGAAAGACGCGGGCCGCATCGCGGGGCTCGACGTGAAACGCATCGTGAACGAGCCGACGGCGGCGGCGCTGGCCTACGGTCGGTCCCGCGGCAGCGAAGAGGAGAAACTCATCGCGGTGTACGATCTTGGTGGCGGCACCTTTGACATCTCGATCCTCGAGGTGGCGGAGAACGTCGTGGAGGTCATCGCGACCAACGGCGACACGCACCTCGGCGGTGATGACTTTGACGAGATCATCATTCAATGGCTCATCTTAGAGTTCAAGAAGGAGTCGGGGATCGACGTCAGCAAAGACAACATGGTCATGCAGCGCCTCAAAGACGCCGGCGAGAAGGCCAAAATTGAGCTTTCCAACCAGTCGGAGGTGGACATCAACCTCCCGTTCCTCACGGCGGACGCCAGCGGCCCGAAGCACCTGCAAATCAAACTTAGCCGCGCGAAGTTTGAGTCGATGATCGGGGCGCTCGTCAAGCGATCCATCGAGCCGTGCAAGAAGGCCCTCTCGGACGCAAAGAAATCTGTCGGTGACATCGACGAGGTGTTGCTTGTCGGTGGCTCCACCCGCATTCCTTGTGTGCAGCAGGCGGTGCAGGACTTCTTTGGAAAGGAGCCAAGCAAGGGCGTGAACCCGGATGAGGTGGTGGGCCTCGGCGCGGCGGTGCAAGCCGGCGTGCTCGCGGGCGATGTCTCCGATATCGTGCTCGTTGACGTCACCCCGCTGAGCCTCGGAATCGAGACGCTCGGTGGTGTCATGACCGCCCTCATCCCGCGCAACACCACGATCCCGACACGCAAGTCGGAGGTGTTCACGACGGCGGCCGACAACCAGTCCTCGGTGGAGGTCCACGTGGTCCAAGGCGAGCGCTCGATGGCAGGGGACAACCGCACGCTCGGTAAGTTCAGCCTCCAGGGGATCCCCGCGGCGCCCCGCGGCGTCCCTCAAATCGAGGTGACCTTCGACATCGACGCGAACGGCATCGTCAACGTCTCTGCCAAGGACCAGGCGACCGGCAAAGAGCAGAAGATCACGCTCACCGCCTCCTCCGGGCTCAACGAAGATGACATCCAACGCATGGTGGACGACGCGGCGCAGTTCGAGGAAGAGGACAAAAAGCGCAAGGAGGCCGTGGAGGCGAAGAACACGCTCGAGTCCATGGCGCTGCAGACGGAGAAGATGTTGTCTGAAAATGGCGACAAAATCGCCGACGCGGACAAGGCAGAGGTCGAGGCCGCGGTGGAAGAGGCGAAGGAAGCGGTGGAGTCCGGCGACGGCGACAAGATCGCGGCTGCCAAAGAGAAACTCGAAGCCGCGAGCCACAAGCTGGCCAGCGCCATGTACGGACAGAATGGCGCGGAGGGGGAAGCCCCTGGGGACGCGGACCCCTCGGCCGGGACGGGCGAATCGCCTGGCGCTGAAGATGCGGGCGGCGGCGAGGGCGACGTGATCGACGCGGAATTCGAAGAGAAGACCTAGACGACCGCTTCGTCATTGAAACGAGGGCCCCCACCATGGGCGGCCCTCGTTTTTTTTCTGCGGCGCCGCGGTACAGCGAAAAACAGCGCCTGTTTCTTTGGAGTCCCGCGCAAGTAGGTGAGACTCCAACGGTGCGACTTGGATCCAAACTCATCGCCGCGGCGATGACGGTGATGACCGCGACACTGTCGTCGTGCGCCGCACCTGGGCTGTGGACGGACTTCACGAGCATCTCGCACGGGACGACAACCGAGGGGCGATTGCGGCACCCGAGGATGTTGCCGCTGCGGGGTCGCGGGTATGAGGTCCCCGACGAGTGGCGCTCCCGTCGCCGAAACTTCGGGACCGACGAGCTCGTGGAGGCGATCCAACGTGCGGCGGCGACCGTGCAGGCCGGCGACGAGCGGGTCCGTCTCGGGGTCGGGGACATGTCGCGGCTGCGGGGGGGAGACGTGATCGGCCACAGCAGCCACGAGTCTGGGCGCGACGTGGACCTCATTTTCTACAACGTCGACCGAAAGGGGCGCCCCATGCGACCGCCTGACGAAGAGATGCTGCACTTCGGGGCCGACGGGAAGGTGTTCGTCCCACGTCGGATGAAGCGAGACTATTGGCAGCGAGATTGGAGAGAGCGTCGCTTCGATGACGCGCGGAACTGGAGGCTCGTGGAGGCGCTGCTCGCGGATCCTCAGATCCGGGTGCAGTGGATCTTCGTGAGCGACCCGATCCGAGCGCGACTGCTGGAGTGGGCGCGGACCAACGGTCGGCCGTCGTGGTTGATCGACTACGCGGAGGTCGTCATTCGGCAGCCGCAAGGCAGCTCACCACACGACGATCATTTTCATCTCCGCATCTACTGCTCGCGAGGTGATCGCCAGTACGGCTGCGTGGACGGCCAGCCCTTGTGGCAGCACGAGAAAAAGACCGCCAAGTACTTGGGCCGGGAATGGTATCGCGCGCCGCTGCAAGAGCGGCTCGCTCCCATGGTGTTGTTCTTGCCTCGCGGGTAGCTGCGGCCGAGCACCGCGCGTTGTCTGGGGGTCGGGCTGACGCGGTTCGACGGGCCGTCCGGCCGTCCACCGCGGCGTAGCTCCTTGGAGGCTACCTGCGGCCGCGCCGCCCGCACCCGCCGCAGGACGAGCCATGGCCGCCAAACGGCGATCAGGGCGGTCGCTGGTCCTGCGCTTTGACACGGCGCCTGGGTATGCCGGACAAGGGATGGGTTGATGCGTGTTGGTGAGTACGAGCTGACGCAGAAGATCGGCGCAGGGGGCATGGGCGAGGTGTGGTTGGGGCGCCGGGCTGCGACCGATGGATTCTCGAAGACGGTGGCGGTGAAGTTCCCACCGGCCCACCTCGCAGGGGACGCGCGCGCGCGGCGGAGCTTTGTGCGCGAGGTGCAGCTGTCGATGCACCTGTCCCACTCCAATATCGTGCAGGTCTTCGACGTCGGTGAGGCCGAGGGGCGGCTTTTCATGGTGATGGAGTGGGTCGACGGATGTGATGTGCGGCGCCTCCTCGAGGGGGAGACGACGCCGGGCGGCGGCGCGCCCATCTGTGTCGCGGCCCACATCACCGCAGAGATCTTGCGCGCGCTGGAGTACGCGCACACGCTGCGGCACGAAGGTGCGGCGCTCGGCATCGTTCACCGGGATGTCTCTCCGCACAACGTCCTCATCTCGACTTCGGGCGAGGTCAAGCTCACCGACTTCGGCGTCGCGCGGACGGAGCACGAGGAGACCTCCGGGATGCATGTCCCGGGCAAGCTGCGGTATATGGCGCCTGAGCAGTTCAAGGGCGCCCGTCGTTCGCCCACCATGGACCTGTACGCGGTGGGAGCGATCTTGCACGAGCTGCTCTCCGGTCGGCGGTTTCGCGAGGCAGCGCAGGAGGGCGAGCTGTACCGCCTCATCCTCGAGGGTCACGTGCCGGATGTGGATCGCGACGACGTGCCGGCGCCGCTCGAGGCGCTCCGCCGCTCGCTGTTGGCGCCCACGCCAGCGGGCCGGCCCGGGTCCGCGAGCGAAGCGCTGAGGTTCTTGGAGGACATCGAATCGCCGGCGCAGGCTCGCAGAGAGCTGGCGGTGCGGTGTCGAGAAATCACCGGGGTCGAGGCGCCACGGTCGGGGGTGTTCGCGGCGCTGTCGGCGGACGTGGAGGGTGATGTCGACGTCGGCGCCCGAGCCTCGCAGCCAGATACGAGGACCCTCGCGAGGCCTGGCGACGCGCGCGTGAGCGCCGAGGCTGGCGGGGACCGACGCCCCGGGGTGGCGGTCTCCAACGGGAGGACTCGGCGTCGCTTCGCCGCTGTCGCCATCGCGTTACCGATCATCGGCAGCGGGTTTTTGTTTGTGTTCGGGGGTCGCCCGGGGACCGTTGGGGGGGGCGACGAG
This sequence comes from Myxococcales bacterium, assembly GCA_014240065.1. GTDB lineage: Bacteria > Myxococcota_A > Polyangia > Nannocystales > Nannocystaceae > JAAZXR01. The sequence continues at coordinate 124,060 of JAAZXR010000001.1, forward strand.
CCGCGCGTGTTGATGGGGGCCGCGGTCTCGGGTGAGCCCTCGACCCCCTCGGCCTCACCCGCGCGAGCGGACCCACCCCGCGTGAACGAGGAGGAGCGCTCGCGATCCTATCGGCGGCAGCCCGTGGATGGGGAGTCGCCGTCTGTGGCGCTCGCTGGCTTGAGCCCTCAAGCTGCGCCGTCGAGCGTGGTGGCGCAGCTTGATCCAGGCGACTCGACGAGGGGTCGGACGCGAGAGGACGCTCCGGCCGCCGTCGCGCCGACGCCCGCGGTCGCAGGCGTCGCTCGCGTCACCTTTCGTGCGAGCGACTACGACTTCGCGTACGTGCGGGTGAACGACGAGGTGATGACGCTTGAGCCTCGCGCGAGTCTCGACCTCCCCGTGGGACGTCACGCCGTCTTCATGCGGCTCCGCGCGGAGGAACCATGGCGGCGCATCGGGACCGTGCGGCTGGTCCGCGACCGCAGCTACACCGTGCGACTGCGGGCGCCGGGTCGCTTGGACCTTCAAATGACGGCGACCCCGTAGTTACCGCTAATCTGTTCAGCGATCTTCGTGAGACGCTTCTGCGCGGCCCGTGAGGTGGCGTCCCCGCGTCTTTGGCAAAATCGCGTGTGCGCCTGGTTCAGTGGGGCTGTTTCAATGAGAGCCACTATGGTTTCGGTTTTGAACTGAACAAGTGTGATGGAGTCAAAAAAAAGGCTTATTTTTGTAAAAAAGGTCTTCAACAATTCTATTCAATAGATTACATTCGAGATCGTACTGATAGCGAGATCGATCAAACACTAGATATTTCGGCGCCACTCGCCTCGCTCGGCCCCTGAACCTCCTCCGTTCTCTCTCCTCTCCTCCGCCTCCACGCTTCCCAATGGCCACCACGCTCTCCGAACACGAACTCACCGCACTCGAAGCCGAGCATGCGGACGGGATCTCGTCGCAGGAGCTGGTGTCGGCGTTCGATTCGAGGGGAGTGCGCTTCAGCGAGGCGAATCTTCGCCGCTACGTACAGCTCGGGCTGGTGCCGCGCTCGCGCCGAGTCGGGCAAAAAGGCAAGCACCTCGGCTCACGCGGGCTCTATCCGGTCAAGGCGCTGCGCAGGATCAACGCCATCAAGCGATTGATGGAGCAGCGGTTCACGCTCGAAGAGATTCAGCAGCAGTTCCTCGCGTTCAAGAGCGCCATCGACACCCTCGAAGACTCGGTCGAAGAGGTCGTCGGGCTGTTCGAGACACGCCTCGAGGGGCTCGACGAAGAGCGCCGCGAGCGCCTCATCCGAGAGTTGCACTCCGTTCGCGACCGGGCGGACGCCCTCATGAACGGCGTGCAGCGCTTCGAAAAGATTTTTACCTCGACGGCGGGCATTCGACGCCCACGTGGGGGTGGGGCTGCCAACCCCACCGAACTCCTCTAGCCCCCTCTCATCCTCGACTCCTCGCGACTGATTCCCTCCTTCATCCTTCTTCACCGCTCGCTTCACCGCTCCGCTCGAACCTCTCACTCCAGGGTCTCCTGGTCTCCCCACCCCCCGACCTATGACAAACAAACGCTCCACCAACACCTCCTCCAACCCCAAACCCCTCGTTCGCGTCCGCGCCAAGACCATCGCCATGAAGCGCCTCACCAAAGAGGAGATCCGCATCGGCAAGTTGCTGTTCCCAGAGCGCGGCTATTGGCGCCCGAAGACGAGAGGTGACTGTGCGAACGTCGCCCGGCCGTGCCCGTACGTGAGCTGCAAGTACCACCTGTTCATCGACGTGAACCAGCAGACCGGGAGCATCAAGCTCAACTTCCCCGATCTTGAAGTGTGGGACCTCAAGCAGAGCTGCGCGCTCGACGTGGCCATGCAAGGCGGGGCCACGCTTGAGGAGGTCGGTGAGATCCTCAACCTCACGCGCGAGCGTATTCGCCAAGTGGAGGTGCGAGGTCTGTTTCAACTCAAAGAGCAGGACTCGGACGCGCTGAACTCCTATCTGTCCCGCGACGGCTAGAGAAGATCCACGGCGGGGGGTTCGCGGAGGTCGCCCGGCGTCCGGGGCTCTCCACGCGCGAAACCGCGGTTATGTGCCCTCGGGGGGTGCGCGCCGCGGTTTTTTGCTGGCCGCTGGTCGACCGGGGGGCGCTGTGCTAGCAGGCTGGCGTGCAACAGCAGATGCGACCCATCCGGCGCGCCCTCGTGAGCGTGAGCGACAAGTCGAACCTCGAGGTCCTCGCGAGCGCCTTCAAGGCCCACGGCGTGGAGGTCCTCTCCACGGGAGGGACGGCCCGGGCCCTGTTGGAGCTGGGTGTGGACGTGGTCAAGGTGAGTGACTACACCGGGGCGGCGGAGATCCTCGGCGGTCGGGTGAAGACCCTCCACCCCAAGATCCACGGTGGCATCCTGGCCTTGCCCACCGCCGCCCACGAGGAAGAGGCGGCCGCCCATGACATCCCCCCCATCGATCTCGTGGTGGTGAACCTGTACCCGTTTCGCGAGACCATCGCGAACCCCGACTGCACCTTCGCGGAGGCCGTGGAGCAGATCGACATCGGCGGCCCCACCATGGTGCGCTCGGCGGCGAAGAACTGGACGCGGGTGGGCGTGGTCGTCAACCCCGCGGACTACGGCGACGTGAGCGCGGCCTTGGACGCCAATGAGGGGGCCCTTGACGACCGCACGCGCCGCCGCCTTTCGCGGGAGGCTTTCTCTCACACCGCGGCCTACGACGCCGCCATCTCCACGTGGCTCGCTCGACACGATGATCAGGGCGCAGCCGCGGACGCCGACGCGGTGAGTGAGTGGCTCGCGATCACCGGTGAGGCGGTGTCCACGCTCCGGTATGGCGAGAACCCTCATCAGCCCGCGACCTTTGTCGCGACCGATTACGCGCGCAACGAGCCGGTCGGGCTCGACCGGGCCATCGTGCACCAAGGCAAGGCCCTCAGCTACAACAACCTGCTCGACGCGGACGCGGCCCTGGGGCTGATCCGGGACCTCGCGCCCGTGGGCAGAGCGGCGGCGGTGTTCAAGCACCTGTCACCGTGCGGCGCGGCGGTCACGAGCTCCGACCGCGGCATGGCAGACATCTACGTCGCCGCCAGGCAAGCCGACGCCGAGAGCGCGTTCGGGGGCATCGTGTCATTGACCGACGAGGTCGATGAGGCCGTGGCGTCGCGCCTGCTCGAGAGCTTCCTCGAGGTCGTGGTGGCGCCCGGATATACGCCCGCCGCCCTCGCGATGTTGGCGAAGAAAAAGAACCTCCGCCTGCTCGAGATCCCCGACATGTTCACGGGCCTCGATGGCGTCGCGCCTTTGCGCCTGCGGTCGGTGGCCGGCGGCGTCCTCGTTCAGCGCGAGGACCTGATCACTGTGAGCGCGCAGCAGGGGACTGTGGCGACCACGCGCCCGCCGACGGAGGCGGAGCTCGAGAGCCTTGAGCTCGCGCAGCGGGTCTGCAAGCACGTGAAGTCCAACGCGGTCGTGCTCGTTCGCGACGGGGTGACGGTGGGGGTCGGCGGGGGCCAAACCTCCCGGGTCGAGGCGGTCCGCCAAGCCATCGCGCGGGCCGGAGACCTGGCGAGCGGGGCGATGCTCGCCTCCGATGCCTTCTTCCCGTTCCGCGACAGCGTGGACCACCTGGCGGCGGCGGGCGTCCGTGGAATCATCCAACCCGGCGGCTCCAAGCGAGACCCAGAGGTCATCGAGGCGGCCAATGAGCACTCGATGACCATGGTGTTCACGGGGCAGCGACACTTTCGCCACTAGATAGGCGCCGGAGAGTTGGTGTACGGTCGTGGGCGCTCTTGGGCGCAGTCTGAGGTTCAATGAAGATACTCATCATCGGTTCTGGAGGTCGCGAGCACGCGCTCGCGTGGCGTGGAGTTCACGAGGGGCACGAGGTGTCGTGCGCGCCCGGGAGCGCGGGCATGGAGGCGGACGGGGTCCGCTGCTTTGGTGAGGTGGGGGTGTCGGACGCCGCGGGTATCTTGGGGCTCGCGCGCGACGTGGGCGCAGACTTCGTCCTCGTCGGCCCGGAGCAACCACTGGTGGAAGGACTGGCAGACGACCTGCGTGAGGCCGGCGTCGCCACCCTCGGCGCGTCGCGAGCGAGCGCCGTGCTCGAGGGCAGCAAGGCGGTCGCCAAGGCGTTCATGGCGCGCCACGGCATCCCGACGGCGCGGCACGTCACGGTGACCACGTTGGACGAGGGCTTCGCCGCGCTCGATTCCTTCGAGGTCGCGCCGGTCGTGAAGGCGAGCGGGCTCGCGGCGGGGAAGGGGGTCACGGTGCCCGAGTCATTCGACGAGGCGAGGTCCGCGCTGCGAGCGTGCATCGAGGGCGAGAAGTTTGGAGCGGCGGGGCAGACCGTGGTGCTCGAAGAGCGCATGCTGGGCGAGGAGCTCTCGTTCTTCGCGATCAGCGACGGCGTGAACGCGCTGACGTTGAGCGCGGCGCAGGACCACAAGAGAATCTTTGACGGAGATCTTGGCCCGAACACCGGCGGCATGGGGGCCTACGCGCCGGCCCCGTTGTGCGATGACGCGCTCCGCGAGCGGATCGAGCGTGACATCGTGGCGCCGACGCTCGCCGGGTTGAAGGCCGAGGGGACGCCCCTCGTGGGCGTGCTGTTTTGCGGCCTGATGGTGTCCGACGACGGCGCCCCGCGCGTCATCGAGTACAACGTGCGCTTTGGAGATCCGGAGACGCAGCCGCTGATGCTGGGGCTCACCGCGCCGATCATGGAGCACCTGCGCGCGGCTGCCGTCGGGGACTTACGACCCGGACGAATTGACGTGGCCCCCTCGGTCAGCGTCGTGATGGCGTCTGCGGGGTACCCCGAGAGTTCCACCAAGGGCTGCGCGATCTCGGGGCTCGACGAGGTTGACGATCCGGACGTGAAGGTGTTCCACGCCGGCACGCGGCGCGGCGCGGACGGCGGCTGGGAGACGGCTGGAGGCCGGGTCTTGGGGGTCTGTGCCCGCGGTCCAGACCTCGAGGCGGCCATCCAAAAGGCCTACGCGACCATCGAGGGGCTGTCCTTCGAGGGCGCCCAGATCCGCCGCGATATCGGCGCACATGCGCGCGCGAAGTGACAGATCGCCGGTCGCGTATGGCGTGTCGTGGGGGGGCGCGGTATAGGGGGCCATGGTCGCGATCCGCCCATTTCGAGGACTTCGATTCGACACCCCGCGCGTGGGCCAAGCGCGCGATTTGCTGGCGCCGCCCTACGACGTCATCGACGACGCGCATCGCCGCGAGCTCACGGGTCGGTCGGAGTTTAATTGTGCGCGGCTGATCTTGCCGGAGGGTGACGGCGACGCGCGATATGACGAGGGGCGGCGAGTGTTCGACGCGCTCCGCGAGCGCGCGCTGGTGCTCGATGAGGCGCCATGTCTGTACGTCTACCACCAGACCTTCGAGGTGGGCGGTGAACGCTTCGTTCGCAAGGGCCTGATCTGCGCCATGGAGCTGACGTCGTTCGGCGAAGGACAGGTGCGCCCTCACGAGCGCACGTTGGCGGGGCCGAAGGCGGATCGCTTGAAGCTGATGCGCGCGTGCGACGGTCACCTAGAGCTGGTCTTCGGGATGTTCTCTGATCCCGACAAGCGCTGGGAGGCGGCGCTCACCGATCAGCTTGGCGAGCCGGTTTTGGATGACGACTTCGACGGCGCGCACCACACATTATTTCGCGTGTCGGATCCCGGCGCCTGCGCGGCGGTTCAAGAGGCCCTCGCGTCGCGCGCGGTCTACATCGCGGATGGTCACCATCGCTACGAGACGATGTGTGCCTTTGCAGATGAGCTCCGGTCTGCGGGGCGCGCCGAGGCGGCGAGCATGGGCATGATCTACCTGTCGAATCTCGACGATGAGGGGCTGGTGGTGCTGCCGACGCACCGGATCGTTCACGGGTTGGAATCGGTGAACTTTTCCGCGCTGCTCCAAGGCGCCGCCGCGCACTTCGAGGTGTCGGAGCGGTCGCTGCCGCAGACGGCGGCGGAGCTCGCTGAGGCCCTCGCGCCGGGCGAAGGCGGCCGCGCCACCTTCGGGCTGACCGCGCCTGGCTCCGGCATCCTGTCCGTGCTGCGCCTCCGGGGGGACTTTGATCCCGCGGCGGCGGGGCTCGGCGAGCTGCACCCTTCGCTCGCGACGCTGGATGTGGCGCTGCTCCACGAGCTTGTGTTGGAGCGAGGGTTGGGGATCTCCAAGGCGGCGCAGGCCGCGAAGACCAACCTAAAGTACTTCAAGTCGACCGAGGCCTCCATCGAGACCGCGGCCTCCTCCGGCGGATCCGCGCAGCTCGTGTGCCTCATGAACGCGACCTCCGTGCACGACGTGGTCGCGGTCTGCGACAGCGGCCAGGTCATGCCACAAAAGAGCACTTTCTTTTATCCAAAAATCCCGACGGGGCTCGTGTTCCGGGCCCTCTCCGACGACGAGGCGTAGCGTTCGATGAATCCAGAGCCTCTCGATAGGCTCCCGCGTGGGTCGCGGGACCTGCTCCCGGCGGCCGCCGCAGAGCGCCGCCGCGCCCAAGCCAAGCTGCTTAAGGTGTTTGAGCGGTGGGGTTTCTCGGAGGTCGTGCCGCCCTTGGTCGAGTATCACGACGTTCACCGCCGCGGTCTGAGCGTCGAGCAGGGGGCGAGGGTGGTTCGCTTCATCGAGGCCGGCACCGGAGAGCTGGTGAGCCTGCGCGCCGACGTGACCCCTCAAGTCGCGAGGATGGTCGCGCAGCGCGTGCGGCCGACGGGTCGCGCCGTCCGAGTCAGCTACGCCGCGGACGTGCTGCGAATCCCCGATGAGCGCGCCGATCGTGCGGAGCTCCATCAGGTCGGCGTGGAGCTGATCGGTGAGGGGGGACCTCAGATGGACGCAGAGATGGTGGCCCTCGCTGACGAGTCACTGCGTCGCGTCGGCTTGCGGGATTTTCGGATCGAGCTCGCCCACACGGGGGTGTTTCGCGCCGCGCTGGCGACGGTGGGCCTCTCACGAGAGGACGCCGCGAGAATCCGGGGCCCGTTCGCCCGAAAAGACGAGGTGGCCATCTCCGGGATCTTGAAGGGGGCGGGCGTCAAGCCCCGGCACCGCGCGGCGATGTTCGCCCTCTGTCGAGCCTATGGCGGCGCGGCGGACCTGGTCGAATTCCGCGCGGCGCTGCGGCCGCTGAAGGTCTCGAAGGCGATCGACGAATTGGAGGGAGTGCTCGACCTCGTGGGGCTCTATGATTCCACCCTCCGATCGCGGGTCGTCCTCGATCTCGGAGAGGCGCGAGGCTTCGATTACTACACGGGGATTCGTCTGCGCGCGTGGGCGGCGGGGAGCTCCGCGCCGCTGATTCGCGGCGGACGCTACGACGACATGGTGGGGCGCTACGGCCGCGACATGCCCGCCATCGGCTTCGCGGTGGACCTCGACGCCCTCGAGCGAGCCCGCGCGGAGGCGCGCGGTGGGGATGGTCCCGCCGCGCCGCGCGGCTGCCTCGTCGCGGTGAGTGACGTCTCCAACCAGCGCCGGATGAAGCGGGCCATCGAGCTGGTCAGCGAGATCAGGCGCGGCGGCACGCCGTCTTGGTTGGCGGCAGACGGCTTGGATTTGCTCGGCGCCAAAGACCTCGCGTTCTCGCAGAACGCAAAGCAGCTGTGTCACCTGGGCCCGCGCCTGAGCGCGTGGGAACTCGAACATGAAATGTGGCGCCGAACGGCGGCGCCCGGAAAGAAGCAGGACAAGACGTGAAGACTCTCGGAGTGGTTGGCGCTCAATGGGGCGATGAAGGAAAAGGCAAGGTCGTGGACGTCCTCGCGGCGCAGGCGGACGTCGTCGCCCGCTATTCGGGGGGCAACAACGCCGGGCACACGCTGGTGATGGACGGGAAGAAGATCATCACCCACCTCGTCCCCTCTGGATGCGCGTACAAGGGCACCGCCTGCGTGTTGGGAGCGGGCATGGTGATCGACGTGGATGTGCTGCAAGACGAGGTCGCGGGCATCCAGGGGCACGGCTTGCTCCGTGACGATGAACTCAAGGTGTCCCTCGATGCCCACTTGATCATGCCGTACCATCGAGAGCTGGACGGGTTGCGGGAAGACAGCCGCATAGGCGCCGCAAAGATCGGGACGACGCGCCGCGGCATCGGGCCGTGCTATGAGGCGAAGGCCGCCCGTCGGGGGATCAAGGTGAGGGACCTCTTTGATCCGAACACGCTGCGGGTGCGGCTGGAGGGGAACGCCGCCGCTGTGGACGCTGAGCTCTTGCATCTAGGCGCGTCACGGGGCGTCGATGTGGACGCGTTGTTGAAGTCGGCGAGCGGCTGGGCGCGGTGGCTTGAGCCCTTGGTGTGCGACGTGGGAGCGGTGATCGATGACGCGATCACCGACGGCAAGCGCGTGCTGTTCGAGGGCGCACAAGGGGCGCTGCTCGATGTGGATCACGGCACCTACCCCTACGTGACGTCCACGACGACGACGGCGGGAGGAATCAGCGCGGGGCTGGGGATTGGACCGACCAAGATTCGTAGCGTCTGGGGGATCACGAAAGCGTATACGACGCGGGTCGGCGCGGGGCCGTTCCCAACGCGGGCTGAAGGTGAGGCGGAAGAGCAAATTCGCGCTGCCGGCGGCGAGTTCGGCGCGACGACCGGCCGGCCGCGCGATTGTGGGTGGCTGGATTTGCCGGCGCTCCGCTTCGCCGCGCGCGTGAACGGTCTCACCGGCCTTTGCGTCACGAAGCTCGACGTCCTCGCCATGCTCCCGGAGGTGATGGTGTGCCGCGCCTATCGCGATGGTGTGACGCCTGGGCGTGACGGATTTTCGCGGGCGCAGCCCATCTACGAGACGCTGAGCGGGTGGGGGGATCCAGCCCTCCAGAGCCTGCTGCGGGCGGCCCGCTCGCTCTCAGAGATCCCGACGGCGGTGCGCGAATACCTCGACCTTATCGAGCAGGAGGTGGGGGTGCCGGTGACGCTGCTCGGCGTGGGCCCCGACCGAACCGAGACGATCAGCCTCGCAGACCCGTTTTGAGGGGGCCCACGGACACCGAGACGGCAGCCTTTGCGCCAGGCTCGTCGGCGTGGGCCCTTTTTGGCCCCGCGAGGCGATGGGCCGAGGCCCCGCGCTGACGCAAAATTCGGGGGTAGACGACCTCGGATGCGCGCTCAGACCGATAGATCGATGGGTGCTTCGCGCGCGTTGTAGAGGTGGAGCAGGTTCTCTATACTTGCGCGCGCGTCGGCTTTGAGACAAGTATGGCGCACCGGAGAACCGAAGACCCGGTTAGGTGAGACACCCATGAAGATCGAATGCGAGAAGTGCGGCGCCAAATATTCCATTGCCGATGACAAGGTGAAGGGAAAAACCTTCAAGATCCGTTGCAAGAAGTGCAGCAACGCGATCATTGTCCGCGACAAGCCAGCCGAGGCGGTCGCCGAGCCCGAGCCCGACGCGGGCGAGGCCGACGATGGATGGCACGTCGCGGTCGGCGACGACCAGGTCGGCCCTGTGTCAGAAGAGGACGTTCGGGCGAAATTCGCCGCCGGCGAAATCGACGGGGACTCCGAGGTGTGGCGTGAGGGATTCGAAGACTGGATGCCCCTCGCGGACGTTGAAGATTTCGCCGAGATGATCGCCGCGGGAGCAGCGGACCACGGCGCGGCTGCGCCTGCGGACGACGAGGAAGGCGGCGAGTCCGAGGGCTCAGCAGACCAAGACGATGACGCCGACGACGAAGGCGACGACGAAGGCGACGAGGACGAGCGAGGCGCAGAGGACGAGGACGAAGGCGAAGGTGACTCGGGACCGTCCCCCTCGTCCGAGAGCAGCGCCGCGGGGCTCGGGCTCGGGCTTGGGCTTGCTGGCAGCGGCGCGTCGTCGTCGGGTTTGAGCTTCGGATCGAGCGGAGACAGCGGCTTTGGCGGCGGCTCCGGCTTCGATGATTCCCTCTCGGGAGCGGATGAGGCAGAGGCAGAGCCGGAACCCGAGGAAGAACCCTCACTGACCGGGCAGCGCAACGAGAACTCGGTGCTCTTCTCCCTCGACAACCTCTCCGCGATGGCTTCGAGTGGGCCGGCGAAAGCCAGCGCGCCGGCGGGCGGTGGCGGTGGCGCTCCGTCCTCGGACCCGACGAAGATCGCGTCGTCGGCACCGATGAGCGAAGGGTCTGGCCTCATCGACATTCGTGCCTTGGGCGCGGTGCTCGACGATTCCAAGAGCTCTTCGCCGAGCGCGAGCGATGATTTCGGAGCGGGCGAGAGCGCCGGAGACGACGTGGGGGGAGGCCTCATGAGCTTCGGGGGTGGCGGCGGATTCGGGGGACTGGCGGCCATGCCGGTCGAAGCCGAGCCAGACCCGGCGGCGGCGGCGGCGGCGGCGGCGGCGGCGGCAGCACCCGCGCCCGCATCCAACAAAACACCGTTGATCTTGCTCGCTGTGGCCGTCCTCGGGGCCCTGTTCTTCGGCGGCTACTGGCTCACGAAGAGCCAAGACGAGGCGACGCGCAAACAAGAAGAGCTTCTCGCCGCCAACAAGCAGGCGCAAGAAGAGTCGGTGGCGCGCGCGGCCAAGGACCGCGAGGAGCTTGAGCGCAAGCTTGAGGAGGCCCTCAAGGCGCAGGCCGCGGGCGGGGCCGCCGGCGACGAGAAGGGCGCCGCGGATCCAGGCGAAGAAGCGCCGGCCGCTGGCACGGAGACCTCCACCAAGAAGTCAGGGAGCACCCGGCGGTCTTCGAGCAAGAAATCGTCGGGGAGCACCGCGACCGCGACAGACACGGGGAGCCCCGCGCCCTCGGAGCCGGCGCCCAAGCCAAAGAAGGCGACGAACTCCGCGGACGACGTGGATTGCTTGCTCGATCCCACCCTCGCCAAGTGCAGCGGTGGGTCCAAAACCACGAAGAAGAAGACGACCAGCGCTTCCACGGCAAACCTCCCCGCGAAGCTCGGAGCGATGGACTTGAAGGCGGGCATCAGCCCGGTCAAATCGGCCGCAAAGGCGTGGGGACCTAAGCACAGCGTCAGCGGCGTGAAGATCCCGGTGAAGCTCTCCATCTCGGGCTCCACCGGCAAGGTGCTGTCCGCGAAAGCCTCCGGTGAATACGCGGGCAAGGCAGTGGCCAAGTGCATCGAGTCGGCGCTGAAGAAGGCGACGTTCAAGAAGTTCTCTGCCTCGCAGCAGGGATTCAAATACAACGTCAAGATATAGGGCCAAACGCCTCATAATAAAGAGGAATCTGGGTGTTCCCTAGGTTCCTCTTTTCGTGGTTGATGGGCAGGCTACGCGGCGGTCATGAGCGGCTCCACCACGGCGCGAATGCGGACGATGGCGTCCTCGACGATGGCGTCGTCGATGCCGAGGTGCGTCACGAGCCGCAGCTCGGAGCGGATATTTGGATAACAGACGATTCCCGCGTCGCGGAGGGGGCCGGCGATGCGCTCGGCGTCGCCGATGCGCTCGGCGACCGTGAGCAGGACGATGTTGGTGTCGCCGGGGCGGACCTCCCAGCCGGGGAGGTCGCGGAGTCCATCGCGGAGTCGTTGGGCGCGCCGATGGTCCTCACCGATCCGCTCGAGATGATGGTCGAGGGCGTGCAGCCCGGCGGCCGCGAGGATCCCCGACTGTCGCATGGAGCCTCCAAAGGCGTAGCGGCAGGCCCTCGCAGCGTCGATGACGTCGCGCGGGCCCGACAATACCGCGCCCGCAGGCGCGCCGAGCCCCTTGCTCAGGCACGTGCTCACGGTGTCCGCGGTGCTCGCCAGCTCGGCGAGGCTCTGACCGGAGGCCGCGTGCGCGTTCCATAGCCGCGCGCCGTCGAGGTGAATTGGGGTGGTGCCTGCGGCGGCCCGAAGCCGCTGGAGCTCATCGAGCGGCCACAGCATCCCGCCGGCCGCGCCGAGCGTGTTCTCCACGCAGATGAGCCCGAGCGTGGGCCAGCCGTTCGCCTCCTCAGCGACGAGCTCGCGTAGATGTTCGACGCCAAAGCCGCGTCGGCCTCCGATGGGCATGGCTTGCACCCCCGAGATCCTCGCGGCGGCGGCGCCTTCGTGTACCTGCACATGGGCCATGGGAACGCACGCGAGCGTCTGTCCCGGTCGCGCCTGCACGTGGATCGCGAGCTGGTTGCCGAGCGTGCCACCCGGCACGAACAAGCCAGCTTCTTTGCCGAGCAGCTCTGCGACGCGGGCCTCGAGCGCGGCCACGGTGGGATCATCGCCATAGCAATCGTCTCCGACGGGGGCTGCTGCCATGGCCGCACGCATGGCCCCGGTCGGTTGTGTCACGGTGTCGCTGCGAAGGTCGATGGTCGCGTTCGCGGTGCTCATGGCTCGGGAATGTACCCCGTTCCTTCACCACGTGGCCATGGGCCCGATGCGTCAGCCGGTGAGCGAGGAGCCACCCTCGTGGGTGTTGTCGTCGCCGGGCTCTTCCTCGGCGGGAGGATCTTCTGCGGGGGGGGGGGGGGGCTTGACCGGCTGGCCGCGCTCCTCTCTCAATTTCGTGGCGATCCCATCCAGGATCGCGAAGGGAAGATGCGCCGGGCCACGGCTCGTCGTAGAGATCAGCGTGACGGAGCGCCGCCCCGCCTTGTCGAGATCGCTAAGGAATTCCACGGAGCCGCTCACGGTGCTCGACCCGTCTTCGGACGTGAAGACGATGTAGCCAGCGTCCTTGTCGCGGTCCGCGATATCGTAGCCTCGCTCGACCCGGAGGTAGCGGATGGTCGTGGGCCAGACCTGCTCGAACGGGTAGCTCACCTGCCGCTGGTGCTTGAGGAGCGCGGCCGGGGTCGCCTTGGCTTCGTGCGGACCGGCAGGAGCCAAGGCCCCATACGAGCCGAGGCAGAAGAACGCGAAAAACGCGCACCAGCGACCGAAGGTTCGGCGCCTCGCTCCGAGCGGTCGAGCGAATGGGTGACATCGGGCGACGCGGCGGGGGCAGGGGTGAGCGACCATGATGACAAGAGGGTGCCTTGGGGGTGGTCAGTCGGACAAATTTCCGGCATTTATGGGGGCAAGCAGATTCGCGCTGTTTTTCGCGAATCGATAGGCGCCTCCCCTCGTTTGGAACGGGAAGTCCGTACCTACCGCGGGCCCGGCAACGGAGAAGAAAATGTCCCAGCAAGAAAACTCAGCACTGAACGCCCTCGCGGACCTCATGGGTCTCGAAGAAGAGCGAGTCCACGAAGAAGAAGAGACGGCTCGCGAAGCCGCCGAAGCCCAGGCGGCTCGAATCGCCGCCGAAGAGAAACAGCGCGCGGAGGAAGAGGCGCGGCGCCAAGCGGAGGAAGACGAGCGGCTCCGCGTCGAGCAAGAGGAGAAGGAACGCCTCGAGCGAGAAGAGCGGCTTCGGATCGCGGAGGCGGGGGTGGAGGCCAAGGCCGCCCAAGAAGCGCGGCTCAAAGAGGAGCAGATGCGACTCGACGCTCAGGTCAAAATCGCTGAGAAAAAGCAAAAGCCCAAGTGGTTGTATGCCCTGCCCGTGGTGCTCGGCGGCTTGTTCATCAGTTATATGGTGTACAGCAACTCCCAGGCGGACAAAGCGGCTGCAGAGCAGGCAGAGCGCGATCGGGAGCGAGATGAGCAATTTGCCAAGCTCCAAAAACGACTGGACGACCAGCTCGCCGCTTCGGCGCAGGAGAAAGAGCGCCTCGCCAAGGCATTGGAGGCGGCGACGTCGGAGGCCGAGCGAGAGAAGATTCGCGCGCAGCAAGCCGAGCAGAAAAAGAAGGAAGACGATCTGCGCAGCCAGAAGAAGCGCCGCTCCTCGTCAAAGAAATCCAAGGGCGGGTCGTCGTCGTCTGCCGCGAGCGAGCCCGCGCCGGAGGTCACCAAGAAGCGAAGGAAGAAGATCGAACTCGGTGGCGGCGAGGACCCCCTCGGGGGTCTGTAGCGACGAGACGGTCGGGTCCGCGTGCGGCGGCCGCGGGTTGTTCGAACGAAGAGAGCGCGTCCATCCCGGGTGCGCTCTCCTTCGTTGTGGCGCCGCAGAAAAGTAAAAGACACCCGCGAAGCTTCGGGTGTCTTTTGGGGAGGCCTGGGTCGGAATCGAACCGACGAATAAGGCTTTTGCAGAGCCTTGCCTTACCACTTGGCGACCAGGCCACGCTTGCGCGTTCGGTTAGCTATCACGGACCTGGGTGCATCGCAAGCGCGGCGCGCACCTCTCACCTCTCACGCCTCACCTCCCACGCCTCGTCGGCCTCCTAGGACGGTGGGGTCGGCGCCTGGTCGGGTTTCGGCGGCCGCCGCTCTATCGGAAGCTCGCTCCAGCGCAGGTAGTTTTGCGCCATCTCATACTCGAAAAACGACATCATGCCCGACTCGATCACCTTGTTCATCTTCGCGAGGCTGGTCCTCGTGTCGCCTGTGCGCCACGCCCTCAGCCCCTCATAAAACTCGGCCTCCGCGCGCTGGCCCCGGTCGGTCGCTCGGGCAAAGAGGTCGGCGGCAGAGAGCTCGCCGCGGGCATGGGAGGCGAGCTGCCCCACCCAGCCCTCGTCGCGAAACGCCGCGATAAACTCGGTCGCCGCCGCAGGCGGGGTCACCCCCTTTCGCAGCGCGAGGTCGTGGACCCAAAGCGCGAAATACAACTTCAAGGGGGCGGGGAGGTCGTGGCGCATCGCCTGGGCGAAGATCTCCGAGGCCTCGCGCATCAACCCGTGGCTGACCGCCAAGATGAGCGGCTCCGCGTAGGTCAGGGGACGGTTCGGCGCGGTGGACACGGCGTCTCGAAAGTCCTGCATGGCGAGGCGCGTCTCCCCGGCGAAGAACAGCACACGCGCGCGCTCGGTGAGCCAAAATGCGCGGAGAAACTCGTCGAGGTTGGGCTGCGCGAGCACGAGGTTGAGCGTCTCGAGCGCCGTCCGGAGGCTCTCTCGAGCGCGTCGCTCGTCGCCTTTCCACAGCGCGATCTCGCCGATCTGGCTGTTCGCGCGGATGCTCCAGCGCAAGCGCGCATATTGGTCGTCGAAGGGGAGCACCAGCAGCGATTCGTAGGATGAGTAGGCGTCCGAATACCTGGCCTCCTTGAGGGCGATGGTGCCGAGCAGGTCGACCGCGCGAGGCTGGGGCTCCAACGCGAGCGACCCCTCGAGCAGCGATCTGGCTCGCGTGATATCCCCCGCGTCGTACAACGATTCTCCCACGGTCACGTACGCGCGCGGCAGTCCAGGTTGGACGGGTCGGTCTCTCCAAATCTCCATCGCCTCGCCATGGAATTCCTCGAGCCGCTTAAGCATGACGAGCGCCTCTTGAGGGTCTCGTTCGGCGATTCGCTCGAGCTCTTTTTGCTCGAGCATGGCGACCGCGGCCCAGGCTTCGAAGACGTTCTTCCCGGCGCCAAGGGTCTCGCGATAGCGCAGGAGCGCGGCGGAGTTGAGCCCCCGCTGCATCAGCACCTCCGCGATCGCGAGGTGGGCCGTGGGGTTCCCGTCGCTCGTTTGCAGCATCCGCCGCGCCAGCACCTCCACGATGCCCCAGCCTTGCCGGATCGCGTGGGTGGGGAGGTCGTCTTCGTCACCTGGGCGGAAGTACCGGATGAGCTCTTCGAGGGCGGCGTTCGGTCGCGGGCCGTTGCTGGCGCGGTCGATGACGTCGCGCAGTTCCTTGGACGCAGGATCGCTCGCGTAGTTGTCGAGCGCGGCGGCGGCTTCGTCGAGGCGGCCCGCGCGCAGGAGGGTGCGGGCGATGAGATACCCCGAGAACGCGAGCCGGTGCTGGGAGTCTGGATCCGTCAAAAAACTCTGCTCGCGCAGCGCCTTGGCCGCCTCGTAGCCGCCAAGGTAGATGCCCGTAAGCTGCTCTACGACCCACGGTGAGGGGAAGATTGCGGCCACCTCTTCGAGGGTGCGCTCGGGAGACGCGATTCGCGATCGCTCTCGCGCGAACTCGTCGGCGTCGGTGAGCCACCCCTCAAGCTGCCGCCACTCCGTCTCAAGTTGCTCGAGCGGATCGGCGCCGAAGTGACGGCGGATGGCCAGCGTCAAGAGGGCTTGGGTTTCAAGTCCTTGACGGGCCGCCTTGTCGTAGACGGTCTCAACGAAGGCCAGGAACGCCGGCGTACAGGTCGCCGTCTCCGCGCCAAGCTCCCCGGGGCTCCAGAGGGTGAGGCCCGTCTCGAGGAGGTTCATCGCCTCTTCGTAGGCGTTGGCGGTCATCGCCTCGGCGCCCCGCTCGGCCAGTCCGTCGAGAATCTGCGCGCGCAGGGGGTCGCGGTCGGCGAGGGTTCGTGGCATCGCCGCGAACGCGTTGAGCGCGGTGTCGAGGGCGCCGTCCTCGTCCATCGACGCGGGCGCAGCGATCGGCGCGGTGGGAGGTCTGCTCGGGGCCGTGGCGCACGCGCTGACCGCGACGGTGAGCGAGAGGGCTAGGAATAAGGGGCGTCCCTGCACACGGTAGAGTCTACGTGCCCAGGACCCGTTCGGCTACTCGCTGCGCGGAACGGACGCGCGAGGGGTTCGTGGCCGCGGCGTCGTGTCCTCGCGGGGCGCGCCGGCGCGAGCGTCTATCGTGGGCTCGCGTCACGGCGCTCGGCTCCCGTAGTCGCTGCGCTCCGACCACCGGATGCTGAACAGCAGGGCGTGGCTGTGGGCGAGGTAGCGGCCCGCGTTGGTCGGGCGCGCCCGCCCTGAGAGGACGGCGCCGGCGCTCGGAGAATTGATGTCGCCGCCGCTCGCCGCGAACTGCGCGAGCGCGCCGGGTAAGTACAGCGGCGTGGCGCCTCCCGGACCTACCGTGGTGGGTACTTGGAGGTTGAGTCCATAGCCCGGCGCGAGGAACAGGGATCCGAGGCGCTGCTCAAGCTCGAGCGAGGCGCCGACAGAGGCCTTGACGGCCCAGCCGTCGACCCGCTCCACGGTCAGGGCGCCCGGTCGAGTCGCGGGGGAGTCGAATCCCCCGCCCCACAAGATGCTGACCTTCGCGTGCTGGGTTTTGGAGCGCTGAAGATCGTAGCCGCCGTAGATCTCCAGGCCGTAGCGATCCGCGCGTCCTCGATAGATCGGCGTCTCGGCGAGCACGCTGGCGCGCGGGTCGAGCCCCTTGATCTGGAGCTCCGCGATGTCGCGGCCCTGGCAGGAGGTGGGCGCGATGCCGCCGGGACAAAAATCGATCCAGTACAGGTTGGTGTCGAGGCGAAATTCGTCACGGGCGCCGAGGCGCGTCGAATATCCGATCGCCACCTCCCGGGGGAGCGTCTGCTCCCAGCTCGCGCGGAGGTCGCTGTCATTGCCGCAGGGCGACGTACCATCCGCCGCCGCGACCTCGGCCGCCTCGCCAGGTCGGCAGACCCGGGCGCGGCCGATGGTCTCTACCTTTCCGCGGTAAAGCAGCGGTTGGGTGCGATACCGCAGCCCGATGACGCCACTGTCTCCCACGTCAACGGCGATCCCCGCGGTGAGGGCGAGATCGAAGTTGCTCCCCTCGTCGACGAGGCCGAACCACCTCAGCTGCGTGCGACCGTCGTAGACGAGGCGCCGCGTGCAGCGAGGATCATTCACGCTCGCGTTCGGGACGCCGTCGCACGTGAGCGCGTCCAACTCAGAGATCTGAGCGGTGTCCTGGTCACGGCCGAGTTTGACGCGCATGCGAGGGAAGTGCACCGACAGGCCCAGGCGAAAGCGGTCGAAGGCGTTCCACGCGATGGCGAGGGTCCAGTCTGTCCTGGTCTCGGCGCTCCCACCGAAGCGAGGTGAGGGGCACTGCTCGGCGCTGTCGAGGCGGCATCCGAAGTTCGGATCATCCGCGAGGTGGTAGCGAAACGGCGCGGCGCTGCTGGGTCGATAGGTGTTTCCGAGGGAGTACGCGCCGAAGCCAACCGCGACCGGATCGAGCATGAAGCTCGCGCCGACGAAGTAGCCGAACGTGGGCTGCGCGAGGGAGGTCTTGGCGCCGAGGGTCGAGGTCGGGAGTCCTGCGCCGTCGATCTCGTAGCGGCGAGCGTTGATGATCTCAGCGCCGCTCGAGATGCTGGAGAGGACGTTGATTCCAGGCAGACGAGTGAGCATCGCCGGGTTGTGATGAAGTGCGGAGACGGAGGCCGTGGCGGGTCCTTGAGCCTCCACGCCGCTGAGACGGCGCGCTTGTCCGGGGGTCGCGTGGGCGGCCCCCGGGAGCAGGCACAGCGCCGCCGCTCCCAACGCCCAGCCGAATCTCGCCGGAGCGCGCCGGGCCCTCCGGCGGCGCGCGTGACCTGCGTTGAGCGGGGACCGTTGCATACGTACGGAAGGATACCGGAGCGGCGGCATCAAAAGCACGTTTCAAGCGCGGCGAGGGATGAATCGCCGCGTTCGATCGCGGAGGCGCGCCCTTCGGGAGAGATCGCGGGGGGGGATCGCTGCGGACCAGAACACGTCTCCTTTGGGTGATGTTGCTCGGTCCGGCGGTTTTCATTACGATGGTTGCGCCCGCGACACGCGGGGATCCTTATGAACAAGCAAGTCCGAAAGTTCGAGTGCAGGGATGATGTGTGGGCCAGGGTGGAGGCGCTCGCGGAGAGTCGCGGGGTGTCCACGGACGAGATCGTTCAAGGGGTGCTCATTCAGGTGTTCTCGCGCAAGCGTGCCGCGGGCGCAAAGGCCGGTGGGGACAGCGCCCGGGTCCGATCGGTTTCTCCGCCCGCGAGCAGTCGCCGGACGATCCCCGCCCTGCGTGATCCGAGCGAGCCACCTCCGCTCGGAGGGTCCGCGCGCCGAGCACCGGCGAAGACCCCGCAGTCTGCGGAGCGGCTATACATCACCGTCGCGGGGGCAGTGCACGTCGTCGATCGCGACGAATTCCTGATAGGGCGGGCTCCGAGGGTGTGTCAAATCGCGATCAAAGACGCGAACATCTCGCGGAAGCACTGCCGTGTTGTCCGGCGCGACGGCCAGTTCTTTATCTGCGATCTTGGCAGCACGAACGGGGTGGAATTTGAGGGCGAGCGCGTTGACAACCATCGGATCATGGAGGGGGCGGTGTATCGCTTGTGTGACCACGAGCTTCATTGCACCTACACCCGTCCGTCGTGACGCGCGCCCGCGGACTTCATTCGCTCCGGGACCTGCTCGGCTCCGCTGCCAGGGACGGTTTCGCAGCGGTCATGGAGGAGGGGCTCGGGGGGCGCTTGCGCGAGGCCGCGGCCGCGGCGACGCAAGAGCTCGAGCTCGGCGAGCTCCGAGGACAGTTTGAGAAGTTCGAGGGGGGGCTCGCACGCTTTGAAGAGCGAGGTCGCGTGGATCGGAGCAGGGTCGTCGCGCACGGCCTCAGGATTTGTATGCAGCTCGCTCCCGCGGCCCCGTCCCGGGGTGCGTCGAGGTCGAGGCGGACCCCGGAGCAGCGGGGTGTTCGCGGTCGGCCACGCCCGTCGCCTGATCGGGTGACCGCGGAGTCGCGCGAGGCGGACGCCCCGAGGGGAGCGCCCGAACGCCCCAGCGCGTCTCGCGCCAAGCGGTCGCGTGGCGATGCGAACCTCGGCCCAAAGACTCGGAGCGTCGGTCCAGGTGACGACCCGGTGACGGTGCTCCCCGGCGTGGGTCCCAAGATCGCCGAGCGGCTCGCGGAGCGCGGGGTGGCGCGGGTCGAAGACCTGGCGCTCGCGATACCGCGAGGCTATCGCGACCGGCGATCACGCCACCCGATTCATGAGCTGATCGACGGGATGGAGGCGACGGTCGAGGGCGTCATCCGTGACTTTCGCCAGAGCTGGTTCCGCGGCAGGTTCAACGCGCGGATGTCCGTGGAGGCGGTCGAGGGGGAGCCGGCGGCGTCGCTGGAGGCGCGCTGGTTTCATCCCGTGGGGGGGTTGGGGCAGCGCGTCGTCACGGGCGAGCGCGTGCTGCTGTCCGGCGCTGTAAAGTTCTTCCGCGGCGCGCCATCGATGGTTCACCCAGAGGTGTCCCACCCGGACGCGCCAGGCCCGGCGATCACAGTGCGCTATCCGGCGGTTGAGGGCGTCCCTGCGAAGACGTTCGCGAAGGCGTGCCGGGCGGCTGTGGCACATATCGGCGAGGCGCTGGTCGATCCGATCCCGGAGTGGCTGGTCGCGGCGCGCGAATTGCCGTCACGCTTGGATTCGCTGCGCCTGCTTCACGACCCGCCGGAGACGCTCGACGCGGAGGCGTTCGCGCGGCTCGCCGACGGGACCTCACCGGCCCATCGACGGCTCGCGTTCGACGAGTTCTTCATGGTTCAGCTCGCGGTGTTGCAGCAACGGCAGCGCTGGAAACACACCTCGTGCGCGTGTCCTCCGGTGAGTTTTGATCGCGAGCGGCTCCGCTCTGCGCTCCCGTTCGAGCCCACCGCTGCGCAGTGGCGGTCGATCTCGGAGATCGAAGACGACCTGGGATCGGGTGAGGCGATGCTGCGCCTCTTGCAAGGGGACGTCGGCTCAGGGAAGACCGCGGTGGCCTTCGCCGCCGCGTTGGCGGTGGCGATGGGGGGTGCCCAGAGCGCCTTGATGGCGCCCACCGAGCTGTTGGCCGACCAGCATTATAAAACCCTGGCGCCCTGGTGTGAGCGCGCCGGGCTCACGATCGCCTCGCTCACGGGGAGCACCGGTCGCGCGCAGCGAGCGTCACGCCTCGCGCTGTTGGAGGCCGGGAAGATCGACCTGCTGATCGGCACCCACGCGCTCATTGTCGATGACGTGCGGTTTCATCAACTCGGGCTCGTGGTGGTCGACGAGCAGCATCGCTTTGGCGTGGAGCAGCGCACGAGACTCCGTGAGAAGGGGGTGGCGCCGCATCTGTTGGTGATGACCGCGACGCCGATCCCGAGGAGCCTCGCGCTGACGGCGTTTGGTGAGCTCGACGTCTCGGTCATCGACGAGCTCCCGCCTGGCAGAGAGCCAGCGCAGACCTCGGTGTTCCTAGGAAAGCGGGGCCTCAAGTCCGCGCGCCAGCGACTGCTCAAGCAGGTCCGCGGCGGGCTCCAGGCCTACGTGGTCTGCCCCTTGGTCGAGGCGAGCGAGGCGGTGGCGGCCAGCGACGTGGAGCAGACGGCGGCGGAGCTCCGCGCGTTGATCGAAGGTGAGGGCGAGGTCGGACTGATTCACGGCAGGCTGTCTCAGGCGGACAAAGACGAGGTGATGCAGCGGTTTCGGGCCGGTGAGCTTCGCGTCCTCGTCGCGACCACCGTGATCGAAGTGGGCGTGGACGTGCCGGGCGCGCGGGCGATCTTGATCGAGCACGCGGAGCGCTTCGGGCTCGCCCAGCTGCATCAGCTCCGCGGCCGCGTGGGTCGTGGCCAGGGGGCGAGCCAGTGTCTATTGCACACGGGGCAGTCCAAGGGCTCCGACGCCCACGCGCGGTTGTTGGTGCTCGAGCAGACCTCCGATGGATTTGAGGTGGCCGAGCGCGACCTGAAGTTTCGCGGACCCGGCGAGATGTTTGGGACTCGGCAGTCGGGCGCGATGTCGCTTCGCTTCGCCGGATTTGGGGGGGACGGGCTCAAAGTGGTCGTGGACGCTCGCGCGGCGGCGCGAGAGCTCCTCGAGCGCGATCCGGAGCTTCACGCCTCCCCGCGATTGAGCGACGAGCTCGCGCGCCGGCTGGACTCGGAGGCGTTCTACAGCGGAGAGTCGGGCTAGAGCGGGGGCAGCGCTGGCCCGGAGAGCGAAGATTGTTGGGGCCACGAGGCCCTAGCTACCTTTGAAGAGCGGGAGCTGGTCGCCTTGGGTCTCACCAGACGCCAGCAGGTCACGGACATGGCCCGAGATCAGCGCTCGAACGTCCCCGTGGCAGGTTTGGCAGCCGACGCCGGCTTCGCATGCCCGCCCGACGGCTTGGAGGCTGTGGGCTCCCTCGCGGATACACTTCATAATATCCTGCTCGGAGACGCTCGCGCAGCTGCATACAATCCGGCTCATCTACGACTCACATAGCACTTTTTTGGGGGAAGGGCGCAACGAAGGGCGGGGAAGGGCGAGGGCACGCTTGAAAGCGATTGTCAGTCGAACTACAACACCGACGAATGCTCGTCGTTCAAAAATACGGGGGCTCGTCTGTCGGAGACCTCGACCGGATCCGCGTGGTGGCCGATCGATGCGCGCGGCGACGACGCGCCGGCGACGACTTGGTGGTGGTGGTTTCGGCGATGGCTGGTCAAACGGATCACCTCATCTCGATGGCGAACGAGCTGGTGACCACGTCGCAAAGTGAGTCCGATGGACAGTGGATCTCCTCCGCGCGCGTCGGGGACAACGCGCACCAGCGTGAGCTGAGCCAGCTGATGAGCACGGGAGAGAAGGTCTCCGCGGCGTTGCTGTCCATGGCGCTCAACGAGGCGGGGTGTCCCGCGGCTTCCCTCGTCGGACATCAGCTTGGGTTGCGAACCGACCGCCAGTTTACGAACGCGAGGATCACGGGAATCGAGCAGTCGCAGGTTCGGCGCGAGCTTGATAAGGGGCGCGTGGTGGTGTGCGCGGGATTCCAAGGGTTGGATCCGGAGGGGAATATTACGACCCTGGGGCGAGGGGGGAGCGACACGTCGGCTGTGGCGATGGCCGTCGCGATCGGCGCTGACGTGTGTGAGATTCTGACGGATGTCGACGGCGTGTATACGACCGACCCGCGGGTCGTGAGCGACGCGCGCAAAATTCCACGGATCTGCTACGAGGAGATGATCGAGCTCGCCTCCTTAGGGACGAAGGTGCTGCAGATCAGGAGCGTTGAATTTGCGATGAAATATGGCGTGGCGGTGCATGTCCGCTCAAGCCTCAACACCAACGAAGGGACGATGATCGTGCCAGAAGACGAAAGTATGGAGAAGGTAGTGGTGCGGGGCGTCGCCCTTGATCGCAGCGAGGCCAAGGTGACAGTGACCAACTGTCCCGATGTGCCTGGCACGGTGGCCAAGCTGTTTGGCGTGCTCGGGCGCGCGGGCGTGGTGGTCGATATGATCATCCAAAATGCGAGCCGCTCGCGGCGGACAGACGTGACCTTCACGGTGCCGCGCGCCGATCTCACAAGCTCGGTGGAGCAGCTCTCGCAGATCGACTTTATCGCCGACGACGCGGAGGTGGGGGTGCTCTCCGATCCAGAGATCAGTAAAATCTCGATCGTCGGGGTTGGGATGCGGTCGCACACGGGCGTGGCAGCGCGCGCGTTTGAGGCGCTGGCCAACGAGGGGATCAACGTGCAGATGGTCTCGACCTCGGAGATCAAGGTGTCGGTGGTCGTCGCGGCGAAGTATGGAGAGCTCGCGCTCAGGGCCCTTCACGACGCGTTCGGATTGGCCGAAGCGCCGCGGGGCGCCGACGGTGGGTAGGCGAAGCTCACTTTGGGGTCTGCTCGCGACCGCGGCATGTGTCGCGGCGCTGCTGAGTCGTCAGGCGGCGTCGGCGACGGCTCCGGTCGCCTTCGCGTGCGAGGCGCCCGTGGTCGTTCACGAGGCGCTCACGTGCGCGCACGACCCCCCCGCGCTCACGGCCGACGCCGCGGGCGAGGTCGCGTGCGCGGGCTTGGTCCGCGCCGGGGAGCGTGTCCGTTGCGGGCGCGGCGGCGTGGAGCGGGGTTATATGAGCCGGGCGGAGCTCGCCGCGCTCGAAGTGCGTCTCCCACTCAACGACGCCCCGGCCGAGGCCCTCGCGAGTATCCGGGGCGTCGGTCCGGTCCTCGCGGAACGAATCTGCGCGCGACGCCCGTTTCGCGAACTTCGCGAGGTGCTCACAGTGCGCGGGGTGGGGGATCGCAAGCATGAGGCGATCGCCGCGCGCGCATGCGTCGAGTGTGCGCCACCTCGGCCGCTCAGATTTTGACGGGCGACCGCGCCGCTACAGCGCGCTGCCCACGAGGGCTTCGAGCTCCGCGATCGTTTTGGGGGCGGCGTCGCTGAGCACCGCGGGGCCCTCGGGCGTGACCCACACGTCGTCTTCGATGCGTACGCCGATCCCTCGGAACTCTTCGGGGACGTCGTCGAGATCGTTCGCGACGTAGATGCCCGGCTCCACCGTGAGCACGTGACCGGCCGCGAGCGACCGCGGAGCGCCGTCGACCGAGTAGGAGCCGACGTCATGGACGTCCGCGCCGAGCCAGTGGCTTGTCCGGTGCATGTAAAAGCGCTTGTACTCCTCGCGCTCAAGGACCGAGTCCCTGCTGCCCTTGAGGAGCCCGATGGACAGCATCCCGTCCACCAACACCTCAAGGCATCTCTCGTGGATCGCGTTGATATTGGATCCGACGGTCGAGCCTTGGATCCCCGCGATATTCGCCGCGAGGACGATCTCGTAGAGGGACCGCTGCGCGGCCGTGAACCTCCCCGAGGCCGGGTAGCAGCGGGTGATGTCTCCCGTGAACAGCTCCCATTCACAGCCGGCGTCCACGAGCAGGAGGTCGTCGGAGCCGATCATCGCCGCGTTCTCCACGTAGTGGAGGATGTTCGCGTTGTCACCAGCGCCGACGATGGAGCCGTAACCTGGTCCTGAGCTGCCGCTGCGCCGGAAGGCGTACTCAAGCCGCGCCTCGACCTCGTACTCGTAGATGCCCGCGCGCAGATGAGCGGCGGCCTCCGTGTGCCCG
>JAAZXR010000200.1 GCA_014240065.1 Myxococcales bacterium
GAAGCGTTGATGGTCGACGCTCGCATCAGGTAGGTCGCGCCCGCATTGGTGCCGCCCGCGTCGTTGGCATACGCCCCGATGAGCAGGTCGGCCTTGCCGTCGCCGTCCACGTCCCCCGCGCCCTCGACCCGTACGCCGAGGTAGTCGGAGGCCGCCGCGCCTCGGAAGTTGGCGGAGGAGTCACTGTTCAAGTCGAACATATGGCCCAGCGGCTGCGCCGTGATGGCCGAGGAGAGTATCAGGTAGGCTCTGCCCTGCCCAGTGTTGCTCCCCGCGGTCCAATTATACCCGCCGATGAGCACGTCGTCGCGTCCGTCGCCGTCCACGTCTCCGGCGATGGCGACGCTAGTGCCGCTGAGCTCCCCATTTTGGCTCCCCTCGAAACTGTAGGAGGCGTTGGACAGGTCGAAGGTCGTCCCGGCAGCCTGGGCCGTGATGTCCGAGGCCAACATGAGGTAGGTCTTGCCTTCATCGGCGGCGCCCGCGTTGTGATGACGCGCCCCGATGAGCACATCGTCTCTACCGTCGCCGTCCACGTCCCCGGCGCCCGAGAGGCCAAGTGCGCTCTGGTCCCCGGCGGCCTCGCCCACAAAGCTGTAGGAGGCGCTCGCCAGGTCGACGCCCGAACCCGGGG
>JAAZXR010000201.1 GCA_014240065.1 Myxococcales bacterium
GTTTCCATACAACACATTTGTTGAGAATAACGTAATTCCTATATATACTTGGCAAAATTCAAAAGCTCCTTGCACAATAACCATACATATACAAATAGTGTTGTAAATTTTACTTCAATGCAAATTAAATTGAAGCAAGGGCATATGGTTCATTGATAAAATAATTAAATATCAACACAGATTAACAGAGTATAACGCTCTCGATAGCTTACTCTATTAATGGAAGAAGAAGAAGAAGAAGAAGAAGAAGAAGAACTAACCATTAAACAAATTTAATTGTCAATTTTCAGAACAAGAAGGACAACTAGTAGCATTGATTCCACTCCAAGATGACCGCCTAAAACCTAGAAGAACGTAAGATACATGTACATTTGTATATGATATATTTTATGAACAAAATTCATCACAACTGAGCCACTGGCTTGATTGATTGTTAAAATGTTTTTTTGTAGTACATGTAAATAAGATTGTGAATTTTATCTTTGTCCAAAACAAATATTACATTAATAGTGCATTCTGTATTTTTTGTGCTAATTTGCGAACTGAGGTAAATATATTATTTTTCTATAACCCTAAAAGTAAGAACAATTACATGTAAAATTATAAAAATGGCAATAGATTATTTTATAAATT
>JAAZXR010000202.1 GCA_014240065.1 Myxococcales bacterium
CAATCCCCGCACCGCGGCTCCTCCGTTTACACCAGATCCTCCCGACCCCGACGCCTGGTTGGGGGGGCCCGAGGGGGTCGAGTACTACGCGGCCTCCCCCATCGACCTCGCCGCGGGCATCTCCATGTTGGCGGCGGGCGCCGCCATGACCACCGTGGGTGCCGTGCGACGCGCGAGGTACCGCGAGGCCCTCGACGCCGCCATCGCGCGAGGGCCTACGACCGCCGCGCCCACGCCTGCGTCGCTCGGCGTCCCCGTCTCCCGTCGCACCGGCGCGCCGCGCTCGGGGAAGGGCTTGCTGTACACGGGCATCGGGCTGCTCGCCGCCGGCGCCGTGGCCTACGTCTTGTACTACGCGCACACATCCACCGAAAACCTCGGGTGGCAGGAGTACGGCGGATTCGACATCTTCCCCGCCGATGAGCGTGAATGGAATGCGCAGTTCTTTCTCCCGTGGGCGTTGCTGGGTGTTGCCGCCGGGATCCCACTCGTCGCCATCGGGGCCACCCGGCGCGCCCGGTATCATGCGTGGCAGGGTCTACGATCCCCCGCCCCCGACACCTCCCCCACCTTCTCCCTGCACGGCGGCGCTGTGGCGCCCATGTCCATCCGACCCGGCGTAGCCTA
>JAAZXR010000203.1 GCA_014240065.1 Myxococcales bacterium
GCCAACCACAACGACCGACTACGCGAAGGATTTTGGCAAACGCCCAGAGTCGGAGTCGGTCGACGTCGAACACACGCCCGTCATTGCACCAGCTGCGAAGAAGGGCATCATGACTGTTGTTGGCGCACTAGCGGGCCTTGCGCTAATCCTCGCAATTGGCCTCTGGGCCCCCGCCAACTTCACGACACACTTCACCGTGTTCGTCTTGGCGTGCTTCGTCGGCTGGCAGGTGGTTTGGGCCGTCACGCCGGCGCTCCACACGCCGCTCATGAGCGTGACCAACGCCATCAGCGGCATCATTATTCTTGGCGGATTGCTGCACTTGTCAGACCATGCGACAGGCGGCGCTGTAGCGCTTGGCCTACTTGCCGTGTTCTTTGCCACAATCAATATCACTGGCGGATTCTTCGTGACCCGCCGCATGCTTGCGATGTTCAGGAGATAGTCCCGTGCACTGGATGCTCGACACCGCGATTGCCACGACGGCGGCCCCTGTGGCCGACCATGCTGCTGGTAACTCGCTCGTGACCATCGCCTACCTCGTTGCAGGCGTGTTGTTTATTCTCAGCCTCGCCGGCCTTTCTAAACAGGAAACGGCCTCTCGTGGCACGTGGTACGGCATTCTTG
>JAAZXR010000204.1 GCA_014240065.1 Myxococcales bacterium
GCGGTTCAGTGAGGAGGATCGGGCCGAGTTGGATGACATCAACAATTATCGTGTTCGGAGTGATGACGGGCGCTATGCCTCCATCGGTGCCCTGACCAAGCCGGCGATGTTGAAGAGCGAGACCTCCATCAACCGATCCAACAAAAAGGTCAGCTACCACATCAGCATGAAGCTAAAGAGCGGCGAGGAAAAACAAGCCCGCCGGGCCATCGAGAACGCCAGGCGCAATATCGATCTGCCAGAGGGCGTTTCCTTCAGCGAGATCAAGGTAACTTTTAACGATGACGAAATGTCGACCAGCCTGATCGCCATGGGGCTTTCGATCGTGTTCATATACATGCTTATCGCGTTTCTTTTTGAGAGCATCCTGATGCCGTTGTCGATCGTGCTGACGATCCCGCTCGCGGCCATTGGGTCGATTTGGGTGCATTACCTGACCGGAGCTGAAATCGACGACATGGGAATCGTGGGCGGCATCCTTTTGATCGGGGTGGTGGTCAACAACGGCATCGTGCTCATCGACTACGTCAACCGACTCCGACTGCGCGGCATGGAGCGCACAGAGGCCCTGCTGCTGGCGACTCGCCACCGGTTCCGCCCGATCGTGATGACGGCCATGAC
>JAAZXR010000205.1 GCA_014240065.1 Myxococcales bacterium
GGCAGTTTCTCCTGCGCCCCGACCCCGACACCTGTCAGATTCTCGAGTACTGCCTCGCCTACTGCGCCGCCAAGTACCGCATCGAACTCCACGAGTTCGTCGTGATGAGCAACCATTATCACCTCATCCTCAGCGACCCCCTCGGCAACCGCCCCGACTTCTTCCGCGACCTCAACAAGCTCGTCTCCAGCGCCGTCAACTGCCGCTTTGGGCAGTTCGAGAACCTGTTCGAGCCGGGCTCCTACAACGCCGTGCGGCTGCTCGAGGCGTCCGACCTTGAGGACAAGTGCGTCTACACCCTCGCCAACCCCACCGAGGCCGGCCTGGTGCCCGCCCCGCGCTACTGGGAGGGCGTCATGAGCTGGAATATGGCGTACGGCGAGGTCAAGCAGGTCGAGCGACCCAGCGTGTACTTCCGTGACTGCATGCCCGCCACCGCAGACCTCATGCTCACGCGGCCGCCGGGCTTTGACCCGCGCCTCACCGACCACGAGGTCCGCGAGCGCATCCGGCAGCGGGCTCGAGCGCAGGCTGCCGACATCGCCACCCGCATCCGCGACGCCGGCGGCGGCTTCATGGGCATGAAGCGCGTGCTCAAGCAGCCCCGCACGAGCTC
>JAAZXR010000206.1 GCA_014240065.1 Myxococcales bacterium
GAGGAGGGGGACCGAGGGCCTCGTCGTGGGACCGGAGCCACAGCTGATGTCGGTCGCGCCGCATGGCACCGACCGCGGTGAGGGCGATGCCCGCGGGGAGCGTGGCCGCGATGATCGGCCCCGCGAAGATAAGCGCCAAGCTGCCGTTCTCATCGGGGACGCCATAGCCCACATCTGCCATGCGAACCGAGAGCAGCGTGAGCAGACTGATCATGCCGGCGGAGGTGAGGGCGATGCCGCTGCCGAGCGCGCCGCGGCCCGTTGGAGGTGGAGCGCCGCTGGAGATGGGGGTGAAGGATGAGGGCTCGCCCCTCGTGGTGGACACCCGGCCGCGCACCAGGGAGTCGAGCACCGCCGCTTGATAACGACGCTGGCGCACGCCGCCCACGGAGACCATGGCGGCCCCGCCCGCCAACACCGTCAACCCGACGGCGAGGTAGATCGGAGTCTCGGGGTAGTATGCGTTCCCGCTCTCCGAGTCGTAGTCGTACCTGGCCCCGCGACCTGGCGTATTGACGAGGTACGTCAAAGAGAGCAGGACTCCAGCGATGGTGGTGGTGATACCCGCGGAGAGCAGCCCCGTGCCTGACCACTTCGGGATGCCCGCCGCCTCG
>JAAZXR010000207.1:0-226 GCA_014240065.1 Myxococcales bacterium
CTGATTTAGATTTAGACTTAGACGCCGAATTAGAAAATTTTTTTCACTAAAAAATGAAAATGAATAAAAAATACACTTTTAGACAAAACCAAAACTTACTTGTCTAAAATGAGCAAAACCGTTTCAAACAAGATTGCGTTCTGTCAGAACTCATTTTCAACGCAACGCGACCTTCAAAAAATTAATAAAATCAATAAAAAATTGCAAAAGTATTTGAAAAAGCTCA
>JAAZXR010000207.1:236-607 GCA_014240065.1 Myxococcales bacterium
TCAACAAGCTATACAAAAAAGCTGAAAAAAAACAGCAGTTTGCGCTGCCCGACGACGAAGACGAGGTGCGCGTATTGCAGGAAGACAAAGGCGAATTTGTTCCCGACGAGGACGACGACGACGACGAGGACGACGACGAGGACGTCGACGTCGACTGTATTTGCCTTGAAAACGTGGTGGTCGGCAAACGCAAGCGCAAGACACCGGTTCGCTACCAGGATGACGAGTACGTTTCATTAATGCTCGCCGACATCACGGACGACGAGTTTGAAGCGGCGGTAATTGACGACAATCTCGCGAACATTGACGAGCAACGCGACGAGGAGTTTGTCGACGAATACGAAACAGAATAAAAAAAAAAAACAAAAAAG
>JAAZXR010000208.1 GCA_014240065.1 Myxococcales bacterium
CAATTGCGAAAGCGGATGTTCCGTCTCCGTCTCCGTCTTCGTTACCACTAGCAATAGTCCATGTTAGTCCAGTCTGGTCACCCGTTGTGGCAAGATCGACTACGTCTCCGTAGGTAGATGCCTCTGATAGAGCAGTGTCTGCATCAGTCACGGTTGGAGCGACGTCGGTGATGGTGACGGTGATTATTCCAGTAGCTGCGGCAATTGCGAAAGCGGATGTTCCGTCTCCGTCTCCGTCTTCGTTACCACTAGCAATGGTCCATGTTAGGCCGGTAGTATCTCCTGTAGCCGCAATAGTAGCGACGTTTGCAGCACAACTAGTCGACTCAGCCTAACTTGGACCATTGCTAGTGGTAACGAAGACGGAGACGGAGACGGAACATCCGCTTTCGCAATTGCCGCAGCTACTGGAATAATCTCCGTCACCATCACCGACGTCGCTCCAACCGTGACTGATGCAGACACTGCTCTATCAGAGGCATCTACCTACGGAGACGTAGTCGATCTTGCCACAACGGGTGACCAGACTGGACTAACATGGACTATTGCTAGTGGTAACGAAGACGGAGACGGAGACGGAACATCCGCTTTCGCAATTG
>JAAZXR010000209.1 GCA_014240065.1 Myxococcales bacterium
AGAAACGGGATCTGTTTCGAGGGTCGCGCTACACTACAGGGGATGAGCGCAGGACTGATCGTACTCGGTGTGGCGGCCTTGGGCCTGGGTTTGTGGATCGGTGCGCGAACACGTCGGGCCCTGGAGGCTGAAGGCGACCTCTCGCCCTCGGGTCGGGTCTACAAGCGGGCCCGCCGCTGGGCGCTGTCCAAGCTGCTGCGAGGCGGCGAAGCTGGGGCGTCGGGCGGGTCGAGCGACAAGGGGTAACGCGAGGTATCAGGGCCCGCTGAGCGCCGCAGTTGACGACCTGGGCTCACTCGGTCGAGACTCTTTGCGTGCGTGGATCCCAGGGAAAAGTTCGACTGCAGGGCTTCAACAACCTCACCAAGGTGGTGAGCTTCAACATGTACGATTTCTTCGTCGCCCGGACCGAGGCCGAGCGCATGGCGTACATCCAGCACATCGACGCGCGCTACTCCGCCGAGCGCATCACCAACACCCTCGAGGAGATCGCCCGCATCATCGACGCCGACGTGCTCAGCGTGAGCAAGCAAGACTACGAGCCCCACGGCGCGAGCTCGCTGGTGCTCATGAGCGACGTCGGCTTCAACATGTACGAC
>JAAZXR010000020.1 GCA_014240065.1 Myxococcales bacterium
GGACAAGCCATTTTTGATGCCAGTGGAGGACGTGTTCACGATCTCCGGCCGTGGCACGGTGGTGACCGGTAAGATCGAGCGTGGCAAGGTGATCGTGGGCGAAGAGATCGCGATCATCGGGCTCAAGGACACGCAGACATCGGTAGTGACGGGAGTGGAGATGTTCCACAAGACGTTGGACGATGGGCAGGCGGGTGACAACGTGGGGTTGTTATTGAGAGGGATCGATCGGGAGGATGTGGAGCGGGGGATGGTGATCGCAAAACCGGGGTCGATCACGCCGCACACGAAGTTCATGGCGTCGGTGTACGTGCTCAAAAAGGACGAGGGTGGACGTCACACGCCGTTCTTCAAGGGCTACAAGCCGCAGTTTTACTTCCGCACGACGGACGTGACCGGCCAGGTCATCCTCCCGGAGGGCACCGAGATGGTGATGCCGGGAGACAACATCGAGTTCGAGGTGAACCTCGGCAAGACCATCGCCTGCGAAGAGGGCAGCAAGTTCGCCATCCGTGAGGGTGGACGTACGGTCGGCGCCGGCGTGGTCACCAAGATCATCGAGTAAACGACACCTAGCAACGGAACACTTCGATGGAGAATCTCAAAATACGTATCACGCTCAAGGCCTACGACCATAAGTTGTTGGATCAGTCGGCCAATGAGATCGCGGACACGGCGAAGCGCACCGGTGCGAACGTCGCCGGTCCGATCCCGATGCCCACGAGGATCAACAAGTACACCGTACTTCGCGGACCCTTCGTGGACAAAAAGTCCCGCGAGCAGTTCGAGATTCGCACGCACAAGCGTCTGCTCGACATCCTCCGACCCAACAAAGAGACCCTGGACGCGCTCATGAAACTCGACCTTTCGGCCGGCGTTGACGTCCAGATCAAGACCTAACACTCATCAGCCATTCGGCGGAGTCTTCAACATGCCAAAGCTCAATGTCATAGACCTGGAAGGGAAGAACGTCGGCACGATCAACGTGTCGGACGAGGTCTTCCAGTCTAAAGTAAAAGAACACCTGCTGTGGGAGGTCGTTCGTTGGCAGCGCGCCAAAAAGCGCGCTGGAACGGCGAAGACCAAGGAGCGCAGCGAGGTGCATGGAACCCACGGGAAGATGTACAAGCAGAAGGGGACCGGCAACGCTCGACACAGCTCGAAGCGGGTCAACCTCTGGCGTGGTGGTGGCCAGTCCCACGGTCCTCGCCCGCGCAGCTACGCCTTCTCGATGAACAAAAAGGCCGTCCGCGGCGCGCTCTGCTCCGCGCTGAGCCTGCGCGTCTCCCAAGACGCGCTGCTCGTCGTCAAGGACATGTCTGTCGCCGACGGGAAGACCAAGAATCTCGCCTCGGCCTTGACCAAGCTCGAGGCGCCCAAGGCGCTGCTCGTGGACTCCGGGGAGAACGCCACCTTGAAGCGAAGCAGCAAAAACCTCGCGACGGCGAACTTCCTGGATGCCCGCGGACTTAACGTCTACGACATCCTGAAGCACCCCAAGCTGTTGATCTCCGAGACCTCGCTTCGCGAGCTCGACGCCCGCTTGACCGGCGCCGACCCGGCCGGAGGTGAAGCATGAACGCACACCAAATCATTATCCGCCCGCTCGTCACGGAGAAATCCGGCGAGCTCCAAGGTGAGGACAACCAGTACACCTTTGAGGTGCACCGCGACTCCAACAAAATCGAGATCCGCAAGGCGGTCGAGATGGTGTTCGGCGTCCGGGTCAACAAGGTCCGAACCATGGTCGTGCGCGGCGATCTCCGCCGCGTCGGTCAAAACTACGGCAAAACCCGAAAATGGAAGAAAGCGGTCGTCACGTTGCACCACGGCGACAGCATCGACCTCTACGGAGAGCAATAGGAGCTAGATCATGCCTCTCAAGAAGTATCGTCCAACGTCTCCCGGTCGTCGCAACATGACGACCAACACGAAGGATGCGGTCACGGCCTCAAAGCCGGAGAAGTCGTTGTTGGTGAAGAAGCACCGCGCTCAAGGGCGAAACAACTACGGCCGCATCACCTCTCGTTTTCGTGGAGGTGGCCACAAGCGTCGCTACCGCGTCATCGATTTCAAGCGCGACAAGTGGAGCGTGCCCGGGACGGTGGCGTCCATCGAGTACGACCCGAACCGCACCTGCTTCATCGCCTTGATCAACTACGCAGACGGCGAGAAGCGCTACATCCTCGCGCCCGGCGGCCTGAAGGTGGGCGACGAGGTGTTGACCTCGCCCTCCGCCAACATCCGCCCAGGCAACTGCCTGCCGCTGGCGAACATCCCGGTCGGCACCGTGTTCCACAACCTGGAGATCAAAATCGGCAAGGGAGGACAGCTCGTCCGCTCCGCTGGCACCGGCGCGCGCCTCATGGCCCGCACCGGCGACTGGACGCAGGTTCGTCTGCCGTCCGGTGAGGTCCGGCGCGTGCACGCGCGTTGCCGCGCCACCGTCGGTGTGCTCAGCAACTCCGAGCACGCCAATCTAAAGTTGGGCAAGGCGGGGCGTTCCCGCTGGCTCGGTCGCCGTCCGCACAACCGCGGCGTCGTCATGAATCCGGTCGATCACCCCATGGGTGGTGGTGAGGGCCGTACCTCGGGTGGTCGTCACCCGGTCACTCCTTGGGGCAAGCCTACGAAGGGCGCCCGTACCCGTAACAACAAGCGCACCGAGACCTTCATCGTCTCTCGGAGGAAGAGGTAAGTTATGCCCCGCTCCGTCAAAAAGGGACCGTTCGTCGATCCCGGTCTACGATCAAAGATTATCACCGCCATCGAGAGCAAAGATCGCAAGGCGATCAAGACCTGGTCTCGCCGTTCCATCATTCTCCCGGACTTCGTGGGTGCCAACGTGCTCGTGCACAACGGTCACAAGTTCATCCCCGTGTTCGTCACGGAGAATATGGTCGGCCACAAGTTTGGCGAGTTCTCGCCGACGCGTACGTTCCGTGGCCACGCCGCGGACAAGAAGGGCAAGAAGTAAGATGGCGACCGCACGACTTCGCAATCTTCGTATGGCGCCACGGAAGGCGCGAATCATCGCCAAGATGATCCGCGGCCAAAACGTGACCACCGCGATCAACCAGCTTCGCTTCACCAAGAAAGCTGGAGCCCGTGAGTTCTTCAAGCTGCTCGTGTCCGCGGTCGCCAACGCGGAGGACCGCGGCGGCGTGGATGTGGACAACCTCGTGGTGTCCACGGTGATGGTCGACCAGGGCGCCACCATGAAGCGCTGGCGTCCCCGCGCGCAAGGGCGCGCGACCCGGATTGAGAAGAAGACCAGCCACATCACCGTGGAAGTTACGGAAACGAGCAACTAAGTTATGGGTCATAAAACACATCCAATCGGTTTTCGCGTTGGGGTCGTCAAGACCTGGAACTCGAAGTGGTTCGAGCAAGCTCGCTATCGCAACTGGCTCCACGAGGACCTGCTCCTCCGCTCGTTCTTGAAGGGGGAGAAAGTCCCCGCGTCCGCGAACGACGCAGAAACCCGCGAGCTCGCGCGCACCCTCCGTGGGGCAAGCATCGCCGAGATCACCATCGAGCGCGCCGCCAACAAGTTGAAGGTGAACATCTTCTCGGGTCGCCCGGGAATCATCATCGGCAAACGCGGCTCAGGCGTCGAGAAACTCAAGAAGATTGTCCAGCGTCTCACGGATTCCGAGGTGTTCTTGAACATCCAAGAGGTCCGCAAGGCGGAGATCAACGCGCAGCTCGTGGCCGAGAATATCGCCCAACAGCTCGAGCGCCGCATCGCCTACCGCCGCGCGCTCAAGCGCTCGGTGCAGACCGCCATGAAGTTTGGCGCCAAGGGCATCCGCGTGAACGCGGCGGGCCGCCTCGGCTTCTCCGAGATGAGCCGGCGCGAGTGGTACCGACTCGGTCGCGTGCCGCTTCACACCCTGCGCGCAGACATTGAATACGGCTTCGCGGAAGCGAGCACCACGGCCGGCATCGTCGGCATCAAGTGCTGGATCTTCAAGGGCGAGGTCTACGACCGCAGCGGTGCAGATCCGCGCTTCCCCCGTCCCCGGCAAAACCGCAACTAAGCTAGGAGTCACTTCATCATGCTTTCTCCAAATCGAGTTAAGTTCCGCAAGGTCCACAAGGGCCGCATGAGGGGCAAGGCCAAAGGCGGCGACGTCGTCTCCTTTGGTGACTACGGCCTCCAGGCGCTGGAGTGCGGCTGGCTGACCTCTCGTCAGGTCGAGGCCGCCCGTATCGCCATCAACCGTCGCGTGAAGCGTGGCGGCAAGCTCTTCATCCGCGTGTACCCCGACAAGCCCATCTCCAAGAAGCCCGCGGAGACCCGCATGGGTAAGGGTAAAGGCGGACCGGAGTACTGGGTCGCCGTGGTCAAGCCTGGCCGCATGCTCTACGAAATTGAGGGTGTCCCCGAAGAGCTCGCGCGTGAGGCGTTTCGTCTCGCGCACCACAAACTCCCACTCAAGACCCGCTTCGTGTCCCGAGGGCAGGGCCTCTAGAAAGGAGCTGATGAAATGAAAGCGTCAGAACTCCGAGATAAATCCAAGGAAGACCTCCTCCAGCTGGAGAAGGATCTTCGTGATCAGATTGTCCGCATGCGCGTGTCCCAGGCGACCTCCCGTCGCGTGAGCACTGCCATGTTCTCCTCGGTCCGTCGCGACATCGCCCGGATCAAAACCATCCTCACTCAGCGCGACAGCGCGACCGCCGGAGAGGCACAATGAGCGAAGAGAATCAAACAACGCAAGTCCGTCAGCGGCGCATCCTTGTGGGGACCGTGATCTCCGACAAGATGGACAAGACCGTCGTCGTCGAGGTGATTCGTCGGTACCGACATCCTCGTTACAAGAAGTACATCCAAGAGCGGCTCCGCTACAAAGCCCACGACGAGCGCAACGACGCCAAAACTGGCGATCGCGTGAACATCGTGGAGAGCCGGCCGATCTCCAAGGACAAGCGCTGGCGCTTGCAGACCGTCGTCGAGAGAGGAGCCCAGCTGTGATTCAAGTTGAGTCAGTTCTCGATGTGGCCGACAACTCGGGCGCGCGCAAGGTCGCGTGCATCAAGGTCCTCGGTGGTTCGAAGCGACGGTACGCCTCGGTCGGCGACATCGTCGTGGTGTCCGTCCGTGAGTGCCTCCCCAACACCAAGATCAAGAAGGGGCAGGTGACCAAGGCGGTCATCGTCCGCACCAGGCAGGGCATGCGTCGTCAAGATGGGAGCCTCATCCGCTTCGACGTCAACAGCGCCGTGCTGGTCGACGCCCAAAACCAACCGGTGGGGACCCGGATCTTCGGCCCCGTCGCTCGCGAGCTCCGACACAAGCGATTCTTGAAAATCGTGAGCCTCGCCCCGGAGGTGCTCTAATGGAACGTGTACGTAAGGGTGACGACGTCGTCATCATCGCAGGCAAAGACAAGGGGATGCGCGGCACCGTGCTTCGCGTGCTCCCTGGCGCTGATCGTGTCGTGGTGAAAGGGGTCAACATCGTGACCAAGCACCGCAAGCCCACCCGTGACAACCAACGCGGTGGAATCGAGAAGCGCGAGGCTGCGATCCACCTCTCCAACGTCATGCTGGCGGATCCCCAAAGCGGCGAGCCGACCAGAATTCGATTCAAAAATCTCAAGGACGGCAAGAAGGTTCGGGTCGCCGTGAAATCCGGCGAGCAGCTCGACACCTGAGGAATTAGCTATGGCACAGGCAAGATCAAAATCAGGCGGGGCGACGCCCCCCAAGAAGAACGACGCCGCGGGCTACGCGTACAAGTTCAAGCGTGTACGCGACGCAGGCGTGGGGCGACCTTCCGGCACCAAGTCGCGACTTGAGCGGCGATTTCTCGACGAAATCGTTGGAAAGCTCCAAGAGGAGTTCAAGTACGCCAACCCCATGCAGGTCCCCCGCGTGGAGAAGATCGTCATCAACATCGGCCTCGGCGAGGCGATTAAAACGCCGAAGCTGCTCGAGCAGGGGTTCGAGTCCCTCGGCCTCATCACGGGCCAACGTCCTGTGGTGACCCGGGCGAAGAAATCCATCGCTGGCTTCAAGCTCCGTGAGGGGATGAAGATCGGTTGCATGGTCACGCTTCGCAGCCACCAGATGTGGGAGTTCCTCGACCGTCTGCTGAACGTGGCGCTCCCTCGTACCCGCGACTTCCGTGGTCTCTCGCGTAAGGCGTTTGACGGGCGCGGTAACTACACCCTTGGGGTCAAGGAGATCCTCATCTTTCCAGAGGTCGACATCGAGCGCCTCGACAAGGTCCCAGGCATGAACATTTGCATTCACACCAGCGCGAAGACTGACGACGAGTCCCGCGCCATGCTGGGACACCTCGGCATGCCTTTTCGTCAAGTGAGTGGAGGTTGATCCCATGTCCATGACTGATCCCATCTCCGATATGTTGACCCGTATCCGCAACGCCCTGATGGCCGGACACCGTGAGGTGATCGTGCCAGGTTCCAAACTCAAACGCCGAATCGCTCAGATCCTCGATCAAGAGGGCTATATTGAGAGCTTCGAGTGGAATGAGGATGACCGCCAGGGCACACTTCGCATCTCTTTGCGTTGGCACGAGACCGCCCCGGCCATCGAGGGGCTCCGCCGCGTCAGCCGTCCGGGGCAGCGTCATTACGTACGCTGCTCAGATATCCCGAAGGTCCGCAACGGCCTTGGAATCATGATCGTCAGCACCTCGCATGGCGTGATGACAGACCGTGCAGCCCGGCGTGAAGGCGTCGGCGGCGAGCTCATCTGCAGCGTTTGGTAACGGAGGCACCATGTCTAGAGTCGGAAATGCTCCCATCGATATCCCCAAAGGGGTGACTGTCAGCACCAGCGACCAGACCATTTCGGTCAAGGGTCCCAAGGGGAACTTGAGCTTCGAGGTCCCCCCGCCCATCAGCTTCGCGGTTGAGGGGTCCACGGTGAAGTTCAGTCGTCCCAATGATCTGCAAGACAACCGCGCCCTCCACGGCATGGCTCGCGCCATGACGAACAATATGGTCGTGGGCTGCTCCGAGGGCTTCAAGCGCTCGCTCGAGATTATCGGCGTCGGTTATCGCGCCGTGGTCAAGGGCAAGAACGTGGACCTGACCTTGGGCTTCTCTCACCCCATCAGCTACCCGCTCCCCGCGGGTGTGAGCGCCGAGGTCGACAAGCAAGGGCTCTTGCACCTTGAGTCTGCCGACAAGGCGCTGCTCGGTCGGGTCGCCGCGGACATCCGCGCGTACCGTCCGCCAGAGCCCTACAAAGGCAAGGGCGTCCGTTATGTGGGTGAGCGCATCATCCGTAAAGAAGGCAAGACCGGTAAGAAATAGGCGAGGACTGACCGATGAGCACGAACAACAGCAAAGCTGCGCGACTCCGTCGCAAACGCAGCATTCGCAACCGAATCTCGGGGACCTCCGCGCTTCCGCGCCTCTCCGTGTTTCGCAGCAACAAACACATCTACGCACAGGTCATCGACGATGTCTCTGGGACCACCCTCGCGGCGGCCAGCGACGTATCCGCCAAGGATGTCGATGGCGTCAAGCTCGACCGCGCCCGCTTCGTTGGGACCGCGATCGCGGCGGCCTGCAAAGATAAGGGGATCGGCCGAGTGGTCTTTGATCGCAACGGCTACGTGTATCGCAACGCCGACGCGGAGAACCCCAATTCAAAACCCACCCGCATCACCGCACTCGCGGACGCAGCCCGCGAAGGCGGCCTTGAGTTCTAAGACGGAGTCACTCGAAAATGGCATCTTACGACATTGAAAATCTCGGCGACCTCGTAGACCGCGTGGTCAACATCAACCGCGTAGCGAAAGTGGTCAAGGGTGGCCGTCGCTTCGCATTCAGCGCGCTCGTCGTCGTTGGAAACGAAAAAGGTTGGGTCGGCGTCGGCTACGGCAAGGCACGCGAGGTGCCGGAGGCGATCCGCAAAGCCAACGAGATCGCGCGCAAGGAGATGTTCCAAGTGCCGCTCTCGGGCGCGACCATCCCCCACGAAATCATCGGACGCCACGGCGCGGGAAGCGTCCTGCTTCGCCCGGCCTCGGCTGGTACCGGTGTGATCGCTGGAGGCCCGGTCCGCGCAGTCGTCGAGTGCGCGGGCATTCACGACGTGCTGACCAAGTGCCTCGGAACCAACAACCCCCTCAACGTGGTCCACGCCGCCATCAACGCGCTTCAAAGCCTTCGCTCTCCGGAGCAGGTCGCGAGCCGTCGTGGTGTGACGGTGGCCCAGCTCATGGAGTAATCCGTCATGGCACACAAACTCAAAGTCACGCTCGTTCGAAGCACCATCGACCGTCCGCAGACGCAAAAGGCGACGGTCCGTGGTCTGGGGCTCCGTCGCCTCAACCACTCGGTTGTGCTCGAAGATTCCAACTCCATCCGCGGAATGATCCGCAAGGTGCAGCACCTCGTCGCTGTTGAAGCGGCGGACGAGGCCTAGACCGCCCGGGAGAACAAACAATGGGAACCGAACTTCATAACCTCAAAGCACCCGAGGGTGCTCGCAAGAAGAAAAAACGCATCGGGCGTGGACCCGGCTCTGGGAACGGCAAGACCGCCGGTCGCGGCAGCAAGGGTCAAAAGAAGCGCAGCACGGTCCGCGTGGGCTTCGAGGGCGGACAAAATCCGATCCATCGTCGCGTGCCCAAGCGTGGCTTTGTGAATATCAACCGCGTGGAGGTCCACGGTGTCAACGTCGCGCGACTGTCTGAGGCGTTCGAAGCTGGGAGCGAGGTCACCGTGGAGGAGATCTTGGCTCGGGGGCTCGTGCCGAAGAAAGCGAAAGTTATCAAGGTCCTCGGCGACGGGAACCTCGACAAGAAACTCTCCATCAAGGTCCATCGCGTGAGCGAGAAAGCCCGCGAGAAGATCGAGGCCGCCGGCGGCTCCATCGATCTCCTTGAGTCGAAGTCGGCTGGCGCTGGCGCCTAGGCGCTAGTCCACGGGAGATCGGAGGGAAGGCCGCGCACTGCGCGGCCTTTGCGCATTCTCAAGTGAGGGCCGGTTGGCCCGCGTGCCCCTCGGGGGGTAAATACATGGTCCCGCCGGTGTCAGATCGGCGACAAGCTACGACAACCTGGCCAAGTCTACGTTCGACATGGGCATCATCATCAACATCTTCAAACTCCCCGAGCTTCGGCGGCGCGTGCTGTTCACAGTCGCGATGCTCGCGGTCTATCGTTTCGGAATTTTTGTCGCCATCCCGGGCGTGGACCGTGCGGCGATGGGCAAGGTGGTCGCGGGGGGTGCTGGCGGTCTGCTCGGCTACATGAACCTGTTCACCGGCGGCGCGTTCGCGCAGGCCTCGGTGTTCGCGCTGGGCATCATGCCGTACATCAGCGCGAGCATCATCATGCAGCTGATGCAGGTGGTGATTCCGCGCCTCGAGGAGCTCCGCAAGGAGGGGGAGAGCGGGACCCGAAAGATCAACCAGTACTCTCGCTACCTCACGGTGGGCTTGTCCGTGGTCCAGGGCTACTTCATCGCCAATTGGGTGGAGGGGCTCAACACCGCGGGCCAAACCGTGGTGCTCAACCCCGGCCTGTGGTTCAAGGTCATCGCGATCTTGGCGTTTACGGCGGGCACCTGCTTCTTGATGTGGCTCGGTGAGCAGATCACGGAGCGAGGGATCGGCAACGGCATCTCCCTCATCATCTTCGCAGGCATCGTCGCGGAGCTGATCCCCGCGCTGTTCCAGCTGTTCCAAAAGTCGGTGGATGACCCGGAGAACTTCGGGCCGATGATGCTCGGCATCCTGCTGACCGTGGTCTTGGCGGTGATCGCCTTTGTGGTGATCATGGAGCGTGGCCAGCGTCGAATCCCGGTGCTCTACGCGAAGCGCGTGGCTGGCAAGCAGATGTTCGGTGGCGCGCAACAAAACTACCTGCCGCTGAAGATTAACAGCGCCGGCGTGATTCCCCCCATCTTCGCCTCCTCGCTGATTATGTTCCCGAGCCAGATCGCGAGCATGACGGGCAACGTCTACCTTCAGCGCTTGTCGGTCGCGCTGCAGTACGGTGGGTGGCTCTACCTCAGCCTCTACGTGGTGTTGGTGATCTTCTTCTGCTTCTTTTATACGAAGCTGCAGTACAACCCCGTCGATCTCGCGGACAACCTGAAGAAGCAAAACGCGTCGATCCCTGGGATTCGACCAGGCAAACGCACGGCCGATTATATCGAGTTCATCTTGAACCGGCTGACCTTCGCCGGTGCGTGGTACATCGCCGCGGTCTGCGTGCTCCCGACGTTCTTGCAGATCAAGTACAACGTGCCGTTTTATTACGGCGGCACCTCGCTGCTCATCGTGGTGGGCGTGGCCCTCGATCTCGCACAGCAGATTGAGAGTCACCTCGTGACCCGGAGCTACGAAGGCTTCGCAGGTCCGAGCCAAGGCCGCCGGCGTCGCTCCTAAGGGGGACGCCGCGACTGCGCGGTGCACCGGCGCGCTCTACGGGGCGCGCGAGCGATCAGGCAACGGCAGGCAGCGGGAGCGCCGATCCTCGGTGGCCGTGGGCCACGGGCGTTGGGTTGAGTAACGCTCTTCAGGGCAGTCCATGGCGGCGAGCAGGATCGCCAAGTCACGCGGTACGGGTGCCACGACGCGTACGCGCGCGTCGGTGCGCGGGTGGGGGAACTCGATGCTCCACGCGTGGAGCGCGAGTCGACGGAAGTGACGCGCGCTCCTGTAGTGGCGGTTGATCCGGCCGTCCCCGTATCGGACGTCCCCGACGATGGGGTGAGACAGATGTTTGAGGTGTCGGCGGATCTGGTGAAGTCGCCCGGTGATCGGCATGGCCTCAAACAGGGAGCACCGCTCGTGGGCAGGTTGCTCGAGGCAGCGAATCCATGTGCTCGCCGGTACCCGTGGTCCATCCTCCGACCCCGGGACGGGATGTTCGAGCAGCAGGTCGTCTTCTTGGAGACGTCCGCGGCACACGCCGAGGTAGCGCTTGAGCGCGTGCCCCGCCTCGAACGCATCACACACGCGCCGGACGGTGTCCCGGGACTTGGTGAAGACCAGCACGCCGCTGGTGCTCCGGTCGAGTCGGTGCGCCAAAAACAGGTGTTGGCCGACGAGGTCTCGCGTGGATTGCAGCGCGACGGGTCCCTCTCGGGTCCAGCCGCGGTGGGACGACATCCCGGAGGGCTTGTGGACCACG
This sequence comes from Myxococcales bacterium, assembly GCA_014240065.1. GTDB lineage: Bacteria > Myxococcota_A > Polyangia > Nannocystales > Nannocystaceae > JAAZXR01. The sequence continues at coordinate 11,135 of JAAZXR010000020.1, forward strand.
ACGAGGTCGTCGTCTTCGAGCAAGATCCGCAGCGTGTCTGGTTCCACTGACGCGGACTGTAGCGCACGGGGACTCGGGTTCATCCATGGACTGCCCGCGCGCGGGGAGCCACGTGGAGCGGGCCTTCGCGTCACCTGGAACCTCCGGGTGCGGCGGGTGTGGCGGGTGCGGCGAGACAGGCTCCAGCGCCGCGAGATTCGCGCCTCCCCAGGGGGGCCTCTCCCGAACATGTGGGCCCCGGGACGGCGCCTCGAGACCGCGCCTCGAGACCGCACCGGAGGGGCCCCGGGACGGCGCCTCGAGACCGCACCGGAGGGGGCCCGGGCCGACGCCCTCCGGTGCGCGCTGTGGGGCGATCGTTCGGCCTCGTGGGAGCGGGGGGTCCGCCACGCAAGGGAGGTGACATGCGGCCTTGGAATCGGACAAGGGCTGGCGGAGTCGGGCGCGCTCCACGGCACATCGACAGGCTCGCGCGGGTTGCGCAAAAACCTCTCCATTTGGGTTGAATTCTCCCGCCGAGGCTGAGAAGTTCCGCCGGCTGTCGCGTGTTCTCAGCGGAGGCAAACGGCACATTTGGGCGCTCCCAACCCCAAGGGGGGAAGAACGCATGCAACAACCGCATCCCACCATCGAGGCGACAGTCGTCGCTGAGTTGCCCCAGCAGCTGTTTCGTCTCGAATCCGAAGACGGCCCCATCATCGCGGGTCGCTCTGAGGAGGCCACCCGGCAAGGGATGCTTATTCGGACGGGGCAGCGAGTGCGGGTCCAAAGAGCCCGCCTCGATCCGGGTCGGGGCGTCATCATCTCGGTGGCAGAGCCCGGCTAAGCAAGGAAGAAAATGAAAGTCAGATCAAGCGTTAAACGCATCTGTGAGAAGTGCAAGGTGATCAAGCGGTCGGGAGTCGTCCGCGTCATCTGCGAAAATCCTAAACACAAGCAGAGGCAAGGGTAGTCATGGCACGTATTGCAGGTGTCGACCTCCCGAAAGCCAAGCGCATCGACGTCGCGCTCACGTACATCTACGGCGTGGGCGATCGTACGTCGGGCGAAATCCTTCGACGCTCCGGCGTCGGTGGCTCGATTCGTACCCAAGAGCTCACCGACGAGCAGGTGAGCGCCATTCGCAAGACCATCGAGACCGACTTCAAGGTCGAGGGTGATCTTCGCCGCGAGGTGCAAATGAGCATCAAACGGCTGATGGATCTCGGTTGCTACCGTGGCCTCCGCCACCGTCGCGGCCTCCCCGTTCGTGGTCAACGAACTCACACAAACGCGCGTACGCGCAAAGGGCCCAAGCGCGGGCAGGTCGCGCTCAAGAAGAAGGCGTAACCACCCATGGCAAATCCAAGAGGCGGGCGTCGCAAGGCTCGCAAAAACATCGGCACGGGAGTGGTTCACATCCGCTCCACGTTCAACAACACGACGGTCACCATCACCGACGTCAACGGCAACACCGTGGCGTGGTCATCGGCCGGAGTTCGTGGCTTCAAGGGCTCGCGTAAGAGCACCCCGTTCGCCGCGCAGCTCGCCGCGGATGACGCCGCGCGAAAGGCTCAAGATCACGGCATGAAGACCGTCGCCATCAAGGTCTCCGGACCGGGCGCCGGCCGAGAGTCCGCGCTGCGGGGCATTCAGTCCGCAGGCCTTCGCGTGACCTCCATCCGTGACGTCACCCCCATCCCACACAACGGCTGCCGCCCGCCGAAACGAAGGAGAGTCTAGGACCATGGCACGCTACATCGGACCCGTTTGTAGGCTCTGCCGTCGCGAAGACGCAAAGCTCTTTTTGAAAGGCGATCGTTGCTACACCGACAAGTGTGGATACGAGCGTCGTCAATATCCCCCCGGCCAGCACGGACAAGCACGCCGCCGCCGCCCGAGTGACTACGGCCAGCAGCTTCGCGAGAAGCAGAAGGTCAAGCGCATGTATGGGCTCATCGAGAAGCAATTCCGTGGGTACTACTACAAGGCCGCGCGCATGAAGGGCGTGACTGGTGAGAACCTGCTCCAGCTCCTCGAGCGTCGCCTCGACAACACCGCGCTGCGTTCGGGCTTCGCCTCGAGTCACGCGGAGGCGCGCCAGCTTGTGCGTCACGGACACTTCCTCGTCAACGGCAAGAAGGTCAACATCCCCAGCTATCAAGTGCGACCTGGTGATGTGATCGAGGTCCGTGAAAAATCGCGGAAGGTGCAGAAAATCACTGACGCATTGGGCAACTTGGATCGTTCCCCGCTCCCCGCGTGGATCGAAATCGACCGTGACAAGTGCACGGGCAAAATCACCGCACTTCCAACCCGCGCCGATTCTTCGGCAGACATCGACGAGCAGCTCATCGTAGAGCTCTACTCGAAATAAGGAGCCACAGTTATGCAGCAAGATTTCAGCACACGCTCCCGGAACTGGCGCGATCTCATCCGCCCCAAAATGTTGGAGCAAGAGAACGTCAGCGAGAACTACGGCAAATTCACTTGTGAGCCGCTTGAGCGCGGCTACGGGATCACCCTGGGGAACAGCCTCCGCCGGGTGCTCTTGAGCTCCCTCCAGGGCGCGGCGATCACGAGCGTCCGCATCTCCAACGCGGTCCACGAGTTCGCCAGCATCGACGGCGTCGTCGAGGATGTCACGGACATCATCTTGAACATCAAGGGTCTTCGACTCGGGATGAAGGATGAGACCCCTCGCGTCCTCGTCCTCGACGTCAACAAGTCCAAGGTGGGCGACGACGGCAAGGTGCTCGGCAAGCACCTCGACACCCCCGAGGGGGTGGAGGTGCTCGACCCCGACCACCACATCGCGACGCTGAGCCCCTCGGGTGACGCGATGCTTCGTATCGAGATGACCTGCATGATGGGTCGCGGATACGCGACGGCGGACGAGAACAAGACCGAAGGGATGCCCATCGGTGTGATCCCGATCGATTCGCTGTTCTCGCCGATCCGTAAGGTGAACTACCGCGTCACGAACGCGCGCGTCGGACACCGCACGGACTATGATCGCCTCATCCTCGAACTGTGGACCGACGGCTCCGAGAAGCCCGACGACGCGCTCGCGTTGGCGGCGAAGATCCTCAAGGAGCAGCTCGCCATCTTCATCAAGTATGAGGACATGGAGGAGCAGGTCGTGCCGCAACAGACGGAGCGAGATCGCATCAACGACGTGCTCTGGCGCTCGGTGGACGAGCTCGAGCTCTCCGTTCGATCGGCCAACTGCCTCCAGAACGCAAATATTCACTACATCGGGGACCTCGTTCAGCGCTCCGAATCCGAAATGCTTAAGACCAAAAACTTTGGTCGAAAGTCGCTCAAGGAGATCAAAGAAATCCTCGGGCAGATGGGGCTCAGCCTCGGCATGAAGGTCGACGGCTGGCAAGGTCCCAACGCTCAAAGAGAGGACGGCTAAGCCATGCGTCACCAAAAGTCAGGTCGAAAGTTCGGCCGCAGCGCATCTCATCGAAAGGCCATGTTTCGCACCATGGTCACGAACCTGCTCGAGCATGAGCGCATTCAGACCACCGAAGCGAAGGCCAAAGAGCTCCGCGGCGTGGTCGAGCGCACCATCTCCATCAGCCTTCGCCTCGGTGATCTGCTGGAGAAACCCAAGGCAGACCGCAGCCGTGAGGAGCACATGCGAGTGGTCCACGCGATGCGCGAGGCCTCGAAGATGATCCGGACCCGAGAGATCGTCCACAAGCTCTTCGAGGAGATCGCTCCGGCGCTCAAGGGTCGCCCCGGTGGGTACACTCGGGTGATCAAGCTCGGCCAACGCGAGGGCGACGGCGCCTCGATGGCGTTGATCGAGCTCGTCAGTCGCACCGACGGTGCGTCCGCGGCGGCCGAGGCCTAGGTCTAGGTCTAGGATCATCGTTCTGAGGCCCGCGCGCGGGCTTCCAATGGAGAGGCGCTCACTGCGATGTGGCGCCTCTCTTCGTTGGTTGCGACGGTCGCCCTCCATTTGGATTCGGCATGAGATGTCGTTTTATTGACACCTCCATCATTCGCCGTAAGGTCAAAGGGATCGCGATGTGGAATGACGTCACGCAGCGCAGGGGGGACGGCGCATGCTGCTAGGGGTGGTCTGGGCCTCTGCTCGCATGCTGTTGGTGACTGCCGGGGTGTTGGGTGTGGGTGTGTACTTGTCGAAGAGGCTGACGAGAAAGACGGGTCCGGTCGGTCGCACGATTCGTCTGGGCGCCGCACACGAGCTCCACGTGGTCGAGGTTGACGGTGATCGGCTGCTCGTGGGTACGAGCCCCGGGGCGGCGCCCTCGCTCCTGCGGGTGCTCGACCCGGCAGAGGACCTCGACACTTCGGGGTGCCCCTCGGTGGGCTCGGGAGACAGGCGAGGGCGGCCATGAGCGACGGAGGGGTCTCCATATCGCTGTTTTGGCTCACCATAATTCTTGGCCCGCTGCTGTTCGCGATCACGACGTGCTTCGCGAAGGTCACGCTCGTGTTCTCGGCGCTGCGTCTCGGGCTCTCGCCGCGCGGCCTCATCCCGTGGTCCATCATCGCGAGCTTGTCGCTCCTCGTCTCGCTCGTCATCATGACGCCCACCGTCGAGGCGATGTGGCCGGCCCTCCAGGCCCTGTGGGAGGTGGTGCGTGAGGCGAACCAGGGCGCGGGCGTCGCCGGGGCGGTGAGCCTGTGGGAGGTCGCGCGACCGGCCGCTGTGGAGGTCGGGACACCGCTCGTGGAGTTCATGACCCGTCACACAGATCCGGAGGTCGAGGCCAGCTTGAGATCGGTGGGGGACGGCGCGGTCCAAGGTCCAGGCGTCGCGGCGCTCGCCTTCTTGATCAGCGAGCTCACCTCGGGCTTGGCGCTGGGGGTGATGGTGCTCGTGCCCTTCGTGGCCGTGGACCTGGTGGTGAGTCAGGTGCTGGGCCTGGTAGGAGGAGGGGAGCAGCTGAGCGTGCACGTCGCGTTGCCGGCGAAGGTGGCCGTGTTCCTCGCCGCCGGCGGATGGACCCAGCTGATCACGTCGCTCTGGGGAGGGTACGTTTGATCGGAGCGGAATCGGGGCCGCTCGAGTTTTTTATCCAAGGCCTCCGCGTCGCCGCGCTGGTGCTCGTGCCGATCGCCGCCCTCGCGACGGGGCTGTCCGTCTCCGTCTCGTACGCGAGCGGCAGGCTAAAAATCCAAGACCCAGGGCTGCTCCGCTTCGTCCGCTTGCTCGGGATCATGATCGCGGTGGTCCTCGGCGGTGAGCTGATATGGGGTGAGCTTGAGGCCCTCACCGCGATGGGGTTGAGTCACGGATCGTCGGTCGCGGGGACGCGATGATCGCCTCCTTCGCGTGGGCCGCGGCCAGGTTGACGGGAATCCTCGTGGTGCATCCACTGTGGCGCGCGAGTTTTCCCCGCGGCGTCGGCCTGGTGATCGCGGCCGCGTTCGCGGTGTCTCTCGCCGCCGCCACCGTCTCCCCCGATCTGCTCGTCGCCGCGGGCCTCTTTGAGCTCGCGGGGACCTCCTCCGAGCTCGACGCCTCGTTGGCGTCCTTCGCCGCCTCGCTTGGGGTTGAGTTCGCGATCGGGGCCGGACTCGGCGTGCTCATTTCGCTCCCGTTCCTCGGCGTGGTCGGCGGCGTCCGGTGGGCGGGGATCGCCGCGGGGTGTCGCGGCGCCGGCCTCCGCCCGTGGCTTCGTCTGCACCTATTGTTGACAGGGTGGATCTTCTTCGCGTCCTCACCGTATGTGCACGGGCTTGAGGGTCTGTTGAGACTCTCCGGATTGCACGCAGCGGACGGCTTGCACGCGCGCGAGCTCATGGCTCTCACGGCGGCGCCCGCCGCGTTGCTAGGGGCGGTCGTGGACTACGCGGAGCTGAGTTTGGTCGTGGCGGTCGCGGTCTGCGCCCCGGCGATTGTGGCCGGTGCGGTGGTGTACGCCATCGCCGACCTCGGGACTGTGGGACATTCAGCCCTCCGCGAAGACATCGCCCCGGCAGCGCGGAGCGCCGCGATGGTGGCGATCGTCGCGGCGTGGACGGCTTCATGGAGCATCGCTTCGGTACAACGGGCGATGACGCTCGCGCCGGAATTTTAGCCTCTAGACCCCCGCGGTAGGGGAATCCGTGCGCGCCTTGAGTGCGCGCGACGGGTGCGCGCCGCGACGGGCGCTTGAGCGGCCGCCGCGCGCGTGCGAACCTCGACGGGTGCCGTGTGTAGGTTCTCGATTGCCAGGGCGAAGGACTGCCGCCGCGGTCTTGGCTGCCGCCATCTTGAGCTGCGGCCCGAGCGATCAGGTCGCGCCGCTCCAGGGCTTGTACCAGCCGTCAGGGCTGGCGCTGGCGCCTGGCGGTCGGTATCTGACCGTCGCAAACGGCAACCTCGACGGCAGATGGGAGGCGTCGTCGGTCGTGTTTGTCGATCTTGAGGGCCTGAGCCGGGGGGTCGGATCGCCCCTCTCGTCGGAGGCAGAGCTCTCGACGTCGCTCCCGTGCTACGAGGGGGCGACGGCGTTGGATCCGGCGTCGTGCTCGGCCGAGCTGTTGATCCGCTCCGACGCGTCGATCGCTGTCACCAGCGGCGCCGTGTCGGTGGCGTGGCAGCCGACCTCAGGTCCGGACACGACGTCGCGGCTGTTCGTGGTGAGTCGGGGCGGCGATGGCCAGGTCGTCTGGGCGGACGCCCAGGGGCTGACCTCGGACCTCATGTCAGTGGAGTGCGGACAGGGGGCTGGTGGACGCTGCGGCGAACAGCACAGGATCCCAGGGGTGAGCTCGAATCCGGCGAGTATTAATGTTTCGCCCGGGGGCGCGCCGATCGCCGTGATCCCTCACCTCGAGGGGGGACGCCTCACGCTCTTGGATTTGCAAGGGCCCGGCGGTCCGGAGGTGGTCGACGTGGAGTCAGGATTTTTCCAGACCGACCCCACCAACGGGACCGACCTCGCGGGTGGATTCGATGTCGCGCTGCGCGCCTGCGCGTCCCCCGATAACGCGCCGGTGAGCACGTTGGATTGTGAGCGCCCCATGCTCTACGCCTCCGAGCGATATTGGTGGGGGTTGAGGAGCTTTGAGGTCGCGCTCGGGCTCGACATCCTCATCCCGGGGACACGGGTGGAGCTTGAATCGAGCGCCAGCGTGCAGACACCGACGCGCCCGATCGGCGGAGGCGTGGCCTTCGAAGATCCCAGCGTCGGTCACCGCCTCCTCTACGTGCAGACCACACCTCCAACGCTGCTCAGAATCGACACCTCCCTCGACGAGGGCGGGCGGCCACTCAACAAAATCCTCGGCGGGGTGCCGCTGTGCGCCAACCCGAACCACGTGAAGGTCTTCACCCCAGAAACGGGAGAGCGCTTGGCTCTGGTCAGCTGCTTTGACGCGGATCGAGTGGCGATAATCTCGCTCGACACATGGAGCCAAGTGGCGGCGGTCCCGACGGGACGAGGCCCCGACGAGATCGCCGTGGATCCGGCGCGGGCGCTCGCATATGTTGCAAATGCAAAAGATTCATCCTTGTCGGTGGTCGAGCTGAATTCAACGTCGGCCGCCTACCTGCGTGAGGTGGCGAGGGTGGGGCCATAAGAGGCCGTGGGCTGGGGTTTAACCCTCGGACGCGCGCGGCCTACCGGGGGGGTGTCCTGCATGGGGCCGTCTCGGTGGGTTCGCGTACAGAGGCTCAAGAGTGTGGCCAGATGGTCGAATCGTGAACGTATGCGCCCGCCTCCACAGCAGCGAAACAACCGAGTTTGGTCCGCTGCGCTGCTAGTCGGTTCCCTGGTCTTGGGGGGCTGCGGCGCCGTGCAGCGAGACACCTATCACACCCGCGTTGTGTACACGGCCGAGGATGAGAGCTTCATGATGGAGTTCATCTCGCCGCCGTGGGAGCTGATCGCGGAGAGCTCGACGTCTGTGCGACTCGAGATCGCGGCGGAGATTTTTGGAGCGTCGATCAAGGACGCCCCCCCGACACACGTGCTGATCGCCGGGGCTGTCGACGGGGCGGCCGGGTTCGATAGCATCATCGAAGAGCTTGGATTTGGGGACATCGGGGCGGACCTCCCGGACATCCCGGACCTCCCGGACTTCCCGGACCTCCCGGACCTCCCGGACCTCCCGGGCGAGGAAGAGACGGGGATCCCCGCCTATCTTCTCGACGTGGACTTGTCGAATCACCGGGACGTGGCCTTCGCGGAGCTTCGCTACTTGACCGAGGAGCTCGGCGGGCTGGTCGTCAACGGCCTCACGCCGTTCATCACAGACAGCGGTGAGGGGGGAGTCGTCTTCCAGGTGGGAATCGAGCCGGGGGTCTTCGTGCGGAGCTTCTATTTTGATCGAGGACAGGACGCGGCGCTGCGGGTCGGTGTGGCCTCGCTGTTTCAGCTTCAGACGACCGACATGGACCTGATGATCAAGCGGGTGCAGAGCGATCGCGCGATGGAGGAGCAGTCACAGTGAGCTTCGCCGCGAACATCGTGGCGGTGGCGTTGGTCATGGGCCCCCCGATGTTACCCCCGAAGCAGGGTGGCAGGGAGCCCGCGCCAGAGCCCCCCGTGCGCGCGGCGGTCTCAGCCTCGGGCGCCTCCGCCGACCCCGAAGTAGATCTACCGCGAGAGTTTCGAGATCCGGCGACGCTGAGCACCGCCACGGAAGACAAGCCCGACACGGCCGTCGTGGTCGTCGCCCCCGACGAGCCCCCACCGGTGGGCACGGTCGGTGATCCACGGGTGGACCGCGCGACGAGTGTGGAAGGCGCGACGGGCCCTGGGGTGCTGGAGTACGAGACGCTCACGGCGGTTCGGACGGCGGAGCCGGCCCAGCCCAGCGGGAAGCTGACCTTTCAACGCGGGAAGCCGCCTCCGGAGAAGAGCGCCATGCTCGTCATCGGTTATCGCCAGTTCGCCATTCGCGACGGGCTCGATCGCGATCAGACGTGGCATCTCGTCGGACTTGAGATCGCGCCAGTGCGTCGCTACGTGCGTTTTACGCTGCATACGGAGGTGGGGGTGGAAGGCGGAGAGGCTGCCACTGGGGAAGACCGCGCGGATCTGATGGTCCTCCAGAAGGTTGGACTTGGCATGCAGTATCCGTACTGGGTGACGCCATTTGTCGAGGCGCAAGTGGGCGTGGGCGCGGCCAGGATCGAGCTGTTTGAGCGGAATGATCTCGCGGCGATCTACACGGTTGGGCTCGACGCGGGTGTGCAGTGGGCGCTGCTCAAGCACCTGTATTTTGTAGGGAGCGTGGGCTGGATTCGCCCTTACTTCGCGGCGACGGGAACCACCGTGTACTCCGACCAGGTCACCTTTCGGGTGGGGATCGGATTCTAGCGAGTCCTCACGCTCATTTTTTTGGGCGGGCAACCGGTGGTTGTAACCTAGGCCGTGGCTTCGGGGTGGGCAGAGAGCAGGACAACGCGACGCGATGAGCGGAGCCGACCGCGCGGCCCCGCCCGCGAGCGGGTGGTGGCGTGGGAGTCCATCGGCCTGCGCTTGTTGTTCGCGGCGGTGACGTTGGGGTGGGGGGCCGAGGCGCTCGTGGACGCGGCGGCGCGCGCCGTGACAATTGGCTACACACAGCTCGGGACGCCCGCGCCTGAATCTGTGAGCACCTCGTCGTTGCACGTGGCGCTCGCGGCTGTCGCGGGCGAGGGCGCGACACATCTCGCGCTGACGGTGGGGCTCGCGATCGCCGTCTTCGGTTCGGGATTCGTCGCCTCCGCGGTGAGCGTGGGCGCGCATCACGGGAGGTTGAAGCGTGACAGGCGAGCGCCGACCCGCGCGGGTCGTCGGGGAGGGATGGGGCCGAGCGGGCTCGCGCTGGTGCTGGTGAGCGGCTGCAGCGTGGGGGTGGTCGCGAGCGCGGCGCGGGCTGGGCTGGCGGCAGCGGGCGCGGTGTTGCCGCTGGTGATCGGGTGGCTCATCGTGGTCACGGGGCTGTTCGGCGGGTGGTTCGTCGGCCAAGGCGTGCTGCGCCACGGGGATCGGGGCACCCGGGAAGGCGCCGATGATCCGACGGGGACCGCGGACTAGGGTAGGATCGAGCCATGCCCCGCTTCGTAGACGTCGCAGTGCCCGTCGCGCTCGACCAGGCGTTTACCTACGGGGTGCCGCCGGCGCTCGACGACGTGATCGCGCCGGGCATGCGCATCCTTGTCCCCTTCGGGCGCCGCGTCTTGGTGGGGGTCGCGCTCGGTTGGCGGGACGAGGCGCCGGTGGAGAAGGTCAAGCAGGTGCTCGACGTGCTCGACGAACCAGAGCATCCGGCGCTGATCCCGTCGGTCCTCACGCTGTGCATGTGGATCAGCGACTACTACCTCTCGCCGATCGGTGAGGTCTGCAGGCTGGCCCTTCCGGGGTTGCTCGCGGCGGGCGACGCTCGCGTCGCCAACGTGACGGAGCGTGGGATCCGCCGGCTCGAAGGCGAGGGCGCCCCGCTCTTGGCGGGGATGGACGGTGAGGCGGTGGCGCTCTCATCGGGCGCGAAGCGACTTCTTGAGGCGCTCGTCGCCGCGGGGGATGACGGCTGTACGGTGGGTGTGCTCGCGGCGTTGCGCCCGCCCATTCAAGGGCCGCTCGCTCGCCTCGCGGAGCTTGAGCAGGAGGGGTTCGCGGTCTCGCGGTGGGCGGATGACGCGAGAGGGCAGGCGCGAATGGAGCTGCATCTACGGGCGAGCGAGGCGGTTCGTGACGATGGCATCGACGAAGAGGCGCTGCGAAAGCTGCTCGGTCGTAGCAAGAAGCGCCGGGCCTTGCTCGACGTGTTGATGACCCAAGAGGGAGACACCTGGGTCTCGGCGTCGGAGCTCCGCGGCGCCTTCCCGCGCTGGAAGACGCTGCTCGCGCCGCTCGTGGAGGCGGCCATCGTGGAGACCTGTGAGCTCCCGAGGAAGACCGACCCCTTCGATATACAAGCGGAGGAGTCAGCCGAGCCTCAATCGTTGACCGGGGAGCAAAGCTCGGCCCTTGAGGCGCTGTTGCTCGCGCGTGAGGGCGGCTTCGCGACGCACCTGCTCCACGGGATCACCGGGAGTGGCAAGACCGAGGTGTACCTCCAGCTGATCGACAAGATCCGCGCGGATGGGGGAGGGGCCATCGTGCTCGTGCCGGAGATCTCGCTGACGCCGCAGGTGTCGAGTCGGTTTCGGGCTCGGTTCGGTGACGATGTCGCGGTGCTCCACAGCGGCCTCACGCCGCGGCAGCGGTTGGACGCATGGCACGAGATCCGGCGCGGTGATCGGCGCATCGTGATCGGGGCGCGGTCCGCTGTCTTCGCGCCGGTGCACGATCTTCAGGTGATCGTCACGGATGAAGAGCACGACGGCTCGTTCAAACAAGAAGATGGCGTCCGCTACCACGCCCGTGACGTCGGCATGATTCGCGCGCGGGCCGTGGGGGCGCTCGTCGTATTGGGCTCCGCGACCCCGTCCCTCGAGAGCTACAAGAAAGCCCATGAGGGCGGCTACGGCCTCTCGGAGTTGAAGGAGCGGCCGACGCCTCGACCGCTCCCCGAGGTGGAGATCCTCCATCTCAAGTCTCACAGGGTCGCGCCAGACTCGCTGCTGTCGGCGCGGCTCAAGTCTGCGCTGCTCGAGACGGTGGAGCGAGGGGAGCAGGCGATCTTGTTCTTGAACCGGCGCGGATTTACGACGATGCTCAGCTGCCACTCGTGCGGGGCGATGCAGCAGTGTCCGGACTGCTCGGCGCCGTCCATGACCTTCCATCAGGGTCGCAATCGGCTCATGTGCCACCTGTGTGGGTACGTCCACGGCGCCCCCACCCACTGCCTCGCGTGCAAGAAGCCGACCTTGGAGCACGGCGCCGCTGGGACTGAGCGGGTGGAGAAATCGCTCGAACAAGAACTCACGGGGGTCCGCATCGCGCGGCTCGACCGCGACACGGGCCGCGGGCGTCGGCTGCTCACGACGCTCGAACGATTTCGGGCGCGGGAGGCCGACGTGCTCGTGGGGACTCAGATGCTCTCCAAGGGGCATGACTTCCCTGGCGTGACGTTGGTCGGCATCTTGCGCGGAGACCACGGCCTCTCCCTCCCCGATCTGCGCGCGTCCGAGCGCGTGTTCCAGCTGCTGACTCAAGTCTCTGGCCGCGCCGGTCGCGGCGACCGCCCCGGGCGGGTCATCGTGCAGACGTGGTTGGTCGATCACCCCGCCATCGCGCACGCCGCCAATCACGACTTCCACGCGTTCGCCGAGGACGAGCTTGAACGCCGCGCGGCCCTCGGGAACCCGCCGTTTGGGCACCTGGCTCTGGTCCGCGTCTCGGGACTCGACGCCGGCGAGGTGCGCGACCGGATCGAGGGGCTCGCGCGTCATTGTCGCGAGGACGCCACGCGGGCCTCGGTGAACGAGGAGGGCTCGCCGCGGATCTTGGTGCTAGGGCCGGTCGCGGCGCCTATCGAGCGCCTGAATCGCAAGTACCGATGGCAGCTGCTGCTCCGCGCGGATGATCGTCCCGCCTTGCGGTGGCTCCTTGGGCGCGTACGGTCGGCTCTCGGTTTGAGAGGATCGGGGCCGCGCGCGACGGTGGCCACCGTCGATGTCGATCCGCACTCCATGATGTAGGTTCGGCGTCGAATGGTGCCCGCGGGGGGCGAAAAGGAGTATCATGGGGACGCGTTGCCACCCGAAGTTCTCATCGTCGGCGATGCCTCCAATCAACGCAGCCTCATCCGTGCGGTGAAGGAGGCCAGTTACGAGGTCACCCTCTGCGCAGCCGTAGAGTTGGAGGACCGCATGGCGAGCCCGCCGCCGCCGGAGATGGCGATTTTGTGCATCTCGGATATCCAAGTTGAGCGCGTGCTGGGTCGCCTTCGCAGGACGCGGGCGGGAGCAGCGGTGCCTGTCATCTTGTGTGGATCCTACGGGGGAGACGTGCCGACGATGGACGACGCGCTGGAGCTCGGGGCTGATTTCTTCTTGGAAGAGCCGATCGACGGCGCGGTGCTCAAAGAGGCGCTGATTCAGCTGGCGGGTCTACCAGGGTCGGACGCGCAAGACGCGGTCGCGCCACGAGCGGGGACGACGAGCGGAGGTGACATCGGGAGGTACGCCGATCCACCCGGCGGGGAGGAGCCGCTCGACGAGTCGCTCCTCGATGCGGCGTTCTCAGACAGCCTCGGTCCTGCTGAGTCCGGGGGCGCAGGCGTCGAGGTGCCTCGACTGGGGGAGCATCCGAGCGCGTCCGAGTTTCAACTCGATCTCGACGGCGAGGATGACGACGCCCCGTCGCCCGAGTCCTCGCGAGAGACCTGGTCCGATGGTGCATCCTCCGGGGCCAACGGAGGGGCGGCGGCCGAGCGCGACGGGGGACGCTCCCGCAGCCGCGCCCACGCGCCCGAGCAGGGCCGCCTCGAAGAGACGTGCGTCCCAGAGCTGCTCTGGGGCCTGTTCCGATCCCATGGGACCGCGCGCGTCCACCTGGAGCGCGACGACGTGGTCAAGGAGATATGGGTGGTGCGCGGGCACCCACGCTTCGCGACCAGCAGCGAGCCCTCGGATCGGCTGATCGAGCTGCTCGGTCGCCGTTCGCTGATCCCCGCCGAGAAACTGGAGACGGCGCGAACCCTGGTCGGACGTGACGAGCGCCGCGCGGGTGAGGTGCTCGTGGAGGCAGGCTTCCTCAAGGATGAGGAATTTGACGCGCTCTTGTCGGAACATCTCGTCGCCATCGTGTGGTCTGTGCTGGGCTGGACCAAGGGGCGCTTCGAGGTCTTCCACGGGGAAGAGGTGGACGAACCCACCCAGATCAAGTCTCCGCTCGCGCCGCTGCTCATCGAAGGCCTCGCGTACTACACGGACCGCCGGGATCTGGAGCGCTGGATCGGGTCGATGGGCCAACGCACCGCGCTCAAAGAGCGCTTGCAGGCGCCGCAGGGCTTTGACCAAGTCGCCGCAGAGTTCGGGCTCAGCGGCATGCACGTGGCGTGGATGCGTCGCCTCGGCGGGAGCGACAGCCTCGCGACCATGTCCACGCGGGCTCACGACGGGCAGGGGTTGCTCGCGTTGGTGTACGTGCTCGCCCTCGAGGGGTTGATCTCCATCACGACGGTGCGCGCCGATCGTCGCGGACATCGTTCCTCAGAGCACATCGACGAGGACCGCATCGCCGCGAGGATGCGCCTCGTGCGAGACGGGAACTACTTCGCGCTGCTAGGCCTCGGCGCGGACGCGCGGCCGATGGAGGTGCGTCGGGCGTTTCACGAGCTGTCGCAGACATTTCAGCCCTCGGCCATTGAACCTGCCGTGCGAAGTCGCCGCGCGGACGACCTCGTGGAGCTGCGCGCGGCGCTGATGGAGGCGATGGAGGTGCTCTCGGACGAGGTGTTGCGCAGCGCCTACCTCGCACATTTTGAGCCCGAGCCCGAGACGCTCGGGGAGCAGCCCGACGAGACCTCGTCGTCGTGAGTGGGCCGTCGCGGACCGTCTCCTCATGGCGGCGCGCGGCGTAACCCTCGTGATGACGCGGGCGTGGGGGCTCGCGGGGACTCCAGGCGAGAGGTGGGAGCGTCGGCGCGCGCAGGAATCTGATAGAAGGGAGCATGTCGCGGATCTCCGCCGTCTTCATGGGCTCTCCAGACTTCGCCGTGCCGTGCTTGCAGGCGACGGCGGCCCGCTGTGAGTTGCGGGCGGTGGTGACCCAGCCTGACCGCCCTGCCGGGCGAGGACGCAAGCTGGTGGCGCCGGCGGTGAAGCTCGCCGCAGAGGCGATGGATGTCCCCGTGTGGCAGCCCATGAAGGTGCGCGACGGGACGCTCGCGGCGCGACTTCGCGATCTTGAGGTGGATGTGGTCATCGTGGTGGCCTACGGGCGCATCCTGCCGTTGGACGTGCTCTCGGCGCCCACGCACGGGTGTATCAACGTGCACGGCTCCTTGCTCCCGCGATGGCGAGGGGCGGCGCCGATCCAGCGAGCGGTCCTCGCCGGCGACGCGGTGACGGGGATCTCCATCATGCAGATGGATGAGGGCTGCGACACGGGGCCTGTGTTCGAGCGCACCGAGACCGACATCCTCCCGGGCGAGACCGCGGGGGCGCTGTTCGAGCGTCTGTCGCCCATGGCGGGCGCCTGCCTTGAGAAGTTTTTGTCGCGGTTTCCGAAGGTGGCCCCCGCCACACCGCAGCCCGCCGCGGGAGCGTTGCACGCGCCGAAGCTTGAGAAGTCGGAGGGGGCGGTGGACTGGACGCGACCGGCGGCCGAGGTGATTCAGCACATCTGTGGGATGGACCCTTGGCCTGGTGCGACTGCGACTCGTCTCGATCAGACGCTGAAGCTCTTTGGCGCGGGCGCCTCGTCGAGGGCTTGTGGCCAACCCGGCGAGGTCGTCGCGGTCGACTCAGACGGCGCGCACGTCTCGTGCGCCGGGGCTTGCGTGCGCATCGACGAGATGCAGCCACCGGGCAAGCGGCGGATGTCTGTGAGCGCGTATGCTGCGGGGCGCCCGTTCGAGGCCGGTGAGCGGCTGGGCTAGCGGCCGCGTCGATCACGAGTGACGGGAGCTGTACGTGGCCCTCGGCCCAACGCTCACGTAGGCTCGTGCCCGAGCACGAGCGCGGTCTTGCTGAGCCCGAGCCGCTGCGCCCCCGCGTCGATCATGGCGAGGGCAGCCGCGCGGTCACGGATACCGCCGGAGGCCTTCACCCCCACGTGAGGCGCCGCGACCTCGCGCATCAATCGAACGTGGTCTCGTTGGGCGCCCGCACCCAAGAACCCAGTGGAGGTCTTCACAAAGTGAGCACCGGCGCGGTTCGTCGCCTCGCACCCCGCTACGATTTGGACGCGGTCGAGGTCGCCGGTCTCGAGGATCACCTTCACCACCCGGCGGTCGGCGGCGTCGACCACCGCGCTGATCTCACGCTCCATGGCGGCCACGTCCGCGCGGATGATGGCGCTGAGGGTGATGACCATGTCGACTTCATCGGCGCCTGCATCGATCGCGTCGCGCGTCTCGAACACCTTGGTGGAGACGGTGTTCGCGCCGTGAGGGAAGCCGACGACCGTGCAGACCCGCGTGGCCACCGAGCCAAGCGAGGTCGCGGCGGTCGCGACCCATCGGGGGTGAACGCAGACCGACGCGCACCCCCAGGCGGCGGCGTCTCGGCACGCTCTCAGCACCGCCGCTTCGTCCGCGAAGGGGTCGAGCAGCGTGTGATCGATCCTCGCGGCGAGCGCGGCCGCGTCGACGGTGGAGGTGTCCGCTGTCACGCCTCCTCCCAATTGTCACAGACCGTGGCCTCCACTTCGATCGGGACGTCAGGGGTGACCGCTCTCATCCCGGCGGTCATCTCCTCGACCACCCGTTCACGTACCTGCTCCGCGTGCGCCGCGGGGGCCTCGGCGATGTACTCGTCGTGGACGCAGAGCAAGCCACGAGCCTCGAGCGCCGGGAGCCGCGTATGCAGCCGCATCATCGCGAGTTTAAACCCCTCCGCGGCGGTGCCTTGTACAGGGATGTTGAGCGCGGTCGTGAAGCTAAAGTCCGCGATGTCGAAGCCGCGGCGGCGGCCCAATCGAGTCGCGACGTGTACGCGCTCATCGTTCGTGTCGCGAGGCAGCGCGGCCGTACGTTGATGCCACGCGTGGACGCCTGGGTAGGTGCGCAAGAACGCGTCGCGGGCCTCTCGCGCCTGGGCTGGATCGAGCTCAAGCCCGTAGCTCGCCTCCGCGTACGACTGGAATCGCCGCGGTCCCATGCCGAACAAGAACCCGAAGTTGATGGCCTTGGCGAGCTTGCGCTCCCGGTCGGTGATGTCGTGCTCCGACTTGCCCGTCAGCGTCGCCGCCGTCGTGCGGTGTGGATCACGACCCTCCACAAACACCCGTCGCATCGCGTCGCAAGGGGCGACCTGCGCCGCCACGCGAAGTTCGACTTGGGCGTAGTCGGCGACGATCAAGCGGTGACCAGGGCTCGCCCGAAAGCAGGCGCGAAACCCCGGCGCGGTGTGGGTGCTGGGCACCTGCTGCAAATTTGGATCTGTGCACGAGAACCGACCGGAGTCTGTGGTCATCGGATGGAGATGGCAGCGGATCCTGCCGTCGTCGCCCACGAAGGTGTCGCCCCAGTGCGCGTAGGTGGAGAGCAGCTTTTTGAGCCTCCGGAGCCGGGGGGGGGCGTCCTCAGCGTCGGCGAGGGTCAGCTCGTCGTGGGCCTCCTGCCAGCCGCGCACGAGCACCGTGAACGCTTCGCGGTCGAAGCGAATCCCCCGTCGCTCCATGTCCAGCACGGACGGGAGCAGCGAGCACTCCATCTCAAATGTTGGCACGAGCCCCGCCCGTCGGAGCTGCGGGGTCATGCGGCGCATGAGCTCAAGACTGACGGAGGCCTCGCGGGCGAGCGCGTCGAACTCCGTGCACATGGGCGACAGCAGCTCCACGTCGAGGAGCTCCGCCGCGAGCTGTTCGAGCCAGCCCCTGCCTCTGAACCGTGGGCCACCCTCCGCGGCCAACAAGATCTGGGCCGTCATGACGCAACCAACGCGAGGTGGCTCCCACGAGCGCGCCGCCATGCCTCGCAGCTCCGCCTGCGCGTGCCCGAACACGACGTAGGGGCCGTCGCTTCCCGACCACGCCGTCTGAAGCTCCTCGAGGCTGGTGAGCGCCGCGTCTTCAAACAGCCACGCGTGCGGCTCTCCCTCCAGGAGCGCGACGACGCAGACGACGGCGAGCGGAGGTGGCCCGGCGGCCGCATCTTCAACGTGAGCAGATCGCACTCCCATGGCCACGACGGCCGGCTTGTGGGAGAGGAGATCTTGAATCGCAGCCGTCGCCGTCGCCGATGTTGAGCATCGGTGGAGGGTGGGCGTGGTCCATTGCGACCGTCCTTGTTGAATGGGCGGGGGCGGGCTGATGTTCAAAGTGTACGCTCCCGGCGAGTGATGGGACGGTCAACTTGTTGCGCGGGCCGGTCGGAGCGTTGTCGTCGCCGATGAAGCTCGCGGGTTCGCGTTGTCACGACGATCAAAGATCGACGTATGCGGAGTTGGCGCATACGCGCAGCGGCGCTTGAGATCGGCGGGGATTTTTCGCGGATTGCTTCGCAGTTGGCTTTGTGGAGGGATTGCTCTGGAAATGGCAGTTAGGGCCGGGCTACACCGGTGATCAAGGCAATGGACGTGCGCTGTGGTCACCGACCACGCCGTCCGCCGCCACACACACCACCGCCTCGGTCTCCCCGGAGACAAGCGACGTGACCCGCCAAGGGCGCAGGGCTGGAGACGACCTGACCATGAATACGAACACCGACCCCAAAGCTCGAGTTTCCCTCAACGTCGCCGGCCAAGGCGAGCCAGAGCGTAAGCGCAAACCAACGGTCGCCGCGGATTCGCTCTCCCACCGCGATCTTCGCTCCGGAGATTTTTGGCGCAGCCTCCCCGCGTTCACAGACATCGATGAGCCGACCTTCCTCGACCATCGATGGCAGGCGAAACACTCGATCACCAAGGTCGACAAGCTGCTCGGCGTCCTCGAGGGGCTGGTGCACAAGCGCTTCTTTGACGATCTCCGCCAGGGGTTCTCGAGCGCGCCCATGGCCGTTCGAGTCTCGCCGTATATGCTCTCGTTGATCGACTGGGCCAACCCCTACGACGACCCGATCCGGCGACAGTTCCTCCCCGTGGGATCGGAGATCCTCCCGGATCACCCGAAGCTCGATCTCGATTCTCTGCACGAGCAAGAAGACGCGCCCGTCGCGGGCTTGACCCACCGCTATCCGGACAAGGCGCTGTTTTTGGCGTTGGACACCTGCCCCGTGTACTGCCGATTTTGTACGCGGAGCTACGCCGTAGGCACCAACACGGAGGAGGTGGAGAAGGTCAGCCTGAAGGCGAGCGTCGCGCGATGGGAGGAGGCGTTCTCCTACGTGGAGTCGCGTGATGAGCTTGAGGACGTGGTCATCAGCGGCGGCGATTCGTACCAGCTCCGCGCGGATCATATCCGGCAGATAGGCAATCGCCTGTTGGACATCGATCACATCCGACGGATGCGCTTCGCGAGCAAGGGCCCGGCGGTGATGCCCCAAAAGCTGCTCACCGACGATGACTGGGTGGACGCCTTGACCGAGGTCGTGGATCGCGGGCGCCGCATGCACAAAGAGGTCGTGCTCCACACACACTTCAACCACCCCAACGAGATCACAGAGATCACCGCGCGGGCCTTGAATCGTCTGTTCGAGCGCGGCATCGTGGTGCGAAATCAGTCTGTGCTGCAGCGCGGTGTGAACGATGATCCGGCCACGATGACCACCCTCGTCAAGCGCCTCAGCTGGCTGAACGCGCACCCGTATTACGTGTACCAGCACGACATGGTGAAGGGCGTCGAGACGCTGAGGACGACGGTACAGACCGCGCTCGATCTCGAGAAACAGATTCGCGGTGTGACCGCGGGGTTCAACACGCCCGTGTTCGTGGTGGACGCCCCGGGCGGCGGCGGCAAGCGTGACGCCCACTCCTACGAGTACTACAACCGCGAGACCGGGGTGAGCGTGTACAAGAGCCCCAACGTCAACGCGGACGCGCTGTATTGCTACTTCGACCCGATCTACTCGCTGTCCGAGCGTGGGCGGGAGCGGTGGGCGGACCCGGCGAACCACGATGCGATCGTCGCTGAGGCGGTCGCGGCGGCGCGCAGCGGCGAGCACCGTTGATCGACGAAGGGTGAGCCTCGCGTGTCGAGGAGGGCTCGGCGTCCTCACTCAAGATCGATACGACGCGACCGCATGGACAGGTTGATCGCGGGCGGCGCGCTCTTCCACAGGAGGACGAACGCGTGGCGCGCGGATTCTTCGTCGTCGTGCTCTTCCACGGTCCAGCGCGAGTAGGGGTAGGCGAGATACTTGATCTCCCACCGTCGCTCGATCGCGTCGTCATGGATCTTCTCCACGGGGTGATCGTATCACAGGCGCGGCGAGACCTCGATTTGACCGAGGACGACTTTCTCCTGTTTGCGACCGATGATCCTGGGGTGATCGGCGGTCTCATCTCCGGCGCGGGAATCGGCGACGTCGCGCGCTGGATCGCTGTCGTCCTCGGGGTTCACCTCGATCGCACCTGCGTCCTCCTCCTCGCCGGGAAGGCGGGCGCTGAGCGGGTGCTTTTCACGCTCGTAGATGGTCACGATGAGGTCGTGGGTGCCGGCGAAGGCGACCAGGGGAGACAGCTCGATCTCTGCCTCGTGCACGATCACGTCACCGTGCCGCCACAAATTCGGCGGGTAGATATCACCCGCGAATGACTCGGGGCGCTCGTGGATTCTGCTGATGCGGCCGTGTTTGAGCCGCGTGACAATCTTGGCGCTGCGCGGCAGCCGTTTCTTGGCGCGGAAGATGAGCCGCAGCTTGATCGTCGCTCCGATGCGGGGTTCGCCCACGACCTCCCATTCGATGAGCTCCAGGCTATCCTCAAATTGGACGCCGCTCGGGGTGCCTGTGTCCGGGGGTGACGGGATGAGTACGTCCGGGATCGGACTCAGATCCGAGAGCCCCTCCGGGAGGACGTTGGCCACGAGCCACACCTGGGGGTGGGTTCGATCCAACACGTAGACGGGACGGCGCGCGCGGTCGTCGACGGCGTAGAGGGCCGGGACGTCGGAGGCAGCGATGAGCAGGGCCCGCGGTGAATCTTGGTGCAGCCACGAGGTCGCTCTGGAGCGGGTTTCGAACGGCGTCAATTGAAGATCCCCCCGATCACGCGCGGCCACCCGCATCGCTCGGTCGAGCACGCGGTGTGTGCCAAGCGCGGGCGCGAGCGTCCCGTCCTTGACGAGCGACGTGAAGCGGTCGATGGCTGGAGACAGCGACCGCATGGAACGAGCGCGCTCAAGAGGGCCGTGCACCCACAGGATCCCGTGCAAGAGCGCGAGGAGGCACCACGCCCCGTACGCGGGGCGCCGCAGCTGTGGACGCATGGAACGAGGGGTCAGGACCAGGAGGCCGAATGCCACGAGCATCACCGCGTTGATCCACGATGATCGTCGCACGAGGAGATCGGAGGGGTCCAGGTCACCGATCCATCGGGGCCGGTCGTAGGCGGGGATCAGCGCGGAGTACGGCGCGTGCGAGAGGTCCGCCATGAGGACGAGCGCCGAGACGATGACGATCACGGCCAGCAATCCGTGCGCCCGCGCCGAATTCGTCGGGCGCGTGTGGGCGTCGAGGCAGGCCACGGCGCTGAGCGCCATCGGGACCTCGAGGCTGATCGGGCAGGCGCCGTAGACCGCGGTCCAACCGCTGTACAGGACGATTCCACCCATCCACCAAAGGCCGATCCACGCGCGCGCTGTAGAGAGCGTCAAGACGCCAGCGAGCGCCAGGGGAGCCCATGGGAAGCTGCCGTGGAGCTGTTCGACGAGGGACGCCGCGATGGCCCGTCGAGCGGGTTGGTCCATGAGCGTCAGGCTCTTGGAGGCGGCGAGCGCCGGTACAAACCCGTCGCCTTGGAGGTGTGCGAGCGTCGCGCCCAGCACACCCAAGATCGCGGCCATGACCATCAGCGCAATTCGCGAGCGCCGTCCCTGCATGATCGTCGCGCCCACGAGGCAAGGGAGCACGCCCCCTACGATCACGCCGAGGCATGCGGTGGCGGTGGCGGTGGCGGCGGCGGCGGCCACCATCAGCGCGACGTTCTTCCTGTCTGCGCCCTCGGGGACGCCACCTCGCGAGCGGTGTCCCTCCCGCGCCGCGTACAGCAGCGCGATGGCTGCGACGACGCCGCATCCACCCACGAGCGCAGGGACAGCGACGCGGGCCGTGTACATCAGGCTTGGACACGACAACGTGATGGCGCCTGCGAGCGCGCCGCGCCACGGATCTCGCCAAATTCGTGTTCCGAGCCAACAGCTCACGGCGACAATGAACGCGGCCCCGACGGCGCCCGGCAGCCGGAGCCCCCAGGTCGCCCCGAACACGCTCACGGCGAGCGACGCGAGCGTATCGGGCAGCATGGGGCTGGTGGCGAGGTCTTCGAGCGGCACGCCGGCCGCTGCATCGACCCTGTCGAGTAGATCTCTTTCCTGTCCACCCACGAAGCCGCGCATCCCTAGCGCGGGGGTGACGATCGCCATGGTCAGCAGCCCCGCGAACGCGGCGATCCGGCGGGCGGCTCTGGCGCTGCCGTTCGGGCTGGATTCATTCGAGGCCTCGTGGGTCACGGAGCCGAGATGGTACCGAGAATTGGCGGCCCGCGCTCACCCATCGGGGCAGGCGAGACAACTTGCGTTAGGATTGGCCCATGAAGCTCTCGCGTCTGCGCCGCCCTCGTCGCCCATCGTCCACCTTGTCTTGTGCCGCGTCGGTCGGGCTCATGGTGATTGGCGGTTGGGGCTGCACACCTTCCAAGCCGTCGGTGGACGAGAAGAAGACGGCGAGCGCCGCGGAGGCGGAGGCGGAGGCGGCGAGAGAAAAGGTGATGAGACAAGCGGCTGAAGCTCGGGCGGCCGCCGCCGACAAGGCGTGGGACGGATGGACCCACACCCCGCGCCTCGCGGGCTTGTCTGCCCCTCCGGCGGTGCCCGACTCCAACCCGATGGGCGAGGAGAAGATCGCGCTCGGTCACCGGCTGTTCATGGACAAGCGGCTGAGCAAGGACGGGAGCCGCTCGTGCTACAGCTGCCACCTCAACGAGTACGGGAACACCGACGGCCAACAAAAGGCGCTCGGCGCCGGTGACAAACCCCTCACTCGCAATTCACCCACCATCTGGAACGTGGCGTATCACAGCGAGCTGTACTGGGATGGGCGCGCCAAGAGCCTCGAGGCCCAGGCGCTGGGCGCGTGGCGTGGCGGCAATATGGGCGTCGGGGCGGACAACCTCGCCGCGAAAGCGGCAGAGATCGGCGCGCTGCCCGAGTACGCGCCGGCCTTCTCTGCCGCGTTTGGAGTGGCGCCTGGCGGGGAGGCCAAGGTCACGCCCGAGATGATCGCCCAGGCGATCTCCAGCTACGAGCGGACGCTGCTTTGCGGCGAGACACCGCACGACAAGGGGACGAGCGGCGCCGCCGCAACGCGGGGCTGGGATCTCTTCCGAGGCAAGGCGCAGTGCGCTGTGTGCCACAACGGCGACAACTTTTCAGACGGCCTTTATCACAACGTCGGCGTTGGCTTCGACGTGGACGGCAGCCCCGGCGAGGGCGCCGATATCGGTCGCGGGAAGGTCACGAAGGACGCGGCGGACAACTACAAGTTTCGGACGCCCACGCTCCGGAATGTCTCTGCCACGGCGCCCTACTTCCACGACGGGAGCGTCGCGACGCTCGAGGAGGCCGTGAAATATATGGCCTCGGGCGGGGTGGTGAAGGGCCCGAGCGCGGATCCGCTGCTGCGACCGGTGGCCTTGAGCGACGCGGAGGTCGACGACCTCGTGGCGTTCTTGGAGGCGCTGTCGTGTCCCGGGAGCCTCGAGGTCCTCGGCGACCAGGCCGCGCCGTGGTCGAAGCCCGCCGCGACGCCGTGAGACGTCGGGCGCAGGGGGAGAAAAAGCTTCGGCCCGCGCTCGGAGAGCCGCGGGCCGAAAAGATCGCAGGGGCGAAGAGATCGCCTTAGCGCTTGCTGAATTGGAAGCGCGCGCGGGCGCCCTTGCGGCCGTACTTCTTGCGCTCGACCTCGCGGGCGTCGCGGGTGAGGTACCCGTGAACCTTCAGCGCGTCGCGGAACTCGGCGTTCACGAGCATCAGCGCGCGGGAGATCCCGAGACGCACGGCGCCGGCTTGGCCGGAGAGGCCACCACCCTTGGTGGTCGCCCAGATGTCGAAGTTCTCGCGGGTGTCGGTGGCGACCAAGGGTTGCTCGACCTGCGCGAGGTTGGTGCGGCGCGTGAGGTATTGCTCCGCGTCGCGACGGTTGATGGTGATCTTCCCTTCGCCGGGCATGAGCCAAACGCGGGCGACGGCGGACTTGCGTCGTCCGGTGCTGTAATATTTCATCGTGTCGGTAGCCATGGATTTCGCTCTCAGTTGCCGAGTTTGTGGGCCTTGGGGGCCTGGGCGGCGTGGGGGTGATCAGTGCCAGCGTAGACCTTCAACTTGTCGAAGGTCGCGCGTCCGAGCCGGTTCTTCGGGAGCATGCGCTTGACGGCTTGCTTGATGACGACCTCAGGTTTGCGGTCGAGCATCTCTTGTGCCGTGACGGTCTTCATGTTCCCGAGGTAGCCGGTGAACTTGTTGTAGGTGTGTTGCTCGAGCTTGTTGCCGGTGAACTTCACTTTCTCCGCGTTGATGCAGACGACGAAGTCGCCCACATCGAGATGCGGTGTGAAGGTCGTCTTGTGCTTCCCTCGAAGCAGCGACGCAATTTGGCTCGCCGCACGACCAACTGTTGCACCGTCGAGGTCGACGAGCAGCCAATCGCGCTGGATCTCTTCTTTCTTGGGGTAATGGGTACCCATAGGACGTTGGGATGTACGCGAGGGGCCGGGGGGTGTCAAGCACTTCCAACCGACCGTTGACCCCACGGCGTGACCTCTTCTCCCTCCGCGCCCCCGGCCGCACCGGAGCGGCGCCGAGCAGGCCTAGGCGCGAGAACATCCCCGTATTCGAAGTCCAGGGAGGCGACGGTATGCGTGAAACGCGCGGAGCGGCTATGGCTGTTCGCAAGGGGAGGAAGGCGTCATACTTGCCCACACGTGAGCGAGTCCCCCATCAAGATTCTGGTCGCGGACGACACCCAGGCGGAGCGCCTGGTAGCGCGCGAAGCGCTAACCCGCGCCGGATACGAAGTCTGCGAGGCGTTTGACGGGATTCACACCCTTGAGGTCTTCGCCCGCGAGCTGCCGGCGCTGGTGATGCTCGATGTGGTGATGCCGAAGATGACCGGGATCGAGGCGTGCAGGATTCTCAAGGCTCGCATGCAGTCGGACTACCTCCCGGTGCTCATGATGAGCACCAAGAACACCGTCAACGCGCGGGTCGAGGGGCTGCGCAGCGGGGCCGACGATTTCCTCGGGAAGCCCTACGACACTGAGGAGCTGATCGCGAGGGTGGAGGTGCTCTTGCGGACGCGAGGGCGCCTGAGGAGTCGGCAAGACGAGCACCCCTCGTCTCCTCGGTCGCCGACCTCGGTCACGGGAGAGACGACCGCCCGGGATTTTCACGCGCGCCTCGAACAAGAGTTCATGCGCGCGGAGCGATACAGCGATCCGCTCGCGTGCCTCAAGCTCAAGATCGATCCAGGAGCCGACGGTCGCGACGGTGGAGGCGAAGCGCTGACCGGTGATTCGGCGCTGCTCCGCGACATGGTGGAAGATCATATTCGCAAGGTCGACATCGCCTTCGAGCTTGAGCCGCACATCTACACGATCATATTGCCCAACACGCACTTCCCTGGGGCGCTCGCCGCGGCGGAGCGCATCTCTCGGGCGGCGACGCGTGTACCCCTACCATCGCGGGCAGGAGGTCGACCCACAGCGAGTATTGGCGTGTCATTTTTTCCGAACAAGGACACGACCTCGGCGGCGGAGCTTGAGGGCTTGGTGAACCTCGCGCTCGAGCGCGCGAGCGCCGAGGGTGGAGGGCACATCTGTTTGTATCAACACCAGGGATATCTCTACGTCCCGGAGTCATAATGCGCGAAGGAAGTCGTCGTTGGTAATGGAGACCGGAAAACTAGGGCCGTGCAACACGGTGGTCGTGTATCCGCGGCCTGAGAGCCCCGAGGGGCACCGCCTCTCGGTCGATCTCGTGCGCACGCTCATGGCGCGCAACGTCCGGATCGCGGTGCCGGAGCAGGTGCTTCGCGAGCACGACGATTTCCCAGAGGGGACGATTGGCTTGTCGGAGCCCGAGCTTGAGGGCGGCATCGATTTGGTCTTGAGCCTCGGCGGCGACGGCACGCTCCTGCGCGCGAGCCGGTGGTTGGGCGCGCGACAGATCCCCGTGCTCGGGGTCAACCTCGGTGACCTCGGGTTTTTGTCGGCCTACGGCAAGGACGAACTCTCGGACGCCATCGATGATGTGGTCGCCGGCGGTCTCGAGTGGGAGGCCCGCGAACGTATGCACGTGGAGGTGATCCGCGACGGCGAGGTGGTCGCGTCAGACACCTCGCACAATGACATCTACGTGAAGCACGGGGTGATGCCGCGTCTGCTCCAGCTCGCCTGCTACGTGGGAGAACAATTCATGGCGGTGTACACCGCGGATGGCCTGGTGATCTGCACACCCACCGGCTCGACCGCGTACAACCTCGCGGCGGGCGGGCCCATCGTGACTGCGGGCACCGGGGTGCTCACCGTCACGCCGATCTGTCCTCACAGTTTGACGCATCGTCCGGTCGTGGTCTCTGGGGCCGCGCCCATTCGGGTTATCTATCTCGGGCCCACGGAGGAGTCGCGGGCCTTTTTGACGTCGGACGGGCAATGGACCACGGAGATGTTGATCAATGATGAGGTGAGGGTGACCTCCGCGCCGGAGAAGGCGCGCATGGTTCCACCTCGCACCTCGGTCTTTCATGTGCTCGCCAACAAACTAGGTTGGAGTGGTTCGGCGTGGTCCGAGCACTCTTGAGGGCGGGCGGCGGCGACCTGCGGAGGCGAGCATGACCACGGTGGCGCACGTCCGCTGCGGGGGTGATATTCGTGATTCGTTGCGCGCGTGCGGTGTGCTCACCGATTCCTCAAGTTTCTTCGAGACGCACGACCCGGTGTGCGAGGGGCCGCTGAGCGCGGGTGAATTCGGGGCGACACCGGCGCGGGCGCGGTGGCTCGCGCAGGCGTGGGAGCTTCCCGAGGCGGCGTGCCTCGAGCGCATGCGGCGTCATCAGGGGCTTCATACTGCGCTCGCGGATTTTGACGAGGTTTGTCTCTGGTTCGAGCACGACCTGTTCGATCAGGCGTCGCTCGTGGAATTGCTCGCGCGGTGGGCCGCCATCCCCGAGGCGGCGGGGCTGCGGGATCGACTCTCGTTGGTTACTTTAGACGAGCACCCGAGCGTCGCGCGTTTTGTGGGACTCGGACAGCTGCGACCGGAGGTCTTGCCAGCGTTGTTTGACGGGCGCGTGCGCGTGACCGCCGGCGATGTGGAGGCCGCGTCGCAGGCGTGGAATGCGATGTGCTCCCGCGATCCTCGGTCGGTGCGCGCGGTACAGCCCTCGCCCGCGTTTTTATTTTTGCAGCGCGCGCTCGAGCGTCATCTTAACGAGCTGCCCTCCGTGGAGGCGGGCGTGGGACTCACCGAGCGGTTGGTGCTTCAGCGTCTGATGGACGGGCCGTGCATCGCGGTGGAGTGCTTCCAGTGGTGGATGCAGACCGATCCGCAGCCGTGGCTCGGCGATCTCATGTTCTGGGCTCGGCTGCGCGGGATGGCCTGCGCTCCGGCGCCGCTTCTCGCGATGCGAGGAGACTTCCCCGGCGAACTCCTGGAGTTAACACCGCTCGGCGTCGCCGTGGCCACGGGAGACGAGGACTGGCTCGCACATGCGAGCCCTGCCCCGTGGGAGGCGCGGCGTCATCGTGGAGGTGTGGAGATCGATCCCGCTCACGTCCATTGGCGTCGAGGGCCAGGGGGCGCGCTCGTGCGCACCGCAGCGGTCCGATCCTAGATCGCGCCCGGATGGTCAGGCCATCCGGAAGACCTTGGGGATTCCCTCAAACTCACTGACCGTGAGGCCGAGATCTTTGAGGCGGCCGTCTTTGAGGTCGTAGATGAGCCCGTGAACGCTCAGCGGTCGACCCGAGCGCCACGTGGACTGGATGCTGGCGGTGGCGCAGACGTTGGCGACCTGGGCGGCGACGTTGAGCTCACACATGCGATCGAAGCGGGCGTCGTCATCGAGCGCGTCGAGGCTCTCTTGGTGGCTCGCGATCACGTCCTTGATGTGGCGGAGCCAGTTGTCGATGAGCCCGTAGGCGTGGTCCCCGGACGCCGCTTGCACACCGCCGCAGCCGTAATGTCCGCAGACCACCACGTGGTCAACCTTGAGCACCTCGACCGCGTATTGGATCACAGAGAGGCAGTTGAGGTCGGTGTGGGCGACCACGTTCGCGATGTTGCGATGAACGAAGACTTCGCCGGGGCCGAGGCCCGTGACGTCGGTCGCAGGGACGCGACTGTCTGCGCAGCCGATCCACAGGATCTTGGGACTTTGGCCCTTCGCGAGCTCCGAAAAAAATTGAGGTTCTGCGGCGGCTCGATCGGCGGCCCAGCGTTGATTTTGGTCGAGAATGGTTGAGATATCGGTCATGGGAGACTCCCTGGGATTTCGGTGGTCGCAGTATAGCCACCTTGACCGCCGAGGCATCTCGTCTCGGGTGGGGTTCCTCCGATTTCCTACGGGTCGCGTGCCACTCGCGCCCGCCCATGATCTCTTTGAGAGCACGCGGCCCCGCGACAATGGAAAGAAGTTGCGTGGAAGCACCGAGTGCTGTATAGATGTTCAGTGCTCGATTATCTCCGAATTCGAGGCCTCGCCATCGCCCACGACGTACAAATCTCCTTCGGAGAGGGCCTCAATGTGCTCTCTGGGGAGACCGGCGCCGGCAAGAGCATCGTGATCGACGCGCTGTCGCTGCTCCGGGGCGCCCGGGGCCGCGCGGGTCAGGTGCGGGAGGGCTTCGACGCGCTGAGCGTGGAGGGGCAGTTTCGGCTCACCGAGCACCAGCGGGCGGCGGCGGCTCGCGTGGTGGAGGGCGAAGAATCCTGGCTCGAATCCGAGGAGGATCTGATCGTGAGTCGAACAGTGCAGACGAACGGGCGGGGTCGCAGCCGCGTACACAATCGCTTGGTCCCCCAAAGCGCGCTCCGTGCGGTGGGGGAGCAGCTTCTCGACATCTGCGGACAGCATGAGCAGCACGGGCTCACCCGCACGGATCAACATCGCCGGATTCTCGATGAATTCGCGGGGCTCGGCGAGGAGCTGCGCACCTACGAGGTGGCGTACGGACGGTGGCGGGCGGCCGCAGCGCTGCTCGACGAGCTCCGAGCGTCCAGTGGAGACGCGGCGAGACGAGAGGCGTATCTGCAGTTTCAGATCGACGAGATCGAGGGGCTCGAGCTTGAAGACGGAGAGCACGAGTCCCTTCAAGGGCGCTTGTCGTTGCTGCGGAACGTCGCGCAATGGAGGGCGCTCGCCCACGAGGTGCAGCATGAGGTGTACGAGCGCGAAGGGGCGGTGGTGGAGGTGCTCGGCGGACTCTCGGACAGGGCTGCCGCGGGGACCGAGGCGGCCGCGTCGCTCGGCGCCATGGCGGAACACCTGGCCGCGGCGCGAATCTCGTGTGAGGAGGCGGCGTCGGAGGCGACGTCGCTGCTCGGTCGACTAGACTTTGAGCCGGGCGCCCTCGAACTCCTCGAGGCTCGGGCGGCGCGGATCGACGACGTCGCTCGCAAGCACGGCTGTCCCCCCCGTGAACTAGTGAATCGACACCAGGAGATGCTCGGGGAGCTTGAGGATGTGCGCGGGGTCGATCGGAGGCTCGACGAAGAGATCGAGCGTGAAGAGGCGGCGTGGCGCGAGTGCTGTGCAGGGGCGCTGTCGTTGCGACATGGTCGGCGGCGGGCGTCAAAAGAATTGGAGCGACGGGTGGTGGCCGAGCTCGCCGCAGTTCAGATGGCCGCCGCGCGTGTGCAAGTGCGGATGGTCGCGACCGTGGCAGACGCGCCACTTGAGCGACACGAGCGCGCGCCTGCGGACGACGCGGGGACGTGGCTGGATGCGTCTGGCGCGGATCGTGTCGATTTTTTGTTCTCTGCGAATGAGGGCGAGCCTCCGGCGTCGCTTGCGAAGGTGGCGTCTGGAGGAGAACTCTCGCGGCTGTTGCTGGCGTTCAAGACGGTCCTCGCAGGAGGTGCGTCGGTCGGGACGTCTGTGTTTGACGAGGTCGACGCGGGGGTGTCGGGCGCGGCCGCCGAGGCGGTCGGTGTGCGCCTGTCTCGGGCGAGCGCGGGTCGTCAGGTGATCTGCGTGACCCACCTTCCACAGATCGCGGCGCTCGCAGACCATCACTTCCGCCTGGAGAAAGTGGTCGAGGACGGGCGCACGGTCAGCCGCGTCCGGCTGCTGTCTCGCGCAGAGCGTGTGGAAGAGCTCGCGCGCATGGTCGGCGGGAGTGAGGTGTCCAAGAGCGCGAGGGCGCACGCGCGCGCGCTCCTTGGGGCGGCGGCGCAGCGGCGCGAGGGCCCTCAGGCCCCTTCGGAGCTTGAAGGGGACGAAGATGTCCGAGAGGTGAAAGGACGGGCGAAGCCGGCCAAGAAGGTGAGGGCGAGCGGCGCCACCCCACGACGCGCTCGAAGCCCCGGCGGCTCCAAGAAAAAGAAGGCGCCGAGCGCGACGGCGGACGCCGCCCCGGGTGCGTGAGCGCTGGCCGCGGCGCGCGGGGGCGAGGGGGCAGGTCATGCGAGGCTAGGGGGCGCGGGCGGAGGTGATGCCGTCGATCAATGACGTCGCCGGCGCGGCCGCCCCATAGGTCACCCCGGCGTGTGTCATGGTGGAGACGTGGACGCCGATCACGTCACCGGCGGTGTCGAGGACGGGCGCTCCCGGGGAGTGTGGCGCTGGCAAGTCAGCCTCGAAGGCGTAGATTAAGATCTCCGCGTTGGCATCGACGACCCGCGCGTAGAGCTCTCGGACCTCAAATTCCACGGAGAGGTCCTGTTTGGAGACCTCCGTCGCGGTTCTTCGCGTCGCCTCGAGCACCACGACGCGCACACGATCGCCGGACGTCGGCGGCTGCGCAGAGAGGGAGAGGGCGTGGATGCGAGACGGGGGTAACAGTTTGAACGCGAGGATGTCGTCGCGCAGATTCCCGGGAGACACGATGCCGGTGTCAAGAATCGGCAAGGGGTCTTCGACGCTCGCGAAGATCGGCGACGAGGTGCGCCCGCGCCCGAAGCCGCGCTCGATGAAATCCGCCAATTGTTCTTGCGGGACGACCGCGGCTAGTCCGGAGGTTGGACCGAAGATCCGGTGGGTGGTGCACAGCAAGGGCGCGCTGTCGTCGGGTGGTCGGCATCCGAAGGCGGCGCCCGAGGTGACTTTGCCCCGCTTCGTCTCGTAGGACATGAGCACCAGCGCGTCCGCCGGGTCCGTCGACAGCACCTCAAAGGTCGCCTTGGGGTCCTCCGTATCTTGTGCGGCGGACAGGGGCGGAGAGGTCGGGGGCGGCTTGGGGTTCACGGGGAACGTCACGTGGTTCGAAGGATGCGCCACCGTGAATTGTTCGAGGTCGATCCCGGGCACCCGCGCCGGCGGCAATTGTGCCTCGCAGCCGCCGAGGTGTGGGCTGACGGCGACGCTCGCGATCAGCCCGGCGACGAGCAGCGAGGCGCGGTGTGGGCCGCGGTTGTGGGGGAGGCAAAGACGCATCTCATTGGCGCGGGTCCTTGGTCCATGGCACCATCGCGCGGTGTCATCGTACCGTGAACAAGACGAGCCGCCGCGCCTATCTGACCATGACGTCGTGCGGCTCGCGGACTGTGGCTCCAAGGCGATCATTGAGGCGCTCGAGATGCAGCGCCACCCCGAGGGGGGATGGTTCGTCGAGACGTGGCGACACGACGCGCCCTCGGGCCGCGGCGCCGGCACGTGCATTTACTTTCTCCTCGAACGCGGGCAGCGCTCGCACTGGCATCGGGTGGACGCGGCGGAGATTTGGCATTGGTACGCGGGGGCGCCGCTCGAACTGGAGACCTGGGAGGAGGGGGAGCCTGCCATCCAGCGCTACCTGCTCGGCGATGTGCTGAGCCTCTCTGCACGACCGACCGGCGAGGCCGGGCACCGCGGCGCTGGCGGCGCTCTCCCCGGCGATGGACACTGGGATCGGGCGTGCCCGCAGGTGGTGGTGCCGGCGAACGCGTGGCAGCGCGCTGCCACCTTGGGGTCATTCACCCTCGTCGGGTGCACCGTGAGCCCCGCCTTCGAATTTGAGCGGTTCGAGCTCGCGCCCCCCGCCTGGACTCCGCCGATCTGAGCCGGGATCTTGGAGCGAGCGCCCTGGCGGGGGGGGGCCACCGCGCGCCGGGGCTTTGAACCCGCCACAAATGCGGCGAAGTGACGCGGAGCAGATAGACTCGGGCGGTGTTCGATCCCATGAGCAAACCGGTTTCCGGTTGGCGGCGCGAGGTCTACGAGGTGGTCTTCGAGACCGAAAAACGCGCGGGCCGGATCTTCGACTTCGCCCTGTTGGTGCTGATCGCGGTGAGCGGCATCGCGGTCTCGGTGGAGAGCGTGCCAGGGATCGACGAGACCACCAGCGACATATTGGTCGCGCTGGAGTACGGGCTCACGTTCCTGTTCACGGTGGAGTACGTGTTGCGAGCGGTCTGCGTCGAGCGCCCCCGGCGTTACGTGCTGTCCGTGTTCGGCATCATCGATTTGCTGGCGGTCCTCCCGACCTATCTGATGTTCTTCATCCCCGCCGCCGGCAGCCTTAGCGTCGTTCGAGTCCTTCGCTTGCTGCGGATCTTTCGCCTGTTTCGTCTCCGGCACTACGTCCGTGAGGGAGACGCGCTGCTGCGCGCGATGAAGGCATCCCGCTATCGCATCACGGTGTTCGTGGTCACGGTGGTGATCGTCGTGGCGATCCTCGGCGCGGTGATCTATGTGGTGGAGGGGCCCGAGCACGGCTATGATTCCATCCCGTCGAGCATGTACTGGGCCGTGGTGACGTTGACGACCGTCGGGTACGGCGACATTTCGCCGCAGACGCCGCTCGGTCAGGCGATCGCCGCGGTCGTCATGTTGCTCGGCTACGGCATCATCGCGGTGCCGACGGGGATCGTGACCGCTCAAATCGTCCAGGGCGAGCGCCCCCATCTCGGCGTGCCATTGGTGTCGCGGCGCTGCCCGTCCTGCGCCGCCGAGGAGCCCCGGCTGGATTCGAAGTTTTGCCGGCAGTGCGGAGCGGCGTTGGCGAAGGGCGCGGAATAGGGGGAGCGGAGCTTCGCGCGATATGCGCGAACGACCGTTCCCAAGGGATGAAAACGCCGAAAAGTGGCTTGAACCGCCCCCTGTCTGGTACCGCAGTCAATGATGCCGCGTTCGGCCAATCGTCGGGTCACCCCCGGGCGGAAGCCCCGCGCGAGGGCGAGGAAAGCGAAGTCTTCGGGCGCAAAGGGGCGCTCGAGGGGGACGCGGACCGCCACCACGCCAAGCAGAGGTCGCGGCCGCGGCGGGAGGCGCGGCGCCCAGGCAGCCGAGGCGATCCGCGAAGAGCGGATGACGAGGCTGCGCGGCGCGGCCATCGTGCTCGCGCTCGTGTTCATCAACGGGCTGGTCTTTTTTCGCTCGGGGGATGGGGCCGAGCTGCTGCAGCTGCCGGCCTCTGTGGGGGGATCAGCGTCACTGTCAGGCACCGCGTTGCCCATGGTCACCTCGTGTGACGGGCGCGGCACGCGGGTCTTCGACAACCTCGACGGGCAGCTGCATCGCTCAACTCGGCTCGCGCGCGGCAGGACGTTGCGTCTCGGCTTGATGGACGCCGGCGTGCGCTCCGATTCCATCGACGAGCTCGAGGCGGCGATTCGCTCCACCATCGACTTGGGGCTGCTCTCGGGGCACGGAGCGTTTGTTCGACTCGCGATGGACCGAAGTGGAGCGATCGATGCGCTCGAGCTTGAGATTTCGGAGGGGCATGTCATTCAAGTGTGTCGCGAGGTGGGGGACCTGCGGGTGCGCACGTTGCAACATCCGCTGCGGACCGACGTCGAGGTCATCCGCTTGGCGATTCCGCGGAGCGGGAGCCTGTTTGAGGCGGTCGCCGAGGCGGGGGAGCGCGGAGAGCTCGCGAGGAGGGTCGGCCTGCTCCTCGCTCACGAAGTGGACTTTGCGGTCGAGAGCCAGCCGGGAGACGTGGTGAGCGTCATCGTCGAGAAGCGCTATCTCGGGCACGACTTTCACCGATATGGCCCGATCTTGGCGGTCCGGTATTCAGGCGCGCGAGGTCGCAAGGCGTTCTATCTCGCGAGCAGCGACACGACAGCGCCGCGGTACTTTGATCGCAAGGGGGAGCCGATGGCCCGGGCCATCTTGCGCTCGCCGCTCGCGACCCACCCGTACGATCCCGACAGGAGAGGGACGATGGCGCCGACCATCGAGTTCGTCGATGGCCGGATCGGTCTGGTGTATCAGCGCGAGCGCGGCGCCCCCATCGCGGCGCTTGGGGACGGAGAGGTCACCTTCGTCGGTCGCCTTCCTGACGAGGGGCTCGTGCTGGAGATCGCGCTCGATGATCGGCGGCGTTATCGCTACGCCCACCTCGATCGCGTGTTCGGTGATCTGGTGGTCGGGGCGAAGGTTGAGCAAGGACAGCTCGTGGGGGCAGTGGGACACACGGGGCAAGCTCGCACCGACCGTCTACGGCTCGAGTTCTTGCAAGATGGGGTGCTCGTCGATCCCTCGGTGACCGCATCTGGCGAAGAAATGTGGGCCGCGCATCGCGGCGGGCGCCTCGCCGGTGACGCACTGGAACAGTTTCGTACGGACACCAGAGGATGGCGTAAAATCCTGACGCGGAGCTAGCTGCCGAGGTTGACGCCTGCATGACGAGGCGGCGCGTACCCCGCAGACGCGGGTGCTGGTCGCGACAGGCAGGGCTTGCGGCGGCCCAAGGTGCGTTAGTGCCCGACCTGAGCGGTTCGATCCGGACCATGGAAATTGGTCTCGCGCACTCAATGTTCGGGATGGTTCGGGCGAATAACTCCACATGGCGAAAATCCTAGTTGTCGACGACGCGCCTACCGTTCGCACCATGGTCGGGAAGACCCTCCGCGAAGACGGGCACGACATTACGGAGGCCGCCAACGGAGCGGAGGGCCTCAAGTATGCGGAGGCCGGCGAATATGACCTCGTCGTGACGGACGTCAACATGCCGGAGATGAGCGGCATTGAGCTGTGCCGAGCGCTGCGGAAGCGTTACGCGTATCAGAAGGTGCCGATCTTGATGCTGACGACCGAGGGCCGTTCGCGCCTGATCGCAGAGGGCAAAGAGGCGGGCGCCAGCGGCTGGATCGTCAAGCCGTTTGAACCTCGCAAGCTCTGCATGGCCGTCGATATGCTGATCAAAAAGAGCCGCGGTCGCGACGCTGTTATTCGTCGAGCGTAGGCTCGCTCAAGAACAGCCGGGGACGCTACGATGATCGGCGGACGCTCCGCAGCTCGTCATATTCCGGGAGCACCGGTGTGTCCTTCATGGTCCTCGCGGCCGTGATATTGAGCGGGAGTGGACGTATCGCGAGCAGCGCGCCCTCGTCGATCTCGTCGACCTGGGAGCGAGGGAGTTCTTGGCGGGCGAATCGCAAGTAGGTCTGAGATGCGATGAACAGGTCGAAGAGTTCTGGATCGATGTGATTGTTGCGCTTCATTTCGCCCATGATCGAGAGGCTCTCTGAGAGCGTTTTTCCGGACTTGTAGGGGCGGTCGGCGGCGGTGAGGGCCTCAAAGGTGTCCGCGATCGCCATGACGCGCGCGGGGATCGACATGGTGCCCGCGTGCACACCGCGGGGATATCCGCCGCCATCCATTCGTTCGTGATGGCCGGTCGCGTATTCGGGCACCCTGGCGAGCTCGGGGGGGAAGGGCAGCCCCTCCAACATGTCCACCGTGTGCACCATATGCCCGTTGATGAGGCGTCGCTCGCGCTCGGTGAGGGTGCCTCGCTCGACGAGGAGGTGCTCAAGCTCGTCCTCAGAGATCAGCCGCTGTGGCTGTCCGCCCACACGCAGCTCGATCTTGGACAGCTCAAGGATCCGGGCGCGATCCTCCTGTCGAAGGAACTCGGCGCCCACGTTGATCCGACGCAAAAAGGTGACCATCTCGCGCAATTCGCCGCCGCGACGTCGGGCGTGCTCGAGGGCCTCATCGAGGGGTTGGACCCCCGCAGCGGCCTGTTCGTAGGCGCGGAGCTGCGCGTCTCGGATCAGCACCTCGACCCTGGTGGAGAGGAGCTCCACTCGATCAAAGATCGCCTCGAGCTTCGTCGCCTTGTCCATGACGTGGGAGGGGGTCGCGACCTTGCCGCAGTCGTGCATCCACGCCGCGATCCGAAGCTCGTACCACTCCGCGTCGGTGAGCTGGAAGGCCGCGAATGGCCCTTCGGTCTGCTGGCAGGCCGCGCGCGTCAACATCTCGGTGAGCAGAGGGACGCGCGCGCAGTGGGCCCCGGTATACGGCGACTTGGCGTCGATGGCGTTCGCGAGCACGCGGATAAAACTCTCGAGCAAGACTCGTTGTCCCTCGAGCAGCGAGCGGTTTTCAAGGGTGATCGCAGCGAGCGAGGCGAGCGCGTCGATCGCCGCGCGTGCCCGCTCGCCGAAAGGGATGGGGTCGTTGGTGCTCACGGAGCGAGCGTTCACGAGCTGGACGACTCCGAGGACACGCTCGCTCGCGTCCATTAATGGGATCGTGAGGAACGAGATTGTCTTGTAGTCGTGTTCGGTGTCGAACGCTCGAACGCCGCGGACCTCAGGGGCGGAGGGGTCCATCGCGTAGACGTCGTCGATCGCGAGCGCTTGATGCGTCCAAAATGATCGCGAGGCGAGGTTGAATAGGTTCGGGGTCCCGTCCAAATTGCGGAGCGGCACAGGCGGGAGGGTGCAGGTTTTGGCAGCCGTTCCCCCGAAGTGGATGCCAAGAGTCTCGTTGTGCATGATCTCAAAACAGAGCCCTCCCGAGTCATCGAGGAGGTAGAGAGTGCCGCCGTCAGCATTCGCCAGGGCTCGCGCCTCCATCAGCACCGTCTCGACGAGGCGCGCCCGGTCACTCTGCGTGTTGAGGGATCGATTGACTCGAACGAGGGCCTCGAGCAGCTGGCGCTCTTCGGCGCCCAATGACGGTGGGGTGGCCATCTGCGTGCTCAAGAGGCTAGCGCATATTGAGGGGCCTGTTCGCCGCCCGTGGTGAGGCCTTCGTCGGCAGACCCGGGCTCTCCATTGTACAAGGTTCTCGTGGGGAGACGCCGCGCCGATGCTCGGAGGGGGGGGAGCTTCTCCAGCGGGCGATGGTCGGCGCGGACTGGCGCAAACCGCCCGAGGGAGCCTCTTCGCGGCGCCACTCGGTCGCCCTATCTTGGGGGTCCGGGGACGCGGCTCCAACGCGGTCGCGGAGCGCGCGTGGTCGCCGGTCAAGCGCCACCGCGCGCCTCCTCTTCTGGGCCATTCGCCTACCAGGCGCGCTAGACTCGCCGCCGATGGTAGGGGAGATCGTCGCTTGGGGTACACCGCGGGGCGCTCGCACGGAGGACGGGTGCCGGAGGCGCATATTCCCTACACCGGCGCAGCGAGGCGGCGAACGATGTGCTCGTCGACATTGCGCGACGCACTCTTGTCTGGCAGTCTAGTTCCGAGTTTGACACCCTATGCGACCGCACTCAACGCTCGAAGGCGACAAGAGCAAGATCCTATTCGTCGACGACGAGACGCAGATCACTGAGACACTCAGCCTCGCGTTGACGCGCCGTTCAAAGGAGTACGAGATCGTTGGTGCGAGCTCGGTGGACGAGGCGATGAGACAGCTCGCCTCGCACTCATTCGACGTCGTGGTCACGGACGTCCAGATGCCAGGGAAGTCTGGCTTCGATCTGCTCAACGAGATCCGATCCAGCGAGCGACTGAAGACGCTCCCGGTGATCGTTATCACCGGGATGGGAGATCAGGAGATGAAGCGCCAGGCCATCGACAGCGGCGCCGACGACTTGCTCGCGAAGCCAGTGTCTGTCGCGGACCTGGTCGCCCGTCTCAAGAGCGCGTTGCGGATCAAGCGCTATCAAGACGAGCTTCGTCATCAAAACGAGAACCTCGAACAGGTCGTGGCGAATCGCACCGCGCAACTAGAGATGGCGCGGGTGGAGTTGCTCTGGCGACTTGGGGTGGCGGGTGAGTTCCGTGACAACGAGACCGGAAATCACGTCCTCCGGGTCGGCTATTTCACCCGCGAGTTGTCGCGAGCGCTCGGGCTCGATGATGAGTTTTCGGAGACAGTATTCCTCGCCGCGCCGTTGCACGATATTGGGAAGATCGGGATTCCAGATTCCATCCTGCTGAAGCCTGGGAAACTCACAGATACGGAGTGGGTCACCATGCGTCGACACACGGAGTTCGGCGCTCAAATTCTTCGCTCGCGATTCGTCGACCCACGCGCCGTGCTCGATGAGGATCATGTCCCTGGTTCGTTGTCGCAGACCGTGTCAGACGGACTGATGCTGACGGCCGCAAACATCGCGCTCAACCACCACGAGCGATGGGATGGCAGCGGCTATCCCAACGGGATCAGCGGTGAGGAGATCCCTATTGAGGCGCGGCTGACGACGATCGCCGACGTCTACGACGCGCTGAGCTCCGTGCGCCCCTACAAGCCGGCGTTCCCTGAGGAGAAGGTGCTCTCGATCATGCGCGAGGGGGTAGGCACTCAATTCGATCCTGCGGTGTTCGACGCATTTGAGCGCTCGCTCGACATCTTTCGCTCGATTCAGCGCTCCCTCCGCGATACGGAAGACGATTTCGCGAAGTTGCCCACGGCGAGTAAACCTGCTGGTTGAGGAGCGAGGCCATGAGCGTCTTGCTTCGCGTCGCGTACGACGGCACTGAGTTTCATGGCTACGCAGCGCAGCCCGGACAGCGGACGGTTCAGGGCGTCTTGCAAGAGCAGCTCAGGGAGCTGTTCGCGGGGGCCACGATCGAGGTGCGGGCCGCGTCTCGTACGGACGCAGGCGTGCATGCTCACGGTCAGCTGGTCGCCTTCGAAAAGACGCTGCCGATACCGCCAGGGGGGATCCTCAAGGGGCTCAACGGCCACCTCCCGGCCGACGTGGCGGTGCTCTCGGCGTGGGAGGAGTCGCGCCCCGACGGCGTGGTGGTGGAGCCGCGCTTCGAAAATGCCGGCAAGCACTATCGATATCACCTCGTGCAAGATTGCGTGCCCGACCCTCTCCGCGATCGAACCGTGTGGCGAGTGGAGCACGACCTCGACGTGGCTCTCATGCGCGACGCGGCGCAGGAGTTCATCGGGACGCACGATTATGTGGCCTTTCGTGCCAGCGACTGCCAAGCGACGAATACGAAGCGGACCATGACGAGGGTGGATGTTCGCGAAGGAGAGCTCGCCACCCTCCACGGGGAGACCGTGCGGACCTATGTTGTCGATGTTGAGGGGCAGGCGTTCATGAAGCGGATGGTGCGGGTGATGGTCGGGACCTTGGTGGAGATCGGGAGAGGTCACTTGGAACCCTCCGCCATCGCGAGGGCGCTTCGCAGCGGAGCTCGCACCGACGCCGGCTCGACGGCCCCGGCGCGGGGGTTGTGCCTGGTCGAGGTGAAGTGGCCCGGACCTCACGGGCGCTCCTGACGAATCGCGCGTCGCACCACCTGGGCTCAGGCGGCAGCGTCTGGTGGCGTCGCGGCGCGTTCAAACAGGTCATCGAGCCATCTCTTGACCTGCTCGGGATGGAGACAGCAGAGATAGGTCGTCAATACCAGGACCGTGAAGTCGGGGGCGTTGAGCGTGAAATAGATGCCCAGGTGAAACGCGACCCCCCACCACATCGCGATGTGACGCGTCTTGCGGTACGCGAGCAGGGGGATGAGCCCGAGCTCGGTCACCGTCACGATCACCGCGGACATCCTCGCGAAGTTGTGCAGCCATGGGTAGAGCCCGAGCGCGTCCGAGCTCGCGTAGAGGTTCATCCAGGTTCGTTCGAGGCGCTCACCGCTGAGCCATCCCGGGTCCAGCTTGTCGAACCCGGCCCAGAAGTACATCACACAGATCTGCAGGGCGAACAGATCGAGGTAGACCCACGGCATGCGTTCTGGGGGGGGCGCGACGCCACGCGCGCGAGCGCGACGGACCGCCCGCAGTCGATCTACGGAGCATGAGCGGCCGCACGGTGAGAGCGCGAGCAACACCACCACATGGAATGGATGGAATGGTTTCTTCAGGCGGCTCACGCCCAGGTGCTGGCCGAAGTACAAGAAGAGCACGCAGAAACTGACCACCATGACAACCTTCGCGATCCGCGTGTGAAATCCGATGCAGCAGAACATCGTCGCGATGAGGAAGGCGAGGACGAGGAGGAGCTGTTCCGGGGCGCGATGAAAATGCCGAGGTGCCCACAGCCCGTCGAAGCGATAGAGGATGATGGCGCACGCTACGATCCTCAAGAGGCCGAGCGAGCGCGTGGAGACCTGGGTGTCGAAGAACGCGTCGACGCGCCGGGTGACACGAGACGACAGGCTCGCTGGTCCCCCGTTCATTTCTTCCTCCGGGACGAGCGGATGCCTCGCTTCCCGTTGCGTCCCTTGGACTTGGGTTTTGCGCACACATCCTCGTGACCGTCGAGCACGACCTCCCATCCGTCCTTTCGAGGTCGATCGGTGCAGCGGACCTCCGGATACAGTGGCCGAGGCTCATCGTGCATCTTCCGCCAGGCTCCGCACAGGCGGCGGTGGTGTCCTCGGAGGTCTCTTCGACCCAAGTGAGAGAGTGTCTTGGGGAGCTCGTCAGGATGTTGGAACCCCAGGACGGCCCATCGCTTGATGTAGGTCCGGTCGGTGTTCGCCGGAGCGTCGTAGTAGCGGACATCGCAGACGCCGGAGCCTGCCCCGTGGTACATGGCCCAGCCCGTCGAGAACAAGCCCGCTGGTTGAGCTCGCAGCTGGCGATTTACAGGGAAGATATTGAAGAATATGAAGACGCCGATAATCAGCGCGGCCAGCTTCAATCTCGACGCAGACGTTGATGGCGAACGCGAATCATCCATACGCGTCGATAATAGGAGAGGCGCCGAAGCGCAGGTGGATCAGCGCGCCTGGAAATCATGACGTTCGCCGCCCGCCGATCGGCTGGACGGCGCGGGGCCGGCGTGGCCGGTCCGCTGGCTGATGCGACGGCGGGTCGAGGCCGGCGCGTGGTGGAGCGCTAGGCGCGAAGGCGGGTGTTGTGCTCGGCGGCGACCAGGCGGTCCTCCGCCCGGCGACCACCCATGCGGCCGTCGCGGCCGCGTCGGCGAGTTTTCGCAACCCTGCGAAATTCTTTGTGACTTCGACCGGTGGGATATCCGAGGCGGACGCTGAACGCGAAGATGGTGAAGACGGCCGCGATGATTCCAAAGATGGTGGAGATACTCATGACGTTGTTCCTTATCTGTCGCCGGACGTGGGGTGTGTGTGGGTCCCACGAGGTGGCTCTCTTACCTACATGCGATTCGCATGCCATTTTCATAAACCTCATAAACTGTTGAAAATACTCGAGTTCTCAATGTGAGACAAAGCAGGTAAATGTAGGATGCTAGTGCAATAGCCACCTACATGGCTACACCTCTGGTCACCCCATCGTTGGTCACGCCGCGCATTGAGCGCGTTCAGCGGGTTGCGCGGGATCGACCGACTCGTATCCATCGGCACCCCGACAGCGCGGGAATTTCGTGGATGGCTCATGCGTCGGCACAGTGGGGCCACGTGAATACCTTGAAGCAGTCGAGCCGGGTGTCGGTGGCGGTCGCCAGCTCGCGGGTCCTTGGGCTCGTCCGAGAATCGTTGTTCGCCGCGCTGTTCGGCGGCGGCGCCATCGCGGACGCGTTTCAGGTCGCGTTTCGAATCCCGAATCTGCTCCGTGACCTGCTCGCCGAGGGCGCCCTGTCCAGCGCGTTCGTCCCGACCTTCACGCACACCCTCACGCGCGAGGGACCCGACGCGGCGCGAGCCCTCGCGCGGTTGATGCTCGGGCTGGTGTTGATGGTGACGGGGGTGCTCACGGCGCTGGGGGTGGTCTTCGCCGAACCGATCGTCCAAGCGATCTCCCTGGGCTTCGCCGGCGACGCGGAGAAGGTCGCCTTGGCGGTTCAACTCACGCGAGTCATGATGCCGATCCTCGCGCTCATGAGCATCGGCGCCGTGTGGATGGGGGTGCTCAACGCCCAACGCCGATTCATGCCGCCCGCGCTGGCGCCGCTCGCGTTCAACGCTGTGAGCATCGGCGTCGGCGTCGCGTTGGTGCTCTCGGGCGACGCCGCGGACGCTTCGATTCGGTGGTGGAGCATGGGCGCGACGTTGGCAGGGCTGGCCCAAGCGGTGATTCAGGTGCCGTCCTTGTGGCGGCTCGGGTATCGGCCGTGGCCGCGCCTGCGTGGCGCGCTCTCTCATCCGGGCGTGCGCCAGGTGGCTCGGTTGATGGCGCCGGCGGTGCTCGGCTTGGCGGCCGTGCAGATCAACGTGTTCGTCAACACGCAGTTCGCGGCGAGCCTCGGTGACGGCCCTGTCGCGCAGCTGAGCTACGCGTTCCGGGTGTTCTTCTTGCCGATCGGCGTGTTCTCCGTGGCGCTGGCCACGGTGACCACGACCAACGTGGCGGAGCGGGCGGCGGCGGGAGACGACGCGGGCCTGCTCGCAGCGACCCGCGAGGCGCTCGGG
This sequence comes from Myxococcales bacterium, assembly GCA_014240065.1. Taxonomy (GTDB): domain Bacteria; phylum Myxococcota_A; class Polyangia; order Nannocystales; family Nannocystaceae; genus JAAZXR01. Next base: position 53,407 of record JAAZXR010000020.1, read on the forward strand.
GGCGTCTGGCTGTTTCTCGCGGGGAGCGTCGTGATCATGGTGGTGTTGGCGTCGCCCGTGGTGAGCCTCCTGTTCGAGCGCGGGGCCTTCGGGCCCGAGGACACGCAGGCGACGGCGCGCGTGATGCAGGCCTACGCCATCGGGCTGCTGCCCTACGGGATGGTGAAGGTGCTCGCGCCTGTTTTCTACAGCGTCAACCGACCGCGGATCCCCTTGGCGGCGTCCATCTCGGGGGTGACGGTGAACTTGGCCTTCAACGCCTGGACGTACCGGACCCTCGGCGCACCGGGGCTCGCGCTCGGCACCTCGCTTGGCGCCTTCGCGAACGTGGCTGTGCTGCGATGGTTCCTGCACAAGGAGGTGGGGGCCCTCGGGCCGACAGGCGCGCGCGTGGGGGAGGTGGTCCGGGTCGCGGTCGCCTCGCTCGCCATGGCCGGGACCGCCGCTGCGATGTGGGGCGCCGTCGCGCCCTGGGTCCAGACCGACGGCACGCTCGCGCGCCTCTGGAGCCTGGGGCTCGCGCTCGTCGCCACCCTCACGACGTCGGGGGGGGCGTACGTCGTGGTGCTCGTGCTGCTGCGAGACGCTCGGGTCGCGGCGATCCGCCGGCGACTAAGCGGCGGTGAGCCCTAGGCGGTGAGCCCTAGGGCGGTGTCCTGGTGCGGGGTCCTAGGGCGGGGTCACGCCGAGCTTTTTGGTGACGACCCCACGATAGGGGTCGCGCGCCGCAGTGATCAGCCCCTCGCACAGGCGGTCGCTATGCCGCAGGGAGAATCGAAGCTGATCAAAGACGGCCCGCACCTCGTCGATGGGGAAGGCCTCCAACGGCCGTGAGCGGCGGGCGCGGCGGACGGCGTCGCGCAGGTGCTCCATGGCGCTCACGAGCGGGCGCCCGTCTTCGCCGTGCTGCTCAAGATAAGCGATCTGTGAGTCATCGAGGCCGTCGTAGTCTTGCCGCCACCGGCGCAACGCGTTCCAGGATTCCAGCACCTGCCGCCGGTATCGCTCGTCTCGAATCTCACCGAGCGGGGCGTCCGGATCTGTCATGATGATCCTCTCGAGCAGCTGGGTCGCTTCATGGAGGGTCCCCGACAGTGACTTCGTCGCGTCGAACAGCGCGGCGAACGGCGGCCCAAGCTCGGGCGGGGCGTTGAGTTTCGGCCGCGGGGCGCCCGTCATCAGCGACGCCCGGCGGTAGAGAAGCTCGCCTCTCACGCGGAGTACGATCCTCACGAGACCGTAGATGGCGAGCAAGATCGCGACGATCCAGGACACCTGTGTAGTATGTCAGCGATCTTGGGGGCGCACACCGGACGCCGGCGGCCATCGCGGCTTGGGTCGCTCCCGCGCCGATCTGCGAGGCCGCGAGGGGACAACCCGCCGCGCTTGAGAACGCGGGCGCGCCTACCGCCCACCGACCGGGGCCCGGGCAGCGGGCATTCGGCGTCGGCTACAACGGGCCGAGCTTCTGGTATTCGCTCGGCGTCATCCCCATATGTCGCGCGAACGCCCGCGAGAACGAGGGGTGGTCAGCAAAGCCCACCGACAAGGCGACATCGAGGATCGGCTGGTCGGTGGTCCGGAGCTTACGGGCGGCGTGACACAGGCGCAGCGTTCGCAGGTACGCGCCGGGTGTGATCCCCACGGTCTGGGAGAACTGGCGCAAGAAATGATACTTGCTCAGGCCGGCGATCTCGGCGAGCGCGTCGAGGCTGAGCGAGGTCGGGTTGACGTGATCTTCGAGGCCCCGAATATGATCCATGGCCTTGGCGATCTTGCGGTGGCTCACGCGGTTGGTCGAGCGGAGCATCGGTTGATGCAGGTTGGAGAACCGCTCGAGGGTGCTGCTCACCACGCCTTCGAGGATCGAAGCCAGTTCTGTCGAGGGGCTGGCTTCCTGCGGAGCCTCAAGCAGGCGGCGCGCGTGGTCGAGGAGCCTGCGAATCTCCTCGATGAGCGGCCACTGGTCCTCGGCGCGGATCACCGTAAACTCAGGAGCGTCGCAGGGAGCTTCAAGCGTCCGCGCGAGCCGTCGAACGTAGCCCGAATCGACGTACAGGCTGAGATACTCGAGGTCGTCGTTGCCTTCGGCGTTGCCGGTGTGGACCTGTTGCGGGTTGATGAGCACGAGATCCCCCGCTTCAAAGCGCTGCAGCTTGCCGGAGATCTCAAAGGTCTCGGACCCTTGGAGCTGCGCGCAAATCAGGTACTCGTCGTGAAAATGGGGCGTGAGCGGCATCTCGCTGTTGCGGCCCCACGCGTGGTACAGGGTGAACCCTGGCCCCCCGAAGAACGAGGCTTTGAGGTCAAAGCGCGACACCCCGCAAGGGTATCGCGGGCCGCGTGCGGGATCGACCTCGATGGCGGCTCGCGCGCGCCCGCGCCGGTCGCTGACATCAAGTCGCGCGGTGCGTGAGGATCGGCGCCGCAGCGGGTTGGGTCGATTGAGGCAATCTCCGCGCATGAACGGGGGCCGCGACCCAGTAGACTGCGCCGCATGAGCGACGTGACTTCGAATCGGCCCCCCGGGGATCTCGCCACGCTAGAGGCGACCCAGCGCGAGGAGCTCCCCGCGCCCGGTGCGCCGCAGCGGGTGCACACGCGGGGTGTCCGTGTGCCCGAGGGCGGGGCGCTGCCGCAATCGGCGCGCTGGCTCGCGCGTCTGTACGACGGCGGCGTCGTCGCGCGCGAGAAAAAACCCCAGGTCATCGACACACGCCGGAGCCTCGGGCCGCATCTCGTGTCGGTGGACGACGATCCCATGGTGCTGCTCGACGCCTGCTCCCAGATCGCCACGGTGACCCACGGGGCGCGCCACCCCAAGATGGTGCGGGACCTCTACGATGGTCGCTTCGGCGCGGCGCTGTGGTCCAACCCGGACACCACAGTGGGAGCGCCGAACGCCGTGCTCGCCGACTACGCGGCCGCGCTGCTGGAGCGCGCGCCCAAGGGCTTGTCTCACGTGTGCTTCACCGCGGCCGGCGGTGCGGAGGCCAACGAGAAAGCGTTTCGCGTCGCGCGGCTGCGCACCGAGGCGACCGGCAAGAAGCGCCGCGTCCTCGCGTTTGAGAGCGGCTTCCACGGGCGCACACATATCTCCTTGATGGCCACATGGAACAAGGTCAAGCGTGGACCGTTCGAGCTTGAGGGATTTGAGTCGGTGTTTTGTCCCACCGACCTCGACGCGCTGGCGACCCTGCTCGAGTCTCAGGGTGCTGAGATCTACGCGGCGATTTTGGAACCGATGATGGCGGAGGGGGGCGACGTTCACCTCACGCGCGAGTTCGTGTTGGGGGTCCGCGAGCTGACGCGCGCCCACGGCATCCCGCTCATCGCGGACGAGGTGCAGACAGGATTCGGGACCGGCGGGTCGTTCTTTTGGTGGAATCGGCTGGGCCTCGGTGACGACCCGGCGCACGCTCCCGATATGCTCACCTCGGCGAAGAAAGCGGGACTGGGCGTCGTGCTCTCGCGCTGGGCCGACCCCGAGCCAACGCCTGTGTGTGTGGCGTCCGCGTTGCGCGGGCTGATTCAGCTGGAGACGGCGGGGGAGCAAGACCACCTCGCGGAGGCGATCACCCCGAGGCTGGAGAAACTCCAGGCCGCGCACCCCGATTTGGTCTCGGGCGCGCGCGCGGCGGGCACCACCTTCGCGTTTGATCTCCCCGACGGCGACCTCCAAAGAGCCTTCATCGCGCAGCGGTTTCAGCGGGGCTTCATGACCTATCAAGCGGGGCCACGGACCATTCGATTCCGGCTCAACGCCAGCTTCGACGACGTCGCCCTCGACGATCTGTTCGCGCGAATCGACACGGCGCTCCGGCTCCTCTCAAGCCCAGACGCCACCACGTGGAAGGTCGAGGGCCGCGCGATGCCAGCGGTGCCTGAGGGCATCGAGATCCGCGAGGTGGTGCCCTCGGACTGGGAGAAAATTATGGCCATCGAACACGAGGTCTACGAGCCTGCGCGCGTGGATGACGAGCAAGAGCTCCGCACCCACACGGACCTCGGCGTCGGACTCGTCGCCACCGACGGCGTGACCGGTGACGTCCTCGGGTTTTGTTTCGCGAGCCCGGTCGAGCACAACCTGCACAAGGACGGTCCCAAGCATGATGACCGCGTGGGGCACAAGGACACGCTGTACAGCATCGACGTGACGGTGTCGTCGCGGGCGAGGGCGCGCGGCGTGGGACTCGCGCTCAAGGGCGCGCAGCTGGAGTGGGCGCGGCAGCACGGGTACAGCTACGTCACCGGTCGCAACCGCGTGGGTGCCACCACCGCGATGGCCGCGCTCAACAACTCGCTCGGGGCGTTCTTGTTCAAGCGCCTCGAACATCAATATGAAGGTGAGGCGCAGGCCGACTACTATCGCATCCCGCTGCTGGGCCCCGAGGCGCCGGTCGTCGCTCCGGATCTGTTAAACCTGGCGGAGGGGCTCCAGTCCCCCTTCGGCCCCACGCCGAGCTTTATGGCCACGCGAGAGCTTGTGGGGCCCACGTGTACGCGGCTCAACCTCTCGAATTGGACGACGCCGGACATCGTCCACTACGTCGAGCACCTCACGCGGATCATGCCGCGCGGTACGGGGCACCTCTACTTCACGAGCAGTCGCGACGAGACCGTGGACAAGGGCTTGCGCTGCCTCCGGGTGAATCGTCCCGACGCCCGGATCGCGGTCGGGGTGGAGGGTGGATTCGTCGGCAACATCACGGCCGCGGCGCGATCCATCTCCGACCCGCGTGGCTTCGACTCAAACTTCCCGCTCTTCGACTGGCCCACGATCCCGCACCCGCGCGGGGTGGGGGGGCACCAAGCGACGGTGCAGGCGCTGGAGGCCTTGGTGGCGGAGCACGGCGCCGAGGCCTTGTACGGGCTCGTCGTCGAGGTCGTCGGCGAGCGCTCCGGGGTCGCCCTTGAAGGAGCGGGGGCGGTGGCCTTGGCCGAGGCCTGCGCGCGCCTCGAGGTCCCCTTGGTCTTGGTGGAGACGGCCACGGGGATGTACCGCTCGGGTGCAGGGGCGTGGGGGGTCGACGGGCTCCCTCCCGAGGTGGTGCCCGACATGGTGCTCTGGAGCGCCGGCGGTCAGCTCGGGCACGTGTTTGTGAGCGACAGGTATTGGGTGGACAAGCCGCTCACTTTAATCTCCACGTGGGACGGCGACGAGCTGTGCGTGATCCGAACGCACGAGGCGCTGCGCGCGGCGTGGCGCCTCGACCTCTCGCCTGCCATCACCGCGCTCGACACCTTGGTCCAGGAGGTGGCGATGCGGCTCGGCGGGTGCGCCGGCGGTCGCGGCTTGTACCGAACCATCGCGCTACCCGACGCGCTGGCGGAGGTCTTTGGTGAGGCGCTGGCCAAGGAGGGGATCACCGCCAAGCGCGGGCTCCCTGCCGTGTGGACGCTGTGTCCGCCCCTCGACATCACCGCCGACGAGATCGACACCCAGGTTCGCCCTGCGCTCATGCGGGCGGCCGTGTCTTTGCTGTGAGGGGACCCCAAGTGCCCGAATTTCAGGTGATCGATCTCGGGGGTGCGACGCCGCGGGCGCGGGGCGAGGCGCTCGGTGAGGTGCAGGCCGCGATGCTGCGGGCTGCGGCCGCGAGCCTCGAGGGGCTCGCCGCCGCGTGTGGCGCGGCTGTCCGCGCTGAGCAGGCCGCGTGCTGCCGAGAGTTTCTGGAGGGCTTGGGAGGTTCGCGCCCCGACTTGCACGAAGAACTCGCGGGGCTCGCGGCAGCGTCCGGGGTCGCGCTCGCGACGGTGGCGCAGCTTAATTTGCTCGGTGACAGCCCGCTCGGGCGCGCCGCGGCGGACGACGCGATGCTCGGCACCTCCACGGTGATTCACGCGAGCAGCGATGGCGGGGTCGTGATGGCGGGCGCCGTGCTCGGCGGGGTGCTCGGGTGGGGGCTCACGATGACAACCCACGAAGAGGGGGGGCGCCGAGTCGCGCTGCTGCGCGGCCCTGGCGGGCTCGGTTGGGCGGGGATTAACGCCGGCGGGGTCGCGGTGATGGCCGCCCATCCACGTTGGTCCGCCGTCGATGGTCGCGGCGAGGCGTGGCCGGTGGTCTTGCGGGCGTCGCTCGCCTGCGAGAGCGCGCTGCGAGCCCGCGAGACGCTGCGCGGGAGCGCGAGGCGAGGTGGCCGCTATTGGCTGGTGTCGGACGGCGCTGAGAGCTTCGGGTTGGAGAGTTCCCCCGAGCGAATGGCGGTCACCCGGCGGGGCGCGAAGGCGGCGCACGTCCACACGGATCACTTCTTCGACGTGGGGTTCCGCAGCAAGGAGCGCGCGCCCGTGAGCCCGCGGTCGTTTCGGCGCATGGAGCTCGCGTCGTCGATCTACGTGCAGCGGCGCCCCGAGCAGCCCGAGGCCCTGTTTGAATTCCTGACCGAGCTCGACCACACCCACGGGGCCACGGGAGACGCGGGCCCCGAAGACTCCGATCTCGAACGACTTGGCCCTTCGGTGCAATTCGTCGCACACTGTGAGGAGCGGGCGCTGTCCGCGTCTGCAATCATCGGTGGCGCGCGCGAGGTCCATCGCATGGACGTTTCCCCATGAACAGCTCATCCCTACGAGACCGGCAAGCCCAGGGGCTCTTTTTCACCTGGAGCGCGCAAGGATCCACGCGCGGCATGGAGGTCGTGGACGCGAAGGGCGCCCAATTTCAACTCGCCGACGGCCGCTGGGTTTGGGACCTTGAGAGTCAGGTCTACAACGTGAACGCCGGTCATCAGCACCCTCACATCAAAGCGCGGATGATCGAGCAGATTAACACGCTGCCCGCCTGCGCCCCCAACGCCGTGCTGGAGATCCGCGCGACGCTTGGAGAGCTGTTGTCGAAGAAGACCGGGCTCACCAAGTCCTTCCTCACCTGCGGCGGGAGCGAGGCGGTGGAGAACGCCATCAAGATCGCCCGGTTGGTCACAGGTCGCAGCAAGGTCCTCGCGCGGCGTCACAGCTACCACGGCGCGAGCTTGGCCGTCCTCGGCGTCTCCGGAGATCCTCGCCGGGCGCCCTTCGAGCGCGACCTCCAAGAGTCCTATCTCATCGACGACCCGTTCCCTCATCCGCCGACAGCCGCGGGCGCGCCGTCGGCGTGGCTCGCGAGCTTCGACGCGCTGCTCGAGCGCGTGGGCGCAGACTCGGTGGCCGCCGTCCTCCTCGAAGGCTTCACCGGCACCAACGGCATGCAAGAACCCCCCGCCGATTTTTGGCCCGGTGTTCGAGCGCGCTGCGACGCGCACGGCATCATGCTCATCGACGATGAGATTTTCTCGGGGTTCGGTCGCACCGGGAGATGGTTCGCGGCCGAGCACTGGGGCGTCCGCCCCGACATGATGACCGTGGGCAAGGGCCTGACCTCCGGGTACGCGCCGCTCGCTGGCGTCGTGGTCAACGAGCCCATCGCGTCGCATTTCGAGGATCACAAGCTCTGGTGCGGCCTCACCCACTACGCGCACCCTGTGAGCTGCGCCGCCGCGGTGGGCAGCATCGAGGCCATCGAGGCCGACGGGCTGGTTCCATTGGCGGCGCAGGTGGGCGCCGCGCTGCGGTCGGGGCTCGAAGAGATGGCCGCCCGCTATCCCGGGGTCGTGCGCGTGCTCGGTCGCGGGATGATGCTCGGTGTGGTCCTCGATCGGCCCGCCGCCGCGCTCGTTGAGCAGGGGTGGGCGCGGGATCTGTACATCCCCAGCCGGGAGGACACCGTCTTCATCTGCCCGCCGCTGTGCCTCGGGCGCGAGGGCGCGGGCGAGATCCTCAGCCGCGTCGACGCGGCCATGACGGCCGCGGGGCTCGACGTCGCCGCCGCGCAGTGACGGCGCTTGATTCGCGGGAGGCGCCGGGCGAAGATGCGGCATGTTCGTCGTCGGCCGAGGTCGGATCGGGGGGGCGCTGGAGCAGCGCTCGCCCACGCCCTGCACCGTGCTGCTCCGGGGCGGCGACTGGGGCGAGGTCGAGGCCGCGTCCGATCCCATCGTCGTCACCACCCGCAACGATGATCTCGATGGCGTGGTCGCTCGTATCCCCGCCTCGCGGCGGCCCGATCTCGTGCTGATTCAAAACGGCATGCTGCGCCCGTGGCTCGCAGATCGCGGGCTGTCGGAGGTCACGCGGGGGCTCCTCTTCTTCGCGGTGCCGTCGCTGGGAGCGACACCGGAGGTGGGCGGCCCAAGCCCGTTCGTGGGTCCGCGGGCGCCGGCTGTGGTGCGATGGCTGGAGTCGATGCGGCTCGACGCGCGCGCGGTGAGCGAGCGGGAGTTTCGTGAGGTCGAGCTGGAGAAACTCGTGTGGAACAGCGCCTTCGGGTTGTTGTGCGAGGCCTGCGATGCCCCCGTCGGAGAGGTGGTCGACGCACACGGTGACGTGTTCGCGCGCCTCGCCACGGAGCTTATCGAGCTGGGCGCGGCCTCCTTGGAGGTCGAGGTGGACCGCGCCACCATGGTCGATTCCCTCGCAGCCTATTCGCGCTCCATCCCAACCTACCGCGGGGCCGTGAAGGAGTTCGCGTGGCGCAACGGGTGGTTTGTCGGGCTCGCGCGGGGGCGGGGGACATGGCGAGGCGGCGAGCACCACCGCTTGCTGGCCGCGGTGGGGAAGCTCCCCATCGGGCGCTAGCGAGCGGGGAGTTCGCGCGAAGAAAAAGCGAAGGCCCCTCGCGAAAGGGGCCTCGCGCTCACGAGCGCCGGGCGCGTTCGGTCCCGGTCTCGTCGCCTACATCGGGGGCACGGGGGTCTGCGCGCAGCGGATCCCGACGCTGTTGCTGTTGCTGTCTGGGTAGAGGCGCTCGCGCTTGTTGACGCGCAGCTGCTCGCCAGTGTTGCTCCCGAGGGAGCCGCCACGGATGACGCGAAGCTCGCCCTCCGCAGGACCGACGGGGTTCGTGGTCTCCGCGGCGTCGTAGCCATCGGCGTACCAGTCGGCGACCCACTCGCGCACGTGACCGGCCATGTTTCGCACGCCGTACGGGGATTCACCCGCGACGATATTAATCGTGACCGGTTGCGTCCCAGCGCCACACCCGACCCCGGCGTCGGTGCGCCAGATGACCTTCATGCACATCTGGGTGGGAGCCTCGTCTCCCCACGGGTACAAGCGTGAGCCGTCGGCGCCCGCCGCGTTCTCCCACTCGGCCTCCGTGAGCAGCCGCTTCCCACGGAACGCGCAGTAGGCGTCCGCTTGGTCGTGCATGATGCAGTTGGCGGGGTGGCTCCCGCGATCCGGGTCGTCGTAGGTGCAGTCGGTGCCGGTGGGGGCGGAGCAGTCTCCCGCTGTGACGCACTCTCGATATTCGTCCGCCGAAGTCTCAAACGTGTCGATCCAGTAGGGATCCAACGTCACCTCTCGGAGCGGGAGCGTCTCGGTCGGGTAGAGGTCGGAGCCCATGGTGAAGGTGGTCCCCTCCACGCACTTCATGTTGTCGGGGAGCGCCGCGCACACGTCGAAGTCGAAGCCTCCGTCGTCACCGGTGGTGGAGTCCGCCGTGGAGGAATCGTCCGCGTCGGATCCTCCGCAGCCGGCGAGGGACAGCATGAGGGTCGCCGCGAGGGCGGGAAGTAAGGAGTGGGGTAAGCCTTGAGTTCGCACGGCACTCATGTACCAGCGGCGTTTGTGGAGGGCAAGCGGTCGGCCCAAGTCCCGCAATTTCGTGGGATTATGGTGCCGCGCTCGTCGGGCTCGCCGCGCACGCGAGGGAGATAATACGGCAATATCGCCTCATGCGGGGGTTGACCGACCGGATACCCCGACGGCACCCTACCCAGGTGCCCCCCTCCGTGAGACTGCTGGAGAGCCCGAAGGTCCGCGAGAGCGCCGCGCTCGCCCTGTCGGACTTGGACGACGGCGCGAGCATCGCGGTCGGAGGCTTCGGCCTTTGTGGCAACCCCGAGGCGTGCATCGCCGCCGTCGCCGCCTCAGGCGCCGACGGGCTCACGATCATGTCGAACAATTGTGGCAACCAGGGGCGCGGGCTCGCCATCTTGCTCAAGCAGCGCCAGGTCGCGCGGGTGATCTGCAGCTTCGTGGGCGGCAACCCTGACCTCGAGGCGCAGATGTTGGCGGGCGAAGTGGACGTGCAGCTCAACCCCCAAGGGACCTTGGCCGAGCGGTTGCGGGCGGGGGGCGCGGGGATCGAGGCGTTCTTCACGCCGACGGGCGCGGGGACCAAGGTCGCAGAAGGCAAAGAGGTGCGCGACTTTGAGGGGCGGCCGTGCGTGTTGGAGACCGCCCTCAAGCCGGACTTCGCCATCGTCCGCGCGGCCAAGGGCGACGTGTTTGGTAACCTCCAATTTTATCGGACCTCGCAGAATTTCAACCCGCTCGCCGCCATGGCCGGGCGCGTGACGATCGCCGAGGTCGACGAGCTCGTCCCCGCCGGGGCGCTCGATCCTGACCACGTGCACCTGCCGGGGATCTTCGTCCAGCGGGTGGTGCACGTCCCTGAACACGCGAATTTTATCGAATATCGCACGACGAGCGCCCGTCCCTCGTAGTGGGCATCGCGCGGCGTCGCCGCGGTGCTACTGTGAAAGTCATGGGGTACGTCAATTTGCATGCTCGTGTGGTCACGTCCGCCCTCGCGTTCGCGGTCGGCGTGTGCCTCATTCCGGCCCCGTCGAGCGCCCTCGCTGACAAGGTGACCGCAGACTGCACCCTCAACGGATTTAAACTCTACGGCAAGATTAAGGTGGTGGAGAATTTCCCCGATCTCAAGGTGAGGGTGGTCGAGCATTTTCCGGATCTCAAGGTGCAGACGGTGAGCAATTTTCCGGACAAGTGTGGGAAGTGGAAGATGGTGGAGAACTTCCCGGACGTGAAGATTCAGTTTGTCCAGAACTTCCCCGACCTCAAGATCAAGTTCGTGGAGAACTTCCCCGGCCTCCCTTGAGGCTCCCTCGTAGGGCGCGGTCCCCGGACGCAGGGGAGTCGCTCAGTCGTCTCGCTCAACGAGTCCGACGAGTCGCTTGATCTCTTCGGCGCGTTCGAGGGGACACACGAGGACGCGGCCGTTGGCGACGATCACGGCCACGTCGTTCATGCCGAGCACGCCGACCCTCGCGCCTTCGTTCCACACGAGGCACCCCTCGCTCTCCTCGATGGAGGTGCGCGCCGCGACCCCCGCCGTCTGGACACAGTTTGTCGAATCACCCTTGAGGTGTGCCGCCACCGAGGACCACGAGCCCAGATCACTCCACCCGGCGTCACAATCGACGACGCACAGATCGTCGAGTTTCTCCATCAGGGCGATGTCGATGGGCGCGGGCTCGAGCCCCGCGTAGGCCGCGGCGATGGCGTCGTGCGGAGCCGCAGCGGCGCCGGCGATGGCGTCGCGCAGCGGTGTGAACGTCGCGCCACAGTGGCGCGCGAGATCGCGGGTCAAGCGGCCGAGCGTGCTGACGAAGATCCCGGCGTTCCACACGTAGTTGCCCTCGGAGAGGAAGCGCGAGGCGGTGATCGCGTCCGGCTTCTCGGTGAAGCGGAGGACGTCGTACGCCGCCGGCGCATCTGCGTGGTCGGATCCCGACAGGGGCGTCTCGCTGCGCTGCAGATATCCGTAGCCGGTGCTCGGTCCTGTGGGGTGGATCCCGAGGGTGCAGATGGTGTCTCGTCGCGCGGCGACCTCACACGCGGCGCCGAGCGAACGGAGGAAGGACGCAGGGTCGGCGACGCCGTGATCGGCGGGGAGGATGCACAGGGTGGCGTCGGCGGGGGTCGTTGTTTCGAGCATGGCCGCGACGAGGGCGATGCATGGGGCGGTGTTCCTCCCCTCGGGTTCGACCACGAGCTGTTCACGGTGAAGCGCGGGGACCGCCGCGAGGAGGGCGTCGACTTGATCCTCGGTGGTCACGACGCGCACGTTGGACACCGGGATGAGAGGCTCGATGCGGTCGAGGGTCGCGCCGAGCAGCGACGCGCCGTCGGCTCCGAGTCCGGGGATGACGTGCTTGGGGCGCGCCGCGACGGACGCGGGCCAGAGGCGGGTCCCGGCGCCGCCAGCCATGATGATCGCCAGCGTGGATGTGGTCGTCGGGGTCATCTGCGAACAACCTACCGCGCCATCCAGACCGAGAGCAATCCGACCGCGATGAGGTAGGGGACGAAGGGCAGCATGCCGAAGCGGCGGATGAGTCGCAGCAGGCCGGTGAGCGAGGCGAGCCCGACGACGAAGCTCGCGAAAAAACCCGCCACATAGGGCAGGAGCTCCCCTCCAGTTGAATTCGGCGAAGCCGCAAATTCCAGCCCCGTCTTAAGAGTCGCGGCGCCCACCGCGGGGACGCTGAGCAGGAAGGAGAACCGGGCCGCGCGCTCGCGCCCCATCCCGAGCCCCAGCCCGGCGGCGATGGTCGACCCGCTGCGCGAGATCCCAGGGATGATCGCGATGACCTGGGCCAGCCCGATCAACAGGGCGCCCTTCAACGTGGGCGCGAGCTCCGGCGGGTCGTCTGGCGGATCCGCTCGGTGGCTCAGCCCGAGCATCGCGGCGGTGCACAACAACGCGATCCCGACCGCCACCATGGACCGCTCGATTTGGACGATGGTGTGCTCCACCGCGGGGACGAGCGCGAGCACGAGGGGCGAGGAGCCCGCGACGATGGCCACCACCCGCGCGCGCGCGTTGGAGGGGCCCGCGCTCGGCGCGAGGGCGGTGATCAGCCCCCACAGATCTCGGCGGAAGACCACGAGCACGGCGAGGAGGGTGCCCGCGTGGAGGAGGACGTTGAGCTTGAGCCCTCCTACGGAAGGATCCACGCCGAGCAGGGCTTGCCCGATGGCGAGGTGCCCGGAAGACGAAATCGGGAGGAACTCGGCCACACCTTGGACGACCCCCAGCACGATGGCGGAGACCATGTCGAGGCTCGGCGCGGGGGCAGGGGGCGTCACGCAGCCCTTGTAGCGTGGATGCCCTTGGCCGTCCAAGAGCTGGCGCGGTAGACTGCGTCGTGGTCCTCCTGGTCAGCTCGCTCGCCGCGGTCCTCCTCGTCCAAAGCGTGGCGTGGCTCGGTGGTGAGCGCGCCAGCGCGCGCGAGCGCCGGTGGGCGATCGCGGTCGCGCCGCTCGGCCTGATCGGCGTCGCCGGAGGCCTGGGAACGTGGTTGATGCGGTGGGCCAGCGCGCCATAGCTCGGGCGCGCGCGGGCGCACGCTCGGGCGCGCCGCGTCTAGCTGGGGGCGCTCTCGCCGTCGCCGTGGGGGCTGGATGAGCCAGGCGCCAGCTCGCTGAGAGCGTCGAGGGGCGAGGAGCGCACCGTCCCTCGCGTGGACGGCCCCCAGATCTCGGCTTCGATGGCTTCCATGAGCGCCCGAGTGCTTCGGCGATCCACGGCGCTGATAAAAAACCGCCGGAGGCCGTGGGCGTTCGGCGGGGTGGAGTCTAGCGCCGAGGTGTCGTCGGATCGCGCGGCGTCGCCGAGCGCGTCGCATTTGTTGAACACGATGAACCGCGAAATGTCCGCCGCGTCGAGCTCCACCAAGATCTGTTCCACGGTCTGTATTTGGCTCGTTTGATCCGGGTCGGTTAGATCGACCACATGCAGCAGCAGGTCGGCGCAGCTCACCTCTTCGAGCGTCGCGCTGAACGCCTGCATGAGGGCGGGGGGGAGGTCTCGGATGAAGCCTACCGTGTCGAGCATCACGATCTCTCGCTCGCGCGGGAAGCGAACGCGGCGGACCGTTGGGTCGAGCGTGGCGAACAGCAGGTTCTCCGCGCGAACCTCGGACTGCGTGACCGTGTTGAGCAGCGTAGATTTTCCAGCGTTGGTGTATCCAACGATGGCGACCACCGGGACGTTCGCCCGCCGGCGTTGCGCGCGGCGCTGGTCCCGGCGCTTCTGCATATTCGCGAGACGCCGCTCAAGTTCGGTGATGCGAGACTGCGCGCGTCGTCGATCGATCTCGAGCTTGGACTCGCCCGGTCCGCGTCCCCCGATTCCGCCGGCGAGGCGAGACATCATGGTGCCGCGACCGACCATGCGAGGCAGCCGGTAGCGAAGCTGCGCGAGCTCGACTTGCAGCTTCCCGTCGGAGCTTTGGGCGTGCTGCGCGAAGATGTCGAGGATCAGCATGGTCCGGTCGATCACCTTCAGATCGGTCTGGGCGGCGATCTCCTTGGCCTGGGACGGACTCAGGTCGGTGTCACAGATCAGCACCTCGGCATCTTGCTCGAGGGCGTAGATCAACACCTCGCGGAGTTTCCCCTTGCCGAAGTAGGTGCGCGAGTCCGCCCTCTGGCGGCGCTGTTTCACGATCTCCAACAGGTTGACGCCGGAGGTGCGGCACAGCTCTTTCAGCTCCGCCGCGCGCGTGTCGGTCTCGGGGCCGCCGCGGTGCACCATCAAGGCGATCGCGCGGGTCCCCGAGCGCTCCTCTCTCGCCGTCGTCGTTGCGGCGACGAGCGCGGCCTCGGCCTCGCGGATGTGGAGGTCGAGCGGGATGGGGAGGCCGTCCCTCGCGATCGCCGGGTCCTCGAGGCGGTTGAGGATCGCCAAGGGTGCGCGGGGCCACGTCCGGACGGTGAACGCCTCCCCCTTCGCCCCGGGGCCGAGCATGGCGAGATCGACCTGCACGCCCGAGGGCCCGTCGTGAATGGCGGCGATGCAGTCGAGGCGAAGCTTGGCGAGGTCTGCGAGCTCTTCTCGGTTGAGCGCGTCGGGGAGCAGGTGGGTCAAGAGCAGTCGGACGCCGCGCAGACGCCCGTCCGCGCCGCGGACCCGCGCGAACTCAGGCAGCTGGAGCGCGTGCGCGTCGCCGACGATGACTCGCTCTACGCGCCCTCGCCGGTCCACAAACAGCCCGAGTTGGCGGTTCAGCTCGCGCGAGAGGGTGAGCAGATCCTTCGCGAGTGTTGGCCCCACAACTTGCTCAGGAGAGAGCTGCCGCGTCGCAAATTTTTCGAGCGCCCGCGCCTGTGACGCCTTGAGATTGGAGGTGTCGCCGTAGACGTTGACGCTCACGAATCAAGGACCTTGAAGGCGACCGCGATGGCCTGCTGGGCCCTGGTCAGGGCCTCTTCACGCGCGGTCAACTGGCGGGCGAGCGCCTTCTCGCGGGTCTCAATCTCCGCGAGTTCGACCTGAGAATCCTCCAACTCTCGCGTGGCCGCTCGAGCTTCAGCCTTCGCGAGGTCACGCTCGTCTTCGAGCTCTTCGCGCTTGCGTTGACTCTCCGCGACCTCCTCGTTGGAGGCGGTCTTGGCGGCTTCGAGCGCGTCGCGGGTCACCGACGCGGCTTGGGCGTGTTTCGCCTCGAGCTCCTCAAGTGCGGCGGCGTGCTTTTCTTTCAATTCTGCGGTCGCGGCGTCCCGAGCCTCGTGCGCGCCCGACAGCTGCTCAGCGCTCTGGGCGCGAAGCTCGTCGATCGTCGCGTTGTTGGCCGCCTCGACACCCGCGAACTCCTCTCGCGCCTCGGCGACCGCGCGCTCCACCGCGTCTTTTTCACTTTCGGCGTGGGTCTCGGTCAACTGAGCCACGGTCTCGTTCAGTTTCTTCTCCGCCGCGTCCAGCTCCGAGGCGAGGGTGGCGCGCTCTGTCTCCAGCTCGGCTTCGAGCTCACTGACTCGAGCGTCTCTACCCTCGGCCGCTGCGGTTGAGGCGTCTAGCTTCTCAACGAGCGACGCGTGCTCTTGCGCTTTGGCGGCGTTCGCCTCGGTCAGCTCGTCGATGGTGCCTTGGGCCGCGGAGATCTTGTGCTCAAAATCTTCGAGTTTCGCTGACAGTTCTTGAGATGTCGCGTCCGAAACTTTGGACGCGGCGTCCATGTCGGAGCGTGTGTCGGCGAGTTTTTTCTCTGCCCCTTCGAGCCGAGCTTTGATCCCCGACTCTCGTTTGGTGGAGGTATCCTTGTCTTGAATCGCGGCGTCGCGGGCCTCCTGGGCCTCAAGGATCTGGCTCTCGGACTCGAGGATTTGGCTCTCGAGATCGCTGATTTGGCTCTCCAGACTCCGAGATTTCTTCTTGGCGTCCAGCACGGCGCGTTGCTGGTGCTCAACGTCATCTTTAAGGCTGAGGATCTCGCGGTCCTTCTTGACGATCTGAGCCTTGAGATTGAGCAGCTCGCGGCGCGCGGACGGGGTGCTCGGTGCCTCTTGTCGTGGCTGCGGCTCGGGCTCGGGCTCGGGCTCGGGCTCAGGCTCAGGCTCAGGCTCGGGCTCGGGCTCAGGCTCGGGCTCGGGCTCGGGCTCAGGCTCAGGCTCAGGCTGCGGCTCAGGCTCAGGCTCAGAGTCGTCCTCGTCCTCGT
>JAAZXR010000210.1 GCA_014240065.1 Myxococcales bacterium
CAATATTTCATTTGGCACCGCGTAGTAAGGTTGCTGAAAACATTCAATTGTGAGCGCGTTTAGTTGAGCTTTCAAGGCACCGTCTATATATTGAGTATTTTGTATTTTTACAATATTACCTTCTCGAACTACATGAAGTCCTACAAATGTATTGTGTAATGATGACATCTTTATTTATACCTAAATTCATTTCATCATTTAAATTTAGCGGGATGGCGAACGTATGCATCCAGTACCTACTACCCACTCGCATCCATCTTGATCATTGCATTTCGGGTATTTTGTTTTCCTATATTTTCTACAATTCTTATATTGATACCCGGGCGACCCGGGCGGAGACGGAGACGGGGACGGAGACGGAGACTGATTGGCTAGAATTTGTCTCCCTATTTTTCCGTTTCTTTTCACACATCTACCTGTTTTTGGGTTGCAAATCTTGTTTGCCGGGCACTTTTTACCATCGCACTTGTTACCCCCTGACGGAGACGGAGACGGAGACTGAGGAGGAGACGGAGACGGAGACTGAGGAGGAAACGGGGACGGAGACTGATTGGCTAGAATTTGTCTCCCTATTTTTCCGTTTCTTTTCACAC
>JAAZXR010000211.1 GCA_014240065.1 Myxococcales bacterium
CACGTTGGGCTTGATGCCGAACCGCCGCGCTCGAGTGTGGGGCGCGCTGTCACATGGTTGCCGAAGCACCCGCTTCATGCCCAAGAAGCCGCCGCCGTTGCTGCGGATACTCTCCGCGAGCTCGTAGGCCTTTTGTTCCGCCCGTTGGCGCAGCCGATGTCGGGCGGCGCGGTCGTCGAGTTCAGGATACAGGTCTGCCGGTCGCGTGAGCCGTAGCTCCACGGTCGTCGGCATGCAGTCGCGAAAATAGACCTCCGGCCGCTCGATGACCCGCGTCTCGCCGTACTCCATGCCCCAGCTGCTCACGCCCTCCCAGTAGCGCGGCGCCTTGACGAGGCCTGCCGCCGTCGGATTCGTGAGCGTGTAGATGCACTTGGCCTCGATGTCACCGGCCTCGAGCAGCTTCGGGGCGTTGTACGAGCCCGGCGCGAACATATTCTCGAACCGCTTGAGCCTCACATTGACCGCGCTGGCGACCTGCTTGTTGAGGTCGCGGAAAAACTCCGGACGATTGCCGTGCGGGTCGGTGAACACCAGGTGGTAGTGGTTGCTCATCACGACGAACTCGTGCAGCTCGATGCCGTACTTGT
>JAAZXR010000212.1 GCA_014240065.1 Myxococcales bacterium
ACGCCTCGCCCGCCACGGTGTTGGTCACCCCGTCTCCACACGCCGCCTGGGTGCAGTCCGCGTCGCAGGTCGGCGACGCGCCCCCGTCGTCGCAGGTCTCGTTCGCCGCCGTGTTGGTCACCCCGTCTCCGCACGTCACCGCCGTGCAGTCCGCGTCACAGCTCGCCGATCCAAACGGCCCGTCGTCGCAGGTCTCCCCCGCCGTCGCGTTGTGCACCCCGTCCCCACACTGCACGCCGCTGCAGTCGGCGTCACAGGTCGCCGACTCCCCGCTGTCGTCGCAGTCCTCGCCCGCGTCCACCACCCCGTTCCCGCACGCCGTCAGCGCGCACGCGCTCGTGCAACCGTCGCTGTCGTCGGCGTTGCCGTCGTCACACTGCTCTCCCGCCGCGCTGTTGACGACGCCGTCTCCGCAGCTTGACTCGGTGCAGTCTCCGTTGCAGGTCGCCGAGGGCCCGGCGTCGTCGCACGCCTCACCCGCGGAGGTGTTGATAACCCCGTCACCGCAGACGGCGGCCGTGCAGTCGGCGTCGCAGGCCGCGGACTGCACGCTGTCGTCGCACGCCTCGCCCGCGAGCGGGTTCACC
>JAAZXR010000213.1 GCA_014240065.1 Myxococcales bacterium
CTTCCACGGCGGGACCCTCGGGTGCACGGGATCTTGTGGGTTCTTAACCACCTCATGCACCAACTGCGGCAACGCCATCTTGAACGTGGGCGAGGAGTGCGACGACGGCGACGGCACCGGCGTAGACACCGGCGGTCCCGCGCCAAACAACGGCGACGGCACCTCCAGCTGCACCAGCACATGTATGAACAATATGTGTGGGGACGGATATCATGGACCTGGCGAAGAGTGCGATGAGGGGTCCGCCGTCAACGGCAATGGCACCTCCACCTGCAGCGCCACCTGCAAACTCAACGTCTGCGGCGACGGCTACGACGGACCTGGAGAAACCTGCGATACCGGCCAGGATGCGGACGGCATCTGCAACAACAACACGCCGACCGATCCGACCGACAAATGTGAGCCATCGGTCTGTGGCGACGGGTTCGCCAACTCTGCTGACGGCGAGCAGTGCGACGACGACAACAACGTCACGGAAGACTGCACCTACGGAGAAACCTCCTGCACGGTGTGCGACAGCATCTGTCAGCTCAGCGCGGGGAACACCTCGTATTGCAGTGACACCGTCACCGACGGGCTCAACG
>JAAZXR010000214.1 GCA_014240065.1 Myxococcales bacterium
CGGCCATGAGGATTTAACGGGAACCTTCGCCTCGGACACCGCGCTCGGCACCGATCCGCTCAACCCTGACACCGACAACGACACGTTGCTCGACGGTGACGAACCGATGGCGAACCCTTCGATCACCGACCCGAACAAGCGCGACACCGACGGCGATCTGTTGCCGGACGGCTGGGAAGTCGCCCGCGGCCTTGACCCGCTCCAGCACGACGGCGACGCGGCGTTGGCCCTCGACCCCGACGGCGACGGCGTCCCCGACGATTGCGACAACTGCCCGTTCGACGCCAATCCCGGCCAGGAAGACACCGACGGCGATGGCGCCGGAAACGCGTGCGACGCGTGCGCCGCCGCGAGCTCGCTCTTGGCCGCGTCCGCCTCCGCCACCTGCACATGCCCATGCCCATGCCCATGCCCATGCCCATGCCCATGCCAATGCCCATGCCCATGCCCATGCCCATGCCCACGCACATATCCATGCCCATCTGACGCTCCTCAAGGTCAAGGAAGAGAAGCCGACGCTCGTCACTCTCTGCGGCCTCACGCCGGACCAGACAGAGGCGGACTTTTCGCGCATGG
>JAAZXR010000215.1:0-224 GCA_014240065.1 Myxococcales bacterium
CATCATCTGTTTCTTCTTCACTTTCGACTTCGGCAGCGCCTCTTTGACGCTCACCACGACGATGTCGCCGATGGAGGCGTACTTACGCTTGGAGCCGCCGAGCACCTTGATGCACTGGAGCCGCTTGGCGCCGGAGTTGTCCGCCGCGACGAGCATGCTTTGCATCTGGATCATGTGGGTACCCTCCCTGGGTAGTGGCGCGAACTACGTCGACAAAACGTTCG
>JAAZXR010000215.1:234-570 GCA_014240065.1 Myxococcales bacterium
GCGGTCACCCTGGCGGCAGTTGTTCTGCGGGTCGTGCGCTTTGTAGCGCTTACCCCGCTTGATGTACTTTTGGTAGACGGGGTGCATCACGTGGCGTGTCACCTCGACGACGACGGTCTTGTCCATCTTGTCGGAGGCGACGAGCCCAATGAGGACCTTCTTGTTGCCCTTGCCGGCATCTGCGGCGGGCGCGGCTGCTGCTTCGGTCGACATATGCTTCAACCCTGCTGCGCGGCTTCTCGCCGCTTCTCGCCAAGAATGGTGAGCGCCCGCGCCAAGGTGCGCTTGGCGTCGCCCACTTTGGAGGTGTCGGACAACTGCTGAGTCGCGTGCTCG
>JAAZXR010000216.1 GCA_014240065.1 Myxococcales bacterium
ATATTACTGCTGCGCCCCAGAGGTGGCAATGAAGGCGGTGCTGCCGGACGCCGTTCGCAAGGAGGCGGATGGGTGGCGCGAGCGGTTGTTCGTGCGAGCTCTGCCGGTACCCGGCGAGTTGCCCAAGCTGACCAAGCGGCAGACCGACCTTTGGAACATTGTCGAGGAATGGCGCGAGCTGCCGCTGCAGGAACTGGTGCGACTGGCCGGCACGACGTCATCGACCATTCGCAAACTCGAGGACAAGGGGCTGGTTTCCATCGCGCCGCAAATCTCCGAGCGCGATCCGTATGGCAAGGAGCACATTCTCCCGTCGCAGCAGCTTGAGTTGAAAGCGACAGCGTGTTCCTACTGCACGGCGTGACCGGCAGCGGCAAGACGGAGGTGTATCTGCAGGCGATCGCGCACGCGCTTGGCCAAGGGCAGGGCGCCATCGTGCTCGTGCCGGAGATTTCGCTGACGCCGCAGACGGTCGAGCGGTTCAAGGCGCGATTCAGCCACGGGCCGCAGCAGACATTGGTCGCCGTGCTGCACAGCCACCTCTCCTCCGGGGAGCGGCACGACGA
>JAAZXR010000217.1 GCA_014240065.1 Myxococcales bacterium
ACCTGCGAGACCACCACCTGCGGTGACACGATCCCAGCGGGCGGCGAGACCTGCGACGAGGGCGGCGACACGACCACCTGCGACGGAGACTGCACCGCGGTGCAATGTGGGGACGGCTATTGGAACACCGTGGTGGAGCAGTGTGACTCCGGCGCGGTGGACACGGCCGGCTGCAACAGCGGGACCTGCGAGACCTCCTCGTGCCCCGACGGCTACCCCAACGCGGCGGCCGGCGAGGCCTGCGACGACGGCAACTCGGACAACACCGACACCTGCACCAACACGTGCACCGCGGCGGCCTGCGGCGACGGGGGGGTGCAGGCGGGGGAGGCCTGCGACGGCGACGGCGCGGGCATCGGCGGGGAGACGGCGGCGTTCAACGTGGACTGCACGCTCGCGGCGTGCGGCGACGACAAGGTGAACGCCTCGGCCGGGGAGGACTGCGACGCCTCGGGCGGCGCGGACACGGCCACCTGCAACGGCAATTCGGCGCTCGCCATCGCGGCGGGGGTGCAGTGCAAGACCGCCGCCTGCGGGGACGGCTACGCCAACGCCAGTCA
>JAAZXR010000218.1 GCA_014240065.1 Myxococcales bacterium
CGCGCCGTAAAATCCCTCTTCGGGTTGGCTGGAGTCCCAGCTCATGACGGTCAGGGGGATCGTCTCTTCGTTGGTCGTGACGTTGCGGAGCACGTAGCCGTCACCGGGGGGGAGCCCGCGAAAGATGTAGCTGCCTTGGACGTCGGTCTCGACCGACGCGATGGTGACGCCGTCGGGATCTGCGAGCTCCAGCGCGTCTCCGGGGTTCGTGTTCCACGCGTGAATTTGCTCGACGCTCTCACGCACGTCGAAGTCGACGCCGTAGTCGTCGCCGTCGCCGTCGCCGTCGCCGTCGCCGTCGCCGTCGCCGTCACCGCCGGTCTCGCCTTCGCTGTCGGCTTCAGCGGCGCGCTCCGTGGTGCAGGCGGGCAGGCAGGCGAGGAGAGCGGCCGCCATCACGGCGGGGCCTACCTTCAAGAGCGAGAGCATCGTCAGACGTTTCACGCCGGCAACATACCACCCGCGGCGTGGCGGCGTGGCGGCGTGGCGGCGTGAGCCGAGGATTTTGCATGTTTCGGGTCTACGCCCGGGCGACGAGCGCGTGGGAGGGCT
>JAAZXR010000219.1:0-278 GCA_014240065.1 Myxococcales bacterium
GCACTCACCACCCATAGTGCCTGTATATTTTTAATTGCACATATTTGGACCGTTTTATGTGTATATATACTGATGAGCCGCTGTTTCACTACACGCCGAATCAATGGATATAATACATTCCAAAGGAATCATATCCATGGCAAGGAAGAAGAAGAAGAAGAAGAAGAAGAAGAAGAAGAAGAAGAAGGAATCAAAATTGGAAGTTTTTTATACGTATTATATGTTCAACATGAATGGAAATAACCATTTGTATCATAATGTGTGCTAAATTGGATGTT
>JAAZXR010000219.1:288-549 GCA_014240065.1 Myxococcales bacterium
AATTTTCCCGGCATTACGTTGGTTGTTTTGCAAGCGTTTTGGGAAATGCGACCCTGTCTCAACTTAATTTTATGTTTAATTAGCGTCGGATATTGTCAGAAAACACATGTGTGAAACTTCATTCCGTATCGAATTCTATAAATTGATACAGTAATAAATAGATTTTTTACCTGTCAACAAGGCCAGGGTTGTTTTGATTACCTCCCACCTCGGTTAGTACCTATATCCGGTGTCGCTCCCATACGGTGTTTCTTGAACCGG
>JAAZXR010000021.1 GCA_014240065.1 Myxococcales bacterium
CCGCTGATGTCAGCGAGGCTTGTGGATCGATACTAGTCCTAACATTCCTAATGCACATCGCCGACTGTGGCGTGAGACGCACGTCGTTCACGCGTTGTTCAATCGTGTGGATGCGAGAGTCCTGCGGGGCACGAGGTTCTCGCTGGTACTTGGCCAACCACCACGAGCGCAGGTTTAGCCACCCGTGGGGATCGCGGCGGAGCGGCGCTGGAGCAGCGTGATCACCCGCGCGACCATGAAGATGAGGAGAGAGCACCAAAGCAAGCCCATCGACGAAATGACGACGCCTAGACTGAAGCATGGCAAGAACCCGAGCGAGATCGACCACAGCATGGCTGCGCGCAATTCCGCGCTCGCGGAGGTGCCGATGAACAGGCCGTCGAGAATGTAGGCGATGGAGCCGACCATGGCGCAGGCGACACACGCAGGGATCCACCGCGTCGCGAGGGCGACGACGGGCTCAATATCTGTGAGCAGGGACAGCAGCGGCCCCGACCAGCCCAGCGCGGCGCCACCGAGCAACGTTGAAATGAGAACCGCGCTGAGGATCCCCCACCGCACCACCCGACGCGCATCGTCCGTCTCCCCGCGGGCGACAGCTTGCCCAGCGAGGGTTTCGACGGCGTAGGCCAGCCCATCCACCGCGTAGGAGAACAGGCCGAGGATTCGTAAGAGCACCGCTTGAGCGGCGAGCATGGTGGCGCCAAACAGCGACCCCGCGGCCGTAAACGCCGAGAACGCCGTGACCAAGCAGATCGTACGGATGGTGAGATCGCCGCCGATCTGGAAGAGCGCACGCGTCGCGGTTCGCTCAAAGATCTGTCCAACCATCGGGCGTGGCGTCGCGGCCGGGATCAACGAGCCACCGACGAGGAGCACGCTGAGCCATTGGGCACACGCGGTCCCGAGTCCCGCGCCAGTGGCTCCGTAGTTTAGCACCACGATGAAGACGATATTGAACGCGATGTTCCCGAGGTTTTGGAGCAGCGCGAGGACCAAGGCGCGTCCGCTCCGCCCCGTGCCGATCAACCACCCCGCGAGCGCGAAGTTGGCCAAACTTGCCGGCGCGCCGACGAGGCGTGCTTGGACGTATCCCGCCGCCTCGGCTCGGACCTCGGGCATCCCTTCAAAAAGGAGCGGCGCGAGCAGGCCGATGATCGGCACGAAACACAAGAGGGCGACACCGATGAGGAAGCCGATGGATGTGCCTCGCCACAGCAGCGCGCGAAGTTGGTCGTGCTCCTCGCGACCCACCGCGCCCGCGGCGAGCCCCGTCGTCGCCATGCGCAAGAAGCCGAAGGACCAAAACACGTAGTCGAAGAAGATCGCACCGAGGGCCACGCCGGCCAAGGACACCTCGGTGGGGAGGTGCCCGAGCATGGCGGTGTCCACGAGCCCGGCGAGCGGCACAGTGATCGTGGAGAGGACATTCAGCGCGCTAAGTCTCGCGAAAACCTTGGGTGTCACGGGCATGGGCGCGGCGTCGACGCTCGCATTTGGATGCTCGTTGGACCCCCCCATGAGGCTGTAGTTTGCCACGTCCTCAAACCGCGTGCGCCGAGGAATAAAGTGACCGGAATCATGGTGGAGAGGGCGGGCGACCGACCGACCACAGTTCCGCGGGGTGGGGTCACCAGGAGGGCCTTCGCGCCGTGGGCGTGCATCCTGGGGTTTCGCCGCTAGGCTCCCAGGTGAATGGACAGCCGACGCCCCACAGCGTTGATTCAAGGCGCGAGCCGTGGAATCGGGCTCGAGATGACTCGCCAGCTGCTGGCGGACGGATGGCGTGTGGCGGCGACGTGCAGAACCCCCGCGACGGCGAGCGCGCTGCGGGACGTGGCCACGACGGTCGGGGCCACACAGTGTCGGGTGTTTGCGCTGGACGTGAGCGAGGAGGACACGGTGGGCGAGGCGGCCTCCGATTTCGCGGAGTGGACGGACCGGCTGTCCCTCCTCGTCAACTCCGCGGGTGTGTTGCATGGTGAGGATTTTGGGCCCGAGCGGAGATTGTCTCAGGTTCGTCCGGACGTCCTCCACAAGGTGTTCGCAGTGAACGCGTTTGGCCCTTTGTTGGTGGCCAAGCACTTTGAACGTTTTTTTCTCCATAAGGAGAGGGCGGTGTTCGCCAATGTGTCCGCGAGGGTCGGCAGCATCGGGGACAATCACGCGGGGGGCTGGTATGCGTATCGCGCCTCGAAGGCGGCGCAGAATATGTTCACGAAGGGGCTCTCCATCGAGCTTGGCCGACGCGCCAAATCCCTCATCGTGCTGGCCGTCCACCCCGGCACTGTGGCCACGGAGTTGTCGGCGCCGTTCGTGCCACGCCGTGGTCCAGACACACGCTTCACAGTCGAGCGCGGCGCGTCACAACTCCTGGAGATATTTCGGGAGGCGACGCTTGAAGACAGCGGGAAGTTCTTCGCGTGGGATGGCAGCGAGATCGTTTGGTAGCGGTCGCTCGCCTAGTTGATCATCCCCACGTACTCGAGCGCCTCGCGCAGCTGTGACCAGCGCTGCTCGAGCGTGCCGGTGTATCCCATGGAGAGACGCACGAGTCCGGGCCCAATCCCCGCGTCGTCGAGCGCGTCTTCGGTGAGCTCGCTGCTGGTGCTGGCGCCGCTCGCGGACATGAGGGTGTCGCTGTAGCCGAGGCTGACCGCCATGAATCCAAACCCGTGGCGATTTTGCAGGTGCTCCATGAACGCGTTCGCGCGCCCCAGGGAGTTGAGGTTGAGCGTCAGCAGCCCGCCATACCCGTAGCCTTGATTGAGCTGGGCGGTCATCAGCTCGTGCTCCGGGTGGGAGGGGAGCCCCGGGTAGACGACGGGGAGGTCGAGGTCGTGGAGGCGGGTGGCGATGCCCATGGCGCGGTCGGAGTGGGCGCGCATGCGAATCCCCAGGTGTGGGAGTCGCATGGAGATCTCAAACGCAGTCTTGGGGTCCATGGTCGGCCCGAGCAACATCAACGATCCCGTGTACAGGTCCATGAGCTCCGCGATGAACTCCTCCGTGGAGCAGATCGCCCCCGCGATGACATCCGAGGCGCCGTTGATGAACTTGGTGAGGCTGTGCACGACGACGTCGGCCCCGAGTCGGAGCGGGCTGATCAGGACCGGGGTGAAGGTGTTGTCGATGACCAGCTTCGCGCCCCGACGGTGGGCGATGTCGGCCAGCGCCTGGATGTCGGCGACTTGCAGGGTTGGATTGGAGACGACCTCGGCGAAGATGACCTTGGTGCCGGCGGTGCACGCCGCCTCCACGGCTGCGAGGTCTCGAATGTCGACGAAGGAGGTCTCCACGCCGGACTTGAGCGGGAGGTAGTTGTTCATGAGCGCATAGCTGCCCCCGTAGATCGTGTTGGAGGCGACAATGTGATCGCCCTGGTTGCACAGCTGCGTCAGGGTGGCGCTAATCGCTCCCATCCCGCTGCTGCAGCAGTACCCCGCCTCCGCGGACTCGAGCGCCGCGAGCTCGTGGCCGAGGGAGTACACCGTGGGGTTGAAGTGTCGCGCGTACAGGAAACAGCCGTCGGCGTCCGGCGTCCGGCGACCTGCGAAGATGTCGGGGAGGGTCTGGGCGGCCATCACCGTGAAGGTGGTGCTCGCCTCGATCGACTTGTTGACGCCGCCGTGCTCTCCGAAGGTGTGGCGCGCCGCCGCGAGGGTCTCGATGGGGTCGAAGTCCTGCATGGTTCGGTTCTAGCCGTGTTGACGAGGCGGAGCAATCGCCATCTTGGCGGCGGTTGTTGGTCGATTGCGCTAATTGCAGGGCTACCCGCCGACGTGTGTGGGCAGCGGACTGCGCATGCCGGCGTTCGACCGAAGTTTGGGCTAGTGACCGAGTCTCTTCAACGGTAGTTTACTCGTCGGTGGACAGGTCCAGACAGACGACCCCGGCGCGTTACTTTCCCGTGCGGCCAGGTCCGCTCAAGATGCAGGCGGGGCTGCGTAAATTCCCTGAGGACTTCGGGAACGGCGCGGCGGACGGATATATTTTCCAGCGAGATCTAGAGTTTGAGACGTACATCGCCGCGAAGGGGAACCCCGCGAGAGCGCAGGGCCGCGCCCCGCGAGAGCGCGCGTGGGTGACCGATGCTCCGGGAGATCCCGAGATCGTGCGGGAGGTGCTCGCGTGGAGCGACGCGAGGGCCAAGGAGGAGGTGGCGGGGTATGCGAGCGCAGCGACCGAGGACGGGGAGCAACCCGACATCGTGACCGCATGGGATCATTTTGCACTTCAGGTGCAAGAGGACCTCGCGGTCCTCCGCATGCACGGAGACGGCACGCATCGGCTCATCGCGGCGCATGTCTGTTTTCCATCCGGCTGGCGGCCCGAGCGTTTGGTGGGGGCGAGTTTTGACGAGATTCATCGGCCCGTTCCTGACTTCGCCGACGACTCGCGCGCCTCGGCGAGCATGGCGCGGAGCATGGTGGAGCGCGGACCTTACGTGCGCTTCGTGTGGACGGTGAGCGCCGACGACGCGCTCGACCACCACCCGGAGGACGGTGTCCGAGCGCCGCTCGAGGGGGCGTCGCGGCTGTGGCTTCGGGTGGAGCGGCAGCTCACGGTGCCCTTCGCCAAGGTGGGTGGATCGCTGTTCGTGATCCGCACCTTCCGGTACCCGGTGGAGTCCCTGACAGCGTCGCAGCGCGCGGACCTGACCGATGCGGTGCGGGCCATGCCCGAGACGATCGCGGCGTACAAGGGTCTCGCGGCCGGTCGCGCGACCATCCTCGACCATCTCGACCATCTCGCGGCGCTCGACAGCGCGTGAGCGTAGGCTCGGGCAACCTTGTGCCGGTGCGACGGGCAGCGTTCGAGGGGGCGCGAATCCTCGCGTGGGGACCCACATCGTTGTTTCATCGCACCCCGCGGGTGGGTGCGAACGGGCATGTGGATGAGAGTGTGTGTCGCGAGTCTATGGATGGTGAGCGTGACGCTCCCTGGATGTGCCGCGGACGACCCTGGCGAGTCCGAGGGCGCCACGGCCAGCACGTCGAGCGGCGAACAGGGGAGCGGTAGCGGAGACGGGGATGGAGAGGTCGGGGGCAGCGCGGCGTGTGAGAACCCCGAGCCGTTGACGAGCCCCGCGACGGGCATGCCCACGGGCTTCGTGCGCTGCAGCGACGGGTTCATTCACCGCGAGGAGGCGGTGGGGATCCCCTCGGCGGAGACCCCTGCCAATCCTTCCTGTGGATTCGACTGGGACGATTGCGCGACCGATGCAGACTGCAATGGCGGATCGCCAGGCGGGCTCTCGCGGTGCGTAGAGCTCTTCAGTTGCTCGTCGTTCTGTCACTGCGTGGGAAGCTGCGAGGTGGATGACGACTGCGGCCCTGGACACGCCTGCGTCGATGCAGAGTTGACGGGGGACGTGCCCCGCTGCGCGCCCGCGGGGTGTCGCGACTCGAGCCAGTGCGGCGAGGGACTATGTGGCATCAGTGTGATGAAGAATGATGATGATGCGCATCCCGAGATCGAGCTTGCCTGCATGACGGATTCGTCCGCGTGCCGCATGGACAACTGCACCCTGTCCGACGTCCCGGACGTGCCCAGTTGGGCCGTTGATGAGGATATAGATTGCCTGGCGGTGGACGGGCAATGGACCTGCGTCGCAGACCTAGGCTCCTGCGGCTAGGGGTGGCAGTCGCAGGCGACGCACCGCACCTGCACTTTAGATCTACGCCTCGTGGAACACCTCGATCGTGATGCGCAGGGGACGGGGCATGAGGGTGTATTGTGCTGGCCGCGGCTTCGCAGGTAAGGTTGCGGCGTGTTGATCGCTTCGTCTCGTCGTTTCGTCGCTCCGCTGCTGAGCTTCTCGCTTCTTTGTACGGCGGCCTGCGGGGCGGAGAGAGGTGACGTCGGCGCGGTTGACGGGGACGGGGGCACCGGTGACGAGAGCGACACCGGGGACCGGGACGTCTGGGATGGCACCTGGCCGAGTCAACCGCCTGGCGGTGGACTGGGAATCGACCTGCGTCGGTGTTGCGGGCGTCTGTCGCGAGGAGGGCCGGTCCTCCCCGAGGACACCCATCCTGAACCCTAGGAGCCCTCGCGGGCGCGGGCCCGGCGGCCGATGAGCACATGCGGTGCGGGCGGTGGCATGGTCGGAACGTAGCGAGCGAGTGGGGCGGCGGCATTGGAACCTGCGGTGCCAGGAAGGGCCGGTGGACCGGCGCGCGGTCCCGGAGATTGCAACGCATATGGGGTGGCGCGGCACCGACCGGTACCAGCGATGGTGACGATATGGCCGTCTCTGGCGTAGCATCTGGCTGTGGGATTCCTCGTCCTGGCAGGATTCATGTACGTCGCGGTGGGGCTCGCGCTCGCCCGGGGGCTGGTGCGGGATGGAATCCCAGCGATCGTGCCTGAGGCGGCCGGGTCCACCCGCGGTTTTCGGTGGCTCATCACGCCAGGTGTCGTGCTCCTCTGGCCGCTCGTCCGAAGACGGGCACGGGCGGCCGCCCGTGTCGAAGACCCACACGGCGGTGGAGCAGACCGATCGAGGGGGCGGGCCGAGTGAATCATCGACAGCGACGCACCCACGCAATTGTCGCCGTCGCACTCGTCGCTGCGCTGCCGGCGGGTGTCGCCGTCGCCCTCGACGCGCGCGCGCCGATGCTTGTGATGCAGGCGCTGCCGCAGCCCCTCGCGGGCGCGGAGAAGACCTCGATGCCCCAGGGGGTGACGCCACTTGCCCTCGGGGACATGGGGTTCAGGGTGTACGTGGTTAATGACGCGGTGCAGGTGCACGGTCCCCTGGACCGCGCCGTGCCCGGACCGCTGCTGTACTGGGCGCCGCGCATCCCGGAGACCCTCGCGCTCCCGGACGGTGCCATCTTTCTCGGACGCCTCGCGGATGATGGCGGCGGGCCGTTCCCGCTGCCTGCCGGTGCGGGTTCGGGCGCGTCCGCAGGCCGCGTCCGCGGGACGCTCGTGGTGTTCAGTCTCGGACATGGACAGGTGGAGGCCTCTGCGTCGCTCGCCAGCGTGGCGCGCGAGCCGAGTGGGTCGGGCGAGCGGGGTTTGCCGAGTGGACCGGGCGACGCCGGCGCTGGAGGTGCCCCTTGAGCGCGCACTACCAGGCGGTCGGATGGAATCGACACAAGAAGACCTACGACCTCGTCGTCGTCGGGCTGGTCGTGACCTGCCTCGCGCTGTTCGTGGCCGTGGGGATGTGGCGAGTGCCCCACGCCAACCCTGTGACGCTGCTGCTGCGCGGACTGGGGGTGACGGGCTTCGTGCTTTTGCACCTGGTGCTCTCCATCGGTCCGCTGGCGCGCCTGAGCCCCGTGTTCGCGCCGCTTCTGTACAACCGCCGCCACCTTGGGGTCACCATGTTCGCGGTGGCCGCGGCGCACGGGTTGTTCGCCCTGGGCTACTACCACGCCCTCGGGGACGCCGAGCCGATCACAGCTATGCTGACCGCGAACGGGCGGCTTGACAGCGTCTCGCAGTTTCCCTTCCAGCCCCTGGGGTTCGTGGCCCTCGTCATCCTGGCGTTGATGGCCGCCACCAGCCATGACCTCTGGCTCAAGGTGCTCGGGCCGCGCGTGTGGAAGTCGCTGCACATGCTGGTCTATCTGGCCTACGCCCTCGTGGTGATGCACGTGGCGCTCGGGGTGCTGCAAAGCGAGACATCGCCGACGCTGTCCTGGGCGCTTGGGGGCGGGGTGTGCTGGGTGCTGGGGCTGCACGCCGTGGCCGCCATGCGCACCGTGGCGGACGACGGCCACATGCGCCGCGCGGCGGGCTCGGTGGCCGACGAGGCGGCGCTGCGTACTGAGGGCTTCGTGCCGCTGTTTAAAGGTGCGCGCGAGGTCCCCACAGATCGGGCCCGTGTGGCGGCCCTGCCCGCGGGGCAGCGCGTGGCGGTGTTTCGCCACGGCGACCGCCTGCGCGCCGTCTCCAACCTCTGCCGACACCAGGGGGGTCCGCTTGGCGAGGGGCGCGTCATGGACGGCTGCATCACCTGTCCCTGGCACGGCTGGCAGTACCGGGTGGAGGATGGCTGCTCACCGCCGCCGTTCGACGAGAAGGTGGAGACCTACCGGCTACGGGTGGTGAGCGACGCCGTCTGGATTCATCCGACGTCCGCGCCGCTCGGCAGCACCGACGAGGGAGAGGAGGCGACGCTGTGAACGGTGACTCGCGAGATGAGCCCATGTTCGTGGGCTACCTCGACGGCATGCCCCGGCGCACCCGGGCGGCCATGCGCGCTACGGTGCTCGGGGTATTTGTTGTGGTCGCGTCGGCCGCGGCCGCGCTCACCTCGGCGCAGCTGCCGTTTGACGCGAGCGGCTACGACCTGATCTCTGTGCGCACCTTCGAGGGTGTAGTGCGCGTCGATCCGCACCCCACCATCGAGCTCGACGTCCCGTCCACAGCGGGGGAGATCGTACGGGCGTTCGTGGTGAACCTCGGCAAGTTCTCGGCCCGCGGCGCGCTCGAGGAGGCTGACGGCAAGCGCGCGCGCCTGCGAGGCAAGCTCGTCTACCGCGGCGACCAGGTGATGATCGAGCTGCTGCCCTGGTCCGTGGAGGTGCTCGGCGAGGGTGAGAGCGCAGGTGACGTCGCGGCGGCGAGCGCACACCCGGGCGAGACCGTGGAGGCGCACGGCGAGGTGACCCTGGTGGGAGAGATCGTGGACAGCAAGTGCTACTACGGCGTCATGAACCCCGGGAACCTCAAGCCGCACCGGGGCTGCGCCGTGCGCTGTATCAGCGGCGGCATCCCGCCGGTGCTCTTGGTGCGCAGCGAGGCAGCGGGGGAGACCTCCGTGCGTTACGTGCTGCTCGTGGGCCCCGATGGCGCGCCCATCAATGAGGCGATCCTCGATCGCGTCGCCGAACCGGTGCAGGCGAAGGGGGCGCTAGAGCGTCATGACGACATGTGGGTCCTGCGCGTCGCTCCAGGGGACATCACGCGGGTGACGTCGAACTAGCCTCACCGCGGCGCGACGACGTGAGACGTCTGCATCTGGCACAGACATTCGATGACGGATCGGGATACCGATGGGGATGGGATGAAGAGGTAATGGGTCCTGCGGACCTCTTGTTCGGCCCGCGGCTTCGAAGGTATGGTTGCGGCGTGTTGACCGCTTTGTCTCGTCGTTTCGTCGCTCGTCTTCTGAGCGTCTCGTTTGTTTTCACGGCGGCCTGCGGGGCGGAGGCAGGTGACGTCGGCGTGGACGACGGGGACGGAGGCACCGGTGACGAGAGCGACACCGGGGACGGGGACGGGGACGCCTGGGACGGCACCTGGCCGACGCTAGACTGCGACCCGCTCGTCCCGAGCTACTGCGCCTTTCCGCTCCCCAACAACGTGTTCACCGTGGCCGACCCAGCGCGGGAGACGGGGCTGCGCACGCAGTTCGATCCCATGACCGTCCCGGTGAGCAGCTCGGGCGGGGTCACCGACGTGACCCCGTTCAACACGCGCGATGGGTTCTCCCCCGGCATCAACATGGTGACGCATCTGCCCGGCGCCACGGCGCAGGGCCTGCCTCGCCCCGACAGCATCGAGGAATCGCTGAGCCCGTCCTCGCCCACGATTCTGCTGGATGTGGAGACGGGGGCGCTGGTGCCCCACTGGTCGGAGATCGACATGAGCACCGCGGATGACGAGCGGCGCGCCTTTCTCATCCGCCCCGCCGTACGCCTCGACGACGCGAAGCGCTACATCGTGGCCATCCGCGACGTGGTGGACGGGAACGGGGAGCCCATCGCTCCCTCGGAGGGTTTCTTGGCCCTTCGCGACGACGGTGCGTCCGACGATCCTGCCATCAACGATCGCCGGGACCTCTACGACAACATCTTCCGGGAGCTCGAGGACGCGGGCGTCCCCCGCGACGATCTGCAGCTTGCCTGGGACTTCACCACCGCGAGCCGCGACGACACCACGGCGTGGATGCTTCACATGCGGGATGTAGCTTTGGAGATGACGCCGGCGTCGGGGCCGAGCTACCTCCTCGATTCCGTCACGCCAAACTGGGCCCCGGGGATCGCGTTCCGCGTGGAGGGCCACGTGGAGGTGCCGCTGTTTTTGGACGACCCCGGACCGGGTGGGATGATGCGCATCGGCGACGACGGGCTCCCGCGGGCGGAGAGCACGGCCATGTATCCCTTCCTCGCGCTTATTCCTGAGAGCGCGGGTACCGAGCCGGCCGCGCTGTTGCAGTTTGGGCACGGCCTGTTTGGGACCTACACGCAGGTGGAGGGGACGCAGGCCATCGCCACCGGCTACAACATGGTGACCTTCGGGGTCGACTGGATCGGAATGTCGAGTGAGGACCCGGTCCAGCTGCTGGCCCTGCTCTCCAGCGGGGACCTCTCGAATTTCGCGACGCTGCCGGACCGGCTGCTGCAAGCGCAGGTCAACGCGCTCTTGACCATGCGCATGATGATGGGGGACTTCAAGGACGACCCGCAGCTTCAAGTCAACGGCCAAATCCCCATCGACGCCGAGGAGCGCTACTACGCCGGAGGGAGTCTCGGTGGAATTTTGGGCAGCGTCTACATGGCGATCACCCCCGACGTGCAGCGCGGCGGGCTCATGGTGCCCGGGCAATCCTTCAACCTCTTGCTCAGCCGCAGCGTGCTGTTTCAGCCGTTTTTTGACGTGCTGCAGCTCAACTACGACGACCCCCTGGACATCCCCATGTTCCTCGCGACCGCGATGCTGCTCTGGGACCGCGCGGAGCCCACGGGTTTCACGCCGTACCTTCGAAGCGGCGCGCTCACCGACGGGTTCAAACACGAGGTGTTGATTCAAGGCGCCATGGGGGATCACCAGGTCACCAACTTTGGGACGCACCTCATGTCGCGGGCCATCGGCGCGCCGCCGCTGGTGACCTCGGGCGAGTACTTTTGGGGGATGGATCCGGTGGAGGATGGGCACGAGGGATCGGCGACCATCATGTACGATTTTGGACTCCCGCCCATTCCCCTCGAGAACGTCCCGATGGAGGAGGGCGACGATCCGCACGCGTCGATCCTGCTCCTCCCGGGTGGGGAGGGGCTGACCACGCTCGACACCTTCCTCCGGACGGGCGCCGTGATCAACGCCTGCGACGGCGTCTGCGATCCGGATTGAACGCCGGGATTCAACTGTCGCTCGATGCGTGCAGGCTCTCGCGCTACGAGCGGCGGTGGAGGTCATCCCAGCGAGGAGCCCAGCGACGGACCTCGTCCTCACCCAAGCGTTGGATCGACGTTGGCACCCGAGGCGACGACGACGAGCCGGCGGAGCTCGGGTCGGGCCCGGACGAGATCTCGGGCGCAGGCCAAGGCCACCGCACCCGCGCCCTCGACCACGCCGTGGAGTTGGGCGAGCCCCACGCGGCGCAGATCCTCGGGTTCCGGCGCTCCCCAGGCGAGACGAAAGGCCTCCATCGCCGCTACGATCGAGCCCTCGTCCACGAGCTGAAACTCATCGAGCATCTGCCTTAACAGTCCGGAGGTGTAGCGTGGCGGCTCGCCCACCGCGAGACCGTCGGCGACCGTCGTCCCCACGGCGCGCGGCGTTCGTTGGCCGCGCCGCCACGCGTCATGCATGGCGGGAGCGCGGTCGCTCTGGGCGCCCACGAGCGGCCATGGCCACCCCGCGGTGTGCAAGCCGAGCCCGAGCGCGGCGGCGCAGCTCCCGACGCCGACGGGGGCGATCACGGCGTCCACGTCTGTCACGCCCATCGAGCCCAGCTGGTTGGCGAGCTCGAGCCCCATGGAGGCGTTGCCGTGCACGAGCGCGGGGGTGTCGCCGGGGTTCACGAGGTGGGCACCCGACACTTGGGCGTAGGCCCTCGCGCCACGAGAAGCGTCGTCAAAGTCGTCGCCCCACATGACCACGCGGGCGCCCAGATGAAGCACCGCGGTTAAGAGCACCAAGCCAAACAGGGCGCTGATCAGCGCGGTGACCTTGCCGCCCGATTCCCCACCACCCGCAAACGCGATCGCCGCCTCGAGCATCCAGAGCACGACCGTGGACGCCAGCAGCGCGCGTAAGGGCACGTCGAGCACGCCGGGGTGATCCGGGACCAGCCGGGTCTCGGCGTAGCGTCCGCGCAACACGAACAGGTCGCGCACCACCGCGCCGAGGCACCGCGCCGCGTAGACGATGGCGTTGGACTGCTCGCGCAACACGCCCGGGTTGGGGGCGGGCACGGGCGCGGACGCGGCGTCTGGGTCGTGGTCGTGGTCGGCGGTCATGGCGATGCGTGCGGCCCCGTTGGGACTGAATCTATCGCGGGGGGGACGGCATGCAAGCCCTTTTTGCTTGTTCGGGGGCGCTTTGATGAGCAGCGGGTGAGCCGCGCCACCGATCCTGAGCAGGCGCTGTGAGCGGATCTCTAGACGGCCGTGACAACCGGATGTGACTCGGTCGTCATGATATATTTTGTCGCCATGGAGCCCCGTGACACCCGAATGAACGTGGTTGCCGCAGCTGTGGGCTCAGCGGTTGACGGCAGGGTCATGAGCGTCGCGCGGCGAGCCCCGCGAGAGGGGCGGCCTCAAACAAAGTGACGGGCCTGTCCCCACCCGCGGGGCGACCCCGCCGCCATGGCTTGTGGTGTGTCGCCGGCGTGGCGTGTCTCGTGTACGTGATGTGCGTCGCTCACGGGTACACGCTCGATGACACCGCCGCCTTGCTCAACAACCCGGTCGTCGTTGGAGAGGTGGGGCTCAAAGAGGTGTGGCTCCGCGAGTTTTGGGGCCGTGAGCTCGGGGAGTTCGATTGGTCAAGCTCGTATCGACCGCTCACGTCCCTGTCCTTCGCGGTGGAGCATCGCGTCACGCCCGCGGCATGGCTTCACCACCTCGTCAATGTTTTGATGTTCATGGGACTTTGCGTTCAGGTGACCTGGATCGCGGGTCGGTATGCGTCATGGCGGGTCGCGACGTGGGCAGGCGCCTTGTTTGCGGTCGCGCCCGTACATGTCGAGAGCGTAGCGTCCATCGTGGGGAGGGCCGACATGTTGTCGACAATGGCCGGGCTCGGATCCTTCGCGCTCTTGGTGCGCCCGCCGAGCGCCCACACCACGGTGCGCGCGCTCGGGCGTGTCGCCGCAGGCAAGCCCGCGAGGGTGTTGTGTGGCTGCCTGCTTTATCTGGCGGGCATGTTGTGCAAGGAGAGCATCGCGCTGCTGCCCGGCGTCGTCATCGGTTGGATCTTGCTGGGATGGCTGGCGTCCCGGGGCGACCCGGACGCTCGACGGTCGCTCGACTGGCAGACCGCGACAGCCATCGGCGGCGCCGGAATCATGTATCTCGTGGTGCGGCAGGTCTTCATGCCGGTCGAGCTCCCAGAGTCTTTCATCTCTGCGGACAACGTCCTCGCGGGCCTCCCGCTCGGTGAGCGGCTGTGGCTGTCGATGACGGTGCTCGGTCGGTACGCGGAGCTGGTGGTGATCCCGGTGCGGCTGTGCGCCGACCACACCTACGGCGACGTGGTCCCGTCGGGAGCGCTGTGGGGCGCGCAGGCGGGGTATCAGTGGCTCGGGGTGCTGCTGGCGGGGCTCGGCGTCTCCTGCATGCTGGGCGCGCTCATCTCCGCGAAGCGAGGTGGTGCGAGGGAACGTACCGTCGCGCTGGGGATGGTGAGCAGCGCGATGATCTCCTATGCGCTCGCCGGCCAATGGGTGGTGCCGCTGTCTGTGATCCTCGCGGAGCGCTTGATGTGCTGGCCATCGGTGTGGCTGGCCTTGGCGGGGGCCGCGACCGCACAGTGGGCGCACGTGCGGGCGCCGAGGCTTCGCCTGCGAGGATCGATCCTCGCGGTGGTCGTGGTGATCCACGGGGGGCTGGCCATGGATCGCGCGTGGGACTGGCGGGACTCCATGGCGCTGCACGGTTCGTCGGTCGCCCGATGTCCCGCGGCGATCCACAACAGGATCGCGCTCGGGGCGACGCAAGCGCAGGCGGGTGAGCACAAGGAGGCGTTGTGGAACTTCGCTGTGGCCGGGGTGCTGCGTGGGAGATTCCCGGCGCCACCCGGCCACCTCGCGGCCTTCGATGCCGAAGCCGCGGAGCTGGAGGTAGACCAGCGATTGGCGCTGATGCGCGGTCTGTTGGGTTACACAGACGAGGCCGCGTGGCGCCGGTTCGTTGGGGGCATGATGCAGTTTCTCGAGGGAGAGGGGTGGGTCGGGGCACACCGCGAATTGCGGCGGCTCATGGCGTCGGGCGAGGGCGGCCCCGTGCGGCCTTCGAGGGGAGTCACTGGGCGATGAGCGCGGCAGCGCGAACCGGATCCACGGGGGAATCTTCGAGTGCGGCGACGCGTCACACCGACGCTGAGGTCGCCGGTGAAGGGCGTGTGGGGAGGCGGAGGCTTGGTTGGTGGTTGGTGGTGGCGGTCGCGGTCTTCGCCCGGGGATTGGCGATCACGACCGAGTCGGCCTACGTGCATCCGGACGCAATTTGGCAGGGGATAGAGCCCGCCTACCAGCTCCTCCATGGCGCCGCTGTGCACAGTCAGTTGCCGTGGGAGTTTCAAGAGGGGGTGCGCTCTTGGGCCTGGCCAGCGGTGTTGGCTGTGGCCATGCACATCGGCGAGCGAATCCAACCCCTGCTGTTGTGGTGCTCGGGGGCGCCGCCGGGAGCGCTGTGGTGGACGACGGCAGCGGCGAGCGGGATTCTCGGACTGAGGCTCGGGGTCGTCGCCCTCGATCTGCTGGCGCTCTGGGGTCTGCGGGAGGCGATCGTGAGGAGCGCCGAGGTGGGAGGGCGCGGTGGTGGGGCGCCGCGCACCGGAGAGGGCTCCGCCGCAGGATCCGCACCGCGTCAGCGCGCCGCGTTTTGGGGGTGCTTGTTCTTCGCGGCTCACCCTGTGTTCGCGATCCCCGGCGGCCAGCCGCTCATCGACATCCCGGCGACGGCGGCGCTCGTTTGGTGTGTCGTCGCGTGGCTCAGGTGGTGTCGAGTTGGCGCTCCTCGCGATGCCTTCGCCGTCGGATTTTCGTGCGGGGTCGCGGTCTTGCTGCGGGTGCAGCTTGCCCCCGCGATCATCGCTGTGGCGGTGTTGTCGCTGCTGCACCGGCGCCGCTGGGGAGGAGCGCGTGAGCCGAGCGTGCCAGCCCCCGGCAGTGAACGCGCGCGTGGTCTTGAGGGGCGTCCGTTGGGCGCGTGGTCCGTTTGGATCGGCGGCGTCGTCGTGGCGTGCCTGCTATTCTCGGGGGTCGATCGTTGGGTGGCTCCCGAACCCACGACGCCGCTCGCGTGGTGGGTGGGATACTTAGAGTTCAACCTCGATGGGGGAGCGACGGCGTTTGGCGCGATGCCTGTGGACCGCTATGTCGACCACGCGCGCCTCGCATTTGGAAGCCTCCCCCTGTTCGTCGGGGCGCTCCTCGTCGCGGCCTCGGGACGGCGCGGTCTGTTCCTCGTGGTGCCAGCCCTCGCGCTTTTGATCCCTCACCAGCTGCTCTCCTATCGTGTTTGGAGGTTCATTCATCCCGCCGTCGTCTTGTTGGTCGGCGCCGCGGCGCTCGGTGGGATGCGAATGATGCTCGCGGCTCAGGGGCGCTCGAGGGCCGCCGGGCTGTCATTTGGGGGCGTTGTCATGGCCGCCGCGGTCGCGTCGGTCTTCTCAAGTTGGACGACGGGATCGCTCTGGAAGACGACGTGGTTATTCAATCAAGGCGGGGCTGCGGCCGTGGAAGGGTCGGCGCAACTCAACGAAGCCTTGCTCTGGGTGGCTGGGGATCTCAGCGAGGAGCGGGCGGGCTCCCCAGCCAGACAGCCCTCGGCGGACGCCGGATCTAGCGCGCGGCAGGTCGTGCAGTGGATCGTACCCAGGCAGGGTGCACCAGGGCTGGCGTTCTTGGGGGCCGATGTGCCCTTGCAGAGTCCAATCGCCGCGCCGCCCAGCGCGCCACGACCCTCCCCCGAGGGCTGGTGGATCATTCCGGAGGCCAAATCTGCGGCGCTCTCGAACCAGGGATTTGTGGTCGTGCATCGGGGTTCATCTGCGGGGATCGTCGTGATGCGGTCGGCGCCGTAGCGCTCGCGCGGCTCGTCGAATACCATCCAATATGAGCCCCGGCGCGTGCTCCTCTTCCCATCGCGCTCACGCGTCCCCTCGCAACCTCTCTATCCGCCGAGAACACCCATGACGCCGCCTCCCGACCCGACGATCCCGACACCGCGCTTGCATCGAGCGCTTGAGCGCTATTTCGCCGCCTGCGAGGGCGCCGAACGGCGGGTGCCCGCGTCGCGCAGGCGGGCGCTCGACGTCGTCGCCACCTACGTTCGACGCCAGCGCGCCGACGGAGCCGTCGCGAGGCTCGTCTTCATTTGCACGCACAACTCGCGACGCAGTCACATGGCGCAGCTCTTCGCACACGCGGCGTTCATTCGCGCGGGGATCCTCGGCGTGGAAACCTACTCGGGTGGCACGGAGGCGACGGCGGTGAATCTCCGCGCGGTCGAGGTATTGCGAGGTGCGGGTTTTCGTATCGAGGCGGCGAACGCGAGCTCCGCGAACCCTCGCTATCGGGTCACCGTGGGCGAAGGGCTCGCGCCCTTGGTCGCGTTCTCAAAGCAGCTCTTTGAGCCATCGAATCCGCGGAGAAACTTCGCGGCGGTGATGACCTGCGCCGACGCCGATATCGCGTGCCCGGTGGTCGAGGGTGCGGACGTTCGCGTCGCGCTCCCTTATGTGGATCCGAAGCGCGCGGACGGCACTGTTCACGAGCACTCAATCTACGAGGCAAGCGCCCAAGAAATCGCGAGAGAGTTGTTGTATCTAGTTGCCGGAGTGTAGGGAACGGCCCCGCCTAGTTATGTGTGCGCGGGGGGGGGCAGACATGCGTTCCAGATTGCGACGAGACTAAAAGGAACAGCGAGCCCCGTACGGGCCGCGGCGACGTTGTTCACGGTGAGTGGCAGACAACGTCTGTTCGGACTGAGCCGACCTATAAAACTGCGTCCGGCCAACTTGGGTGGCGAGGCAGGCGGGCGCGATGGCGGACTGCTCGCAGAGTAGATATAGTTCCCCCCAGCGCATCGGCCGGGTCGGGAGCGCGAAAGTGATCACAATGCCAGCGCAGAATGGATTTGTTTGGGCGCGTCGGAAGTCAATCGTCGCTGTGATCGTGGGGACAGCGGGCTCGACCCAAATGGTCACACCTGCGCACGCCACAGTCCGGGCGGACGCCGCCTGGAGGCTCGCGCAAGAAGTGAGCCCGTTCGATGAGGCGCGCGCGCTCTTTCGTGAGGGGGTGGGCCTGTACGACATGTCCAATTATACCGAGGCCCTCGACCGATTCTCGAAGGCTTATTTGATCTCGCGGGACATCGAAGACGAGGCGATGCGCGCGAAGGTGTTGCACGGGTTGCAGTTCAACCTCGCCCGCGCCCACGTGCGCTCCTTCGAGATCGACAAGGACTCCAAGCATCTGCGCATCGCTAGTGACCTGCTCGACAAGTATATCGGGAACGACGCGGGGCTCACGGTGGACAAGGAGGCGGAGTCGCTGCAGGTACAAGTGGCGGCCTTGCTCGCGGAGGCCGAGGCTGCGCTGGCGGAGGCGGAGGCGGAGGCGCGGCGAGAGACTCAAGCGTCCTCGCAGAACGAGGGGTCCGAATCCTCCACCGACGACGCCGCGGACGAGGGCGACGCCGATGACGGCACCTTCGTTCCGCGAGACGCCCCGACACCCAAGAAGGCGAAACTGCTCCTCATCTCGGGCTACTCCTCCCTCGGGATGGCGGGGGCCAGCCTCGGTCTGATGGCCGTCGGCTTCTCGCAGGCCGACACGGCCCAAGACGATCTAAAGGCCGCGGCCACGGGCACCGCAGCCGATCGCGCCGATTCGAAGGGGAAGACCGGAAACCTCCTGGGCGCGATCGGTATCGCCGGCGCCGCGGCGTTCGCGGCCGTAGGGACGACGCTGGTTGTGCTCGGGATGAAGAAGAAGAAAGAAGCGCGCGACGAACCGGCCTTTACGCGGGTTCAGTGGGCGCCGCTGGTGGGCGGAGAGGTCACTGGATTGTCGCTTGGCGGGAAGTTTTAAATTTATGAAGAACCCAAGACATGGCCTGCTCTGGTTGCTCGGCGGCATTTTGCTGCTCCCCACCGCTTGCTTTTACGAGCCCAATTCGCGCGTCGGAGAGGAGTGTCTCGACAATGACGCGTGCAGAGATGGCACGGTGTGCGATCCCATCTTGAACGTCTGCGTGGAGCCAGATAATGTCTCCGCTGGCGACGATAATTCGGGCAGCTCCGGGGCCGAATCGGGGACGGAGTCCGGGACGGGCACCATGTCGGGCGACGGGGACGGGGACGTGTGCGGCGACGGGGTGGTGAGCGGGACCGAGGCGTGCGACGACGGAAACGCGATCACCGAGACCTGCGCCTACGGAGAGACCGAGTGCGTGGTGTGTGACGAGAATTGCGCCGAGGTTCCAGGCGCCACGAGCTACTGCGGCGACAGCTCCATCGACGACACCAACGACGAAGAGTGTGACAACGGCGGAGAAACAGCGGCGTGCGACGCCGATTGTACCTTGGTGGAGTGTGGCGACGGCACGGTCAATGCGACCGCAGAGGAGACCTGCGACGACGCTGGCGAGACCGTGACCTGCGACGCCGACTGCTCTGAGGTGGAGTGTGGCGATGGGCTGGTGAACGCGACCGCGGGCGAGGCCTGCGACGACGCCGGAGAGTCGGCGTTTTGCGACGACGACTGCAGCGATGCCGAATGCGGTGATTCCGTGCTGAATGCGAGCGCTGGAGAGGCGTGTGACGACGGGCTCTCCAACGGGAACGGGATCTCAGCGTGCTCGGACAGCTGTCAGGCCAATGTGTGCGGTGACGGATATCATGGGCCTGGAGAGGGGTGCGATGATGGCAACCTCGACGAGGGTGACGGGTGCACCGCGTCGTGCGAGCTCACCTCATGCGGCAACGAATCCATCGATTTTGGCGAGGAGTGTGACGACGGCAAGAACGGAAATGACGACGACGGATGCACGGATCTGTGTCGACTCCCTGCGTGTGGCGACGGCATCTTGCAGGCGTCGAGTAACGCGGAAGAGTGCGATCCAGGTCTCGGTGCGCTCGACAACAACGGCGACTGCACCCTCGCTTGCACGGCGGGCATATGTGGGGATGGTTGGGTGTGGTCGGCAGGCGCGGGGGTGGAGAGTTGTGACGGCGATGGGGCCGGGGTCGGCGGCGAAACCGCGACGTGTAACGTCAATTGCAGCCCCCACGCTTGCGGTGACGGCACCGTCAATTTGACGGCCGGCGAGGAGTGCGACGACGGGGTCGAGAGCGCCTCCTGCGATGAGGACTGCACGCTGGCGACGTGCGGCGACGGAGTGCTGAACGCGACGGCCGGGGAGGACTGCGATGACGCTGGGGAGTCGCTCGCGTGTGACGACGATTGCAGCCCCGTGGTTTGCGGCGACGGTGTGGTGAATATGGCCGCCGGGGAGGAATGTGACGACGGCGCCAGCAATGGCGACGGGCTCTCGACGTGCGCGAGCGACTGTCTGACCAACGTGTGTGGTGATGATTATCTGGGGCCTGGGGAAGGCTGTGACGACGGCAACACCATGGACGGCGACGGGTGTTCGTCGATCTGCGTGTTCGACACCTGCGGCAACGGAGTCGTGGAGGGTATGGAGGAGTGTGACGACGGCCAGAATGGTGACGACGACGACGGATGCATGGACATCTGCAAGTCGCCGTCGTGCGGCGACGGCATCGTGCAACCAAATTCCAACGCGGAGGCGTGCGACGACGGATCGGGCAATGGAGATGACGCGGACTGCACCTCGAGCTGTGCCGCCGCAACCTGCGGTGATGAATTGATCTGGAGCGGCGGGACTGGCACGGAGGTCTGCGACGGGGCCAACCTCGGAGGCCTCACCTGCGAGTCGCAAGGGTATGACGGAGGCGCCATCAGCTGCGCGGGCGATTGTGGATCTGTCGACTTCTCCGCGTGTTTCTACGAGTGTGGGGACGGGAATATCGATCCCGGCGAAGAGTGCGATGACGGCAATCAAAACACCGAAGGTTGCGCGTACGGAGCATCGTCGTGCACCGTGTGCGGCAGCCAGTGCACCGATGTGCCGGGAGCCTCCACGAGCTACTGCGGTGACAGCATCGTCGACGGGGCCAACGGGGAGTCGTGCGATGACGGAAACGCCGATGTCGAGGCGTGCGCCTATGGAGAGACGGCCTGTCTGGTCTGTGGCGACGCGTGCACCGATGTTCCAGGGAGCTCCACCTCGTGGTGCGGAGATTTTGTGGTCGACGCGGCCAGCGGTGAAGATTGCGACCAGGGGGGCAACGCGACCGCCAGCTGCGATGCGGACTGCACCTCGGCGTACTGCGGGGATGGTGCGATCAACGCGATCGCCGGCGAGGAGTGTGACGAAGGGGTCCTGAACGGCAACGGAAACACGACCTGCGGCCCGACCTGCCTCAACAACGTGTGCGGTGATGGATATCACGGTCCGGGTGAGGGCTGCGACGACGGCAACACCACCGACGGGGACGGCTGTTCTTCGATCTGTGAGACGATCGACTGCGGCAACGATGAACTCAACCCAGGGGAAGATTGCGATGACGGCAAGAACGGGGACGATGACGACGGCTGCACCGACAGCTGCAACTTCCCCCAGTGCGGAGATGGGATCGTGCAGACGAACTCCAACGGGGAGGGTTGCGACGACGGCATCGCCAACGCAGATGACGCCGACTGCACATCCACGTGCGAGGTGGCGACCTGCGGCGATGGCTTGATCTGGTCGGCTGGGACCGGCGCGGAGGTCTGCGACAGCAGCGATCTCGCCGGGGCAAGCTGCACGGGAGAGGGCTTCGACGAGGGCACCCTGGCGTGCGCCGGCGACTGCCTGAGCCTCGATACGAGCGCATGCGACTACGTGTGCGGCGACGGCGAAGTCGACCCGGGTGAGGAGTGCGACGACGGCAACACGACGACCGAAGATTGCGCGTACGGCGTGGCTTCGTGTCAGGTGTGCGGCTCCGGCTGCACCAACGTGGCCGGCGGCGGCGTGAGCTACTGCGGCGACACGGTCATCGATGGGCCCAACGGCGAGACCTGCGATGACGGCAACGCCGTGACCGAGGGTTGCCCCTACGGCGAGACCTCCTGTGATGTGTGCGGGGACACCTGCACCACGGTGCCGGGTGGCAACGTGAGCTATTGCGGAGATGGGACCACGGATTCGGGGAATGGGGAGACCTGCGACGATGGCAACACCGTGATCGAGGACTGCGTGTACGGCGAGACGTCGTGCGACGTCTGTGGTGACAGCTGCACGACCGTGCCGGGTGGGAACGTGAGCTACTGCGGGGATACGGCGATCGACATCCCGAACGGGGAGGACTGCGACGACGGGAACGCGGTGACCGAGGACTGCGGATACGGAGAGAGCTCGTGTGACGTGTGTGGCGACACCTGCACCACCGTGCCAGGTGGCAACGTGTCGTACTGTGGAGACGGCGCCATCGACGGCACCAACGGGGAGGTCTGCGACGACATGGGCGAGTCGCTGACTTGCGATGATGACTGCTCGCTGGTCCAGTGCGGAGACAGCAACCTCAACGGCACCGCCGGGGAGGAATGTGACACCGGGGGTGAAACGTCCACCTGCAACGCGAACTGCACGGACGCTGCGTGCGGGGACAACATCGAGAACACATCCGCCGGGGAGGATTGCGACGAAGGCGCTAGTGACACGGCAACCTGCAACGGCACGAGCGCCGGCGACGAATCGTGCAAGACGTCGACCTGCGGCGACGGACACGCGAACGCGGCCGCGATGGAGACCTGCGATGACGGGGGCGAGTCGGCGATGTGTGACGACGACTGCACGGCGGTGTCGTGCGGAGATCTGAACATCAACGAAGCGTCGGGGGAGGAGTGCGACGACGGCGTGGCCAACGGTGACGGGACTTCGTCATGCACCGCGCTTTGTACGTTGAACGTGTGTGGCGACGGCTACGTCGCGGGCTCAGAAGGATGCGATGACGGCGATACTGACGACGGAGACGGCTGCTCGTCGGTCTGCGTCTCGGAGAGCTGCGGCAACGGGACCATCGATTCAGGTGAGGAGTGTGACGACGGCCCCGCCGGCGCCGGGAACAACGACGACGGGTGCACCGACAGCTGCACGACCCCGAAGTGTGGGGACGGCTACGTGCAGGCGTCGCTCAACGAGGACTGCGACGGCGACGGCGCGGGCTTCGGTGGAGAGACCGCCACTTGCAACG
This sequence comes from Myxococcales bacterium, assembly GCA_014240065.1. Classification (GTDB taxonomy): domain Bacteria; phylum Myxococcota_A; class Polyangia; order Nannocystales; family Nannocystaceae; genus JAAZXR01. Next base: position 22,252 of record JAAZXR010000021.1, read on the forward strand.
GTTCGGACGCGGGGGCGGTCGCCTGCAAGACCTCGGTGTGTGACGACGAGTGGATCAACGAAACCGCGGGAGAAGAGTGCGATTTTGGCGTCACCAACGGCAACGGAGGGGTGGACTGCTCGGACGCCTGCCTGTTCAATACCTGTGGGGACGGCTACCAGTACACGGTCGAGGAGGCCTGCGACGACGGCGCCGACAACGGCATCGAGGTGACCTCCGATTGCAAGAGCGACTGCACGGCGACGACCTGTGGCGACGGCTACCTCGGGACACCGGGCAGCGAGGCGTGCGACGACGGCAACAACGAGAGCGAAGACGGCTGTGACGCGACCTGCGGGCAGGAGTCGTGCGGGGACGGGATCACCCAGGCCGGGCTCGGCGAGGACTGCGACGACACGGTCCAAACGGCGAGCTGTGACATCGACTGCAGCTTCAGCGTGTGCGGGGACGGTACGCTCAACACCCTCGACGGCGAGGTCTGCGACACGGGCGGCAACAGCGTCACCTGCGACTCCGATTGTACGCCCCCCGAGTGTGGCGACGGTCTCGAGAACGGCGCCTTCGGCGAGCAGTGTGACGACGACAACAACGTCACCGAGGAGTGCGCCTATGGGGAGACCTCGTGCGTGGTGTGCAGCGCGACCTGCCAGTCGGTCAACGGCGACACCGATGTGTGCGGCGACGGTACGACCGATGCGCCGAACGAGGACTGCGATGACGGGGACACGGTCCAAGATGACGAGTGCGCCTACGGGGAGACCTCTTGCACCGTCTGCGGCGCGGATTGCCAAGACGCGGCGGGAGAGACCGACTACTGCGGGGATGGGGTCATCGACGCCGTCGACGGCGAGCAGTGTGACGACGGCGATTCCGACGATGGGGATGGCTGCTCAAGCACCTGCCAGATCGAGGACGGGTGGACCTGCACGGCGCCCGGGCCGAGCACCTGCGGCGCCGCGTCGTGTGGGGACAACATCGAGGCTGGGTCCGAGGAGTGCGACGACGGCAACAACGACGTCGAGGACTGCGTCTATGGTGAGACCTCGTGCCAAGTGTGTGGCGCGCTGTGTGCCTACGTCGCCGGCAACACCAGCTATTGCGGCGACGGCGCGACGGACATGAGCAACGGCGAGACCTGCGACGACGACAACACGGTGACGGAGGAGTGTGACTACGGACTCACCTCCTGCACCGTGTGCGCCGCGAACTGCACCGAGATCGCCGGAGAGACCGACTATTGCGACGATTTCGCCGTCGACTCGGCGGACGGCGAGCAGTGCGACGAGGGTCCTGCGGTCAACGGCATCGAGGAGTGTTCCTACGGGGAGACCTCGTGCACAGTGTGCAGCGCCGACTGCAAGAACGTGGCAGGCGAGACCGACTATTGCGGCGATGGGGTAACGGACCCGGGGGAGGAGTGCGACGACGGCGCCATGAACAACTCCGACACCGCCCCCAACGCGTGCCGAACGAATTGCACCTCCGCCACGTGCGGGGACGGCGTGACCGACACGGGCGAGGCCTGCGACGACGGCAACGGCATCGACAACGACGAATGCACCAACAATTGCACCTCCGCGACCTGTGGGGACGGCGTCGAACAGATGGGGGAGGAGTGCGACGATATGAACGCGGACAACTCGGACGCGTGCACCGCGGTGTGCACCGATGCGGTCTGCGGAGACGGCTGGGTGCGCGCGGACAATATGGGCTTCAACGAGGTCTGTGACGGCGACGGCATGGGCAACGGCGGCGAGGTCGCTCTATGCGACGACGACTGCACGGCGGTGTCCTGCGGAGACGGCAACCACAACGCGACCGCCGGCGAGGGATGTGACGACGGCGCCGCCAATTCCAATATGGACGTGGACGCGTGCCGCACGAACTGCCAGCCCGCGGGGTGTGGAGACGGTGTCACCGATACGGGAGAACAGTGCGACGACAGCATCGACACCGCCGGTTGCAACGGCCCCGGCGCTGGCGTTGATTCGTGCCAGTCGGCGGCGTGCGGGGATGGGTACGAGAACACGGCCGCAACCGAAGAGTGCGACGACGGCAACAACATCAACACCGACACCTGCACCAACGCCTGCACCGACGCGGTGTGTGGAGACGGCTGGCAGCAGGCGGGCGAGGGCTGCGACGGCGATGGCAACGGTACGGGCGGCCAGAACGCGGGCTGCGACGCCGACTGTACGGCGAGCCAGTGCGGAGACGCAACGTGGAACGCCAACGCCGGAGAGGAATGCGACGACGGGAACGCGTCCAACACCGACGGCTGCCTCCAAACCTGCGAGGACGCGAGCTGCGGCGACGGCCACGTGTGGGCAGGGCAAGAGCAGTGTGACGCGGGCGCCGCCAACGGCACCACAAGCTCCATGTGCCTCTCGAACTGCACCGACAACACCTGCGGCGACGGTGTCGTGGGCTCCTTGGAGGAGTGCGACGACGACAACAACACCAACGGTGACGGCTGTAACAGCGCCTGCGTGTGGGAGTTTTGCGGCGACGGCATCGACAACGACGGCTCCAACGAGCAGTGTGACGACGGGAACAACAACTACAATGATGGTTGTGTGGAATGCAGGACCGCGTACTGTGGCGACGGGTGGCGACGTACGGACGACGCCTCCGAGCAGTGCGACGGCAACAACAACGGCACCGGCGGTGGCACCAACACCTCCATCTGCGACGACGACTGCACACAGCCCACCTGCGGGGACTTGCACACGAACACCGCCGCGGGCGAGGACTGCGATGATGACACCGACGACGCCGATTGGTGTAACGACTGCAGCTTCAGCGCCTGCGGGGACGATGTCGCCGTCACCAACTGCACCGGGGACCTCTCGGGCAACTGCGTGGTGGAGGAGTGCGACGGCAGCGACTTGAAGGGGCTCGACTGCGGCGACTACGGCTTCGACGCGACCCTCGGAAACCTCTCGTGTGGTACGTCCGGGTCGAGCGCCTGCGAAATCGACAGCAGCGCGTGTACCAACTGCGGCAACGGCACCCTCGAGTCGGGGGAGGTGTGCGACGACACGCCGTACACAAGCTGCACCGAATGCCAGGTGCGTGACCCCTCCAACGTCGATGACATCTGGTACTACGGGCAGAATGCGGGCGACAACTTGGGCGCCGTGGAGGAAAAGGAAGGTGACGGCAACTTGGCCGTCCCGGGGGATGACTATCTGGTGCTCGGGGCGCCGAATTACGCACACCCTTCGAGTTGCGATTCAGGAGGCGGGCCGCTCACCAGCTGCGGGGTAATCCACATCTTGGACGACATCGACCTCGCCAGCGACACAAACACCAGCGCTAGGAGCGCATACAGTCATGATTCGCGGACGGTCTTTGGGGGTTACAACGCGACGTGGGACTACCTGGACGGAGAGTTTGGGTATGCGATGGAGAACGTCCAGACCCAATACACAGGCTCCCCAAGCTACACCTGGAACCACGAGTTGTTCGTGTCGAGCCCTGGAGCCACAATATTTTCACCAGCCCAGGGGGCGGTGCTCGTCTACAACGACGCGACCTTGGACGCTTGGGCAATCACCGACACGGCGGCGGCATCAAATGATAATAGGGAAGAGGCGTGCAAGGTTTGGCACGGCGCGCAAGAGGGGGAGGAGGCCGGAAGAAGCCTCTCCAGCGGGGATATCGACGAGAACACCAGCGCGGACGAAGTGGTGATCGGCGCGCCCTCCTACAAATACGGCGGCACCTCAAACGTCGGTCGCGTCTTCGTCCTCGAAGGCGAGGTCGCGAGCTGTCGTACCAACGCCGGGGGGAACTACTACAGCCTAGCCGGAACCACCGACGTGGTCCCGGTGCGCGGGGATGTGGACCACTTTGGAGGGGGATTCGGCTTCTCCTCTGCCGTCCTCCACCGTTGGGACAAGAGCTCTTTGACCACCGATTGTAGCACCTCCACCTGCCGCGGCTCTCTGGCGGTGGGAGCATACTTGCACGATGAGGGCTCCGATATGGACACGGCCACCCCCGAAGAGGGGATCGTGTACATCATCCGGGGCAGCAAGTTCAGAGATTACTTCGTCACCAACAACACTTCGGAGCGTGAGGTGGACGACGTGGAGAACAAGAATATCCGGGGGGACTCCAACTACGGGGGCGAGCGCTTCGGGGCCGCGTTGAGTCACGGGGATTTCGACAACGATGGCGTCGGAGACCTCGCCGTCGGCGCGCCCTACAGCAGCTCGGCCATGGGGCGGGTGTATATCTTCCTCGGGAGCTCGTTTGGGCGGAATACGTACCAGGGTAGCCTGGTCTCCACCGACGCCGACATCATCATCGAGGGTGGCTCGAGCAGCGATTACTTGGGATATTCGGTCCACGGCGAGAGCTATATCGACGGCACGTCCGGGACGGACCTGCTGATCTCGGCACCCTACGCGGACAATGGGGGCCTCTCGGGTAATGGCGCCGTGTACATGTTCAGCGGCGAGACGCTCACCGACCCCAGCGGTCCGTGCATGGACGACGGGGTGTGTACGGTCGCGGACGCGGACCACGCGATGTATGGTGCGAACGGCGGCACGAATTTCGGCTATCCCCTTCGCAGCGGTTCGGCGCCTCACAACAGCAACCTCGAGGTTCACAACGGCGGCGTCGCGGTGGCGACCTTTAAGGACGATGACGCAGATGGGGACGGTGCCACTGCGGACGAGGGCTCAGTCTACATCTACTACCCCACCCCCTAGCACTCGCGGTGACCTGCGGGCGCGCGGAGTTTGGTGGGCCCAACGACAAGAGGGCGGCGCACGCACCGCCCTCTGAATGGCTGTCGTAGGGGCAAGGCCTAGGGCGCCGTGATGAAGTCGCTGCGCCCGCGGGCCACGGCTTGGATGCTCCCGCTCAGCCCCGAGGCCATGCTGCCCGCGGTGGTGCGATCCACGATGACCTTGGCGTTGCAGGACTCGCCTGCGTCCTCGTCGGTGGCGTCGAGGCTCCCGGAGGCGATGGTGTGGGTGCCGTCGTCTTGGACGGTCTCGCTGTGGCTAAAGATGCACGAGCCGCTCACGGACACCCGAACGTCTCCGGTGTCGTTGTTGTCCCAGGTGACGTCGAGGGCCTCCGCGCGGGAGACGGTGGCGTCGCTGGGCGCCGTGACTGTGACCGCCTCGCGGGCGTTGCTCACGGTGGAGGTGTAGGGGTCCTCGTCGGGGCGGCTGAGCACGAAGTCGTAGGAGTCCGAGGGCTCGAGGGACGCCACGTAGACCTCGGGGTTGTCGTAGCCGGGGCTCGCGGTCATCACCTTGCCGTTCACCGCGATCTCGTCGCCGCAGTCGCCAAGCTCGAGGTAGGTGCCGCCGGCGTTGTCGCCGACCCAAAAGATCGCCTGGGCTTCCACGCTGCCGTTCTCCTCGACCGCGTCGAGCTCGAGGTACAGGCCGTCGGTCTTAATGTTGCAGGAGTCCTCCACGGGGAAACACCCGGTGGTGATGGGGAGGGAGAGCGCGAGCGCTACGGTGGTCAAGACATACTTATGCATAGGTTCCTTAGGGTTGCATCGCCGAGATGCGGGCGCAAGCGGAGGCTCGGCGGTGCGTGCTCGTGGCAAAAAAGTCGCTCGCCCCGTTGCCAGACGTCCGCAGGGGTCTCGTCATTCAAGCGCGCGCGACGAGGTGCGCGTCCGCGCGTGGCGGCGCTCCCGCTCGGGAATGAACGGCTTTCGCCCGTGGTACCTTGCCTACAGATGCTGTCCCGCGACATTTGGATCATCGCTCGCTTCGAGGTGTGGCGGCATCTGAACTCTCGGCACGGGGTGTTGGGCCTGGTGCTCTTGGTGCTCGCCAGTGGCGTGCTGGGGTACCAAATCGGCGGATACACCGAGGAGGTCGACGCCCTGGTGGACCAGGCGCATCCGGCGCTGGTCGTGGGTGGGGGGATGTTGCAGAGCATGACCGAGCTGCCGCTGGATCAGCTGCTGGCGGTGCTCGACGCCCACCCCCCCATGCTCGTGATGTTGTTCGCGGGCTTGTTGTCCATGGTGCCCCTGGCGACCTACGTCTTCGCCTTCGACCAGACCGCCTCGGAGATCGAGACGCGCCACGCCCGGTACCTGCTGTTTCGCAGCGAGCGCGACGCGATCTACTTGGGCAAGGCGCTGGGCGCCTACCTGATGGTGGCGGGCGCGGTCACCATCGCGACGGCGCTGCTCGCCGCCTTCATCCTGGCGCGCAGCGGCACCTTCGCCCCGGTCAAAGACACGCTCTACATGGGTCGGGCGTGGCTCACCTGTCTCGCCACCGCGATCCCCTACGTCGCGTTCTTAGGCATGCTTGGCGCGGTGGTGGGTAAGTCGCGCCGGGTGCTCTCGGTGGCGGTGTTTTTTTGGATCGTCCTGGGGATTGTTGGTGGGCTTTTGTCGAGCTGGCGACCGGAGCTCGACTTCACACCCTACCTGTTCCCGAGCCTCTCGCGGTTTCACCTGCTGACCGATTCGTTCTCCATGGCCTTGCCCACGCTCGTGCACCTCGTTTTGTTCAGCGTGACCTGCGTGGGGCTCGGGCTGTGGCGCTTTCGACGGAGGGATCTATGAGCCTCGCGCTCCGCGTCCGCGGCCTGCAAAAGTCCTACGGCAGCCACGCCGTGCTCAAGGGCGTCGACCTCGACGTGCCCACCGGGGTGGTGTTCGGCCTCGTCGGTCCCAACGGCGCCGGCAAGACCACCCTGTTCTCCACGGTGAGCGGCTACCTCCCGCAAGACGCGGGGGCGGTGGAGCACTTCGGCGTGCACACGCCCCCCGGGGGGGCGCCCCCGAAGGGCACCTATTCGATCTTGCCCCAAGACGCGGCGTTCCTCCCCACGGTGAACCTCGGCGCCCAGCTGGAGTTTTACGGCCGCTTGCAGGGGCTCTCGGCCAAGGCGGCCAAGACCGAGCGGGCGCGGGTGCTCGACAGCGTCGGCCTGCCAGAGGTGGCGCGACAAAAGCCGGCCGCGCTCTCGCACGGCATGCAAAAGCGCGTCGGGATCGCGCAGGCCTTCATCGGCACGCCACGCCTGGTGATTTTGGACGAGCCCACCGCCGGCCTCGACCCCACCGCCGCGAGGCAGGTGCGCGGGCTGATCCGCGAGCTCGCGCGCGCGTCCACGGTGCTGGTGTCGAGCCACAACCTGTCGGAGATGGAGGACCTGTGCAGCGAGTTCGCCATCCTCCACGAGGGCCGCATCGTCCGCCAAGACAACCTCGCCGGCGTGATCGGTGGGGCGGCCGTGGTGATCTTTCGGCTCGGGGGTGAGGTGACCGAGGCGCTGCGCCAGGCCATGCTCGCGCTGCCGTCCGTGACCGATCTCGACTGGTCCGACGACACGGAGCGCTTGCGCGTTCACTTCGATCCCGAGGTGCTCGCGCCGCCCAAGGCGGCGCAGGCCATGCTCGCGGTGCTCGTGGACGGGGGCACGCCCTTCGTGGAGATGCAGCTGGGCAAGAGCCTCGAAGATCGCTTCATCGAAGAGACGACAGGGGTCGACGCGGTCGGGTAGGCGCGGCGCGCGACGACGGTTGCAACCTGCTACGATGCTCGCGACGGCGCATGTATGCGCCGCGGCTGCCCATGTCCCGCGACTATCTGATGCCACCTCCCCCGACCCCGAGCGCCGCCGTCGACGGTGATGCGCGGCGATTTGCGTTGCGACGGGTGCTCTGCGTGGGCCGCAACTACGCCGCGCACGCGCGGGAGATGGGCCAAGACCCGGCGCGTGAGCCCCCGTTTTTCTTCGCCAAGCCAGCCGACGCCGTCTTCGACGCCCAGCCGAGCGCCGACGCGAGCGTCGCGTACCCGCCGCTCACCGAGAATCTGCACCACGAGATCGAGCTGGCGGTGGCCATCGGGAGCGGCGGCCGTGAGATCCCGTCGGCGCAGGCCCTCGATCACGTCTTCGGTTACGCCCCCGCGCTCGACCTCACCCGCCGCGATCTCCAAAAGGCCGCGAAGGCCAAGGGGCACCCGTGGGAGTTCGGCAAGGCCTTTGACCGCTCCGCGCCGCTGGGGGCGCTCGTGCCGGCCGCGCGGAGCGGGCACCCCACGAGGGGGCGGGTGTGGCTGGAGGTCAACGGGGAGCTGCGCCAAGAGGGCGATCTGTCCGAGCTCATCTGGTCGGTCGCCGAGGTCATCGCCGAGCTGAGCGCCTCCATCGCGCTGGCCCCTGGGGATCTCATCTTGACCGGGACGCCCGCGGGCGTCGGGCCGCTCGTGCCCGGTGACGAGGTGCGCGGTGGCGTCGAGGGCGTCGGCGACCTCGCCCTGAAGATACGCGGCGGCTAGCCGATGTCGCGGCGCGGCTCGGGGCTTTTGTTTTCGGGCGACGGCGTCGCATCGGGATCCGGTTCATCGCCGCAGCGTGAGGCCCATTGACCTCGGTCCAAAGAAACGGGCAGCGGCGGCCGCGGTTGGGAAGCGGTCGCATCGCGATCTGCTTCGCCTCGGCGTGAGCCCGCGCCACGTTCCAAGCTCGGATGTGGCCCCGAGAGGTTGGGGTCGCGCAGTCGGACGCCGCTGGTGTCGAGGCTGATCCCGCGCTGGAGCGCGGTTATTTTGTACTCTCGAATCAGCTCGGCGATTTCCTCATCGAGGTAGCGGACCTGCTCCCCAGTGATCGAGAGGGAGGCGCCGTCCGGCAGGTTCTCGAAGATCTCTCGGATCTTCGGCTTGTGGAGGAACGAGACGGTTTCGCCGAGGCGCATGACGAAGCTGTCGTCGGTGTCCCCATGCCGGAGGCGCACCGCGTGGGACACGTGCGCTTTGAGTACGAACACCACGCTCGCGCACAGCCCGAGTCCGACCCCGATGAGGAGATCTGTAAACAGGATCCCCGCGATCGTGATGGAGAAGGGGAGCATGCGCTCCCAGCCCTCGGCGTACATCTCGCGAAACAGGCTCAGGGGCATGAGTTTGTAGCCCACGTGAAGCAAGATGGCGGCCAAGGCCGCGAGCGGGATTTGATTTAGGAGCCCCGGGATCGCGACGACGGTCCCGACCAACAACAGGGCGTGGATGAACGCCGAAGCTTGGGTCTTCGCGCCGGAGTAGACGTTGGCCGATCCGCGAACGATGACCGCTGTGAGCGGCAGCCCTCCGAATAGGCCGCAGACCATGTTCCCGACCCCTTGAGCCTTCAGCTCTCGGTTGGCGGGCGTCACGCGGCGCAACTGATCGATCTTGTCGACAGCCTCCACGCACAGCAAGGTCTCGATGGAGGCCACCACCGCGATAACGGCACCGGTCTTCCACACCGCGAGGTTGTCGAAGGCTGTGAGGTCCGGCCGCGGGAGGGACGCGACGAGCGGCCCTAGGCCGTCGGTGATGGGCACACCGACGAGCAGGTGCTCACGTACGGAGAGGGAGGTCACGACGGCTTCGAACAGGTAGTTCATCGCGATGCCGAATCCGACGACGAGCAGCGGCGCGGGAATCGCCGTCGCGCGGATTCGCGCGGAGATTTTCGGCCAGAAGATCAAGATGCTCAGACTCACCATGCCGATGAGGGTGGCCCCGCGATGGTAGTGACCGAGCGCGTAGGGGATCTCCGTGAGCGTGTTTCGTCCGTCCGCTTGTGCGAAGGTGAAGTCTCCCTCGTAGTCCCCGTCAAAACCGAAGGCGTGGGGGATCTGCTTCAAGATCAGCACGGCGCCGATTCCCGCGAGCATGCCCTTGATGACGCTCGCCGGGAAAAAGTGCGCGATTTTGCCCGCTCGGGCGAATCCGAGCGCCACTTGGAAGACGCCGGCGAGGAGCACCGCGGTCAAAAATAGCTCGTAGCTGCCAAGCTCGGCGATGGCGTCCACCACGATCACCGTGAGCCCAGCGGCAGGTCCGCTCACGGCCAGCGGCGCCTTGCTCAGCACGGCGACGACAAGTCCCCCCACGATCCCGGCGACCAGCCCCGAAACGAGAGGCGCGTTGGACGCGAACGCGATACCCAGGCACAGCGGGAGCGCGACCAGGAATACAACCAGTCCCGCCGGGGCGTCGTGGCGCAAGTGTTGAAACGGAGAGAGTGGGGGAGTCGCGTTCATGTTGACGGAGACTTGACGCCCTCGTAGGTCCAAGGATTTTCTGCCATGTAGTCAGGCTCGTCCTTATTAATAGCGGATCTTCGCCGCCGCGCAGCAAATTCTGCGGTCTTTGTTCCATCTCTTGCGCGCAATTTGCGGAAGGCGCACACCATGAGCCGCGCCGTGTCGCCGACGTGGGGCGCGGGCTTTGAATGATGGTCGACAATTGAACCGCGGGGGAGCGTGTGGTGGAGCGTCCTCGTCGCGCCGGCGGGCTCCCGAATTGGGCCTCAAGCGGTCCATTGGAAGCCTCCTCCTGCGTCGGGGACTTCAAGAGGAGCGGTTGCTCTTTACCCCCTCGGCCCGAACGGCGAGGCTGTCGAGTTGCTCGTTGGCGCTGAACTCACTGAGCCGCTCCTCAAGCTCGCGAAACTCCTCTTTCGCGCAGCCGGGACCGAGCGTATCTCGTCGCGCGACGTACTCCGACACCCAGGCGATCGGCCACGCGGCCAAGGCGTCGAGGTGAGGGTCGTCGGATCCGACCATCTGCTCCACGAGCTCCCGGCAGGGGGTGAAGACCCGCACCATCTCGTCGAAGCGCCCCGGTCTCAACACGGCAGAGTTCAAGCTCCCGTAGCCGTTGGCGGTGGCGATGACCAGGGGCACACGAAGGCGTATTTGCTCGAGCATGCCCAGCATCTCTGCTCCAAAACCGACCCGGTCAATGTCGTCGAGCAGCACCGCCTGCGGCTGGAGGCAGTCCACGATGGTCTGAAGGTTGAGGCAGGGGTCCCCGTTGCCCTCGCGATTGAAACGGGCCGTCTCCCGTAGCATCTGGGTGAGCGCGCCCACGTCGATCTGCACGGAGCGCGAGCCGAGGCGGTCGGCGAGCTGGCGGGCCGCGGTGGTCTTTCCGGTGCCGGGCGGCCCCACGAGCAGCACGGATCGAGAGGCGCCCCGCGCTCGGAATTGTTGGACGCGGGCCTCGAGTTTGTGCAGGGACTCCGTCGAGAGCATGGGCGGCGTCTCCGGTTGTCGCACCAACCCGCCGCCACGCACGGCCAGGTGTTCGTGGCCCAGGGAACGCCAGATCCGCTCGCCGAGGGCCGTGATCGTCTCTTCGCGGCGGGCGCGACGGTAGTAGGGGCCTCGGAGCACGCCCTGTTGACCGCTGCCTTCGATCCACCCGATGACTTCGGCGTCGAGCGACGCCTCCACGACGATCTCGTGGTCATCCGCGCGCGCCGGGAGGGGTCGCACGTCGTGGGCGTGCCTCAAGATCCATTGGGCGAGCACGGGCGCCGCCGCTTCCCACTCGGGCTCCGGCCCGTCGGTGTTGAACGCGAAGAACGAGCAGGGCGTCTTGCGCGCGGCGGCTTCGGACCAGATCTTGTGCCCGACGCCAGCACCGTAGGCGCCGAGGGCGAGCCAGTCGAGCGGACGCGGACGATCACGGAGGCGAATGATCAGCGCGGCAGCCTCGGCTGCGATCTCTAGAATTCTACCCGCGGTGGCGAAGCCATTGTTGGGCTGATGGCGGAATTTATGTCGTCGTGGCATGGGACCTATGGAACAGCGCGCGAGGCGCGAGGCGCGAGGCGTGGGGGGGAGCGAACCCTCCCAAGGTGTCACGAACGCGTACTCCCAACGGGAGCACGGGCGTCGCTCGCATTCGCCCACTGGCACCCACTTGGAGGCTGTTGTACGGTGGTCGTCATGAATATGACTTATTTGCGCATGAATGCAGTGATCGTGGTGGTCTCGGCCAGTCTCGGGCTCACCGTCGCCTGTACGCCCAAAGATGGCGACACGGACACGGCGGCGAGCGGCACCGGCACGGACGGAACCGACGGCACTGGAACCGCCGACGAGAGCGGGGGCGGCACCGCCGAGGGTGGCGGCACCTCTGGCACCGATGACGGGGGCACCTCCGGCAACGAGGGCGGCAGCACCTCGGGCGATGGAGATGGCGACGGTGATATTTGCGAGGACGTCGGGGCCAAGCTCATTGAGTGTGGATGGGATGCGGGCACCGCCGCGGAAGCCCAAGAGGAGTGCGTGTTCGAGGTTACGGGCGCGTACGGCCACTCGGTCGCGTGCGGAGACGCGTGGGTCGCGACCTACACCTGCTTATTCGCGCTCGATTGTGCGGAGATCGAGGGCGGCTACTACGCGTGTGAGAGCCGGTTCTATGCCATCGAGGAGGCGTGTTATGGGCGCGAGACCGACGGCGACTGGGGCGACGACGGCACCTGGTCCGACACTGCTGAGGGCACCACCGCCTGGGAGGACACGGGCTTCGACGACACGGGCTTCGACACGGGCTTCGACACCGGCTTCGACACCGGCGAGACAGGCTTCGACGGCTCAGGTGACGGCTCAGGTGACGGCGGAGGAGGTCCCACGGGCGGAGGTCCCACGGGCGGAGGTCCCACGGGCGGAGGTCCCACTGGCGGGTAGCCGCGGTGGGCCATGGGTGGCAGCGGTGCTCGTCACTTGCTGCTGCACCATTGCGAACGCGGCCTCCGCACCAGAGCCTGCTTCGGCGCTAGCGCCTGCTTCGGCGGGAGCGCCTGCTTCGGCGGGAGCGCCTGCTTCGGCGGGAGCGCTCGCCCCAGGCCAGGGCGCGGCCGGCGAGCAGGCTGTGACAGCGGTTGGCGGGCCCGTGGCGCCCGCCCCCGAGGTGCCGCCCGGCTTTGCGCTTGCGCCCACGGCGGTGGAGCCGTCGGTCTCCATGGACGAGGAGGAGGACGCCCGCATGGCCGAGGCTTTCTCTCTTGGTCTGCACCCATTGCCGAACGGGGGCTTCGCCTACGAGGGGACACCGGGCGAGCGCTTCGACGCGCTCATTCGACCCGACGGTGTGGTGCGCTTGCTCCCCGAGTCTCCGGTGCAGGTGAAGGCCGACTCGATCTGCGCGGTGGTGGTCTGCGTGCGCACCAAAAAAACGTCGCCGGGACGCACGGCCTCGAATCGCGCCGAGCGGTGGGTGGCTTTGGCCGGCGCCTACGCGGCCGCCCTCACGGCGACGGCGTTCGGTGGCGACCCGAACCAGAATCTCGGTACCCCCCAAGAAGCGGTCATGCAAGGCCGCGGATGGCAACAGACGCCGGCGCAGCTGAGCAATCCGGCGGGGGCGGCGCCCGGGTCGGTCGCCCCCGTGGCGTCGGCGAGTGGGCGCTATGGGTTTTTGCCCACGCCCAACCGCCAGATGGCGGCGTTCTTGAACCGGACCTTTGAGTTTCGCCTGCGCCTCGCGATCGCGGCGTGGGAGCGGCGTTGCGAAGAGGCGCTCGTGCAGCTTCCTTCGCGGTTACTCACCATTTGGAATGACGACTCGCTCTCCCATGCGGATCGCCGCGCCGAGATTTTGTATCTGTGGGACAGCCTTGAGTTTCGCACGGTGGATGTGCCCCTCGGCACCGCGGTGGCGAGCGAGGTAGACGCGAACCGGCTCCGCGCCGCAGAAGCAGCACGCGCGCGGATTTTGAAGTTCGTGCGGACGAGCTTGCCGGCGCGGTCTCCCCGTTCGTTCACCCGCAAGGAGCTTCGCCGCTTCAACGAGGGGCGCGCCGGCGCCTCCTTGTTTTGGCCCTACAAAGCCCCGCGCCGCCGCTTGTTCCTCGGCGGCCAGCGTTAAGGCGCGGACGCACGCTCAGGCTTTAAGCATCGCGGGGATCAGCTGCGGCGTCTGGTTCCCGAGGTGATCCCACCCGAGTCCCATGGCCTCCAGCACCGTGGCGTGGATGTCCGTGGGGCGAATGAGCATCCCACGACCGGAAGGCGAACCAGAGCGAGGATCGATGGTCATGGACCCGAAGGTGTCGTCGGTGGTGGCGCCGACGACCTTGCCACCTTGGATGTTCATGCCTGCCACGAGACAGCTGCTGGCGAGGTGATGGTCGCGACCGCCGCGGGGGTTGAGCTTGGGCTCGCGGGCGAAGTCACTGGTGACCAGCACCACGGTGCGATCGAGGAGGACCCCGCTTCCGTCTGGCGTGTTCTTGAGGAATGAGAGCAGCCCCGCGACCGCCTCGAAGCCGACGCGGAGGTTGGCGGAGTGCTCGGTCTGCCACTCTTCGTCGTGGGTGTCGAGCCCATCGACGACCTCCAGCGAGACCGCGTGGCTGGTCCCCGACGCGAGCGCCTGGCACGCGAGCATCGCCGCGCCGTAGGATTTCTTGCGTTGACTGTCGAGGCTAGCGAAGTCGGCGACGCCGAAGTGCGAGAGCAATCCAGCCAGGAGATCGGGGTTGCCCTCTAGATCGAAGCTCGACCACAGCGCCCCGCTCGACAAGATCGCCGCGGAGAGCCGTGAGGCCTCGAAGGTGGTGACTTTCTTGGCGCCGTCGGCCCGAAGCTCCCCGCAGGTCACGCGATCGAGGTAGGCCTCGACCGCCTCCGCTGCGCCGGGCGCGAGGAGCGTCTCCGGTCGGAGCGCGTTGACCAGGTCTTCCATGTCCTCGAAGTCCGAGATGGCGACGCCCGAGATCGAGGCGTCGAGCCCCTCGTTGTAGGTCTCCATCCCGATGACCAAGTTGGGGATGGCGGGCGGCATCCTCGATCCAGTGCCGAGCCCTTCGTAGGCGACACGCGTGCCGAGGGACGAGCCGTTCGCGGACAGCCCGCGCGGGAACTTTCCGGTCAAGAAGTAGCGCTTGCCCACGGCGTGGGTCAACGTGCCCATGTCCACGCCGCGCACGAGGCACAGATCGGAGGCCATGGCGCGCAAAGACGCTGGGATGGACGGACCAAAGGTCATCCCCGACGGGCCGTCCGTGAAGACGCCGGTGCCGTTGGTGTCGGCCAGCGCGTCGAGGATCAGCGGATCTCCAGTCGCCGCGAGATCGTAGGCGGGATAAATCGTCCCCTCGGGATCGGCGAAGTCGATATTGGAGCGGGGATCCAGGGTCAGCTGGGTGTCCCAGCCACCGCTGAAGGTGACCTGAACCACCAGCGGCGCCTTGCCGTCCGCGGCCATGGTCTGGCGGAGTGAGAGGCCACCGAGCGAAAGCACACCCGCGGCGGCACCGAAGCCACCGAGGAGATTTCTACGTGAGATGTGATGCGGCATGGGGGCTCCTAGTAGATGTGAAACTCCGGGGATTTCATCATGGCGATGCACACGACGCGCCAGCCCTCCAGGACTGGAGTCTTGGCGACCTGGTCGTCGTTGGTGACGGCCTCGTCGTGCGCGGTGAAAAACAGGTTCTCGAGGGCTTCGATCGTGGGGTCCTCGCCAGCGCGAGGGCGCTCGCCGAAGAACCGCAGGTGCAGGTAGCGAAGATTGGCCTCGACATCTGCCGGTTCGATGCTCTCCAGCGTCGTGTCGCGCAAGAGCACGCGCGCGTCCGTGTCGACCCGTTTTCGGTCGGCCTCGGCCATATTCGTGCAGACCTGGCGCGCCATGTCGTCCATGAGTTTGACGTACAAGGCGTTGGGGATGGCCGCTTCCTCCACGCGCTCGATATAATCGGGATCCCCAAGCGCGGGGCCGAGTTTGTTGCTCGCGAACATCTCGGTCCCGGTGGGATTCGTCCCGGAGTTGGCGCGCCAAGTGATGGGGAACCCTTCGTCGTCCGGGCCGGCGATGACGGGCATCGAGGCGCGCAGCTGGGCGACCGTCATGCGTTTGCCCACCCTCGACTTGGTCGGGGGCGGAGAGGGGGTGATGCTCGGCCCCTCTTCGGTTTCTTCGGTCGCGCCGTCGTCGCCGGTGGTGGTGGTGTCTGAGGCGACCCCCTCGTCCTCTGCGCCGGTGGTGGTGGTGCCGCAGCCCGCGAGGAGCAGAGCGAGCGCGAGGGAACCAAGGGGCGTGGCGTGGCGTGAATTTACGG
This sequence comes from Myxococcales bacterium, assembly GCA_014240065.1. Lineage (GTDB taxonomy): Bacteria > Myxococcota_A > Polyangia > Nannocystales > Nannocystaceae > JAAZXR01. The sequence goes on from JAAZXR010000021.1 coordinate 38,110, forward strand.
ATCTCATCGGGACCTCCTGTACTCGTCGAGGGAGACGATGGCGCGGACGATGCCGCGGAAGTCGTTATCGTCGCGAAGCTGCTGACTGAGCGCGTCGATCTGCGCCGTCTCCACGTTGGGATCCAGCGGGTCGAGGATCGGCGGGCGGCCCATGAAATGTGTCCAGAGATGGATCACCATGCTCCGGGCGAAGGTGCCGCTGGCGATCACCGGGTCGGTGAGCCCAGGGAGCCCGGCCTCGATATGCGCCTTGATGGCGGCGTGGGTGGGTGTCTCGTCATCGGCGTACTGCAGCCGTCGCAGCCACCCCGGCTTCGCGCCATCTTCCTTGGTCTCGTAGAAGCGGCGGCAGGCGATATTGTTGGAGCCGATGCAGTCCTCCTCATATTCCGGGAGGCTGTCGATGAGCCCCGAGCCGGCGAGCGCGGTCTGGGAGAAGGACGCCGCGAGGGGCTCGAGGACCTGATGGCACTGGCGGCAGGTGCAGCGCTCCGTGATGTCGGGGTCTGCGGGGTCGCAGTCGCTGGCGTCCTCGATGGACGGCGGCTGGAAATACTGGCCTTCGAAGATGATCCGGAACCGATTGGCGCGCGCCCGGTTGGTCGCGAAACGCAGCGAATAGGCGTTCTCCGTGAGGATCCCGGAGTGCTGCGGGCCGCGTTGCTCCACCACCCAGGTGGTGTCGGTCGCGATGGGATCGCTGGCCAGAGGGGCGTCTCCGTCGGACCAGTCGGCGTAGGCCTTCGTGAGGTTGGCCATGGGCGCCAGGTGCTTCTTCCAGAACTGCAGCGTCCCGTTGGTGAACCCCGTGGTGCTGGTGATCAACGAGGAGTAGGGCGCTCCCCCAACGGTCACCTGATCCACGTTGAGCAGCAGCTGCTCTTGGATGGCGGTGAGGATCGTGTCTTCCGAGTTGCCCGTGTAGCACCACCGAAGATCAGGGCCGCATCCACACTCGGCGGAGGCGTTCGCGCCGCGATAGTTGCACGGGATGAGATCGGTGCCGTCGAGTCCTTCGGCGGCGGTTTGAGCTTCGAAGGCGCACACCTTGACGGTGTCTTGGGCCGCCGTGTGCCAGTAGGGGACCAGCTCGACCCACCCATCCAAGCACGCGTCACCCACCTGTTCACACTCGGGGACCTCTCCGAGCACGTAGTCCTTGTCGATGTCGGTTTGAGGTTTGTCTTGGCAGACAGTGTCTTCGACGCGGTATTTTTTTCGTCGTCCAGAGCTCGCGGTCTTCCACACTTGGTCCCCGCCGGCCAAGGTCGCGGTGTTGAGCTTGACGTTCCCGCTGTTCAGCGCGACGTTGTCCACGTTCCCCCAGAACAGATCCATGTGGAAACGACGGGCCCACTGACGGAAGTCCTCCGTCTGGAGGAGCGCATTCACAGTGGCTTCCGGCACGTCGGCTTGCCCTGCGAGCGCCTCGTACTCCTCGATGGCCGGGGCGCGCATATTGAGGTCCAGCGACAAGCGCCGCAGCAGCACCTCGGGCTCCACCGGATCGTAGAGGTGGCAGGTGCTCGCGTCGGGGGGCGCGCTCGGATCGTGATCGGCGAGCGCCGTCGACAAGCCGAGGCCTGCAGCAAAGCAAGGCGCCGCGAGGCCGATGAGGCGCCACGGCCTGCGGAGGATGACGGGGGGTGGATGCGGTCGGTTCATGGCAAGGTTCCAGTCGATATCCAGCGGTCGATGGTGGCGATCTCCACCGAGGTGAGGGTGAATCCCGTGCCCGGAGGCGGCATGGAGCCGTCTTTGGTGCGCGAGCCGAGGGCCTGCGCGCGCTCGACGGCTTGGTCGTAGTCGCTCCAGTCGATGAGCACGGCGCCCGTGTCTTCGTTTTGGTGGCAGATATTGCACACACCGCCGACTATCGGCGCGACAGAGGTGGCGAAGGAGACGGGCTCGCCGGTGTAAAACGCCGTGAGCTCGCCGTCTCGGAGCACCCACAGGTGCCCGTAGCCGTCGGCGTCAATCTTTGTCGGGGCGGTCTCGAAGGTGAGCAACTCCTCGATTCTCGCGTCCTCGTCGTCGAGGATCAGCACCGAATTTCCGACGAGCGCGTAGACACCCCCTCCAGGGCGCGAGACGAGCTGATCGATGCGGGCGGTGACATCGCTGGCGCTGGCGCTCGCGCCCAAGGTGTAGTGACGCAGCGCGCCCTCGAGGGTTCGCACCAGCACGCCGCGCGCTCCACCCACGTACAGTCGCGCGCTCTCATCCCGCACGCCGTGCTGGACGGTCCCCATTGGAGTCTCGAGGTCCCGCGTGGCCCCGCCTTCGAAGGTGAGCTCCACGAGGTGGTCACCTTGGGCGAGGAGGGCGACCCCCTCCGACTCCACCGCCATCGTGAGGCCGTCGGTCGGTTCGAATTGGGGGATCGTCCACTGATGGATCATACCCTCGGTGAGGCGGTAGTCGCCCGAGCTCGACAAGATCCACAACGCGAGGGTGCCGTCCGTGGATCGTGAGCCTCCAAACAGCGTGGGGTCTTCGAGGTCTGCGACAAAATCCGAGAGCGGGTGGTAGACGAGGCGGTCGCCGTCGTTGGCGAAGACGCCCTGAGTCGCGCGCAGCATCGCCACGCCGTCGATGGTGCGCGCCTCGAGGATCGTGCCGACGCTCGCGGGGGTGGTCCCGTCGGTGACGACCTCCACCGCGTCGAGGTTGGTTTCGACCACGTGCGCGGGGCCGTCTTCGGTGGCCACGAAGACCTCCGTGCCCGAAGTCGCGAGGTCGGTGATCGGCGCGCCAGAGATGCTGGCGTCGGCGGGCGAGGTGGTGGGAGGGGAGGGGGCGTCCGCGATGATTTCGATGATGACGTCATCGGGATCGCCGCCGGTCTCGGCGCCGTCCTGGGAACCATCCGGGCCGCCGCCGCAGCCGACGAGGCAGAGCGACACCGAAAGCGCGCCCAGCGTCGGCGTCAGCGACGGTGCGCGCGCCCGCGCCACCGCGCATCCTTCATCCACTGACCCCAACGACATCCACGACAACCTAGCACTCTGTCCCCTAGGTGGGCAATACCGCGCCTCATATGAGGGCTTCCACGAGGGCTTATTTCGCCGCTGAAGCGGCATCGGGGACGGTTTCAAATCTCGGATCGAGACGGAGCGGTGGGCAAGCGCGGGTGCGGTGAGTACCCTGCGCGTATGGAGCAGGAGCTTCCCTACTTCACCAGGCATGCGGGGGGCTCGGACGACCTCCTCGTCCTCGACCAAGATCACCCCGGTTTTCGCGACCAGATCTACCGCGAGCGGCGCGATGCCATCGCGAAGATCGCCCTCGCCTACGAGACCGGGAGCCCCGTGCCGAGGGCGCCGTACGCCGCCGAAGAACACGCGGTGTGGAGGCTGGTACGCCAGCAGCTCGCGCCGATCCATGTGGATCGGGTGTGCGCCGAGATCTTGGAGCTTCAGACGGTGCTGCCGCTCGACTCCGTGGACATCCCGCAGCTGTGCGAGTTGAACCCCGCGCTTCAGGCCGCCGCCGGATTTCGCATGGAGCCGGTCGCCGGCCTGGTCAGCCCGCGCACCTTTATGCGCTATCTCGGACAGCGGGTGTTCTTGTCCACCCAATACATCCGCCACCACTCCAAGCCCTTGTACACTCCAGAGCCCGACATTTTGCACGAGCTGATCGGTCACGCCGCCACCTTGGTGCACCCGGGGATCGCGGAGCTCAACCGCCTGTTGGGACGCGCGGCGGCGGTGGCCTCGGATGCGGAGATGAGGCGACTCGAGCAGATGTACTGGTACACGCTGGAGTTCGGTGTCGTCCAAGAGCGCGGCGCGGTGAAGGCCTACGGCGCGGGGCTGCTGTCGAGCATTGGCGAGTTGTCCGACTTCGACACCAAGCCGCGACTCGAAGCCTGGGATCTCGACGCCATCTCTCGCACGCCCTACGACCCTACCAACTACCAGGATGTGCTGTTTGTGGCGCCCTCGTTCACCCGCATGCTCGTCGACGTGACGATCTGGGTCCGCACCGGTGGGTGGCGGAGCGCGACCTGAGGGGCGCCGACGGCTGCGGTGCCGCGAGATGGCGGGGCCTTGTCAGTTCCCGCTCGTTCGCGGATATACTCGCGCTCTCTTCATGCTGAGCTTTGACAAACTTCACGCGCGTGCGGTGGCGCGCAAGGGCGAGGAGGCCCTCGCCGCGCGCATGCCCAAGACCAAGTCCTCCCGGAGCATCGCGGCCACGCCGGACCACCGCTGCCTCTCCGCCATGGCGAAGGCGCTGTTTCAAGCGGGTTTTGTGTGGCGTGTGATCAACAACAAGTGGGAGGGGTTTGAGGCGGCGTTTCACGGCTTCGATCCCGAGCGTGTGGCGAATCTTTCGGGGGCGGAGGTCGCGGCGTTGCGACGGGACGAACGCATCGTCCGCAACGGCCAGAAGATCGAGGCGGTCGTGGAGAACGCGGGCTACGTGCTCGACGAAGCCGCCGAGCACGGGAGCTTCGCGAAGATGGTCGCGCGGTGGCCCGAAGACGACATCGTGGGGCTGTGGGCGCGCCTAAAAAAGCGCGGCAGCCGACTCGGTGGTGATACGGGGCCTCGGGTGCTGCGCAGCGTGGGCAAGCCGACCTTTGTGCTGACCCGCGACGTGGTGGCGAGTCTCGTGGCCCAGGGCATCGTGGACAAGCGACCGACCGCCAAAAAAGACCTGGCGCGGGTACAAGACGCCTTCAACACCTGGGCAGCCCAAAGCGGCGAGGACCTCAGCGCGATCAGCATGACCCTCGCCTGCACCGTCGACGCGGGCGGTCCGTAGGTCAAGCGCCGCGCTCAGCACCGGCAGCCGTAGAAGGGGCGGGCGTTGGTGGCGATCGATTCGCCGGCGACGTCGAGGAGCGTGTAGCTGTCGCGGTCATCGATGTCATAGATCAGCGTCTCGAGTCGGCCGTCGCGATCCACGTCGAGGAAGGCCACGGGCGGGGTGGTGAGCCAGTCCATGGTGGGGAGGGGCTCTAGGCCGCCAGCGCGCAGCAGCGTGGTCTTGGAGTGCGACTCACCGAAGCCGTCGCCGCAGGACTGCGGGACTTCCCCCACGGACTGGAACAAGACCCGCTTGAGGCCCGCGCCCCCTCGATAGACCCGTCGTTGATAGCTGCTCCGGGCGAAGGTGTCCCAGTCGGGTGGTCCGTCGAGCCCCGGTGCTGGGACGGTCTGCGTGTCCAGGTAGCGCTCGTACTCGTCGCGCAGCCTGGCTTCGGCGTCCGAGAGAAAATCCTCGCGGCGTTTCTTCGACGTGACGCCGACCTCGCTCGCCCACATCAGCGGAGCGGGCAGCGAGGCGCTGCGGGCGAACACCGCCCCGTCGCAAGACGCGGGGAGCTCGAGCTGTGCCGTGAGCCATCGGTCTTCACGCTCGAACACCGACGCGCGGAGCGCCTCTCCTTGCTCGTGGTCGAGGGTGCCGTCGTCATGCGGAACAAACCCGTGCTCGCTAAAGAAGGGCATGCCGTCAAACTCTGCGACGATGGTGAGGGCACCCAGACGCGCCTCACAAATTTTTCCGTGGTCGCCGTAGACGTCCACGATGGAGCCGTCCGCACCGCGAAACTCCTCGGGGATGGCGGACAGGTCCGCGTCTTGTTCCGCGTACATGTAGGTGTGAAGGTCTCGAGAGGGCGGCCCGACGCGTCCACGCAGGGGTCCGCGTCCCCACGAAGTCGCCGCCGCTTGACTCAAGATGAGGTGCCCGTCTTTGACAAATGCGAAGTTGATTGCGGGGGCCTCGTCGGACTGCTCGACTTCATGTGGGTCAAGGCGGTCGGGGTGACACGCGAGTTCGGTGCCGCACCCGTCATCTCCATCGTCTGGATCCTGGGACTCCGCAACGGGCACGGGGCTCACGGGGAGCGCGGGACAGTCCGCCGGCGCGGGGTCGTGGGGCGTCGGCAAGAGCTCCACAGGGCGCATCAGCTGCGCGGCACAGAGCGCGAGGGGGCCGAGCATTGCCACGGCATAGGGGATCCAGTCGGAGGAGGTGCGCGAGGGGGTCATCATGGACGAGCACGCGCCACGCGGGGTCGATATTCCCCACCCGGACCAAAAATGGCGATTAGAGGCTCACGCGCGCCCGTGGAGTCTCTCGGGCGGTTTTTCGTTCGCGCTCGCTTCCGAGGGACGCTACTCTTCGGCCATGGCTTTTGTAGCGATGGCGTCTCGGCTTGGCATGTGTGCGTCGCTCCTCGCAAGTGTGGGACTGCCCGCGTGCGACGACGGACGGGATTCAGGGGACCAGTATGACGAGGGCTCGACGAACGACCGCGAATGTGAGGACACGGTCATGGTCCTGGCGTCCCTCGCGGAGGTGAGCGCCGGGGGCGTCGCGGGGCAAGAACTGGTCGATGCGGCTTCCAACTTGGGCACGCGCATCCTGACGTGGACCGATACCGATGCAGTGGGTGATGGGTTTGTCGTGGTTACGAACGCCACCCCTGGCCCGGTCGACCTCACCCTCGGCGCGGTCTACGACGGGGGAGAGATCCGCTATGTCGCGTCGGAGCGCGCGCCTGGCGATGGGAGTGAAGAGCCTGCGATCTACATTGAGTGCCCGGATCGACTGGAAGTGGACGTGACCCTCGGATTCTCCACCTCAGACGGGTTGTTTGCAGAGCAGTTTCAGACCAGGCTCGTCCATCGTTTCTATGAGCAGGGGGACCCCGCCGGCTCGGGTCCTCGGGTGTACGTGGATGACCGGCTCGATATGGACACGCTCGCGGGTGATCTTGAGGTCGCGGAGATGCAACCGGACGCGCCGGAGACGCTCGTCCACACCTTCAGCGCTTCGTTCCCGCTGGGCCCCGATTCAATGAGCCCTCCCAAGGGCTCGGTCGGGTCTCAAGGGACGTGGAGTTATCCGAACGGCATCGAGTCGGCGGCCTTCTTTACGATGGCGTCGTGGTGACAGGGAGACGGGCAGCGCTCTTTGGAGGTCATGCGTCGTAGCCCTGCACCCCGCGTGCCGGAGGAGAGCCTGCGTATCGGCGATTGGCTTCGGTCCTATGACCGTGGTCATTTGGCCGTGACGATTGGGCTCGGGTTGTATGGGGTGTTGATGGTGTTCACCCCGGGAGAGTTTCGATTTATGGACTGGGTGGACCTCGCCTTCCATGAGGCCGGACACCTCTTCCTCACCCCCTTCGGGCGGGTGATGCATTTTTTGGGGGGCACGCTCGGGCAGCTGTTTTGGCCCCTCGCCTGCGGTGTCTATTTTTGGCGACGCAGCCAGCGGTTCTCCGCCGCGGTGATGGTGCTGTGGCTCGGACAAAATATGTTCAATATTGCTCGGTACATGAAGGACGCGGTCCTCACCGAGCTGCCGCTGGTGGGAGGGGGCATGCACGACTGGAACTGGCTGTTCTCTCGGTGGCACGTGCTCCACCGCGCGCAGCTCTTTGGAAACCTCGTCTACGCGGTGGGCGTGCTGTTGGTGGGGCTCTCCATCTACGGGATGTGGCGATTTTCGCGGCGAGCCGAGAGCGCAGACCCACCGCCCGTGTGGTCGGCGACCAGTGGTTGACGCCGCACTTTACCGGGCCTTTACCGTGGGGCGGCACCTCGTACACGTGGAGCGCTCGCGAACGCCAGCAGTTTCGCGTAGGGTCCGTCCATGAAGATCGCTCGCGTGTCCCGTACGGCCTCGTCGCTCGCCACCTCGCGTGCTCTTCGGCTGTCTTGCGACGCTGCGTCGGTGGCGTTGGCGCTCGCCCTAGCGCTCGTGGGATGCGGAGTCGCCGACGACGGCGGAGACGGCAGCGGGGGCGAAGAGGGGTCCACGTCGCAGACCTCCGCGGACGACACCGGGACCGCGAGCGCCGACACCGGGGACGGGGACGGGGACGGGGACGGGGACGGGGACGGGGACGGGGACAGCGCGTGCGCGTTCCCCCTCGTGGCGCTCCAGACCGGCCAAGACTCCACCTGCGCGGGCGGCAACGTCCACACCTGGCCGATCGGCATGGCGCCCGAGGATTGTCACGGCTGGGTGGGCGTGGACAATATGGGCGAAGAGCACGCCAACTCCGCCAACGCCATCGGCTGCAACGCCGACGGCACCTTCACCTTCACGCAATTCGCGGGCAACCTCGACTGCAGCAGAGGTGGGGTGGAGAAAGTTTTTACGATGGGTGTGTGCGAGCAAGACATCCCACCGGTGCTCTATACGGTGGGACTCAACCTCGCCTGTTGTCTCGACCCGACGTCGCCGGATTGCGTCACCGGGATCCCCTCGGTGGAGGTGCAAGGCGGCAGCGTCTACCTCAACGGCGTCGCCTGTGAGTAGCCCCGCCGCTCACGTCTACAGCGGTTTGTAGGCGACGCCGAGCCCCACCAGGCACATCTCATCGAGGGTGCCTTCGCCGACCTCCACGTCGATGGGTTCGGTCTCACCGACCTCGGCGAGCGCTTCGAGCACGGCGGGGTTGTCCATGGTGTTGTCGTAGGTGCAGCGCACCCGGACGATGTCGCCGTTCTCGACCTTGAAACCCTCCGCGATGGGCGTGTCGTAGGTGTAGATCCGCTGCCAGTTAAAGTCCCAGGAGGGGGTCTGCACCAGGCAGTATTCTTCGCCGCCGCGGATGATGCTCGTCTGCATGTCCACCCCCACCTTGTGCATATGATTGGCCGCCGCCCACACGCGCGCGTCGACGTTGCCGAAGTCGGGGACGAACCAATCCACCACCTCTTCGTGGTCCTTGGCGCCCGCTTTGATGAGGAAGGGTGGGTCTTGAATGGTGCCGACGCCGGGGGCGCCCACCAGCTCAAAAAACGAGCTCCACTCGGGGGGTTGTGCGGAGTACCGAACGGCGAGCGCGGTGGAGTCATCCACCTCAGGGCCGCCGCCCGTGGCGTGGTAGTGGTAGTTTAAGATCATCCGCGCGCCTGCGGGGAACTCGACGCCGACGCCCGCGGGGGATTGGAACGGGAAGGAGCCCGGGACCCAGCCGCCGATGAGGGTGGCGTCGGCGACGCCCGGTCCGCCACCGCAGTCCTCTCGGATGCCGTCTTGCCAGGACGCCGAGGCGCCCGCGGGGTCGATGAACATCAGCACGTGGTGGGCGACCTCGGGGTTGCCCGGGATCACTTGAATGCCGTCGAGGTAGATATTCTCGGTGTTGCCGAGATCGAAGCTGAGGCAGTGCACGAAGTCGAGCGTGGTGTCGGTTGCCTCCACCGTGATCGACCCCTGCATGGGGATGGTGGCGGTGGGATTTTTAAGGTTGGGATCGATGGGCGGTGGGATGCTCACCGCCAGCGTCGGATCACCCTCCGGGGCGCCGAGGTCTGCCCAGTCGATGAAGGCTTGAATCTCCTCTTCGGACAGGCGCGCGTCGTGGTTGAAGGGAAACGGTGGCGCGCAGGTCTCTGTCTCCACCGCGTGCCACGGAGGCATGATCCCCGCGGCGACCTGTTGGGCCATGAACGCTGCCCACGGTCTCGTCTCCTCGTAGTCGTTCATCGAAAACGGCGCGATCCCGCCGTCGCTGTGGCAGCTTTGGCAATTGGAGGCGACCAATGGCGCCATGTCCTCGTACCAGTTGGGGCGGGCATCTGTCGTCCCGCCGTCATCCGTACCGCTGAGCCCCGACTGATTCGAACAACCGACTGCGCTTCCGACGACAGCACACCCAATCCACAACGCGAGCCTCGTTAATCTCATGACAGGAGCGTAGCGCGCCAGCGGCGGGGGCCGCAACACGCGTCGATCAGACCGCGGCGTGGTCGCGCATGAGGTTGAGAAGGTCGTGGGCGGGTGTGGTGCAGGAGGTGGGGAGATGTCCTACGATGATGTATGCCCTACTGCGAAGCGCTCGCGGATCGCGTGCGGATCGTCCTCGGACCCCGGCCGGACATCGCGGAGCAGAAAATGTTCGGAGGGCTCGCGTTCTTGTTGAGGAGAAAAGTCGGCGTCGGCGTCATCCGCGAGGAGCTGCTGGTGCGCGTCGGCACCGCGCGATACGAGCGGGCGCTGCGGCATCCACACGCGCGCGTCATGGACTTCACGGGGCGACCGATGAGGGGGTACGTGTTCGTGACCCCGCCCGGTTGTTTGGAGTCTTCCTCGGTGGAGGGCTGGGTCGCGCAAGGGCTCGCGTGCGTCGAGCAGCTGCTGTATCGCGACGACGCATGAGGGCTCGCGGGCATCTCGAATTGACGAGATGAGACGCGGAGATTCATGGCACTATCTCCGCATGAGCACCTCTGTCGACAACTCAGTGACCGGTGGCGACGTGTTGTCGTTCTGGTTCGAGACCCATGGTCCCAAGGACTGGTTCGGTGGAGCGGAGAGTTTTGACAAGGCGGTGATCGAGGGGTTCTCGACGACCCACGCGAAGGCGGTCTCCAACGAGCTTGTCTCGTGGCGGAGCACGCCGGAGGGGCGGCTCGCAGAGATCATCGTGCTCGATCAGTTCAGCCGCCAGATTCATCGTCGGCATCCACGCGCCTTCGCGGCCGACGGACAGGCGCTGGCCTTGGCCCAGGAGATGGTGCTGCGAGGGGATGATGTCAAGATCGAGGAGGCGCGAAGGCGCTTCGCGTACATACCGTTCATGCACTCCGAGTCCCGCGTTGTTCAGGACGAATCGGTGCGGTTGTTTTCTGCGTTCGATGAGGAGTCGCAGCGATACGCGAAGGACCATCGCGCGCTGATCGTGCGTTTCGGTCGATATCCGCACCGCAACGCGACGTTGGGGCGAGCGAACACCGCCGAGGAGGCCGAGTACCTCGCGGGGAGTCACGAGTCCTACGGACAGTGAGCGTCGCGCGGTGTGTCCCACACCGTAGGGGGGTGTGACGCAGGGAGCAGACGGTCGCAGCGCGCGGTGGGTTCGTTCCGGGACGCCGCGACTTTTTTTCCAAAATGTGCGGGGGGCTCTCGAAGGGAAGGACATGAACCACAGCAGCTACGTTCGTATCAAATAAGAGGAGACCGCGACGTGTCACGCGGCTTTCTCTTCGCCATCACTCACCAAGGCTCGTTATCGCGAGCCTTGGTCTTTTTGGTCGGGCCGACTTAGGCGGAGGGGAGCCCGGGGAGGTCTGGTGGATTCACGGCGCAGCCTCCGATGACCTTCCCGGTCCATCGCGCCTGCACGGCGGCCGCGGCCTCGCGCAATGAAAAGGTATGCGAGATATGTGGCGCGAGCTTGCCCTCCGCGGCGAGGGCCTTGAGGTGCCGTACGCGGGGAGGACGAATGCTTGGATCTTTTTGGGTGGAGATGACCATGGGGCAGCCGAGGACCTTGAGTCCCTTCATCATGATGAGGTTCGTCGGCAGGAGGTTGGCGTTGGGGGCGCCGCGGCCTCCTTTACCCTTGGCGACGGCGGGGGTCGCCGCCCATCCCACGATCAAAAATCTGGCGCCAAACTTCACGCAGCGTAGGCTCTCAAGGGAGATGTCGCCGCCGACCGCGTCGTAGACCACGTCCACGCCCGCGCCCCCTGTGAGCGCCTTCACGTCGTCTCGGAAACGCCGGACGCCGGGGGTCCCGTCCTCGTTGCCCAAGGTGAGGACATGATCCGCGCCGTGCTGGGCGACGACCTCGAGCTTGCTGCGGGTGCGCCCCGTGGCGATGACCGTGGCGCCGAGCGCCTTGGCGAGCTGGACCGCGGCGAGGCCTGTTGCGCCGGACGCCCCGTGGATGAGGATCGTCTCCCCAGCTTGTAGGTCGCCGCAGGCGACCAAGCAGTGCCACGCGGTCTCGTAGCTGCCGGCGAAGTTGCACGCCTGATCGAAGCTCAGCGATGGGGGCTTGGGGATCACGGCGCGCGCGGGGGCGACGGCGTAGGAGGCGAACCCCCCCCACCCTTGGTAGGCGCCGGAGGTGCGCGGTCCAACCTGAAAACCGTCGGCGTAGACCTCATCCCCCACCGCGATCCTCGCGGGATCAACGTCGGCGCCGATCCACGCCACGACGCCGCTGTACTCGAGCCCCGGTGTGTAGGGGAGCGCGGGCATGTGCTGGTACTGCCCGCTCGTCATGAGGGCGTCGACCCAAGAGACGCAGGCGCTCTTGACGGCGATGATCACGTCATGGGGGGCGAGCGACGCTGGATCTGGCGGGGCTTGCTCCTCGATGTGGAGGTGGTTGGCGATGCCTTGAGTGGGGTCGTCCGCGAGCGCGCGCACGACCGCACGGATTCCGTGGGGGAGGGGAGTCATGATGGTTTGGGGTTATTTCTCGCGGATGATGTCGCCGCGAATCTTGAGCTTCACACATCCTGGATAAAATGGGAGCAGCGTGAACGGGATCACGTAGTTGCCCACGCACTGGCGCGCCATGATCTTCAGGTTCACAACTGCTTGCCCTTCGGCGGCGTCGATTTGCGCGTTGACCTCGTCGGAGAGGTCGGTGAACTTGCGCGTGGGGACCGCGCCCCACACCAGGCTCCACGCCCGTCGATCTACCTTGAGCGAGCCGACTTTCTGACGGGCGGCGGGGTCCAATATCTCGCCGTCACTCCCGTAGACCGTGGGGGACAGCGACACTGGGTATTCGGTGTCGTCAAACTGAACGGTGGTGCGTCCGCCGGCGATGCATCCAGACAAGGCGCAGGCGGCGACGAGTGATCCCAGGACAGGGCGGCGCGCGATTTTCATGGCGCCTCCGGATTCGGGATGGTGTTGGACTCGGACTCGGACTCGGAGTCGGTGTCGGAGTCGGGCTCGGGTGCAGGCTCGGGCGCAGGCGCGGGCGCGGCCTGGCTCGACACCGTCCCGAACAAGTTGACCGTGGTTTTCTCAAACGCCCACCCGACCACGAAGAGCATCGCTTTTACCTGCGCGCCACCCAAGGCGACGAACGTGCGGTCGCGTCCGCCGGTCGCGGTGCTCACGGCGTTGTCGAGCATATGTTGGTTGTTGATCCAAAGCTCGGGGTCATTTACATCGCCCGTGCTGACCTTCACGTTCATCAACAACGCGCTGAAGGGGGAGAGGGGCGACGCATCGCGTGGCGACGCGGCTTCAATTTGGTGGACCGGCCCCACGAGGACGGGGGTGTCGGTGTTGGCGGCGGCGGTCACGTCGTGGATGCAGCCCACGAGCGAGAGGCCTGCGATCGCGAGGAGCGCTCGTTGCGCGCTCGGCCGCCAACCGGGGGAGCAGGACACGCGCTGCGGGCCTGATGTGGGTGCGGGAGGCATCATGTCCGGCGGACGTTACCACGGGGCCAGGTATTCGACCCGCGCGTCCGATTACCTGGAGGGGCGCTGAATTGGCCTAGGAAACCGGCGCCTTGGATGTCCGTGTCTCGATGAGATCGCGAGCCGGCGTGATCTTGGTCATCGCGCCGGGCTTCACAGCAGCCGATCCGTGGTGTAGGCCCATGGGTGGATGGAGCAGATCCTGACAGGTTCGGACTCACGCGCTGAACCGTGGCTCGTGCGACGGCGCGAAGAGTGGCGGCAGGTGGGTATTGTCGCCGTCTACAACGCGCTGATCTTGACGCCCGTGTTTGTCGCGTCAGCCCGCCATCCGCTCGTGTTTCTGGCGGCCTGCTATTTCAGCTTCCTCAACGCGGTGGTGATTCATAACCACCTGCACAAAGGGGTGTTTCATTCCAAGCAGCTCAACAAGGCCTTCCGGTTCTTGCTGAGCTTCGGGGCGCTGTACCCGGCGTCGGCGAATATCCCCTCACACAACCTGGTGCATCACCACTTTGGCGACGACGGACAGCCCGACTGGGCCGCGCCAGGCCATGTGCGCTTCCGGTGGAATTTTTTGAATCTCCTGCACTTCCCCAACGTGGCGGGGCCCAACACCTTCACCGGGGTTAAGCGCTGGTCGGACGTGACGCGGCACGCCGGCTTTGTGCTCCAATATAACGCCGAGACTGTGTTCGCCTTCGCGGTCACCGGGCTGCTCCTTTGGGGCAACTTCTGGCCTACGATCGCCTTTGTGGTGCTGCCGCAGTTTTATGGCGCGCGCTGCATCCTGCGGATCAACCTGATTCAACATGACTCGTGCGACGTGGACTCGGAGTGGAACCACAGCCGCAACTTCGTGGGGCGCGGATTCAACTGGATCATGTGCAACAACGGCTACCACACGATCCACCACAACCGCGCCGGGATGCACTGGGCCGACCTGGCGCAGGCCCACCGCGAGCAGGCGGTGCCGCGAATGGATCGACGCCTCGATGAGCGGAGCATGGTGGGGTATCTGCTGCGGGCGTTCGTGTTCAAGGTCCATCGCGAGCCGACAGTGTCGGGTGCGGGGCACGAGGACGTAAAAGAGAGTGACGACCTCGGGCTCCCGTCGCGCCCGGAACGCTTCGCCGCCGCCGATGAGGTGGCGATCCAAGAGGCGGGAGGAGCGACGTAGTGGACTGGACGACGCCGCTCGCGTGGATGGGCCTCGGATTTTTTTGGGTGCACACCCTGCTCATGGCCGCCCATGCTGGGGCACAAGGAGCGGCGCTCGGTCGGCGCTTGCGGGTGTGGGCGAGCGGTGGGCTGCGGCGCGCTCGTGTGGTGGAGGGAGCCGGTGTGGGTCGACAGCTCGCGGTACATCGCGTGGAGCAGACGGGTCGCAGCAAGGGGGATCCAAAGATCCACTTCCACGATCGCGCCTATCACTCGGAGCTCGAAGGAGGCGCTCTCGAACTTGAAGACGGCGTGGTCGCGAAGCTGCCCGCGGGCGGTCCCGTGGAGGTGTGGATCGATCCGACGTCGCAGCGAGCTCGTGCGGACGTGTTCGGCGAGAGTGAATTCGAGAGCGCCCACGCGCTGGCCCGAAAGGCGCGCGGGTTCTCCCGCGTCCTGGAGCACCCGGTCTGTGATGGGGATGAGGTCTGGTTCTATGGTGTGGGCGAGGACGGGGCTCCACTCATGACGGTGTCAACGGCGAGCGCCACCTATGTGGGAGTTTTGGTGCCTTCGCCGTGGACCCCCGTGATCGCGACCTTTGATCCGCGGCCGTGGTTGCGCGGACGAATGTGGGTCGCCCGCCTCGCCGCGCTCGGCATCGTCACGAGCGCCGTGGTGGTCACGGCGCCGATGTTCTTGTGGGAGCCGTTCGGGCTGGAGGCGAAGCTCGGGGCGCTGGGCGCGGTCATCGTGTTCAACCTGCAGCAGCTTGCGCTTAAGATGGTCCGCGACTACACCCGCGAGCCGTCGCAGTGTCACGTGCGAGGCTGCTGGCGAGGAGCCGCGGGCGAATCGACGGCCTCCTGATCGCGGGCGACGAGCCCTGGGCTGATGTTGGGAGGGCATCGAGACCGCGCGGACATGTGGGGCCCGGGGCTCGCGGCGTCTTGGGTCTCTAGAGGAGCGTCGCACGGACGGGGAGCCGCTAACATTTGTGCTTGGCTCCATAAGAGCGGCGCCGCCGAGCGCGCCGATCAAAATTTGCATTCTCTCCTCCGTGAGCCGGAGTATGCGCCTGCGGTCGAGGCTAGTTGTTTGTTCTAGATCTGAGGAGGACGCCCACCTTGACCGGCTGGATGCGGACGTGGATGGTAGGGCATGACGCCGGTTGTTGGGCGCGCGGTGTCATCGAGCAGGGACGCTCAAGCCCGACGAGGAGAAAGTTAGTCATGATCACAAAGAGAATTCATCGTCTGTTGGGGATCGCGTGGATGGTGGGTGCGTTGCTCTCGGTGCCAGGGTGTGGAGAGGCGCCGGATGGCTCCCAAATCGTGGATGAATCCGGAGACGGAGACGACAACGGCGACGGAGACGGAGACGGAGACGACAACGGAGACGGAGACGACAACGGAGACGGAGACGACAACGGAGACGGAGACGGAGACGGCGACGGCGATCTGCTCCCGCCATCCATCGCGCTCGTGCAATACAACGCCGATCTGAACTTCGCGGACGCCAACCTCAACGTGAGCAATTTGACCGATCTGAGCCTCGAAGCGGTGGAGCTGGGCGCGAAGATCATCGTGCATCCCGAGGGCTCCACCTGGGGGTATGCGACGCACAATACGCTCTGGTGTCTGCCCGGAGAGGAGATGTACGGCTGGATGTTCTGTGTGGATGTGTCCCTGGCTGCGGAGCCGATCCCCGGCGGGCCTACGACCGGATACTGGGAATCCTTCGCGGCGATGCACGATGTCTACGTCATCTATCATGTCCCCGAAGTGGAGGGAGGTGACTACTTCAACTCTGTGGGAATCGTTGGACCCGAAGGATTCGTGTCTCGCTATCGCAAACGCGAACTCTATAGTACTGACCTGGCGTACGCGCAGGAGGGTACAGAGAGCGTGATCTTCGAGACGGAGTACGGGGACTTCGGCATGATGATCTGCATGGACGGGACCTACAACGGCGTGCTGTACGACGAGTATGTGGAGGCCGGTGTCGATGGGATCATCCTCTCCATGAACTGGGATGAGGACCCCGACGGGTCCTATGCGGCCGCGACATGGTTTACGGAACGCGCCGCGGACAACAACATCATCATCTACGCCTCCGATGTCTCCGCGTGGGACGGCACCGCGAAGTATCTCCCCGATGGAACCCGCGAGCGCAACGGGCTCCCCGATCCAGCCGTCGGGATCGACGGGCTCTCGCTGCATCTGCTCGAATAGGAGGCGGCGCCAGGAGCCGAGCGAGCGTTGTCGCGGGGGCTATCTGCGCGCCCCTCGTCCTCCTGGGCGATCCGCGGGGTCGTCTCCCGTCGCGCGTCCCGGTGCTAGTGCTCTGGCGAGCCCGAGCGTCCCTGACATGCGCTCGCAACCTTCGCCACAAACGTCTTCGGGACGAATGGTTTTTGAAGAAAGCTGACATTCGCCGGAGCGTCGCCGAAGGCATCGAGGAGGTCACCGGGGTTGCCCGAGATAAACATGACGGGCAGCGCGGGGAGCCGCTCCCGGACCGCCGCGGCGATGTCGAGCCCCGAGTCTTCTGGAAGGTGAACGTCACTGACGAGCACGGAGAAGTCATCTCGTGTCTCAAGCGCTCGCATGGTCTCCCCGAGCGAACCAGCCACGGTCACCTGGAAACCACTTCGCGTTAACGCGCCGACGAGTGTTCGGCGGACGCTGACATCGTCTTCGACCAAGAGCACGGAGCCCGCTCGCGTGGGGAGCGAGGCGGTGTCCGTGAGGCGCTCGCTGTTGTTCGGTGCGGACGTCCGGTCGAACACAATGGTGAACGTTGTCCCGACGCCGGGGGTGCTCTCGACGCTGATCTCGCCCTTGCTTTGCGTGATGATGCCGTGCACCATCGCGAGTCCGAGTCCCGTGCCGGACTCGCGGTCCTTGGTGGTGAAGAAGGGCTCGAACGCGCGATTAGCGAGCGTCTCGTCCATCCCAACGCCGGTATCGCTCAATCGAATGACCACCGACTCGCGCCCGGTGGACGTGTCCCTGGAGAGGGAGGTCGTGATGGCGAGGGTCCCGCCATCGGGCATCGCGTCCCTCGCGTTGACCGCGAGGTTCATGATGACTTGGCTAAACTGATCCTTGTCGAGCTCCACAAAGACAGTGTCGTCAGCGTAGTCTTGCTGAATGACGACGTTGTCACCCAACAGACGCGAGAGGAGGGTGCAAGATTCCGTCAGCGCTTGATGCAGATCGACCGTCTGAAACGCCAGGACTTGCTTCCGTCCGATGGCGAGGAGCTCCCGGACGAGGCTCTCCCCTTTTCGCGCGGCGTCGAGCGACTGCTCGAGCTCGAAGCGAACGGCGGATGGGTCGTCGGCGTCTTCGATCGCGACCCCGGTACACATCTGGATGATCGTGAGCAGGTTGTTGAGGTCGTGCGCGACACCGCCGGCGAGTCGTCCGAGCGACTCGAGCCGTTGGGAGTGGGCGAGCTGTACGCGCAGGTCCTCCTCTACTCGCAGGGCGAGTGTCTCTTGGGTGATATCAGTGACGACGATGACGAGCCCCCCGCGACCTTCTAGCTTCGATGACGTGATCCTGACCGGCATCGACTGGCCGGGAGCCACGTGGATTTCGCGCTCCACGGCGTGGCAGGGATGTTCGAGAGGGGGATCACCGCCCGCGAACAGAGGGCCGAGCGGAGCGCCAATCAACGTCGCATCGTCCCCGCCGAACATGGTCGCCGCGTGCGAATTGACCAAGGAGATATTCATGGCTTCATCAACGACGACGACCGCATCCGACAAGGATCGCAAGATGGTCCGAAGGAAGCTCTCAGACTCTGCGATCTCGAGGTGCCGCCTGAGTTCTTTCCGCTGCGAATCGAGCAGCAGGAAGAATTTGAGTTTGTTGATGAGGATGTCTTTTTGAATCGGCTTGATGAGGAAATCGACCGCGCCGGCCTCGTAGCCCCGGAAGACGTGGGCGTCCTCTGAATACACCGCCGACACAAACAGAATTGGGAGCGCGCGTGTTCGCTCGTCGGACCGCAGGATCTCCGCGAGCTCGTACCCATCCATCTCGGGCATCTGGACGTCAATAACCGCAGCGGCGAAGTCATTGTGGAGCGTGGCGGTGAGGGCCTCATTTCCGCTGTGAACGCAGACGATCTCGACATCGAGCCCCTCGAGCACGCGACCCATCGCTACGAGATTTGCGCCGGTGTCATCGACGACGAGTATCTTCTGTATGGAGTTCATCTGGGCGCCAGTTGCGTTAGGGCTTCGTTGTTGAAACCGAAGGTTGTCTTGTCACGGAGGGTGAGGGGGCGTGGCGAGGAGGGGACTCGAGGGGAGGCGTCTGGACCCGGCGAAATACCCGCATAGGGTGCAGATCCGTGGTGCGAAAGCGTACGCCAGCGTGCTCCGACGTGACGGCCTCGGCCTCACCGAGCCACAGATATCCGCCTTTGCAGAGGCTCTCCGCAAAAATTCGCTCGGCCCGGCGCTGCAGTTGTTCGGTAAAGTAGATGAAGACGTTGCGACAGATGACGAGGTGAACCTCGCTGAACACCTCGTCTTGCGCGAGATTATGTTCCGCGAAGGTCACGCGGCGAAGCAAGTCACGACTGAAGACGAGGTGCTCGCCTCTCCGGGTGAAATATTCGGAGAGAGAGAGCTTGCCTCCAGCCTCGGAGTAGGCGGCGATCAGTTCGTGCTCATCCTTCGCTGCATGAACAGCGAGCTCGGCCCGCTTGAGCGTGGTCTGGCTGATGTCGGTGGCGAAGACAGTCGCTCGTTCGTAGAGCCCAGCCTCCTTGAGCAGGATCGCGAGGGAGAGCACCTCCTCCCCGGAGGCACATCCCGCGTGCCATATGCGAAAGACCGGGAAAGTCGACAGCCACGGAAAGACCTGATCTCGAATGGCGCGGTAGGAGGAGGGGTCACGGAACATTCTCGTGTGACGAACCGTGAGACTCTCACAGATTCGCCGGGCGAAGTCCGCGTCACGGCCGAGCCGCGGAATAAGATCGATGGCCCGCTCACACTCGACCTCATCGGTGTACATTTGAAGCCGTTCAAGGACGAAGTCTCGGTTGTAGCCACGAAAATCAAAACCGTGAAACCGGTGCAGGGCTTCGAGGACCAGCGCCGCGTCGGTCCATTTTTGCTTGGCTTCGCTCATGGTAAAAATCGTTGTTCAGGAGAGCAACGCCTTCATACATGCGCACAGTCGCTCGATATCCACTGGTTTTGTGAGGTAGTCGGTGGCGCCAGCCTGGATACACTTCGCACGATCTTCCGGCATCGCTTTCGCGGTCAGCGCGATGATCGGGAGTGTCTGAAGGCCCAAGTCATCCCGAATGATCTTGGTCGCGGTCAGGCCGTCCATGACCGGCATCATGAGGTCCATGAGGACGAGGTCGAAGGTGTCGGACCGCAGAGCGGCGACGGCGCGTTCCCCATTTTCTACTTTGACGACCTCCATTCCACGATCTCGGAGGATGTTGCCGAGGGCGAAGACGTTCCGCATGTCGTCGTCCACGAGAAGAATCCGACGACCGCTGAGCGTGTCGGTGTCCGCTTGATACCGGCGGAGCAAGTCGCGAGCGCCCGTGGGCAGGTTGTCGATCACTCGATGAAGGAAAATCGACGTCTCGTCGAGCAGTCGTTCTTCGGAGCGGGCCCCCTTGATGATGATGCTCTCGGCGTAGCCGCGTAGGGTCTCTGCTTGAGCCTCGCTGAGGTCTCTCCCCGTGTAGACGATGACGGGCGGGTAGCTGTCGAGGACTCCCTGCATCTTGTCGAGGAGTTCAAAGCCGCTCATGTCGGGCAAGCCCAAGTCGAGCACCATACAGTCAAACTGAGAGCTTTGAAGGAGGTGAAGGCACTCCTCGCCGGAGCTCGCCTCCGTCGTTTTGATATCTCCATTTCCCAAGAGTTTTCGAATGGCGAGGCGCATATTGTCGTCATCCTCGACGATGAGGAGATCTTTGACTGCTCGACCAAAGGTGTTCTCCAATCGCGCGAGGGCCCCCTCAAGATCAGCTTCGCTGACAGGTTTTTGCAGGAACCCGACGGCACCTTTCCGCAGGACGTGGATGGTCGCATCTTCGATCGATACGAAATGGACGGGGATGTGACGGGTGCGGGAGTCGGACTTCAAGTCGTCGAGGACCCGGTGTCCGTCAACGCCTGGGAGTTGAACGTCGAGGAAGATCCCCACGGGGTGACATTCTCGCGCCATGGCGAGGCCTTCTTCCCCACTTGACGCGACGATCACCTGGTAGTCGCGTTCACGACAAAAATCACGCGCGATGGCTGCGAACGCGAGATCATCTTCAATGATGAGGAGGGGCTTGCTGTCCGGCTGGAGGTCGTCACGATCATCAGTGATCTGATTCCACGGCGCGGCCTTGTTGGCGTTGTTCTCCCTCAGGCGCGATGTCGCGGGCGCTGGTGGTGAATGATGGGGACGGGGGCTCGCATCCGTCGACAGGCGCGGGGTCTGCTCGATTGGGTGACGAAGCTCGAAGACGCTCCCCGAGGGACTCGTGGATTCAAGTGTCAACGTCGCGCCGAGCAGGTGTGCGAGCTGACGGGAGATCGCCAAACCCAAGCCCGTGCCGCCGTGTGTTCGGCTGGTACCCCCGTCTGCCTGTTGGAACGCCTCGAAGATGGTTGAGACCATGTGCGCGGGGATCCCCATCCCCGTATCGGAAACTCGAAAAACCAGGTGTTCGCTGGTGATGTCGGCGGTGTCCGCCACGTCGCGGCCGAGGACCTCGACGGTGACCGAGCCGCGCTCTGTAAACTTGACGGCGTTCGAGAGGAGATTTCGGAGGATCTGCCCAAGTCGGGAGCGGTCGGTGTCGACGTAGAGCCCATCCGGGCACGACACTCTTAACTCCAGGTTCTTTTCGTTGGCGAGGGGAGCGATACTGTGTGTGACGCCTGTGACGATGGGGCTTACGGAGTGCCTCGCGATGGTCGCGTCCATGCGACCCGCCTCGATTTTGGCGAGATCGAGGATCTCATTGATCAGGTTGAGAAGGTCGTTCCCACTACGGCCGATCACCTGGGCCGACTTCACCTCATCGTCACTGAGGGACCCTCGAGCATTCTCAGCGAGATGGTTCGACAACAGCAGCATGCTGTTGAGCGGTGTGCGGAGCTCGTGCGACATGTTCGCGAGGAATTCTGACTTGTAGCGGCTCGACTCTGCGAGCTGTTGAGCGCGCTCGTCAAGGGCGAGGGCGGCTTCGTCGAGGGCGGCGTTTCGACGCTCAAGCTCCTCCGCTTGAGCCTCCAGAGCGTGGTTTTGAGCTTGAAGCTTCTGGTTGACGATCTCAACCTCTTGACTCTGCTTCCGCGTCCTTTCCTCAGACTCTTCCAACGTTCGAGTCTGGTCTTCGAGTCTGCGATTTGTGGCCAGGATCTCGATTTTCTGCGCCTCGAGCTCGTTGGTGAGGGCTGTTGAGGTCATGAGCAGCTCCTCCGTCTTCGCGCGGGAGAGCGCTCCGTCGAGGGCGATGGTGAGGCTCTCTGAGATCAAGCGAAGCAGCTCATGGACACGGGGAGCGGGGGTGTCCATGAAGGCGAACTCAAGCAGCCCGATCACCCGATCGTTGAGAGACAGCGGATAGATGATCAGCGTGTGAGGGCTGGCATCCAAAAATGTCGACCGGAGCCGCTCTGGATGGTGGGCTGGGGGTTGCAGGATCAGGGGGGCGTTGTTGAGCGCGGCCTGGCCGACGAGCCCTTCACCGATTTGCCATTCGGTCCCCGGCTGTTTGTCGCGAGTGAACGCGAAGGCACCTTCGATGACGAAGGTGTCGGTGTCCGGCTTGCGAACATAGGTAGCGCCGCTGCTCGCGTTCATTGTAGAGCACAGGGTGGCGAGCGCCTGCGACGCCAGCTCAGAGAGTGTTGGGAGGCCCCGCAGCTGGTCGCTAAGTCGATTGGTCGCTTCGATGAGCCAGAGTTGCTGGTCGTTGTTCTCCTTGCTCTCTCGAAGCGCGTTCGCCATGGCAGAGAGGGCCGCGCCTAGCTCGTCCTCCTGACTTCGCGGCGCGATTTGAACGGTATAGTCACCGGTCGCGACCGCCCGCACTTGCTCGACGACGGCGCGAGTAGATTCAAGCATCATGCGGACGGACGAACCGAGGGCGTCCTCGTCACTTGTCACGGACAACGCTACGCTGAGATCACCCCTGGCGACGCGCTCGGCGAGCGTGGCGATTTCTTCGAGTCGGTCCCGCATGCGGACGAGTCCCTGACCGAGCACGTCGTTGGGTCCCGCGGTCGTGATGGTCGAGCGGTAGTTTCCCTGGGTGATGGCCGCTGTCTGCGAGATGATGTCCAAGAAACGTCGCTGAATTCTGACGAGTGCGCGCGCGAAGTCATCGTCATGATAGTCATCGACATCGATGAGGGTGTTGACTTCGCCCGCTGCGAGATTTTTGAGGAAATTAAGGAGGCTGGCGTGCTCGCTTTTTTGTGTGCGCGCGCGGTCGTCGGCGTGCTCCGCGAAGGCCTGGAGGACGATGGACGCGTCGATCTGAACCAGTTTTTGGACCGCAGACGCGGCGGCATTCCGCTCGGAGTTCGACAGCGTCTCAACTTCGTGGACGCTGCGTACGAAGAGCCGCTCCATGGCCTGCAGCGCGCGAAGGTACACTTGCGCGGGGAGTCCGACGATCGCGTGAACCTCACCGACCTTGTTTCGCGATGCGAGGTAGGTCGCGTCGATGCGACCCGTAAAAAACTCTTCCCAGTAGGTATGCTGCAGCCGCTTGAGTCGAGGCACCTGGTCGTCTCGAAGATGCTCTCGTCCGCCTCCTCGCTCGCTCATCAACCACCCATAGAACTCATTGAGCAGCTCGGGGATCTGGGCGGTGAGGGTGGACGAGACAGTGCCGAGCGTGTCGCTATCCTCGGCAGACCAGTTGATATCGGAGAGTTCCATAGGGACGGCGAGCCTTTGTTGTGGGTGTCGAGACGACGAGCGGAGAGATACCTTCGCGGGGTGGTTCGGAGCGCGGGCTCCGGTGGTGCTGGGGAGTCAGCCGCGCCGGGGCGGGAAATGCGGAGTTGGGGGGGGCCGAAGCGCAGAAGGAAGCTTCAAAGGGAGCCGAATATAGCGACCGACATCGTCTCGAGACAAGGTCAACGTGTCACTGGGCAGATCCACTCAATTTTGGAACGGTGACGCGGAGTGGAAGACCGAGAGTTGAGCCGAGGCTGCGTTTGTTCTCCAGGGTCGAGCCGTTCCCGTGGCTACCGTCTCAAGGGAGGTGCGCAGAACGGAGTCCGGCTTGGCTGTGTCGGCGAGCCGCGCGCTCCGGGCGGCGCCGCGCAAAACCTACGCGCGCACGAGTACTCCGGCGCTCGGCACGCAATTTCGGCCCGTGGGAAGGAAGGGACGGAGGGCATCCATGGAGGTCTACGTTGGAAGACCTCGTGGTATGACGCGGTTGTGAGCTTCCTTGGGACGATCGCCATCCGCCGGAGCGAACGCGTCGCGTGCTGCGCGCTCCTGCTTTGTGCCCTCTTTCCACTGGTCGCGGCCGCCGCGGTGCGTGAGCCAGTGGAGGCGGCGTCGACGGAAGGACGGGCAGACGTTCACACGTCGAGCGCTCCTGAGGGCCCGCTAGAGGCGGAGGCGGAGTCTCTCGACACGCCGCGGATGGTCCCGCTGACCAAAGCCCTCGCGCCTCCCACCGGCGACCGGATGCTCATCATGGGGAGCATCTCCATGGGGCTCGGACTGGCGGGCCAGATGATCGGCTTTGGCTGGATGCACCGCGCCTGCAGCAAGATCGTTGACGATGAGTTTCAGGATCCAAGCTTCCAAGCGGCCGTCTCATGTGGGGTGGGGTTCGCCGCAGGCGGCGCCACGCTGTTCATGTCGGGCATCCCTCAGATTCTTGGCATGCCATGGATCATCGCGGGCATCACCCAGCGGGGGCGGCGACGCGCGTTCGAGGACGAATTGATGAGCGATGGATCCAAGCGGGCGCGTCGTCCCGGGCTGGTGAGCACCGGGAGCGTGCTCTTGGGCGCCGGCGTGGTGCTGTGGGTGGTCGCGCCCATCGCCGCCTTCCGTCATTGCGGTGACGACCCGAGCATCACCTGTTCCCTCGACACGACCACGTGGGGCTGGAACCTCGGCCTCGCCATGGTCACGGGGGGGAGCGCCATGCTCGGTTACGGCGTCGCGTACAAGCGGTCGCGCAAGCGCTTCAGCACGATTCGCGCCGTAAAACTCAGCCCGACGTGGGGACGCCGCGGCGCCGGATTCACACTCCACGGTCGTTTTTGAGACGGGGCGGCTCGGCGGCTCAATCGCCCAAGAATCGGAGGGGATCCGCGTCGAAAGTTCGGTATCCTTCGACCTTGACGATGAGCTTGTTCACGCGGACGCCCAAGGAGACTCCGAACGATCCGCGCCCTTCGTTGCGCGGTGCTCGGTCCATCGCGGCGTGCGTGGTCTGGTTCACCCTCGCCGGGTGCGGAGAGCCGTCGTCTGGATCCTCGGGGGTTGGGGACGAGACCACCAACGGTGGAGCGGAGAGCGGAGAGGTCGACACCACCGACACAGGAGATGAGAGCACGACCGGCAGCGGAGAAGAGGTCGAGGAGATTCCCTACGAGGTCCGCGTGCGGGTGACCCAAGACGGCGTCGCCAAGGAGGGGGCCATCGTGATGCAGGCGGGGAGCGCCATCCAGCAGCTCACGGACGCGGCCGGAGAGGCGGTCGTCGCCATCGACCTGGAGATCCCTGGCGATCGGGTGGTGGTGGCGTCGACGCTGAACGCCCGCAGCAGGGGCGCGGACGCGCCGGCGCCCGAAGAGGGCGAGGTGATCGAGGTGGCGCTCACCACCATCGCGGAGGGGGACAACGAGGCCTACACCTTCGAAGACCCGGGCACGCCGACCGACAACGGCACGACCGCCAAGTGCGCCCACTGTCACCCGAGCCAGGTGAACGACTGGGTGCGTTCACCCCACCGCGCGAGCGCGTCGAACCCTGTGGTGCAAGATGTGTATGCGGGGACGTCGGCGGCCATCACCACCGCCGCCGCCTGCACCGCGGTGGGGGGGACGTGGGCTGCGGGGATCGGGCCCGGGGCGGTGCCCGGCGTGAGTCGCTGCTACCTCGGGGAGGGCACGCTGGCCGATTTGAACCCTTCGTGTGTTGGTGGTGTGGCGTGTGAGCTGGACGCGACGGCGTTTGGTGCCTGCGCCGATTGTCATGCCCCAGGGATCGATGGTGTCCTCGGGGGGCGGAGCTTGCTCGAAGCCGAGGGGTTCGCCTACGACTACGGGGTTCACTGCGACGTGTGCCACAAGGTGGAGTCGGTCGACTTGAGCGCCCCAGCAGGGGTCGCGGGGCGACTTCGAATCCAACGCCCGTTGGAGGGACCGGCCGGCTCCTTTGAGTGGCTGCCGCTCACCTTCGGGCCCTTCGTGGACGTGATCAACCCTCGCATGGGCGCCACCGCCCGCGACCACTTTCAGCAGCCCGAGTTTTGCGCCGGCTGCCACGAGCTGATGCAAGAGGTGCTCGTACCGGGCGCCGCCATCGACGCCGCGCGCTGGCCCGAGGGCACCCTGCCGATCCACACCACCTTCAGCGAGTGGCAAAACGGTCCGTTCGCCGGGGTCGCGCCGTGCATCAGCTGTCATATGCCGCCGGACGCCGAGGCGGGTAACGGCGCGGACATCCCGGACCCGGAGAACGCGGGCGTCACGTTCGGCTGGATGCGCCCGCAGGGATCGATTCGTCGTCACCAATGGGGCGGGCCGCGTCAGCCAGAGACCGGCTTGCTCGACGTGGCGGGGGCGGTGTTCATCGATCACGCGGTGGACGCGGGCGTGCTCACCGCGGACGTCACAGTGAAGAACGTCGGGCCCGGACACGCGCTCCCCACCGGCGAGCCCCTGCGCAGCATGGTGATGTACGTGCAAGCCCGCTGCGATGCGGAGGTCCAGCCGGCAGTGGGAGGTGACGTGGTCGCTCCCTTCTCCGGCGCGCTCGACCAGCGCACAGGCGCGGAAGATTGGAGCATTTGGCCCGGCGCCGCCGTCGGTGAGGTGGTGCGGGTGTTACGAGCGACGGGTGGCTACCACGACTACGTGGGCTACGGACCGTTCGGAGACGGCACCTTCGACGCGGCGCAAAAGGGCATGATCGCCTGGGACTACGTCGGGCAGTCCACGGTCATCGCCGTCAACGGGGATCAAGTGACCTTCGACGCGACCTTGCCCGCAGGCGACCTGGCCTTGCGCGGGCTCGCCGTGTCGTTCGGCGCGGACCACGACGCCCCGCTGCCGAACGCGGGCGCCCCCGGCTTCGCCTTCGCGCGGGTGTTGGCCGACGCCGACGGCGAGGTCATGGTGCCGCACCATCGCGCGGTGGACGTGGTGAGCGACAACCGCCTGCTGCCCCAACAAGCGTGGACCTCCACCCATCGCTTCGCGGTGACCTGCGCCGACCCAGTGGTGGATGTGGAGCTGGTGCACCGGGCGTGGACACCCTCCCTGGGCACGTCTCGCGGGTGGTCGGGCGGCGAGACGTTGATGGAGGCGAGCACCAAATGAGCCGCCGCGCACGTTTCAGCGAAGTGGTGAGCGCGGCCCTGATCGCGCTGCTCGTCGGGTGCGGCGAGACGCCGGCTGCCTCGGATGACGGCGGAGGTGACGCGACAACAGCCGACGCGTCCGGCGATGGCGACGGAGACGGAGACGGAGATGGAGACGGAGACGGAGACGGAGACGGAGACGGAGACGGAGACG
>JAAZXR010000220.1 GCA_014240065.1 Myxococcales bacterium
GCGCGACGGTGGACGCCGCGCCTGCCGGCGCAGGCTTCGCGTTGGGTGGGGCGGACATCATCTTTGTGGGTCAAGGTGCTGACGACAGGAGCGGTGAGAGCGTGGCTGGAGCGGGAGACGTGGACGGAGACGGCCTCGACGACTTGCTGCTCGGCGCGCAATTTAGCGACGCTGCGTCAGAGGATGCCGGGGCTACCTACCTTGTTGTGAGCCCCTATTAGCCTTCTGGGAGGGGGTGTTCGCTCGAGCGGACGAGCGGACGAGCGGCGCGGAGGCTGTCATTGCGAGGATGCTTTCGCGCGAAAGGTGTGTGCGGTAGGTTGAACCATGGTGGTGAGGCACGCTTCGAAGTATCTGTTGTTGATCGGCTGGTGGACAATCGCGTCCTCAGCCGCGGGGTGTGGCGGGAAGCAGTCGAGCGATGGTGGCGGCGTTGGTGGAGAGGAGACATCGAGTGAGGGCTCAATGTCTGGAGACGGAGACAGTGACGGAGACGGTGACGGAGCGTCGACGACCGGAGACGGAGACGGAGACGGAGCGTCGACGAC
>JAAZXR010000222.1 GCA_014240065.1 Myxococcales bacterium
TGCCTGGTGAAGTATGGAAGCTCCTGCTCCATACGCGCAGGGTACTCACCGCACCCGCGCTTGCCCACCTATCTGTCTCAATCCGGGATGTAAACCTGCTCGCAACGTCCCCGCGGCTCGCAAATTGGGGCCGATCCAGGCGTTCCCGTGAACGGGCGGTATTGCCCACGACAGCACGTGGGTGCTAGGTTTCTTGCGATGGAGTTGGAACCGGCTGATCGAGGATGTTGCACACATCCCTCTCGCAGAGGGACGCGAGCGCTGGCCCGCCTCGCCGTGTCGGTCGTCGCGTGCCTCGTGGGATGCAGCGCAGATCCCGGCGATGCAGGCAGCGACGCGACCGAATCCGGTGGCGACTCCGAGGAAATCACCATCGAGGCCATCGAAGACGCCCCCTCCCCTTCGACCACGGTCCCCGCAGACGCCAGCATTTCGGGGGCGCCGATCACCGACCTCGCGACCTCGGGCACCGAGATTTTTGTGGCGACCACGGACGGCCCCGCGCCCGTGGTCGAGACAAACCTCGACGCGGTGGAGGTCGTC
>JAAZXR010000223.1 GCA_014240065.1 Myxococcales bacterium
GTCCGACGTTTGGCCAAGGGGCACGGGTTGTCCGTCGGCGTCTGGGCAAGGCTAGGCGATTAAGAGAGTTCTGCTAGGTGGGGCAAGGCCCATCTCTCGGGCGATCTCGAGCGCGGTCTTGCCCTCCTTGTTCTTCTTGCTCTGGTCGGACTGGTCCGCCTCCGCGCGCACCAGCAGCCGCGCGCACTCGAGCTCGCCGAACCTGGCGGCCTGGTGCAGGGCGGTGTAGCCGTGCCTGTCCGCCGCGTCCTTGTCGGCGTCCCACTCCAGCAGCGCCTCGACGAGGTTGACGTGGCCCTTGCGGACGGCGAGCATGAGCGCTGTGCGGCCGCTGGGGTTCTGCGCGTCGAGATTGGCCCCTGACCGCTGGAGCTCCCGGAGCACGTCCAGCCGGCGGCTCTGGCCGGGAACCCAGTCTTCGGGCAGGTAGGCCTCCAGTCCCAGCTCCAATTCGATCCCGGCTTCCGTCTCTTCCACCCGGATGGTTTCCGGACCCAGGCCCTCGCCCGCCTCCAACCGGTCCACTGTGGATTTCAGCAGTCG
>JAAZXR010000224.1 GCA_014240065.1 Myxococcales bacterium
CCTTGCTCACGCCCTTGAAACCGATGACCTTGTCGCCGAGGCGCTGGCTCAACGGGATGTGCAGTTTGATCGAGCCGTCGCGCAGCTCGCGTTCCTTGGCGGCGAGCGCCTCGTAGTTGCTGATGCGGGCCTTGTTCTTGGCGGTACGAGCTGACGGCGACTGACGAATCCACTCGAGTTCGCGCTGCAGCATCTTCTTGCGCGATTCTTCTCCCCGCTCCTCGACCCGCAGGCGCTCGCCCTTCTTCTTGAGATAGGTCGAGTAGTTGCCCTCGTACGGCGTGGCCCGGCCGCGCTCGAGCTCGAGCATCCAGCCGACCACGTTGTCGAGGAAGTAACGATCGTGCGTGATGAGGATGACGGTTCCGGGATAGTCCTTCAGATGCTGCTCGAGCCACGCCACACTTTCCGCGTCGAGGTGGTTGGTCGGCTCGTCGAGCAGCAAGAGCTTGGGCTGCTCCATCAGGGTGCGACACAACGCCACACGGCGCTTCTCACCACCCGATAGTCTGTTCACCTCGGCCTCGCCCGGCGGGCAATTG
>JAAZXR010000225.1 GCA_014240065.1 Myxococcales bacterium
AATGAAGATGTTACGAAGTTTTATTAAACTATATAACGCCAGAAATAAAAAGTTAGGGAATTTAATAAAGACCCTCTGTATAAAATCAAATCAAATCAGGCGAATTGCACGCGAAAAGCAAGATTTCACAAATCCGGAACCCTTCATTTTCGCAGATATATAGAAACCATTTCGAAAAACATATTTAAAGAAAAAATGAATGATATGTACATTATATGAACATTTCCTAATTTTAAAAGATTTAGAAATCAGAAAATATTATTATAAGCACAGATATTGTGTAAATTAAAAAGT
Organism: Myxococcales bacterium; assembly: GCA_014240065.1. Taxonomy (GTDB): domain Bacteria; phylum Myxococcota_A; class Polyangia; order Nannocystales; family Nannocystaceae; genus JAAZXR01. The sequence continues at coordinate 295 of JAAZXR010000225.1, forward strand.
GCGTCTAAACTGGTGACGCTCAACGCGTTTCCGTAATCTGACAGGTCCTACTTTGAAGTCGTACCAATCTCCCTACAGGGTGAATAAGTACAAAATATATGTTATGAATTATTTGCTATGAACATATTAAATTGATATATAATAAAATCAAATTATTCTGGTTCGTTGTTAAAATATTACAAATAACGTCGTTCTTCTTCTTCTTCTTCTTCTTCTTCTTCCATTAATAGAGTAAGCTA
>JAAZXR010000226.1 GCA_014240065.1 Myxococcales bacterium
TGCGTCGAGGATCCTCGACGAAGACCACTACGGTCTCGACAAGATCAAGGAACGGGTACTCGAATACCTGGCTGTGCGCACGCTGCGCCAGGAGATGAAGGGGCCGATCCTCTGTTTCGTCGGGCCGCCCGGGGTAGGCAAAACCTCATTGGGCCAGTCGATTGCCCACGCCCTGGGCCGTAAGTTCGTGCGCATCTCGTTGGGCGGTGTGCACGACGAGTCCGAGATCCGCGGTCATCGCCGCACCTATGTCGGGGCGCTGCCTGGGCGCATTATCCAGGGCTTGCGCAAGGCAGGCACCTCTAACCCCGTTTTTATGCTCGATGAGATCGACAAACTCGGCGCGGACTTTCGCGGAGATCCAGCTGCGGCGCTATTGGAAGTGTTGGACCCCGAGCAGAACAACACCTTCGCTGATCATTATCTCGACGTGTCCTTCGACCTGTCGAAGGTCATGTTTATCGCCACCGCCAATTTGCTCGGTCCGATACCTGGTCCACTGAGGGATCGCATGGAGGAAATTCCGCT
>JAAZXR010000227.1 GCA_014240065.1 Myxococcales bacterium
GAGCCCGTCGCCGTCCACGTCGCCGGCGGAGGCCACGCTGATCCCACTGGCGTCCGACGCTGCGCCGACCCGGCTGTAGGTGGCGTCGGCCAGGCTCAGGCTGCTCCCGAGGGGATTGGTGAGGAGGTCGGCCCCGAGGAAGAGGTAGGACTTTCCGGCGTTGTTGCCGCCCTGCTCGTTGCGGTGGGCACCGACCAGGAGATCATCGAGTCCATCCCCGTCCACATCCCCCGCTGACGCCACGCTCCAACCGATCTCTTCAGCTGGATACCCCTCCTGAAAACCATACGAGGCGTCCAGCAGATCGAATGCTGTCCCAGCCGACTGCGCAAGAATGTCGGACGCGAGCATCAGGTAGGCGTTTCCTGAGCCGCCGAGTGCGGTTGCACCGATGAGCACGTCGGACCGTCCGTCCCCGTCCACATCTCCCGCGGATGCTACGCTCAGCCCCGCGTTGTCGTACAACGACCCCCCAACAAACGCATACGCGGCACCGTCGAGGATACGCTCCGCGCCAATCGTCGC
>JAAZXR010000228.1 GCA_014240065.1 Myxococcales bacterium
TCCAGTCGTCGTTGGACCCCTTCTTCTTGCGCTTCCGATCGAATCGGGCCAGCTCGGCGCGAGTCGGCGTGGCGAGGCCGGGCGCCTCCGCGAGCTGGGTCGGCCACGCCTCGTACGCCTCGCCCGTGTCCCGGCGCACGATGCTCCGCATCGCCGCATTGGCCTCCAACGTCGTCGCATCGATCCCGAGCGTCCGGCCCTGCACCAACTGGGCGTCCGCCAGTTGCTGCAGCACCCACGTAAACACCGCTTGATGCGTCTCCACGTCGATCAGTCGCCGGGTGCGCGACAGCGTCGAGTGGTCCGGCGGCGCCTCGTCCAGCGCGAAGTCCAGAAACTGCCGGATGCTCAACGAGTCCGCCGCCCGCCACGCGATCGCCCGCTCCGAGTCCAAGCCTTCAAAATACCCGAGCAGCAGCAGCCGGAAATACCGGCCCGGGGCCAGACTCGGCCGCCCGACCCCGTCGGCGTAGAACGGCGCACACTGCGCCTCAACGAAGTCGTCGAAGGCCGCGTCGGCC
>JAAZXR010000229.1 GCA_014240065.1 Myxococcales bacterium
ATATTGGGAAACAGAATTTTCTCAATTAAAGCCACCAAAAAATCGTGCGGGAAACCGTACTTATCGGCAGAAAGATATTGATATCGTTCATAAAATAAAGAAATTATTATATAAAAAGAAATTTACTATAGTAGGCGCAAGAAAACAGATAGAAACTGCTGTTATCGCTAAAGATACGATTGTAGAATCTGATTCTACAAAAAGTCTGGGAATAAATACTGAGGTTTTAGATAAACTAAAACAGGAGTTAAAAGATATTCTTCGTATCATTAATGAATAATTTATATCTTAAATATTACTATTTAAACGGAGCGTGGCGCAGCCAGGTAGCGCACTTGACTGGGGGTCAAGGGGTCGTGAGTTCAAATCTCGCCGCTCCGACACTGATTAAGCCTTATTTCTCGAGAGAGAGTGAGGCTTTTTTGTTAGGTAGCGTTTCTGTCAGTTGTTAATTGAAAGTACCCAAATTTACCAAGTTCTGCTACCCATATGCTACCCTAACTAAATAAACA
>JAAZXR010000022.1 GCA_014240065.1 Myxococcales bacterium
GTCGCGCTGCACGCCGCGTCCAGCGCCGCGGCCGGCGGCGGCTGCGGAGCGGCGGCGCCGTCGGCGTCACCGAGCGCGACCTGCACCTCCACGCGGCCGCGCCCGAGCCTCCCCTTCACGCAGCGAACCACACGATCCCCGACCGCCGCGTCGAACGGGTGCTTGGTGCGGACCTCCAGGTACCGCGCGTTGACGCTGCGGACCTCCACGTCCAAACGGCGCGCACCCGCGGCCCCTTCGAAACTTGCGAAGGCGCTCCCAAACCCGGTCATGCTGCGCACCGGCACATCACGGTCGTATCACAAACCTCGGTTTCCTCCGAGATGCCGGCGCGCTTGAGCAGCTGCCGGGCTCAACATCTCCCACCCCGCGGCGCAGAATGCGCCCTCCGCCCCTTCGGCCCGTTCCGGCTAGGGCGCCACTTCGCTCGCGGACAGGAGCGAGAGACGATCGAGGCGTGGGAGGTCGTCCATGAACTCCACCTGCCGCACCCGCGCGCTCGTCACCAACACCTCCAACGGGGCCCCGACGACCTGCACCACGCGCGTGGCCTCCAACCGCGCGGTCACCCGCCGCTGGGCCGCGCGACGCCCCTGTAAATCATCGGCTCGTCGATAGGCTTCGAGGGCTGCGTCGAGCTCAAGATCGTGGATCCGCGACAGGTTGCGGCGGCCGGATCCATGGAAGAGGTCGTACAAGTCTTCGTGCGTGCGCGTCGCGACGCGCATGAGCCCCACCGCGAACTCACCCTGAGAAAAAAGCGCAGAAATATATCCCCACGAGGCGGTGGCGAACGGCGCGCGCACGCCGAGGCCTCTCCACGTTCGTCGCACGCGAGCGGCGAGCTCCGCGCTCGCACCGGCGGCGCCATCCCACGTCAACGGAACGCGAAGAGAGTCGCTCCCCTTCATGCGCCACCCCCTCTCGCTGAGCGCCCAGCCTTCACGGTCGAGCAACGCGCCCGGCGCCGCGTGACCAGCCCGGGGCGCGTTCGACTGTGCGGCGAGCCAGCGAGGTTCCATGGCCCCTTCAAAATCGAGCCGCAACGCGTCGAGGCTCAGCTCGACGGGCGCGTCGAGATCCACGGGCACTTGGGGCAGCCCCGATGGCCGGCGCAGGCCGTAGGTGAGCGCTTGTCGCAACGCGAGGCGTGACGTGAGCGTCGCCTCCGTGTTGAACAAGATCACGTCGTAGCGTGGCGGCGACGTGACCCACGCGCGGTAGCGGCGAGATGCACCCAGCCGGGTTAACTCCGAGCGCACATACTCCGCTGGAAAGTCTAAGAAGACGTCCACCTCTCCACGACGCAAGCCCACGAGGATCGCGGCGGCGTCCTCCATACGACGCAGCTCCAGCGCGCCGTAGTCGGGGCCGCGCCGCGCGCCCCTCGACCACCCGGGCTCCGAGACGAGGCGCCAGCGCTCGTCGTCCATGGTCACCACGCGCATGGGGCCGCTCCCCACCGGCGCCCGCGCGAAGCTCTCTGTTCTCCCCCGGTGCAGCACGCGCGGCACGATCGGCATGGCCGTGATTCGCTCCAGCGCGAGCGGCTCAGGCCGGTCGAAGTCGAGCCGGATCCAGCGCCCCGGGTCCTCTCCCGGCTTGCCTCCTCCCGGACCGTCGACCACGCTCACCCGCGACAGCGCCCCGAGCCCTCGGTCGAGCGCCGATGTGCGCCGCCGGGGATCGATCCACCACGACAGGCTGTACACCACATCCTGCGGCTTCACCTGGGCGCCGTCATGGAAGACCGCCCCAGGAGCGAGGTGACACGCCACGATGCGCGGCGCGGCCGCGTCGTCCACCTCGCAGCGATCCGCGAGCGCCGGGATCACCCACGGTCGTCGACCGGGGGAACGCGCGAGCAGCCCCTCGAACACGAGATCTTCTGCGATCCGCTGGCGCCACGGGTCGAGGGGTCCGAGCGGGTTCAGCCCCCGACGTATTGCGCGCATCCCGACAACGAGCGTGTCCCCGGTGGCGCTGGCTGCGGCGGGGCCGCTCGTCGCCTCGGCCTCGCCCGCCGCGACGCCGCCCGCCTCGGCCTCGCCCGCCGCACCTCCTGTGCCGTCCACCGCGGCCTGCCCCTCCCGGATGTTGAGGTCTTCAACGGCGTCCTCGGACCCGAACGTAGGTTCGGGGCCCCGCCCGCAGCCGAGGGCTACGAGCGCGCTGACCCACGCGACCCCCCACCGATTCGGGCGCGCGCGCCCAACCCGGGGCCTGCCATCTCCCGCCCGCCTCGACCCCGGAGCATCGACCCCTCGCCTTTGGCGCTGCTGGAACCTAGGAAATCGCACGATCTCGTCGCGCCTCTTGAACGACGCCTCTTGCGCATGATACACGAAGCCCGTCGCTCTTTGGCGACCCCAGCTGGAGAACAACACGCGTGCGAAGCTTGAACGTCACCACATCGATCTGTCTCTTTGTCTCCTCCTTGAGCCTCGCGGCGACCGCCTGCGACAAGGGAGACGACGCCGCGGCAACAAAACAAGAAGTCCTGCCCCAGATCAAGGTGGAGCTCCCGCCCACGCCGAACTTTGAGGAGGGCAAAGCGCCCGAGAAGTGGGAAGACACGGAATGCACGGGCGCGTACTCCATCTACGGTCTCCGAGACAAGATCGACGAGCACGTCAAAGAGGGCAAAGCCGGCGCCAACATCGAAGTTTGCGGGTGGGTCCAAGAGATCTACGTGCCCCCCGAGTGTGCAGAGGGCGAGTTTTGTCCGCCGGGGAAGCAACCACACGTGTGGATCGCCGACGCGTCGGACACCAGCGGAAAGAAGCGCGCGATGATGGTCGTCAACTATCGTTTCCAGATCCCGGAGTGGGAATCGAAGACCTGGGAGGGTCAACCTGACGTCGTGCTCGAGAAGGGTCAACGATACCGGTTCCGAGGGAAGTTCAAGCGATTCTCGGACACGGGATTCTCCCACGACGCGGGGCTCCTGGAATTCGACTCGGTCGAAGTCAAGGATGAAGAGTCGGGGGAGAAGACCTGGATCTACCCGCCCGGCGCGTCGTGGCACCCGGTCATGATCGCCCAGCAAGAAGAAGAGAACCAGCGACTCGCTGAGAAAGCCGCCAAGACAGCGGCGGACTACCAAAAACGCAAGCGCTAGCGTGTCCGCCCTCGCCTCTTGGCGACGTCGCGTTCAAGGGCCTCCCAACTCTGGGGGGCCTTCTTCGTCGCTGCTCGGGGGCATCACAGCGCCTTCGTAGGCCCACGGCTGCCCCGCCACGTGCACCCTCACCTCGCTCACGCCGAGCGTCACGTCCACCCCCGAGTCGCGGCGAAGCACGACGCGTTGGCCGAATGACGCGCCCTCGTCCACTGCTACAATCCGCTCCGACCTCCAGTTCTCGAGGCGCCGCAGCAGCGACTCCATGTCCGTCGCTCGCCGAGGATCTCTGGCGTCCACGTCCCACGCGTCGCCCTCGCGGCGCGCGATCACAACGTCGGCCCCCTCCCCCCATTCCACGCTCGACGCCTCCCGCAGCCACCCGCGCGCGGGATCATCGAACAACACCTCACCGCTGAGGGCCGCGCAGGTCCGCGCGTCGAGGACCGCGACCCGCCCGCCGTCAACCCGACAGCGACACCCGCCCCCCAGGGCGATCTCGATCTTGCGAGGCCCCTCCGCCCCGCTCCCTGCCACCCCCAGCGTGATGGTTCGCTCCACGTCGCCGAGCTCGCTTGGCCCCCACGCGATCGCCCGGAGCGAACTCAAGGTGGTGACGAGCTGCTCTAGACGCACGTGATCAAGCGCCGCGTCGAGGTCCGGGTGCTCGGGCGCGTCGAGGCGCCACGCGCCAAAATCGCTGCGTACGGAGGTCCGCGCGCGGGGGTTTTTCTCGTCGCCGCCGGGCACGCCGCCATCCGCCGAGAGCTCCAACTCGCGGACGTCCATCGGTCGAATGTCCACGAGCGTCTTGTCTTCGAAGGTGGTCTGGTCGAAGAGAAATGGGTCAGCCGTCGCCCCCACCGCCAAGTGCAACGGGCCGCCATCGCGCCGGCAGGCCACGCCGCCTCCATCGACCCGCCCGCAGTCGAGCCGGTAGTTCACGCCCCGGTCCCCCTCGATCACAATTTGATACTCACTGCGCACCTTGGCGGCGCCCCCCTCCGGCCACCCGGTGATCCGCACCGCGCGAAGCCGCGAGAACCATCGATACACCTCCCCCTCACTCACCCGGGTCGGCGCCGCGTCCTCCGCCGAAGCCCGCAGGGCCCAGCCCCCGCTCGCCCGCTCGAGGACGAGCTCCGCGGGCGACTGCTGCCGGATTCGGAGGACGCGCCCGTACTCGACCGGGACGAGCTGGCTCTCCAAGAACCCCTCGGCGGGATCCTCGACGCGCCACGGATCGATGAGCGCGTTCGGGATGCACCCCACGACGCCGGGGCCGCGGTCCACGAGCCTCGCCGTCTCCTCTTCGCCGGGACACGGGCCACCGAGCGAGAACCCCCGCGTCTCTTCTTGCTCCCCCACGCCGATCAAAAGCCATGGGGACCACGAGGGATCTTCGAGCTCACTGCGTGAGATCATCGGATCGAGCGGCGTGCTCAGGACTCGCTCAAGTCGGGCTTGGATCGCCTCGCTCGACAAGATCGCGGGCGCTCCTCCGTCCATCACCCGCCACAGTTGATCGGCCCCGCGTTGCAAGCGCAGCGCCTCCGCCCAAGTGATCGACATCACCTCTTCGGCGTCCAGCTGCACGAGCCCCCGCGAGATCCAACTCTCCGGTGACTCCGCGACCGGCCAGATAAAATCGGACTCCACCACCCACGCCTCAGACTCGCGCCCCACGACGATATTGGCGTAGCGACCGGAATCTCCGGGGAGCGCGTCGCCGAACTCCACCGTGAACACCTCGCCGGACACACGCACGCGCAGGCTGCCGCCGACGCCCGCGCGGATGCCCGAGGTGTCATCCACCCCGCGCATCGTCGTCGCCATCCGCAGCGCCGACCACAAGCCCTCGAGCGCGTGCGCGTCTGCGGGGCCCAGCACGTCATCTCCCGACACGACCTGATGCCCCTCCGGCGTCGCCACGATGCGCACGACGGAGCCTCGAGCGGGCTGAATTTCGATGGAGGCTTCGGACAGCGCGAAGTCACCGAGCCCCGGGAACACCCGGCGTTGATCCGCGCGAATCGACACGAACTCGCCGCTGTGATCGCGGTTCGCCAGCGGATCGCTCAGCACCAGCACCACCGACAGCATCGCCACCAAGCACCAAATCAATGTCCCGAGTCGAAAGTTTCTCATCGCCGGCGACTCCAGAGCACCAAGAAACCCAGCATGATCGCGAAGCCAGGCAAGCCAAGGATCGAGAGGATGTTCATGCGCCGCAGCTGCTCGGGCTGCAACACGAGCTTGACATGTTCGCGGGGTCGCGCCCGGATTCCCAGCAGCACGTCTCGCTCGGACAGCCAGCCGACCGCGTTCAGGATCAAATCGCGCCCGTGGTCGTACAACACGTCCTCCCGCATAAAGGCGTTCAGCGCGAATTGGTCCGACGCGATCACCAAGAGGCGCGCCCCACCTTTGGTCCCCGCGGCCACCACGGGGATCGGACCCGCCCGGTCGACGTTCACATCAAACTGCTGCAACCTCCCGAGCTGAAAACCATCCACATCTGACTCCGCCCACCCGCCGTCCGTCACCGAGAGCACCGGCTCCGCGCCGCCGTCTAGCCACAGCTCACGCACTTGGATCAGCGAGATCGGGCGATGCACGAGGCTGTTCCCCACCGGATGGTCTCCCCACATGCCGTCGATCGTGAACGCGAGCAGCGGCGATCCGCCCGCCATCTGATGCGGGTCCAGCACCACCCGCTCCCCGAAATGAACGCCAAAGCGCGCCGCGAGCGGCTCGAGTCCGTGCGAGGCGATGCCCGCGCGCCCCCGCCTCACCACCGCCCCCGCCATGAGCAGCACGTCCCCCCCCTCGTCGACGTACCGCTCGATCGCCCGCACGTCGGGCCGGGGCAGCGCCCCCTGCGGGCCACCCACGAACAGCACGTCGCAGCCGGCGAGCGCGTCCTCCTCGCTGAGGTCCACTGTGGTGGTCTCTAGGTTCGCCTCTCGCAGCAGGTCTCGCAGGTGAGCGTAGCCCGCGTAGGGCTCGAGGTTGTCGAGGGCGGGCTCCCCGTGCCCTTGGGTCATGCACACCCTCAAGCGCCGCGCCTCGCTGACTTCAAGGAAGCGGGTGAGCAGCGCCTCCTCGCCGCGAAACGACTCCACCCGCGGACCGTTCACCTGGACCTCGGGGCCGGTCGCATAGGTGACGAGGTCCCTGGGGAAGACGTGGGTGCGCCGCAGCTGACCTGCCTGCCCGGCGCGAATCAAGATGACCCCGTCGGCGAGGTCTCTCCCCCGCAGACCGTGATCGATTAAAAGCTGCTCGGCTTGCTGCCGCTGTCGGTCCGGATCGAGCACCCGCGGTCGCAAGGCCGCAGACTCCTTGGCCATTCGAAACAGCACCTCCCGCACCTCTCCGAGCACGGGGTTGACGCGACCGCCTCCGATCGTCGCCGGGATCATCACCGTGACGTCGATCGGCCCGCGCAGATCCTCGAGCACCACCTTCGCCCGTTCGCTCAGGCTGAACACCTCGCCCTCGGTCCAATCCTGGCGAGAGGTGCGGCGCCCCGCGAAGACCGACAAGGACACGACGATCACCGTGACGGAGGCCGCGCGCAAAAGCGACTGAAAATCGCGGCGGGGATCCACGGCCGTCGCCGCCCACGTGAGCGCCACGGCCACCGCGCCGAGGTGTACAAAGAGCCACTTGATGTCCACGATGCCCTGGGACATCTCCTGCATCATGGTGAGCAGGCTGGTCCACTCGAGCACCCGCGTCAGCCTCCCGGCCTCGAGTTGATCCACGAGCAACCCCGCCAGCAATACGATCGTACACGTGACCGTCGTGCCCACCGCCGCGGCCAATTGGGTGCGCGCCAAGGCGCTCGTGAGCAGGCCGAATCCCATGAAGGTCGCGCCGACGAGGAAGGTCCCGAGGTAGCCCGCGAGCACCGGCCCGGCCTCAGGCGCGGCGCCCGGCCCGAGCGTGCTCGCGCCCCTAAGGAGCACGTAGAACACCCCGGTCGGGAGCCACAGGGCGACATAGAACACGACGCTCCCGATGAACTTGCCCACCACGAGCTGCGAGGCGTGAACGGGAGCGGTGAGGAGCGCCTCGAGGGTTCCCGCGCGCCGCTCTTCGGCGATCTGCCGCATGCTCAACGCCGCGCAGATAAAGATGACCGGGAGCCAAAAGATGAAGAAGCTGCCCCCGAAGAAGAACTGCATCACCGGCCCAGGTGCCGCGAGAGGGTCGTTGAGGGCCCGCAGCAGCAGCGAGAAGTTCCAGCCCTGATTGAGCAGGAACAACGTGCCCACCAGATACGCCAGCGGGGTCACGAACAGGGCGAGGAGCTCTCGCCTCGCGATGTAGACGGTCCCGCTGATCCACGCGGCCAACTCACGGAGCGCGCTCATGTGGGGCCTCCTGCATCGGCGCCGGTCACCCGCGCGAAGTGAGTCTCGAGGGCGCGGCGCTTGCGCTCGAGGCGACGAATGGGGACGTTCGATTCGCACGCGAGCTGACCGATCCGCTCCGCGACGTCGGCGTCCACGCCGTGCAGGTCGACGAGGGTCCACTCCCCTTGCGGGGACACCTCAACGCGCACGTGCTCGCGGCGCCCGACCAGCGCCCGATCCACCAGGGCCCGGGCGTCGCCGACGCCCATACCGAGCTCCGCGCTCACAGTGTTGCTCGCCATCGCCTCTCGCACCGACTGGTCGGCGACCACAGTCCCCTTCGACAAGACGACGATCCTGTCGCAGAGGTCCTCGACCTCCGCGAGGATGTGCGAGCTAAAGATCAGCGTCTGCCCGCCCCCGAGATCCCGCAACATCGCGCGCACAGACTGCACCTGATTCGGGTCGAGCCCGACCGTGGGTTCATCGAGGATCACCAGCGGCGGAGATCCGAGCAGCGCGTCGGCGATCCCCACGCGCTGCCGGTACCCGCGACTGAGGGTTTGTATGGGGGTGTCCATCACCCGCAAGAGCCCCGTAAGCTCCGCGGTGCGCTGCGCCTCTCGCACTCGAATCCGCCGAGGTACCCGCTTCATCTGACACCGGAACGTCAAAAATTCCCGCACCCGCATCTCGCCATACAGCGGCACCTGCTCGGGCAGGTAGCCGACCCTGCGGCGAACCTCGAGGCTCTGGCCGCGGACGTCAAACCCCCCGACGCGAACCTGCGTGTCGGGCCGCCGCGCCTGCACCGGCAGGTAACCGCACAGCAGCCGCATCAGCGTGGTCTTCCCGGCCCCGTTCGGCCCGAGCAGGCCGAGACGCTCCCCCGGCGTCACCGAGAACGACACCCCGTCGAGGGCGAGGAACTCACTGCCCGCGTAGCGGTGGGTCAACCCCCGCACTTCGACCGGTACGGGCTGCGCTCCCGCGGTCGATTCAGTCGCCAACGGGCGCCCCCTCCGCTGCGCCGCCCGGCTCGGGCGCGCTCGCGGATCCGGCGACGGGCGCGCTCGCCGGCCGGGTCTCCACCGGGTCCGCGCGAATCTCACCGATCGCCTCGAGCGTCGCCACCTTCACCCGCGTCTCGGTCTCTACGGACAGGTGATGTTCGAGCGGCTTGAGGTAGCCGACGAAACGCTGGATCCCCATGGCGCGCACGATGGACTCGCGGACCGAGGGAGCTGGGTCGGACGAGAGCGCGTACAGCAGGCCCATCGCGGTCCCGTTGTCGGGGGCGGCCGCGAGCGCCATGGCACAATTGACCCGATCCTCGGGGCGGAGGCGATACGCCCCCTCCTTTTGCAACGTCAGCCCGTCGAGCAGGCCCTTGCGCCGCATCTCGTAGCCGGCGTAGACCTTCGCGGCTTTCTCGGTGTGGCCCGCCTTGACCTCAAGTTCGCCCCAGATGAGCCACGCTTGGAGGTCGTCGGGATCGAGCTCCACCAGCGTCTCTTGCGCTGAGATCGCCTCGTCATACTGTTCGCGTGCCGCCAGGGCCATGGCCAACACGGCGTGGCCAGCCGGCTCTCCGGGCAACAGCTTCACCACGCTCTGAAATCGCTCGACCGCCTCCTCCAAACGCCCCTCGTCTTGAGCGAGCGATCCGAGCGCGAGCCATGCGTTGGCGCGCAGGTGAGGGTCGTCGGCGTGGGCACCCACAGCGGACAGCTGCTCGCGCTGCGTCTTGGTCAAGGCGCCGCGATCGAGGGCGTCGGCGACCTCCTTGTACAGCTCCGCGAGCGCGTCGTCGTCGAAGGTGGCGTAGTCGGGCGGCTTCACCACGGGCGAAGACCCCGCGGCGGCCTCCGGGGCGGGCTCGGCGGATGCGGGCGCGGAGCCGGTGCTCGTCGTCGCGTCGCCGTCCACGGATCGGGTTTGCGCCTTGCTGCATCCCCACGCCCCGGCGATCATCACCAGCACGACCGGGAGGTGCGCGGCCCTGCGGATGCGACGGGGGTCGCCGATCAGATCCGTGATGTGTGCCCTCCGGGCTCGCGCGCGCGACATGGCGCCAAGGGTGCCACAGGCCGCCCCGAGAAGTGTAGGCGCCGCCCGCCGGTTCGCGCGCTGCGGAGCCACGACCCCTCGCGCTACGAGTGCGGCAGTCGCGCTGAGACGCCAACACTCGCCGCTCACGTGCCCTCCTCTGAATCCAACCGTGGGAACCACGCCACGATCCCCTCCGACACCAACTCCACGAGCAACGCCGGGTCGCCGATCCCATCCCAACGCTGCTCGCGAACCGCGGCCATGAGCTCTCGAACCTGGGCGGTCGCCACCATCGCGCGGGCGCTCCCCTCGAACCACGCGACGACGACGTCCACGCGATCGGCCCCCCTGTTCGGCTCCCATCCGAGCACCTGGGCCACCGCGGCGCCGGAGAACGCGCCCGTCCGCGCGGTGCAATTCATCCTCAAGTGACCACGACCTAGGCCGCTCGACTCTGGCACCGCCCCAAACAGCTCCGCCTGCTCGTCCCGATGGGGCCGCCGCCGCACGAGATGTTCGAGGCCCGCGCGCTCGGCCCATGGGTGCGCGCGGCCGCGGAGCCACCCACAAAAGCGAGCCCGCAGCGAGGCCTCCCCGTCGAAGGCCGGGGCGACGACAAACTCGCGCACCTCCGCCTCGAGCGCCGCCGCCTCGACATCTTCTGCGAGATCTGGCAACCCGCTGCGCAGCCCTTCCGCCACGTGCGCCGTCAGCCACGCTTGCGTCGCCGCCTGAGCCGTCTCGCCCGCGTCGGCGGAGCGCTCGAGCCCCGCGCAGAAGACCCGCGCCCCGATCCCTCCAGAGCCGCTGTCAAGAATTGCAAACAACTCGCGGAGATCATTCGTAATATCAGGAGTCAAAAGAGCGTCGCTTGGGTCATTTTCGGACCGCGCGCGCTCGCCGAGCCGCTCCAGCACGGGCATGGCGGCGTCCTCCATGGACTCTCCGGCGCGCTCGATCGCGATGAACGCACGCATGCCCAAATCCTGGAGGATCCGACGTTCACGGCGCCGGGCGCCGGCTCGCGCGTCAAGCTCACATTCCCCCGCGACCATGGCGGCGCTCACCGCCGCGAGCCGCTCAAGCAGCGACTGGACAGAGCTTGAGTAGTCGCGCTCGGGTGCCAAAAACAATTCGATCCACGCGCCCATGCCCCAGCTCGTCATTCGATTCCAGTGCGCCCGCAGATAACCCACCGCGTCACTCGACGCGTTCAGGCGCGGTCGAAACGTCTCCACGCGACGGCCCGTGCGCAGCTCTTCGAGGACCGCGCCCACCTCCTCCGCCAAGTGTGCGCGGCCAAACGTCGCGAACCACAAGGCCGCATCGCGGGCCGCGGCGTCGGGGCGCGCGTCCTGCATCACCTGCTCGCGCGCCGCCTGCTCGCACGCCGGGCAGTGCACCCGATAGCGCTGTGAGCTCGCATGGCTCGCGCAGCGTCCACGATAAATCTCGTCGAACCCGTACCAGTGAACCACGGGGAGCAGCTCACCGATCCTCGCCCCGACGTAGGCCTCGAAGCGCGTCATCTCAGGATGCCAGTAGAACCCGACCAGGCGGTGGAGCAGCTCGTGGGGCCGCCATTTTGGACGGAGGTTGGGGTCGCGGGACGCGAGGCGCTCTTCCAGGGTGAACGCGCCGTACTTGGGCGCGACGAACACGCCATCCTCCCAGCCCGTATCACTCTCGAAGGCCGCGACGCCGCGCACCTCGCCTTGAGTTTGTTCGGCGCGGCGCAGGGCGTGGCGGCGTTCATGATGGGCGAAGACGATCCCCTCGCTCGCCGCGAGCGCGGCCACCCGCGTCGAATAGGGGGACGCGGCCAACTCCCACGGGGGCGCTCCCATCACCGCGAGCGACGAACGCAGCGCCGCGGGCAGCTCCGCAATATGGGTGGTGGTCTCGCAGCAGCGAGCGACGAGCGCTTCGGGTTCGGGGAACCACGCGTCGAGGTCGGCGACGTGCCCGCGACGAAGCGGCGGAAGCGACAGGATCGAGGCGGTCATCCCCAGCGCTGCCTCGGGAAGTTCGCGAGCAGGGGATCCGGCGCGGCGCCCTCGAGCCCCGCGACCGCCGCGCCGAGGCGGTCGGCGACCTCGGACGCCGTGGGCATGCCATCGACCGCGGTGCCGTCGTGGGCCGCGAGCTCGCCCGCCACGGCGTGCACGAGCACCGCGACCCGAGCCGCCCGGGCCGCGGCCACCCCTTGAGCGAGCAGCGTGCCCACCACCCCCGACAACACGTCCCCCGTGCCCGCCGTGGCCAGCGCGCTCGACCCCTCCGTCGCGATCCACACCTCGCCGGTCGGGGCGGCGACGAGGCTCCCGCGTCCCTTGAGCACGACCACCGCATCCAACATGATCGCCAAGGAGCGCGCGCTGGCGAGGCGCGCTCGCTGCACCTCCTCCGCCGTGATCGGTCGCGATTCGAGCTTGGACAACAGCGTGGCGGCCTCCCCGGGATGCGGCGTCACGATGCGGGGGCCTCGGTGCGACGCTCGGCGGGCGCCCGTGGCGTCCCCGAGCACCAACAGCGCGCTCGCGTCCCATACGGCCGGCCGCAGGTCCTCTGCCCAACAACGTCGCAGCGGATCCGTGAGCATCCCCGCCGCGTCGAGGAGCCCCGGCCCCACCACCAAGGCGTTCGCTCCCGGCGCCACCTCGTCACCGACGCCGTCGAGCATGACCTCGGGTCGCGCCGCCACGAGGACCTCGGCGCCTGCCCGCGTCGGGAGCCGCGCGGTGACCAATCCGGCCCCCATCCGCAGGCTCGCCGACGCCGCCAGCGCAGCGGCGCCCGGCGTCCGTTCACTGCCGGCCCACAGCCCCACATGGCCGCGCGCGCCCTTGTGCGCCGCGCCCGCCGCCAGCGACCCTATGGAGGGGCCCTCCCTTCGATCACCGCGGACGGTTTGTGCGCCGATGAGTTTGAAGGGGCTCGCGGGCGCGTCGGGGGGCCGCTCGATCCCCACCCGCGCGACCACCACCTCGCCCGCAGCGTCTCGACCGGGGGTGAGGTGCAGACCCGGCTTGCTGCGCTCGACCGTCACGGTCACCGCCGCGCGCACCACCGCCCCCTCGATGACGCCGTCGTCTGGATCGACGCCGCTTGGAAGGTCGATGGCCGCGACGTCGGGGTAGCCATCGAGCGCCCTGATCGCCGCCTCGAGCTCGGGCTGCGGCGCCCCGCGACTCCCCGTACCCAACAGCGCATCCACGACCACCGCGCCAGGCCTGGGCCCCCGGAGCACGGTGGAGAGCGTCACCCCTGCGGCGGCCGCCCGCGCACGCTGAGCAGCGCGCGCCTCGGACCCTCGCGCGGTCGCGAGCAGCACCTGCGCGGCCCACCCTCGCTGGGCGAGGATCCGCGCGACGGCGATCCCATCCGCCCCGTTATTCCCCGGTCCCGCGTACACGTCGAGCACCCGACGCGACGGCCACCGCGCGTCCACGATATCCGCCACGGCGACCGCCACGCGCTCCATCAAGACCGCGGACGGCGCCGCGAGGGCACCCGTGGCGTGGGCGTCCGCCTCCCGCGCCTGCGCGCGCGTCCAAAGCTCGTTGGGGGCCACCTTCACCGGCATAGATTCGCACGAAACGCCCCCGGTTGACGAGCCACCGCCCGCCTCGACCTGACGCCCCCTACGCGCCGAGGTCTGCGCCGGCCGCCTCTTCCAGGGCGCCCATGATCGCTCGGATCTGGGCGTCGTCCTCGCCTTCCACCATGAACCGCAGCTTCGTCTCCGTACCGGACCAGCGCACGAGCACTCGCCCCGTGGCCCCAAGCTTCTCCTCGGCGTCGCGCACCACGGCAGCGACCGCCTTGAGCTCCTCGACCGGGCGCCGCACCTTGGAGACGAAGCTCCCCGTGCGCTGCGGCACCCGCTCGAACACCGCGCACAGATCCGCGAGTGACCGCTCCTTTGCGACCATGAAACTCAACACCTTGAGCGCGGTCGCGACGCCGTCCCCCGTGGTCGCGTGATCGAGCAGCACGACGTGGCCGGATTGCTCGCCTCCCAGGTTGAATCCCCGCGTCCGCATCGCCTCGACGACGTAGCGATCACCCACCGGCGTCCGCACCACGTCGAGCCCCATGTCCACGAGCGCACGCTCCACACCGAGGTTGGACATCACCGTGGTCACCACCCCGCCACCTCGCAGCGTCCCCTCATCGGCCATCTCCCGCGCACACAACGCCAGCACGGCGTCGCCGTCCACGATGCGCCCGTGCTGATCCGAGAAAATAATGCGATCAGCGTCGCCGTCGAGCGCGATGCCCAGGTCCGCCCCATGCGCGACGACCTCCTTGGCCATCTGTTCGGCGTGCAAGGCCCCGACGCCCTCGTTGATGTTGGTGCCGTTGGGGCTGACACCGAGCGCGATCACCTCCGCCCCGAGCTCCCTCAGCACCGTGGGCGCTATTTTGTACGCGGCCCCGTGGGCGCAATCCACCACCAGCTTGATCCCGTCGAGGCGGCCTCGGTGGGTGAACGCGGACTTGACGTGGGTGATGTACCGCCCAGGCGCGTCGTCGATGCGACGCGCGCGACCCACGGCGCTCCCGCGGGCGTAGGCGTCGTCGAGCGCCCCGGGCACCGCCAGCCCCTCGAGCTCCTGCTCGACGGCGTCGGGGAGTTTGAAGCCGTCACCTGCGAACAACTTGATGCCGTTGTCTTGGAAGAGGTTGTGGCTCGCGGACACCATCACACCTGCGTCAGCGCGCATGCTCTGCACCAGGTACGCGACCGCCGGCGTCGGCATCGGTCCCACAAACATCACGTCGACCCCCATGGCGCACAGCCCCGCGGACAAGGCGTTCTCGAACATGTAGCAGCTCAAGCGCGTGTCCTTCCCGACGACGACCTGACCGTGGTGACCAAAGTGTGCGGCGACCGCCATGCCCACGCGCATGACCACGTCCGGTGTCATGGGCGCTTCGTTGGCGCAGCCACGGATTCCATCGGTCCCGAACAGAGTCCTCTTCGTCATCGGCAGCCATTGTACCGGAGCGCAGGCGAGAGTCCCGTGTTTTTCACGCGCCCACGAGGCGCGGACGGCCGCCCGGGATCCGTGCGCTCAACTCCGCTCGCCGAGGACGCCCCGCACCTCGCCCCGGGCGCGCAGAATTTCGGCGCGGACGCGCAAGCCCTCCAGCGTGAAGAGCACGTCATGTACGCGCACGAGCATCGCCCCACACTCCACGGCGGTGAGGGCCGCCGCGACGCTCGCGAGCCCTCGTGAGCCCACGGGGAGCCCGGTGATCGCGCCGAGGAAGCGCTTGCGACTCGCCCCTATCAACACCGGCCGGCCGATGCGGTCTTCCAGCCACCGACCTGAGGCCACCAGCGCGGCGCTTTGGCTGGCGTCTTTACCGAAGCCGACGCAGGGATCGATGACGATGGATTCGGGGGCCACCCCGGCTCGCACCGCCCGCTCCACCGACGCCTCCAAGTCGCCTGCGATCTCGTCAAATAGGCGCGTGAAGGTCGAGGCCTCCGTCATCGTGTCCGGCGTGCCACGCATATGCCCGATCACGAGTCCAGCGCCCTCGCGCGCGACGAGCTGCGCCATCGCGGGATCGGCGAGACCGCTCACGTCGTTGACGACCTGCGCGCCCGCTTGGATCGCAGCGCTCGCGACCGACGCGCGCCGCGTGTCGATGGAGCGGATCGCGCCAGCGAGGCGGGCGTCCGCACGCATCGCCTCCAGCGCTGGGACCACCCGCGCGCGTTCCTGATCGATCCCCACCGCGCGGGCGCCGGGACGCGTAGACTCCCCACCGACGTCGAGCAGCGTCACCCCGGCCTCGACCCAAGTGGCGCAGGTGTCTGTGATGAGGAGCGGGTCCACAGCGCCGTTCGTCCCGTCAGCCCAGCGCCCGCCGTCGGAGAAACTGTCCGGTGTGACGTTGACGATCCCCATCACGACCGGACCGTCAAAGGTCAACGAGCGCCCGCCGCCTACCCTCCACACCAAGAGATCCTCGCGCTTCACCCCCGCAACATACCTCGGAGCGACGGATCCGCGGCTGCCTCCCCTCTGTCGCAATTGTTGGCTGTTTTGCGCCCAGAAAACGCAAAAAGGCTCCCTGGCAGGGGGGCCTTGTACCGACGAAGCCGCCGGCCGCTGTCGCGCATCGAGCGCGTGCTAGAGGTAGAAATCGATGACGGCGATCCCTCGCTTTGAGGGCTCTTTTGTCGCGTCCCCGTCGACCTTGGGTGCATCGCACGGTCGGTCTCTCACCGGAAGCCTCAAGTCGAGTCTTGCGGGCTCGTGCTTGTGGGGCGGGGTTTTTCGCTTTCTGCGTCTTGTCCAGGCGGCTGGCATGGGTGGCTCCATTCTTGGATGTGGGTTGGTGACGTGCTGTCTTAAACCTCTGTGCGTATAGCTGAACGCTCGTGCAAGGGACCTTTGAAACAAATTGTTGGGAGAGCGCTCCTTGTTTGGTGAATTTTGTCCTTTTGAATCGGCGCCGTCGAGTTTTGGACTTTTTCTCGCCGGCGGTGTGTGCCCAATCCGTCCCTTATGATTAAAGCCTAATCATTGGTTCGGCCGGCGCAAGCGTTCCCTGAAGAGGTTTTTTGGCCCATGTAGGGCGAGGTGGCAGGCGGAGGCGCGCAACTCCACGCCTGCGCACGCTAGCAGGTCATTTCGGGCGCCGCGTCGCTGCGCAGGTCGCCGTCGGCGGCTAAAAATCGACGATGACCCAACGCGCGCCTTCACGTTCCAAGTGCGCGGCGCGGTCCCCGGCGAGGAGGAGCGTCGCCGAGTGCGCGTCGACAAATAGCGGCCCTTCGAGGCCCTCGCGCAGAAGATCTCTCGACGCGTGGAGCTCATCAGACTCCGGCCCGCCGGTCCATACGCGCCGAACCGCCTCCGGCGTCAACTCCTCACGAAAGCGGCGCGGTGCAAATCCTGCGACCACGTCCCAACGCTCCAAGTCGATCGCGCGTAAGAAACTTCGGAGCGCGCCCCGTGGGGTGTCATCCGGGAACAGCACGGACAAATCGGAATTGATCTTCCATCCGTCCTCCGTCCATATCGCGGGCAAAACGACCCCGCCAGCGACCTCCACCATCGTCGTCACCCGCGCCGCCTCCACGGCTCCAAGGCCCGGCTGACTCGCCCGTTCGTCCCCCGCGGCCGCCTGCTGAGCGACCAAGCGCGGATGCGTGCGCGCCTCCGCGCGCGCCGTCGCCTCGCGTTGGAGATCCCTGTCGAGCGCATTCGCTGCGCGCGTCAGTCGTTGATCCGGCGCGCACGCGAGCGGGAGTGACGACGCCAACAGCGCCGCCGAGATACAAGACAGCCCCCGCGACCGGGAATTCACCCCGCCCCCGGCGAGGGGAGCGCTTCGATGATCGCGGTGAACTTCGCGCTGCTCTTGACCTCGTCTCCCGCGCGCACGACCCCCTCAAACTTCCCGATTCGTCCCACACGCAGCGCCTCGACCGCGATGTCGATCACCTCCCCCGGTCGCACCGGCGCCCGAAACTTCGTCTCTTGGATCCCCATGAAGTAACAGACCTGGGTCTTCGGGTCGAAGTGACCGAGCTGATGCGCCAAGATCACGGCGGCTTGCGCCATGGCCTCGACTTGAACGACGCCGGGGAGGATCGGATTCCCCGGGAAGTGACCTTGCAAGATCGGATCGCTGTTGGACACCATCTTTTGGGCCACGATGCTCGTCTCGCCGACCTCCACGACCCTGTCGATGAACAAGAAGGGGTAACGATGAGGGAGGATCTCCTGGACTTGAATGGCGTCGAGCATGCGACGTCAGCATAGACGATTTTTCGCGCGGCCGTCCGCTCCCTCAGCGCCGCTCTCGCGGCGCGGCCGCGAGCGCCTGCGTCGCCTGATTTCGGGGCCGCCGAGGTCAGCTCGGGTACTTGGAGTTGTAGAGCCGGATGACCTCACCCGTCAGATCGAGCGACGCCTTCGTGTAGAGCACGGTGGCCGGATCACGGATGAGCACCAGGTCCACGCCGTGCTTGCCCGCCAGCTCTTTCGCGATCCCCTTGCTGTTGCCGAGCATCTTCTCGAGCAGCTTGGCCTCTTGACCCGCGAGCTCCTGCTGCAAGGTCATGTACATATTCTGAAGCTCCATGTAGTCGCGCTGGAGCTTTTCTTGGGCGCCCGCCAGCTCTTGGCCGCTCAGCGACTGCGCCGCCGCCGAATCACTCTCGAGCTTGGTGCGCTTGGCGTCGAGTTTCTTCTGTTTTTTCTTCGTGCTCGACTCGAGTCGACCCCGCGCCGACTTCCCCTGCTTGGTCTCATTGAGCACGCGCTGCATGTCCACCACGGCGATCTTGCGGATCGCCGGCACCTCCGCCGCGGCCTGATCCACTGGCGCGACAGCGGCGACCCCCCCGCCGAGCAGCAGCGAGGTTGCGAGGGTTGCGAGGGACCGTTGGAGTCGTTTAGAGAGCTTCATCTTCACTACTTCTTGTCGTAGGCGACGATCACCCGGTTGGTGATATCGATCTTGGGGTTGGCGTACAGCACGGTCGCGTCGGAGCGCACCAGCACCATCTGGATGTCTTCACTCTTCGCGATCTGCTCGGCGACCTTGGAGGTCTTCGAGTAGATCTTCTCGGTGAGCATGGCCTCTTTCTGGCTGAGGTCTTGCGCGTAGCGCTCGTACAGCTCTTGGAGCTCCGCCTCGCTCCGCATCAGCGACTCTTGGCGCTTCATCAGGTCTGCTTGTGACAAGATGGAGGCCTTGTTGCGCAGGTCCTCGATCTTGCTCTGATGTTTCTTCGCCCGCTGTTCGAGCTTGGCGTTATTCCGGCTGAACGATTTCTCGAGGTTCTCTCGCGCCTCGCGTCCCTCCCGCGTCTCCATGATGCAGCGCTGCACATCGACGATCGCGACCTTGTCGAGACGCTCGACTTCAGCGCTGACGTCGTCGCTGACGGCGCTGAGGAGAAATGCGGAGAGCAGCAGCCCTGTTGTTTTCGCGATCATTCGCATGGAGTGGCGCACCTTATCCGTTGGGGTGCCCGACGGGCAACCTCCGATGACCCGCAAACGACGTCGGCCACGTGGACCTCATTCATCACGAAACCCCAAAAAATGCCGGAACCGGTGACGACGCGCGGGCCCCCCCCCTGCCCGCCCACATCGACGGTTGTGTGAGAGCGCGCGCTCGGCGCCCTCGGGCGTCCTCCGTGAGCCTTCGACCCTGTGGCGACGGCGACCACGGCCCCAACCTGGCGCTTGGATCGCGCGTGTGCGGCGCTGCGTCGACGCGGGTGGGGCTAGAAGCCCGTGCCAACATTGAACTCGAACACCACCGGGTCGTCGCCCCGCGGGTTGAGCAAGGTTGGTTTCTGTCTGTCGAGGGGGAATCCCCACTCGAATCGCAGCGGCCCGATCGGCGACTGCCAACGGAAACCGAACCCAAGCGAGGTTCGCAGGTCCCGGAAGCGGAACGCCACGCATGGATCTGCCTTCGGCCGATTCTCAGGATCGGGATCGCTGCAATACTGCCCCTCCGTGTTAAACGCGTTGCCCGCGTCAAAGAAGACCACCGCCTTAATATTCGCCGGTGGGACCAGCATGATCTCGAGCTCGCCGGTCAAGGCCGTCAAGAGGTTGCCTCCCACTTCGTAGGCGAGCTGCGGTGCGGTCGGATCTGGCGATGACAGCACCGTGATCTTGGGTCCGAGGGTGCGCAGTCTGAAGCCGCGAATCGAGCCTGACCCATACATGCCGCCCGGGAAGTACCGCTCGTAAATCGGCACCCCTCGGGTCCTCGTGCCGTGGATAAATCCGACCTGGAGTCGCGTCTTAAACACGACCCAGGCGCGGAAGTTTCGCTCCGTCTTGATGACCGGCACGTAGAACCGTGAGTCGAGGTCGTAGCGATTGTAGCGGTTTTGCGATCCCAACCACGCCGGCGCTATCTGAGCGCGGAGCTGATGGAACATGCCACGCGTGGGGAACAAGAAGTTGTCTCGAGTGTCGTACACGATCCGAAATGTCGCCGCGGACGTGATCCCGTTGGCGAACAGATTGGAGATCAGCGCCTGCTCCGGGATCGACACCAGCGCGCCCGGCGAGAAGATACCGCCGGTCCCAGCGAATCCCCCCGGCCCCGCCTGCACGTACTCAAAGTTGTAGCCGGCCCAAAGCACCAGCCGCGGTATGCGAGGGATCGGGTAACCCCACTGCACTGAGAACCCCGTGCTCTGGCGCGAGAAACTCGGGAACACGTTCGACGTGTTGAACAGGTTGAGGTCGAACTGCCACTTCGAATCGAGGAAGTAGCGTGTGTAGTAGCGGAAGGTGAACCAGCGGCGGAGGCTCGACAGCTGGGCCACGAGCTGTACGGTCGCGCCGCGACCGAGGAAGTTGTCGTACTGGATCTGCGCTTGGAGCACGAAGCTCTCGATGGTTGAGAACCCCGCGCCGATCTGGAAGGTGCCGGTGAGCCGCTCGGTCACCTCGACGTTGATGACGATGCGATTGTCGGAAGAACCCCGCGTCGTGGAGACGATGACGTCGGAGAAGTAACCGAGCCTCATCACGTTGAGCTCCGAGGCCTCCTTCCCAGACTCCGAATACAACGCGCCCTCACGCAGCAGCACCTCTCGTCGGATCACCTTGTCCGAGGTCTTGTCGTTGCCCAGGATCTCCACGCGCTCAACGTAGACGAGCGGCCCCTTTTGCACCTCGAAGGTGACGTAGAGCTTGAGGTTGTCTCGATCCTGTCGCGTGTTCGGGACCACGTTCACGTAGGCGTATCCGACGTCCTTGTAGCGTCGCTCGATCTCTTGTCGCACCCCTTGCAACTTGCTCCACGACACGGTGTCACCCACGCGGGTCACTGGCTTGATCGAACGCGCGAGGACATCCTCGCTGAGGAGCTCTTTCTCGCCGCGGGCGACCAGCTCCCGCGCAGAGATCTCACCGAGCGTGTAGGTGGGCCCCTCGTCGACGTGGATCGTGATGTGGACGAAGCGGCGGTCCGCGGAGAGCGCGAGCTCGGGATCGCCGAGCTTCGCGTCGAGATACCCGCTGTCCCCGTAGAACGCCTTGATATTGGCGAAGTCCTGGGCGAGCGCCTCGCGATTGTAGACCCCGCCCGCCTTCTTGGTCACCAGGCTCAGATACCCCCCGACGCGCGTGAGCATCACCTTGGCGATCTCCCGGTCTTTGAACGCCCGGTTCCCGACGAACGTCACCCCGCGCACGACGACCTCTGAGGCCTCCTCCACGAGCAGCACCACGTCCACTTTTCCGGGCTCGGTCTCTACCGGGCGGACGGCGTAGCTCACCTCGGCGAGGAAGAAGCCCTCGGCGGTGTAGAGTTGTTTCACTTTCTCGACGTTGGCCTTCACCTTGCCGAGCTCGAGCACCTCATTCTTCGCGAGATCGAGGACCTCATTGATCTTGTCGAGCTTTACGCTGGTGTTTCCGTCGACGATGATCTTGCGAATGCTCGGGCGCTCCGACACCTGAAAGGTCAGGCGGACCCCGTCGTTGACGACCTCCGCGGCCACCGAGACGTCCTCGAAGTAGCCCAGCGCCCACAGACGCCGCAGGTCCGAGGCGAGGGTCCGCGCCGAGACCTGGCCGCCGACCTTGGTTGAGATCTCCAACAGCATCGCCTCGGACTCCACCCGGCGGTTCCCCTTGAACGAGATCCCTACGATGTCCCGCCCGTAGACGTCGACCGGGACGTCTTGCAAGGCCGCGAGGTCGAACATTGCGTCGGCGCCGGGAAGCTGCGCCCCCCAACCTTCGAGCGCGCGCCCGCTCACGCCTGCGCCTCGCGCCTCGCCTATCGATCCGAACAGCGCCGCGCACAAAAGCAGCAGCCCCACGAGCTGCACTCGTCCCGACAGACCCGCCCGCGCGCGCGCGGGACAAGACCTGCGGGCACCCAGAGCAGCGTCCGCGCCCGTGGCCTCGTCAGCCAGGTCCACGTGCCTCCGACGACGCCGCGAGAGACACGTCCCCCGCGGACGAGATGCGACCGTCTGCCATCCGCACGCACCGAGGCATCTGCGCCGCCAGCTCCATGTTGTGGGTGACGATGAGCACCGTCAGCCCGCGCGCCTCGTTGAGCCGAAACAACAGCTCGTGCACCTCCCGGCTGGTTTTGGTGTCGAGGTTCCCGGTGGGCTCGTCCGCCAACAGCATCTTCGGCTCCATCACCAGCGCACGCGCGATCGCGACGCGCTGCTGTTCACCTCCGGAGAGCTCGCCTGGTCGATGGCGCAGGCGATGGTCCATACCCACCGAAGCGAGCATCTCCTCCGCGCTCGCTCTCGCTTCCCGCCGCGGACGGCGCGCGATAAGAGCGGGCATCATCACGTTCTCAAGCGCGCTGAAATCCGGCAGCAGATGATGAAACTGAAAGACGAAGCCGATGGTTTGGTTGCGGAACGCCGCCAGGTCCACCGGCGACAGCCCGGTCACGTCCATCCCCTCAAACCGGATGGCCCCGCGCGTCGGCAGGTCGAGCGTCCCGAGGCAGTGCAAGAAGGTGGATTTTCCGGCCCCCGAGGCCCCGATGATCGTGACCATCTCCCCCGCTCTGATCGTCAAGTCGACGTCCTGAAGCACGGGCAAGACGCGCTGACCGATCTCGAATTCCTTGCACACGCCCTCGACCTCTACGAGGATGGGACGCGCGTCGCTAGGCGCCGGCGGCATCGCGGCAGTGGATTCGGTGTCGGCAGTCATGGAAAAGGGGTTTCGCGGACCCTAGAACCCGGCAAAACCGCTGTCAACGCTGTCAGAGTCGCCACGACGCTCTCATCCGCCGGGGCGGCATTGGCGCAGCCCTGTCTAGTCAGCCAGCCTGAGCGTGTCCACGGGGCGCATGCGAGCGGCGATCCTCGCCGGGTAAAGCGTGAACAGCCATACCACGACGAGGACGCTCGCGCCGACCAAGGCGACCTCGTCCCAATGCACTTCCACGGGCACCTCATGCATATAGTAAATCGCTTCGAACGGCAGGCCAAAGCGAGCCAGCGCCCAGCATATCAACAGGCCGATCCCGATCCCGGACGCCCCTCCCAAGACGCCGACGCACAGCCCCTCTGCCCAGAAGATGAGCTGGATGCTCCGGTCGGAGGCCCCCATCGCCTTCATAATAGCGATCTCCTCGTAGCGTTCGAGGACGCTCATGAGGTTGCTGGTCAAAATTCCGAAGGCGGAGACGAGGACCACGAAGCTGAGGGCAACGAACATCGCGATCTTCTCGAGGTACATCGCGGCGAACAGGTTGCGGTTCAGGTCCTCCCACGTTCGAACCTCCAGGTCCTCGCGCTCGAGCGCCTCGATGGCCGCGAGGATCTGCGCCTCCCCGGCGTCGAGCGCGTCCACGTTGGCGAGTCGAATCTCGATCCCCGAGACCCGTGGTCCGATCCGCAAGAAGGCCTGCACGGTGTCGAGAGGCGCATAGATGAGCTTCTTGTCGTACTCGTACATCTTCGAAAAAAAGATGCCACCGACGGCCACCTTGAGCACCCCGGGCACCCGCCCCCCGGGGGTCATGCGACCGACCGGCGTGATCAGCTGGGCCTCGGATCCGACGTTTAGGCCAAGCTCGAGGGCGAGCTCTTTTCCCACCAAGATAGGATCGAGGATGGCCTCCTTTGACCCCGCCGCGGCTCCCGCGGCCTCCCGGGCCGCCATGACGTCCGGCGCCTGCGACGGGATTTCTCGTGCCCCCTCCGCGCGCGGCCTCGAATCGGAGAGCCCCAACGTCTCCACCGGATCCTCCCATCCCTCACCTTCGTCCTCGAGCGCGGCGAGCGTCGCCTCGATTCGCTGGCGCGCCTGGACCCGCGGCGTCGCGGGGTCCTCTCGCGCCGCGTCGTCCGCCGAGGGCGCCGGATCAACCTCGCCCTCTCCGGTCACGGGCTCGCCGGTCGACGGCGGCGGCTCGGCCTCCTCACCTCCGATCACCGCGGCGCTCCCCTGCACCTGCGCGCGGCCGGTCCCTGCCGCGTCACGCGGCGGCTCGTCCACCGACAGACCCGACAGGGAGGTCGGGCCGAATCGAGCGGACGGGCGCGGGATACTCGCGGGGTCCAACAACGCGCTGTAGCTCCCCTCGTCCATGATGTCCTCGATCCGCGAGGCCTTCGCGAACAGCGACGGCTCGATGCCACGCAAGATCGCGCCGTCGCGATCGATGCCGCTGAGAATCATGACCTCCCCCTCGACGAAGGGGCTCACCCCCACGAGCCCATCCAAGCCGCTCAGCGCGTCCACGATCTCCGCGTAGTCCGCCAAGTGTCGGCCGTCTTTTCCCTCGATCAGCAGGTGCGCCTTTTGGTCGAGAATCTGCTCGCGGAGCCTGCTCATCAGCCCGCTCATGAGCGACGGCACGACCACGAGTGACATGGATCCGAGCAACACCGCGTAGATGACGATCGTGGAGAGGATTGAGAAGAAGCGCGCGAAGATCGCGAAGATCAGCGCGAGCGCCCCGAGCACCACGCTCAAGAACGCGAAGGTTGAAAAGCCCCGCTGCAAGGCCGTCGAGCCGTCGTCCATGGCGAGCGCGACGTCCACGGGGCTCGCCGCCTCGAGCCCAAACTCCGCGTAAAGACCGAGGCAGATCCCGACGACGACCGTGTACAGCGACGCCCACGTGAGCCGCTTCACCCACGGCGCGGCGTGATCTGCACGCAGGTGCCTCCACGCGACACGTCCCTCGAGCGCCACCGTGCCACTCAGCACCTCAGCGATCCGTCCCCTCGTGGCCTTGCTTGAGCAAGAACGCCTCCATAAACGCGTCGAGGTCGCCGTCGAGCACCGCGTCCACATTCGACACCTTCAGCTCGGTGCGCAGGTCTGTGACCTGGCGATAAGGATGGATCACATACGACCGGATCTGGCTCCCCCACTCGATGCTCTTCTTGTCGCCCTCGAGCGCGTTGATCTCCTCTTGCCGCCGCTGCTGTTCTCGCTCCCAAAGCTTCGCCTTTAACATCCGCATGGCGGTCGCCATATTCTTGTGCTGCGACCGCTCCATTTGACACGCGACCACGATCCCCGAGGGGAGATGGGTCAAGCGCACCGCCGACTCAGTCTTGTTGACGTGCTGTCCGCCGGCTCCCGAGGCCCGATACTTGTCGACCCGCAGATCGGACTCAACGACCTCGATGTCGAGGTTCTCGTCGCCAATATCCGGCAGCACCATCACGCTGCTGAAGCTGGTCTGACGCCGGGCCTGAGAATCAAATGGGGAGATGCGCACGAGCCGATGCACCCCTATTTCGGAGCGGAGCCAGCCGTAGGCGTACTCACCTTCCACCGAGAGATCCGCCCCTCGAATGCCGGCTTGATCGCCCTCTTGGACGTCGATGACGCGCACCTCAAACCCCTTGCGCTCGCCCCACCGCTGGAACATCCGCAGCATCATCTCCGCCCAGTCTTGGCTGTCCACCCCGCCCGCGCCGGCGTTGATAGAGAGCAGCGCCGAGGCGCTGTCGTGCTCTCCTGCGAGCATGCGCCGGAACTCGAGGTGCTCGACTTTTTTGTCGGCCTCCCCGAGGGTCTGCCACGCCTCCGCCGCGCTCTCCTCGTCCGACGCTTCGCGCGCGAGCTCGTAGAGGGCGATCGCGTCGTCGAGCACGAGCCCGGCCTCGTCGATCCGTTCGAGGAGTTTTTTCAGGGTGTTTTGTTCACGCAGCACCACCTGCGCCGCGTCGCCGTCGCCCCAAAACTCAGGGTCCGCCGTCTGGGCGTCGAGCTCTTCGAGTCGCTCTACCTTGCCCGGGTAGTCAAAGATACCTCCGTAACTCACCAAGACGGTCTGTCAAAGACCGGGTGCGCTCGACCATCTTGTTGTGTTCGGGTGCCTCTGGATGGATGGGTTCGGACATGATTGGGCAATCGATGGGTCGGACAAGACGAGCAAGGCGTCACCGTTCATCGTCTGGGCACAGGCTAGTGCAGCGCTAGACTTCAATCAAGCGGAGTTGTCGCCGGGACGCTGGCGGCTCGAAAGCGACCGGGTAGTCGTTGGTGAAGCACGCGGTGCAAAACCCGATCTCGCGGTCCTCCTTGACCGCGCTCAGCAGACCCTCCGGCGAGAGATAGCTGAGGGAGTCCGCGGTGATGTAGCGCTGCACCTCCTCCACCGAGTGTGTCGAGGCGATCAACTCGGAACGCGTCGGGGTGTCGATCCCGTAGAAGCACGGGCCCGTCACCGGCGGCGACGAGATGCGCACGTGGACCTCCTTCGCTCCTGCCTCGCGGATCATCTTCACGATCTTGCGCGAGGTCGTGCCCCGAACAATGGAGTCATCCACGACCACCACCCGCTTCCCACGGAGCAGCTCTGGCACGGCGTTCAGTTTGAGCCGCACACCGAAGTGACGGATCGAGTCCTTGGGCTCGATGAAGGTCCTCCCCACGTAGTGGTTTCGGATCAGCCCCATCTCGAATGGGATCCCCGCCTCCTTCGCGTATCCCATCGCCGCGACAACTCCGGAGTCGGGCACGGGGATGACCACGTCCCCCTCCACCGGCCGCTCCTTCGCCAACTGCCGGCCCATGCGGACACGCGCCTCGTAGACGGAGATGTCGTCGAGCACGCTGTCAGGGCGCGCGAAGTAGACCTGCTCGAACACGCACCGCGCCGGCTTCGCGGTCGGCAGCCGATGGGATGTGATCCCCTCCCGGTTGACAACGATCACCTCGCCAGGCTCGACGTCACGAATCTTCTCGGCGCCGATCAGGTCGAAGGCGCAGCTCTCCGACGCCACCACCACGCTGTCAGGACTGTCAGTGACTCGCCCGATCATCAGCGGGCGGAAACCATGAGGGTCGCGCGCGGCGATCAGCTCGTCGCCCGATATCATCACCAAGCTGTAGGCGCCCCTGACACGGGTCAGCGCCGCCGCCAGACGGTCCACGAAGGCGCCGGAATCGTGACGCGCGATCAACTGCAAGACCACTTCGGTGTCCGAATTGGTCGAGAATATCGACCCTGCCTCCTCCAGCTCGTCACGGAGTTTCTCGGCGTTGACCAGGTTTCCATTGTGGGCGATCCCCATGGAGCCCTTGCGGTACTCTACGGTCAACGGCTGGATATTCTTCGGGAGAGAGCCGCCGGCGGTCGTGTACCTGACGTGACCGATGGCCATGCTCCCCGGCAGCCGACCGAGTCGCTCTCTGTCGAATGAGTCCGCGACGAGCCCCATCCGGCGGACGGCGTGGAGCATGCCCTCGTCGGCCGAGACGACGCCAGCGGACTCCTGCCCGCGATGTTGCAACGCATGGAGACCGAGGTAGGCGAGATTCGCCGCCTCTTTGTGATTGTAAATGCCGACGACGCCGCACATTTGGGAGCCGCTTACCACATTCGCGGCACGCTGGCATCGCCAAAGTGCAAGGCCTCCCCTACAGGCCCAGGTTCCGCTTCAGGCGCGGTATGGGCGGCGCCTCGGCGGGGATAAAAGTGGTCCCCGTCAGGCATTCGAAGGTCTCGATATAGCGGCGCGAGGCCTCCATGCGAATCTCCGCGCTCAGCGGCGGGGGGCTCCCCTCGCCCAAGAACCCCTGGCTCGCGAGCCACCGCCGCAAAAACTCCTTGTCGAGGCTGCGGGGCGGCTCGCCTGCCTTCATGCGCTCGTCATATCCCTCCACGTACCAATAACGCGAGCTGTCCGGCGTGTGGATCTCGTCGATCAAGACGACCTGCCCATCACGGCCGCGCCCGAGCTCGTATTTGGTGTCCACGAGGATGAGCCCGCGCGCCGCCGCGATCCGCTGCCCCTCCGCGAACAGCTCCAGGCACTGCGCCTCCATCGACCGGAACTCCTCCGGCGAGATCACGTCGCGCTCGAACAGCTCGTCCGCGCTCACGCTCTCATCATGTCCGCCCTTGGGCGCCTTGGTCGATGGCGTCAAGATGTTTTGAGGCAGGCGTTGGTGCATCTGCATCCCGTCTTCCAGCGCGTGCCCGCAAAACACCCGCTCACCGCGGAGATACGCCTGGCCGATGCTCGTCGAGCTCACCCCCGTCAGATATCCGCGGACGACAAACTCCACAGGAATCGGCCTGCACTCGACCGTCTTCATCGCCTGCGGGTCCGGCACGCTCAGCATGTGGTTTGCCATCAGCCCGGCGGTCTTCTCGAACCAGAATGTGGCGAGTTCATTGAGCACCTGGCCCTTAAAGGGGATCGTCCCCAAGACCACATCAAAGGCGCTCACCCTGTCGCTCACGACGATGAGCCGCTCACCCTCTCGGCTGAAGTTCTCGCGCACTTTCCCGCTGTACCGCGCGCCTAGACGATCAAAGTCCTCATCGAGCTCATCGACGACGAGGTTGTGTTCGACAGATCGTAGCAAGATTTCTTCAGCGATCGGCATGACTACTCCAGGACGCGGTCGACGCAGCAACGAAACCCGAGGAGGTCGCTCGAGTACCCTCTCGGCGGCGATCCCCACTTCCCGCAATGAACGGCCTTATGCGAGGAGCTGCTGTCTCCCCCGACCGCGCGCCCGTCAGACACCCACTCCCCGACGTTTCCGATGAGATCGTAGACCCCACCCGACGTCACGCAGCCTGACATGATCCCCGAGCGCCGTACGACCTGGGGGTAGCCAGCGGGCGAGGCGGTGTTGCAGGCGTAGGCGTCTACACGACCACCGTACGGATAGCGTGAACCTTCGTCTCCGGCACACGCCGCCTGCCACTCCTTGATGTGGCAGAGACGAGCGCCGCGCTCCTCGCACGCCGCTCGCGCGGCGCGAAACGTCACGTTCGTCCGCGGGATCTTTCGGAGCCCCGGATATTCTGCCACGTCGACGCAGACCTTCTCGCTGACCGCGACCGTCCCCTCCTCGCACGGCCGCAACACGGGAGGAGCCTCAACCGCGGCGGCGGTGGTTTCTGCGCCGGTGTCGTCGCCGGTTGCGTCCCCAGGTTC
The DNA here is from genome assembly GCA_014240065.1 of Myxococcales bacterium. Lineage (GTDB taxonomy): Bacteria > Myxococcota_A > Polyangia > Nannocystales > Nannocystaceae > JAAZXR01. The sequence continues at coordinate 28,457 of JAAZXR010000022.1, forward strand.
GCCACCAGTCGTTCCGCCGGTCGTGCCGCCGGCTGCGCCGCCTCGCGCGGGCGGCGGCGGTGACGCGCTCTCCCTCATCTTCGCGACGGTCGTCGTGGCCGTCGCCACCGCGACTTCCACCGAGGTCGCGATCTCCGAGGTGAAGGCAGGATCGATCAGCTTCGCGTATCCACCCCGCTCGTTCGCCACGTGCAACGTAAATAGAAACGTCAGCGCCCCAGTGACGACGATGATTCCGCGGCTGACAAAATTTGCAGGTGGGCCATGCGGCCCCGGGCGACGCACCCTGCGTGGCCGACTCAGCTTGATCTTCTTCTTGCGATCAACCTTGATGTTCTCGTCCTTGGCGACCGCCTCCGGCTCCTCGCCCTTGCGCGTCGCGAAGGTGTCGAATTCGGTGGGGTCACCGCCGCCTATCAACGACAGCCCCGCGTCGGAAGCCGCGGCCGCCTCGACGCCTAGAGCGAGCTTCTCGAGGTCAACGGAGCTGACAGAGGTCTCCGGATCGACCGGAATCTCACCGTCGAAGACGGAGCCCAGGGCCCCCACGCCCTCCTCACCGACGATCTCTGCCGCGAGCGTAGCGAGCTTCGCTGTGGGTTGGGGGGCTCGCTTCTTCGCGCGCTTCTTGAGTCCGCTCGTCGGCGCGTCGGCGTCCGGCATCTTCAGATCCGGCGACGAATCAAACTCCGAGCGTCCGCTCCCCACCGAGATCTGCGTCATCGAGATCATGCTGTCGTCGTCATCGATGCCGGCGCTCTCCCCATCCGAATCTCCGCCAAAATTCAGTCCAAATCCTGCGCCAATCTCCGACGGAGGCGGCGGGAGGTCGGCCACGTCCGACACCTCATCGACGCTCCCTTTGGTGATCGTGTCGAAGTTCTCGAGGCGGGCGACCAAGTGGGTCGCGTCACGTGGTCGCTTGTCAGGGTTGGTGTGCGTACACGATCGAATCAAGTCCAGGAATTCGGCCCCGACATCGTAGTTACGCGCGTGATCGTCGAGCTCCACCACGGCCCCGGCCGGCGGCTCTCCCGTCAGCATCTGCGCGACGAGGACTCCCCACGCGAACACGTCGCCCGCCGGACTGAACTCGCCGCGGATCACCTCCGGCGGCCACATCGTGACGCTCCCCGTGCGCCGCGCCAGCTCTCGAAACCGATCGCTGTGGAGCCCGGAAAACAACCCATAGTTGAGGAGCAGGCACTGCTCCTCCCAATTGACGACCGTGGTCCCGTCGAGGCCACCGTGCACCACGCCGCGGCGATGAAGCGCGTCCAATCCTCGGGCGATGGAACGCGCGCGTTCCAGGACGAGCGTGGAGGACATGGCGCCGAACCGATTCATAACGTCCTCGAGCACCAGCGCCCCGGGCAGCGCCTCGTACCCGACGTAGACCCGCTCATCATCGTCGGCGATGACGCCCATCCTGACCAGGGAGGGGTGCCGCAGCGACGCGAGCGCCCGGATCTGGCTGAGGTATTCGGATTTCGCGGCGGCGTCAGGGATCAACGGGGCGTCGACGACCGACATCCAAAGTTGTTCGCCCCCCTCTTTTTGATCGACGGCGATGTGGCTCAGGCCGAGCGCGCGGTGACCCACGAAATCCGGGAGCGGCTGAATGAACTGAAAACGATCGCAAACAAGACCTGGTCCGAACATGCTTCGAATCTCCTGCACCTCACATTATGAGGTCGAAAAGCCACCCGTGGTCCCAAAACCGGCTGGATCGCGGCTCTCCACGCTCTCGAGGGTCTGGACCTCCACGACGTCGAGGGCGGCGACCCGGGCGATCACCAGCTGCGCGATCCGATCCCCTGTTTGAATTCGCGCGGGGCCCTCGCCAAAATTCACGAGCAACACCCGCAGCTCGCCGCGATAGTCCGCGTCGATGGTCCCCGGCGCGTTGAGCACGGTGACGCCGTGCTTGAGCGCGAGGCCTGACCTCGGACGAACTTGCCCCTCATGCCCCTCCGGAATCGCGACCGCCAGTCCCGTGGGGATCAGCGCCCGACCTCCCGGCGCCAGCGTGACCTCCTCCCCCGCGTCGAAGCATGCCGCGAGGTCCATGCCCGCCGCGAGCGCAGTCATCCTCTCCGGGAGCCGTGCTCCCGGATTGAGGCGTCGCACCCGCAGCGTCGGCGTCATCCGCCTAGCCCCGCATATTGAGGATGTCGTCCGGATCGACGCCGAAGGCGGCCTTTCGACTCAGGCGAATCTTCCCGTTGTCGTCGACCTTCAACACCTTGACGACCACGTCGTCGCCCTCGTTGAGGACGTCCGTGACGTCCTCCACCCGACGGTTCTCTAGCTCGGAGACGTGGACCAGTCCATCCGTGCCCGGGAGGATCTCGACAAACGCGCCGAAGTCCACCACCCGCTTCACGAGGCCGTTGTAGCAGGCGCCAACCTCTGGCTCATAGGTGAGCCCTTCGATGATGCGCTTGGCCTTCTCGATGGCGTCGCGATCGTCGGAGGCGATTTGGACGCGCCCTGTGTCGTCGATGTTGATGTCGCATCCGGTCTGCTCGATGATCCCGCGGATGACCTTCCCTCCGGGTCCGATCACGTCGCGAATCTGGTCGACCTTGACGTAGACGCTCTCGATCCGAGGGGCGAAGTTGCTCAGGTCTGCGCGCGGCTCTGGCAGCTCCTCGAGCATCTTGTCGAGGATGTGGAGTCGCCCGCGCTGCGCTTGCGCGAGCGCGTCCTCAAGGATCTTGCGGCTGAGCCCCTTCACCTTGATGTCCATCTGCAACGCTGTGATCCCGTCCTTGGTCCCGGTGACCTTGAAGTCCATGTCGCCGAGGAAGTCCTCGTCTCCGAGGATGTCAGAGAGGACCGCGATCTTCTCCCCCTCTTGAATGAGTCCCATGGCGATCCCTGCGACCGGCGCCTTGATCGGCACCCCGGCGTCCATGAGGCTGAGGCAGCCGCCACACACCGCGGCCATCGACGAGGAGCCGTTGGACTCCAACGTGTCTGACACGATTCGAATCGTGTAGGGAAAGTCGTCCTTGGAGGGGAGGATTCCTGAGAGCGCTCGCTCGGCGAGGGCGCCGTGGCCGATCTCGCGACGGGATTGCCCGCGGAGGGGCTTCGCCTCGCCCGTACAAAACGGCGGGAAGTTGTAGTGCAACAAGAAGCTGCGATGGACATCACCGTGCACGGTGTCGAGTCGCTGGGCGTCTCGCTCGGTGCCGAGGGTGGTCGTCACGAACGCTTGGGTCTCTCCGCGTTGGAAGACGGCCGAACCATGCGGGCGCTCGTAGGGGCGCGCCTGCACGAAGATGGGTCGGATCTCATCGAGCGCGCGACCGTCGATGCGGACGTGGGTGTCGACCACCTTGGTCCGAACCAGTCGCTTCTCGAGGTTGCTCAGCGCCGCCTCGATCTCTTCGATCCGATCGGGGTGCGCGTCGCGGAGGGCCGCCGTGCTCTCTTTTCCTGAGGCCGAGAGCGCCGCGTGACGATCGTGCTTGCCCTTGATCGCGAGCGCCTCGGTCACACCGGCCGTCGCCACGTCGAACACCGCCTTTTGGAGGGCCTCGTCGACCACGGGAGGATTGAACTCTCGCTTCGCTTTCCCCGCGCGCTCACGCAGTCGCACCTGCGCCTCGATGAGGGGCACCGAAGCGTCCTTCGCGAACATCAGCGCGTCGATCATCTCCGCCTCAGAAATCTCGGACGCGCCCGCTTCCACCATCATGATGGCGTCAGCGCTGCACGCGACGATGAGGTTGAGGTCGCTCTCGGCGATCTGCTGGAACGTAGGGAACGCGATGAACTCGCCGTTGATCCGTCCGACGCGGACGCCGGCCACGGGCCCCTCCCAGGGCGCGTCGCTGATAGACAACGCCGCGGAGGCGCCGGTGATCCCGAGCACGTCGGGCTCGTTCATCTTGTCGTAGCTGTGCAGGCCGCCGATGACCTGCGTGTCGCAGCGGTAACTCTTGGGGAACAGCGGACGGATGGGACGGTCGATGAGGCGACAGGTTAAGATCTCCTTCTCAGACAGGCGGCCTTCTCGCTTGAAGTACCCCCCAGGGATCTTGCCGGCGGCCGCGTTGGCCTCGCGGTACTCGACAGTGAGGGGCAAAAACGGGAGGTCCTTGGGTCGTCGCCCGGACACGGCGGTCACGAGCAGCGCGGTGCCGCCACAGCTCATGACGACGGAGCTGGCTTGCTTGGCCAGTTTGCCGGTTTCAAGGGTAATTTCTACGTTGCCGACTTTGGCGGTCTCTCGAATAATTTCCATGGTAGCTCTCTTCGCTCGCAGGCCTTTGTTGATGCGATGCCACCCCCGCCCGGCCACGAGCATGTGGGCGAAGTGGCACGATGTGCCCCGCCGATCAGGTTGCGCGAGCTCCTGCCACTGCAGGCGACTCGAACGCGTCCAGAAGACGAGGCCGCGGTCCTACTTGCGGAGGCCGAGCGCCTTGACGACGGTGCGGTAGCGCTCCACGTCACACGATTTGACGTAGTCGAGCATGCGTCGTCGTTGACCGACGAGCTTCAGCAACCCACGCCGGGTGTGAAAGTCTTGTTTATGCACCTTGCTGTGCTCGGTGAGCAACGAGATTCGCTCGGTCAGCAGTGCGATCTGCACCTCCGGCGAACCCGTGTCTCCGGGTGACTTTTGAAATTTGCCGACGATTTCGGCTTTGCGGTCTGCGGACAATGACATCGATGTGCTTCTTTCAAAGGGCCCGTGCCCTTTTTGACTTTAAAATGTTGAGTTCGAACTGAGGCCGGATAGTCCACATCCGGAACAAGGCTGTCAAGTCCTTCTCGCGCCGGTGAAAACCCCCCACGCGCGGCCCGTGGACCACCTCAACGTCGAATTACCCGATGTGGGCAGATCCTCCCCGACGGCTCAATTGTAACGAGGATCGCCGCGGGCAATTCGGGCCGATCCTCCGCGGCGACGACCACCGCACGGCCGGGCTCTCTCCCGGGATCTGCGGGCGCGCGTGTTGCGCGATGTGCGTCCCCTGACGCCCCCTCAGGCCGCGGGCGCAGCGCCTGGCTGAGCGCAGAGCTCGGGCCGAGACGCTGGCCGTGGGCGAGCCGTTCGAACTCGCCCTCGAGCGGACCCGCGGCGAACACCGACGCGATAGGTAACAGTGGCCACGGAGCGCCCAGCCCGCCGAGGACCGTGGCGCGTTGAGACTCGCGATCGCCCGCCACCGAGAGACGCCAGCCGCGAGGCTTGCGCTCGGTCGCCCCAGACTCCCCTTCGCCAGCGATCCGTCGATCCTCGCCGGCAGCGATCCCGGGATCCTCAGGCGGCGGGCTGGCCGTCGGGTGCAACACCCGCGGATCGTCGGCTCGCGTCGCGCCACACGCGGTCCGGTCCAGCGCGCCGAGGTGACACGGGACCCCCACGCGCTCACCAACGAACGCGGCGAGGCTGCGAATGTAGGTCCCTTTCCGCACGCGGAGGTGCGCACGGATCGCGGGGGCGCTCCCGTCTGCCCCCTCATATTCCACCGGCTCCACGTCGTCCACCTCGTAGACCTCCATGGGTCGCGCCGCGAGCTCGAGCGGCGCGCCACGCCGGGCGGCCTCGTGCGCGCGGACGCCGTCCACCTTCACCGCTGAATACGCCGGCGGCGGCAACGGGTGGACGCCCGCGAGCCCCTCCACGCACGCGTGCGCCCTCGCGACCGCGACGCCGTCGACGGCCGCGCGCTCCGTCACATCCCCCTGGGCGTCGAGCGTGTCCGTGGTGGAGCCCAAGACGAACGTCGCGTCGTAGCTCTTGTCCTCCGCCGTCAACAAGGGCACCAGGCGCGTCGCGCCGCCGACACACACCAGCAGCAGCCCCGTCGCCGCGGGGTCGAGGGTTCCACAGTGACCGACCTCCCGGGTCCCGAGCACCCAGCGAATCCAAGCGACGACGTCGTGCGACGTCGGACCCGGAGGTTTGTGCACCGCCAGCACCCCGAAGGGCGCGGGCCCTCGGCGCCTCCGGCTCACCCCTCATCCTCGTCGAGCGCGACGCCCTGCGACGCCGAGTCGCTCGGATCAGACGGCGCGGCGTCTCGCCGGCTCGCCTCGTCTCGAAGCTCCGCGAGGACCTCTTCGATCCGATGCCCGCGCTCGATGCTCTCGTCTCGAAAGAAACGAATCGCCGGGGTCTTTCGGAGCTGGATGCGAGCGCCGACCAAGGAGCGAACCGCGGTTTGGCTGGCCTCGAGCCCCGCCATCACGTTCGCGATCTCGCGAGCATCTCCCATCACATCGACAAACACCTTCGCGTGCGAGAGGTCTGCGCTCACCGACACCCCCGTGATCGAAATGGACGCGATCCCCGACACCCGCGGATCCCTGAGTTCCCCGAGCCGAAGAATGCTCGCGACCTCGCGGTGCACGAGCGCCTCCACCCGCTGCATCCGCCGCGACATTCGCTAGCGAACTCCTCTTCGCGGAGACGCCGCACGACCCGCGTCAAGGTCAGAGGGTCGGCCGGAGTTTCTCAAGCTCATAGACCTCAATGACGTCCTCCTCCTCGACGCCGGGGAAGTTCGCGATCACGATGCCGCACTCGTGTCCCTCACCGACCTCTTTGACGTCGTCCTTGAAGGATCTGAGCGATTCCACCTCGCCCTGGTGGACGACCTCGCCACCGCGCTTGATGCGGACATGGCTCGCGCGCGTAACGCGACCACGAATCACGCGGCACCCTGCCACCACGCCGAGCTTTGGTATCGAGAAGATCTGCCGAACCTCCGCCTCGCCGATGTCGTTCTCCTTGAACACGGGATCGAGCTGATCGATCATCAACTCAGTCACCCGCTCTGAGGCCTCGTAGATGATGCTGAACTGGAGGACGCGGACGCCGACCGAGTCGGCCTGCGTCGCCGCCTTCCCCACAGGCTTCGAGTTGAAGCCGATGATGACAGCCTCGCCCGCGCTCGCGTACTTGACGTCGTTCTCGTTGATGGCGCCGACGCCCGTGAAGATGACCTCGACCCGCACTTTCTCGGTCGAGAGCGCCTCGAGCGTCTCCTTGAGCGCCTCGGCCGATCCCTGCACGTCCGCCCTCAGCACGATTTTGACCGAGGGGATTCGGCGCTTGGCGATGAGGTCGTGGACCGAAGGTCCAGCGCGCACGCTCTCCTTGCGGCGCCGTTTCTCCCGGCGGTGAGACACGAGCTGTTTGGCGGCGCGCTCATTCTCCACCACGTCGAAACGATCACCCGCCGAAGGCACGCCGTCCAAGCCGAGCACCTCCACCGGTGTCCCAGGCCCAACCTCCGCGATCGCTTGTCCGCGATCATCGTAGATGCCACGGACCTTCCCGCTGAACTCGTTGGCCACGGCCACGTCCGCGCGCGCGAGCGTGCCTCGCTCCACGAGCACCGTCGCGACCGGTCCACGGCCCCTGTCCATGCGCGCCTCGATCACGACTCCGCCGCCGCGGCCGTCGGTGGGAGCCCGCAGGTCCATCACCTCCGCTTGAAGCGCGAGGAGCTCGAGCATGTTGTCCACGCCTGCCCCCGTCTTGGCGGAGATCTCCACCATCTCGGTGTCGCCGCCGAACTCCGCGCCGACGATGCCGTGCTCCATGAACATCTGCTTGACGCGGCCCGGGTTCGCCTCGGGCTTGTCGCACTTGTTGATGGCGACGATGATCGGCGTGCCCGACTTCTTCGCGTGATCGATGGCCTCGATCGTGGTGGGCATCACGCCGTCGTCGGCCGCCACGATGAGCACCACGATGTCCGTGATCTGGACGCCGCGCGAGCGCATCGATGAGAACGCCTCATGACCTGGAGTGTCGAGGAAGACCACATCGCCGTGCGATGTCGTGACGCGGTACGCGCCGATATGTTGGGTGATGCCGCCGGCCTCGCCGTCCGCGACGTCCGCGGAGCGGATGTAGTCGAGCAGCGAGGTCTTGCCGTGGTCGACGTGGCCCATCACGGTGACGACCGGGGGGCGGAGATCTTCGTCGTCGTTCGCCTCGTCGATGACGATCTCCTCCTCGTTGAACGCGACGTTGTCCACGGTGTAGCCGAACCGCTCCGCGACAAGCTCCGCGGTCTCGATGTCCACGGCGTTGTTGATCGTGATCCCCCGGAGCCCGAGGCCCCAGAGCTCGCGGACGATCTTCGCGGCTTTTTGGCCCATCTGATGCGCCAGATCGCTGACCTGGATGACCTCGTCGACGCGGATCCGCCGCTTGGCCTCGCCCATCTCGACCGTGTTGATCTGTGGTGGCCCGCTCCGGAATCGATCTCGACGCTGCGGTCGGTTTCGGCTGATGCGTTGGGCTCGCTCCTCGCGTTTCTTCCTCGCGCTCGCCCGACCGCCACCGGGGCCTTTCTTCGCCTCGGTGATGATGACCTGCTGGCGCGCGCTCTTGCGCGGTTCGAGCTTGATGAACCCGGTGATGTTTGGACCCTGCTGCTTGGTCTTGATCCCGACGATCACCCCTTCTTGGTTACGGATGACCCCGCGGTTGTCCTCGTTGCCATTGTTCGCCACCGCGTTTTCAGGCCCAGCAGCCGCGGCCACCGCGCCTTCGTTCGCGGTCGGAGTGACCGGTGGATTGTCGCTGGGCGCCGCAGGTGTCGCCGCCGGAGCCGGCGGCGCCTGCTCCAGACGACTGGCCATCCCACCGGGGAGGCGTCGCGTGCTCTTCGGGAGCTCGATTCGCTCTCCGAGTCGTGGAGCGACGCGCTCCTCCGCTTTCGCGGGTTGAGGGGCTGCGGGCGACCGAGCCGGCTGCACAGGCGCCGCGGCGATCGGCGTCGGCGTCGGCGTCGGCGTCGGCGTCGGCGTCTTCTGTTCACGAACATCCGCCACCTCGACGACCTCTGCCTCCGGCGCGGGCGCCGGCGCGGGCGCGGGCGCCTCCGCGGACGGGAGGTCAGAGGTTCGAGTGCCCCTCGAGGGCGCACCCGACGAGCGCACCGCGACCCGCGGTGGCGTCGGGCTCGCTCCGGAGGTCTCCTCTTCGCCCTCGTCGCGCTCTCGCTCGGCGGGGCGCGTGCCCGACCCCTTGCGGCGCATGACGATGCTCGGGCGACGCTTCGCCGCCTTGGACTCTTTGGAGTTCTTCGGGGTTTTGGCCTCCTCGGAGGCGCGTTTTTTCTCCCCGGAGGCCGCGCTCTTCGGCCCGGCCACGAACGAGGCGACGACTTGAGCGCGGGCCTCCTTTGAGACCCCGACCTTGTCACACACCTGCTCCGCCTGCGCCTGCGTCAGCGTCGACTGAGAGCCCTTCACTTCGACGCCGAGCCTCTGTTGCACAAGATCGACGAGCGCCTTGTTCTCAAGTCCAACGAACTTCGCGAGGTGGTGGATACGGATTTTGGACGCCATCGTTCATTTCTCCCTCTTCGCCGCGACGCTCATCACTTCGCGGGACGATATGCGCCCGCCGCAGTGTGCGTCGAGGCTCGATTCAAGAAGATTCCAACGAACTCGGGCACGAAACGCGCGCGCGAGACCATTCTTTCGGGTGGCCATTCGCCAGCATTCGCTCGAACGACAAAGGTAGGCCGAGCGGCCATATGGCTGCCCCTCCACGACTCGCAGCTCCCCGTCTGAGCGTCGTTGGACGCGCAGAAGGTGCCGCTGATCAAAGCGTTGGCGGCAGCCAACGCACATGCGCTCAGGTTGACTCATGCGTGGTCCTCAACCCCCTCCGATTGCATCATCGCTGCCTCGCGCTCTTCCGCCAAGCTGGCCCGCAGCGCGTCGAGATCTACCTCAAGTTTGATCTTGCCGCTCGCCGCGTCGTTCGCGATCTCCACGATCTGCTCCGCGAGCGTGGCGTTCGCCAGGACTCGGCCGAGCTCCTCGGTGTCAGCGATGGCCAGCTCTCGGACGCTGCGCCAGCCCGCGGTGAACAGCGCCGCCGCCAGCTCCGCGCCGACGCCCTCGATGGCCGCCATCTCCGCGCGCGCGCGCGACTCCATCTCCTTGATCTTGCTCTCCGAGTGAATGTCGATGCGCCACCCTGTCAGCCGGGAGGCGAGGCGAACGTTTTGCCCGCGCTTGCCGATGGCCAGGCTCAGCTTGTCATCGGGCACCACGAGCTCCATCGTATGGCGCTCCGCGTCGATCAACACCCGCGTCACCTGAGCCGGCTGGATCGCGTTGCACACGAAGCGGGCGGGGTCCTCGTCGAAGGGGACGATGTCGATCTTCTCGCCGCGGAGTTCTTGGACCACGGCCTGCACCCGACTCCCGCGCATGCCGACACACGCGCCGACGGGATCCACGTCCCGCTCCCGTGAGGACACCGCGATCTTCGAGCGTGCCCCAGGCTCGCGGGCGCACGCCTCGATCCGGACGATGCCCTCAAAGATCTCAGGCACCTCTTTCGCGAACAGCCGCTCCACCAGGCCCTTGTGGGTCCTGGAGAGGATGATCTGCGATCCGCGGGAGGACTTGTCGACGTCTTTCACGAAGGCGACGATGCGGTCTCCGGGACGCAACGACTCGCGGGACACTTGCTCCCTGCCGGGGAGCAGCGCCTCGATTTTACCATTGTCCACCTCGACCACCACCGAGCCCCGCTCGTAGCGACGGACGATGCCCGTCATCAAGTCACCCTTGAGGTGCTTGTATTGGTCGAACAGGTTCTCTCGCTCGGCCTCGCGGACGCGCTGAATAATGACCTGCTTGGCGGTCTGCGCGGCGATGCGCCCGAAGGAGGAGTTCACCGTCTGAAGCGCCATGATCTCCGGGTAGTCCGCCGCCAACGCCTCGCGCTCCTTCTTGTCCGCCTCAGCGTAGTAGATCGGGAACACGAGCTCGTCGCCAAGCTCCGCCTCAAGCCCCGAGCGGCGCGCTTGCTCCATGCTCAATTCCTTGAGTTCGAGCTGCACCACCTCGACGACGTAGAGCACGACGCCGAGCTTAATTTGCCCAGTTTCTAGGTCGAACTCGGCCTCCATCAGCCGGTCTGGAAAGACCTTCTCGGCGGCTCGAAGCACGGCTTGCTCCACGGTTTCGATGAGCACATCCTTGGAGATGCGCTTTTCCTGACACACTTGGTCGATGACTGTAGCGAGGTTGACCTGTTCCATCTTTATCCCTCGTAAACGAGATTGGCTCGACGGATTTCGCCGAGCGGAATCCGAATTTTTTCTTGGGTGTCGCAGTCGATGAGATGCACGGCGCCTGCGTAGGGGTCTTGTGGCGAGGTCGCGGAGGCATCTACCCCGTCGATCACGCCCTTGATTTTTTTGCGGCCCGACACCGGGTCCAGGCTCATGCGCGTTTGAACGCTGGCCTTGCGGCCGATGAACGATTGAAAGTGCCGCAGCTTCCGAAGAGGTCGCTCCAGCCCGGGTGAGGACACTTCGAGGCTGTAGCCGCGCGCCAACGCCTTGGCCAGCTCGGGCTGCTCCCCCGAGGTTTCGGCCGCGTCGAGCACCTGGCCAAACATCCGGCTCATCTTCGCGCACGCGTCGATGGTGACGCCCTCAGGACCGTCGAGGAACACCTGCAAGAGCTGGCTTTTGCCCGATTTCCACTCGAGCACCACGATCTCGTAGCCAAACGACTCCGCGGTAGGCCCGAGGAGGGCCTCCATACGGCGGCTGAGGCCGATTGAGCTGGGCTGGAGGTCGTTTGGAGTCATGGTCAGCGCGAAAAAAAAGAGCGGAGGCGAACCCCCGCTCCCTCATTGGGAGTTCTGTGGACGCGCCTTAGCTACCACAAGGTGCGTGGGCCTGCAAGAGCCTCCGCGCCGCGGGAAAAAACCTTCTCACGAGCCCCCATGCCTCGTATGGTGGGGCATGCGCGACGTTTGCCTGGCCGCCGTGCAACTGCAGGTCACCGCCGACGTGGCGGCCAACCTAGATCGCGCCACGACCCTGGTGCGCGACGCCATGGAGGCCGGCGCCGACATCATCGCGCTCCCTGAGAACTACGCTGGAATCTCAGCGAACGGCGCGCTTCCGCCCTGCATCGCGGCGCCTCAGCGTTTGGAAGACTGCCCCGCGATCGCGCCGTTCTTGGCCGCTACGCGGGAGTTTCCGGGGTTGTTGCTGCTCGGCGGCCAACCCATCGACGCGGGGGCCGGTCGCCACGCCAACGCGATTCTGGTCGTGCGAGGCGGCGAATTGGTGGCGCGCTACGACAAGATTCATCGCTTCCACGCCACCATGCCCGACGGCGCCCTGCTCACGGAGACACAGACCACGGCGCCCGGGGACCGGCCCGTCGTCGTGGATTGGGGCGGCGTGCGCCTGGGCATGGGGATCTGCTACGACCTGCGGTTCCCCGAACACTACCGCTGCCTCGCCCGTGCAAATGCTCACGTTCTCCTCGCACCCTCGGCCTTCACCTTCCCCACGGGGGCCGCCCACTGGGAGCTGTTGCTCCGCGCCCGCGCTGTGGAAAACCAAGCGTTTATGCTGGCGCCGGCGCAAGACGGACCTCACGCCCCCGGGCGCGAGAGTTGGGGTCATTCGGCCATCATCGGCCCGTGGGGCGATGTGCTGGCCCAGCGGGCCCATGGAGAGGGGCTCGTCATCGCCATGGCGACCGCCGAAGAACTCGCGCGGGTGCGGACCGCGCTGCCCGCGCTCGAACATCAAATGCTCGGACCCGAAACATCTGCCCGTGTCGTGACGTTGTCTGGGGGTGGCCCTTCCCCATGAATGCGCTCGAATCGGACCCACTCCCCCAGGGCGCTGGGGCGCTCATGGCCCGTTATATCGACGGGGATCCGCGGGCTTTCAAGCAGCTCGCGTCCCTCCTCACACCGCGCCTGCGTCGTATGCTCCGACGCTACGTACCCGACGATGCGACCCTCGATGACGTCGTTCAAATGACCCTGCTCAAAGCCCACCTCGCGCGGCATCGCTTCGTCCCCTCCGGCCTCGACGCCGACGGCTCCGTCCGCGCTTGGTACTACACCATCGGACGACACGCCGCCCTCGATCTCGCCCGCAAGTCGTCGCGACAGCGGGCGCGCGAGGTCGACCTGGAGGCCGCTGGCGGCGTGGACCGGGTGCTCGAAGACGCGGCGCCGTCCCCGGACGCGACGCTGTCTGAGGACGAAGCGGCGCGCGAGGTGATGACGCGGGTGCGCAGCGCCATCTCCGAGCTTCCGCCCGGCCAGCGGGAGGTCGTCGAGCTGCACAAACTCAAAGAGATGACCATGGCGCAGGTCGCCGAGCGCCTGTCGATTCAAGAAGGCACCGCGCGCGTCCGTGCTCACCGCGCCTACAAGGCCCTCGCCCGGCGCCTGGCCGGCGTCATCCCCGCGCTCGCAGTGGCGCTCAGCACACCGCACCTTTCGGGCTGGAGTATGGGAGGGCCGTCATGACACCGCCGGAGTCTTCACCAATTTCGCTGGTCCAGGGCGCGATCGAAGCCGACCTCGAGTCGCTAAAGCGAGAGAAGCGTCGCCACTTCTTTCCGGCGTTTGTGGCATGGATCGCGGTTGCGGCCGTGGTCTTCAGCCTCGCCGGCATCCGCGGCAGCCTGCTGTTGCAGCCGTGGTGGCAGGTGCTCGCCCAAGGCGCGGTGTGGGTGATGTGCCTCGGCGTGTTGCCGGCCATCGGCCTCGGCGTCATCTTCCCAGGGCGCGTGACCAAGACGCTGATCATCGTCGGCGCGCTCGGGCTCACGATCCTCGGGTCGTTCGACTGGAGCGTCGAGCCCGGTGGCTCCTGGCTCGTCGGGCCCTGCTTCGCGCTGCAGACTGTGGTGGGCGTGGCCCTGCTCGCCATCGGCGGATGGAGCGGCGCCTTCGTCCAACGGGCGCGCCCGGCCGCGGGTTTTTGGATCGCGAGTGGAGTCGCGCTCGCGGCGCTCAACACCTCTACCTGGCATTGCGCGGACACGACCTTCGGGCACGTGATCCCGAACCACATCGGCGGGGGGCTCGCCATGCTGTTGTGCGCGGCCATCCTCGGCCAGCTTCTGCACCGTCAACACTTCGACGAGTAGCTGTCCGCCCACAGGACGCGACGACGCGAGCGCTCCGAGATCACCGATCGCCATCGCGCCCGGTGCGACGAGCCCGTCGCATGCGCTTCGCGGCGGTGAGCTCTCGATACAGCCGCCCCGCGCCCGCCCACCCCACCGGACACACGGGCAGCGCGCTGCCGTCCCGAAGCTCCACGCAGATAACCTCTCCCTCCGCGCCAGGATGGTGCGCCACGAACACCGCCCGCACCTCCGCCACGGACAGCCGATGGCGCCTCCCGTAACTCCGGAACCACAGCGTCTTGCGGAGCAGCACCGGGGTCGTGGGGAGCCAGAACGCAGCGAAGCGCATCGAGACGAGCGCGAGCGGGACTCCGAGGCCCGCGGCACACAGCCGCAAGATCCCGCGGAGGAGCCCGACGCTGCCGCCAACCTTGGTCGCGAACCAGCCCAGGTCGTTGGCCACGAAGAACGCTTGAATCCACCCCGCGGCGACCCCCGCCTGCTCCTTGAAGAACGCGCTAGGCGCGACCCCGGCGACGATCCACAGCGCGAACAGGAGCCCCACGGCCCATCCGATCCCGCGAGCGAGTCTCCCCCGCCAATCCGCCGGGAACGCCATGGTGACACCCATCGCCACGGCCACACACTAGCAGGGTCACGCGTGGGGCGGTACAACCCTCCCCATGCGAAGTCACTTTCTGCGCTCCACCGTGCTGCTCGCCACGATCACCTCGGGCTGCCTCGCCGACTCCGGGGCGTGCACGGAGATCGGCTGCGAAGATCAGATCGTGATTACGTTCGCCCAGAGTCCGGGGTCGGCCTACTGGTTCGAGGTGGACGGCGACGGGGTCTTGCTCCCCTGCAATATTCCCGCAGCGACGATCCCCAGCGAAGCCGCCTTCTCCTACGAATGCGGCGGCAACGGGATCAGCCTGGCCGCCCCTCCCCAGCCCCGTTACTCGGTGACCCTCTCGATCTACGAGGCCGACTCCCTCGCCCCCCTCGTCGAAGCCGTGAGCATCTCGCTGAGCATCGCGCCGGACGCCGAGCCCATCGCGCCCAATGGCGTCGACTGCCCGCCCGTGTGCTACGAGCGATTTGGCACCCTTTTGTAGGTCGTTCTTGGTTCCGAGATCTCCGCGAGGCCCGCTGCGGTGCCGCGTGGACCGGTTCGGGCCGTGAACGGACCGCCGCGCTCAAGTCTCGCAGCGAGCACGCGATGCCCTCAGTGTGCGCGACCCAACGTACCTCCTCCTCGGTGGAGGCTTGTGTGGAGCGCTGCTCTCGCTCGGGTGCGGCGGAGAAGTGGAGATCGTCCCCGACACCTCCGAGACGACCGGGACCATGGGCGCTGAGGACACAGGCAGCGGCGGGGAGGTCCCCGCTGACACCTCCACGGGCGACGGCGACACCTCCGCAGGCGACGGCGACACCTCCACAGGCGACGGCGACACCTCCGCAGGCGACGGCGACGGCGACGGCGAAGGCGACGGCGACGGCGACGGCGGCGGCGACGCCGCCGCAGGCGACGGCGACGGCGACGGCGACGGCGACGGCTGCGGCGACGGGATCGTTCAGTCCGGAGAGGCGTGCGATGACGGCAACGCGGTGGACGGCGACGGCTGCAACAACGACTGCGGTTTTTCTGGGCAGCTGCTGACTTCCCAGGCCTGGGTCACCCAAGGGGCCGCCTCGTTGTACGACGTCTGCGTGGCGAGCCCCGACGAGCGCGTCACCGTAGGGACCACAGTGGACGCCGGCGCGACCGGCCTGATGGTGCGTACGAATCCGGCGTGGGCGTGGACCGAGCAGGTGTCCTTGGACATCTCCCTCAACGACGAATACGCCCTCGTGGGCGCGCTCGCGGACGACATGTCCACCTACGTCGGAGGACGGGTGCGCGACTCATCGCTCGATGATCACCCGTGGCTCTCCAGGGTGGCCGCGGACGGCGCCGTGCTGTGGACGGTCTTCCCCGCTGATTCGACCTTGGCGCCCGCCGAGGTCCGCGGGATCGCCCCCAACCATTCTCTCGGCGCCTTCGTCGTCGGCGTCCGCACGGATCCCCTGCTGACAGCCACCGAGCGCTGGGTCGCGCGGGTCGATGGCCTCGGAAACACGCAGTGGGCCCAGGTGGAAGACAGCGGGCACGCCGACGACGCGTACCACGACGTGCTCGTGGGCCCGGCGGGGACGGTGTACGCCGTGGGCAGCGTCGGGACCGCCTCCGCCCGCGGAGACCTCTTGGTGGCCGCGTTCGATCAAGGTGGGGTGCCGCAGTGGACCTGGCAGCACGACCACCTCGGAGGCCACGACGCGCTCACGGCCATCGGCCTCAACCACGACGGCGCGCTCGTCGTGGCCGGTACGGTGGAGGCTGCGCCCGGGGACACCGACATCCTCCTCGCCGCCATCGACATCGACGGGGCGACCCTCTGGATCGACGTGTTCGACGGCGGAGGCAACAATGATCGAATCCACGACTTGGCCGTTGACCAACAAGGCAAGACGGTCCTCGCCGGCTCCGTGTGTACCCCAGTCTACGAGGCGTGCCCGACCCTGCATGTCCGCAAACACGGAGCCGATGGTGCCGTCATGTGGGCCCGCACGGGCGCCGCGACGGCGTTCTCCATGGGCACGAGCGAGGCCCGCGGCGTGGCCATCGACTCGGACAACCACATCCTCCTCGTCGGCAGCGCGCGGGCGACCCTCACCGAGGAGATGCAGGCGTGGCTCGGGTCAATGAGCCCCTAGCCCCTCGTCGCGCCGCGGCTACTCCTCAAGTTCGAGGGTAGCGCACTTCTCCGCGTCCTCGATGAAGTTGCCGTCTGCGTCGTAGCACAAGGCGGGGCCGCCGAGCACGTCGCTCACCGCGTCGGAGAAGGCACCGTCTTCCATCACGTGGGGGAGGCGCTCGCCGATTCGGGCCTCCGCCTCTCCAGAGATGAGCGCGACGATGTGGACCCCGTGCACGGCGGTCAGGTCGAACGCGCGGATGATGTCGTTGTCCATGGACTTCCACTCCGTAAAGCGCACGATCGGCGCGAAGGTCTCCGGATCTTGCTTCACCCGCTCGTTCGGCGTGTAGCCGAACCACTTCATAAAATGGTTCTCTTTGACCTTGCTGTGATCCTCCTTCGGCCAGGAGTCCATGCCGTAGGCGTAGATCACCTTCCACAGGGTGTCATCCTTGAAGAAGTAGAACTTCTTCAGGTTGCTGTTGGACCTGAGCCACAACATGGTCTCTCCGGTGTCATCCTCATACTCGAACTGAATTAAGCTCACGCCCCACTTGTGCTGCGTGCGCTTGTCAAAGCTCACCAGGTTCAAGCTGAGCTTGTCCAGCTCCTCGCGCTTCCAGCTCCGGTTCTTGTCTTGGACCACCGGATCCCGCGTCGCTTTTTGGCGCTCTTGGTACTCCACCTCCACCTCGCGCTTGAGGGCGTCGAGGACCTCGTCACGGGACATGCCCCAGCGCATGCCCTCGAGGAATCGCCGCGCGCCGTAGGCCGCCGTGACCTCCGGCTTTGGATCTTTTTTGGTGCATTTGCGACCGTCGCCCTTGCCCTTGCAGACCTCCTTGACAGTCGGTCGGGGTGGGAGGTCTTCGCGCGCGCCGAACTTCTTGTCGAGCGCGCTCTCGGTGTCGATCTCTTCGTCCACCTGGCCGCGCGCGCCGACGAGTTCATCTTCGTCTTCAAGCTCGGGGGCCTCCGCCACATAGCTCGCGCGGCACCCTGAGATGACGAAAAGTCCGAGGATCAAACGTTGCATTCCAGTGCGTGTATTTCTCATGAGCATTCTCGCGGTGGGAAGGTAACACACGCCGACGCGGGAGGACTCGATCAGCGTTCAACGGTCGTCTGACGGTTTTATTCGGTGAATTTCGAGGAGGCCACGCGAACGGCTCGCGGTCGCGTTCGGGCGCGCCGCTCGGGGAATCGAGCGGCGCGGGCCCGGTCCGCCGCGGCTCACACGGAGGCGCGCCGGCCGGCCTTCACCACGAGATCGTAGTGGCGAGGTTGCACGGGCTGGATCGACAGTCGCTGGCCCCGCTGCACCACCAACATCTCATGGAGCGTCGCTTGGGACTTCAGCCACTCGAGCGAAATCTCCGCCTTAAAACGCTCGACGAACTCCACCTCCACCATGACCCACCGCGGGTCGTCCGGGTCCGATTTCGGATCGAAGTACTTGTTGTCTGGATCGAACTGCGTGTGATCGACGACGCCGAGCTTGGACACCCGGGCCAACCCCGCGACCCCCGGCGGCTTCGCGTTCGAGTGATAAAACAACACCTCGTCTCCCACGCGCATGTCGTCGCGCATGAAGTTACGGGCTTGGTAATTCCGGATGCCGTCCCACCCCGTGCGCCCCTCTCGCTCGAGCGTGTCGATGCCGTAGACATCGGGCTCGGACTTCATCAGCCAGCACTGTCGCTTGCGCGAGGACGAGGGACTCTTGCGCGCCTTCGCGCGCGTTTTTTTCGACGTCGCCATGGGGAGAGCCTACCGGAGGCTGCCCGCCTAGTTCGAGCCTTCTTCGTCCCCACGCGCCGCCCGCCGATCCTCGGAGAGCAGCGCCACCAGGTCGCACAGGCGCGCGTGCGCTTGCCGCGGTGACAGCTCGTCGGGATCGAGCGCTCGGAGCAGCTCTGCGGCCTCGTCTGCGCGTTCTCGCGAGAGATCGTTCGGCGCTGGTGCCGCCTCCTCAAGGGGCGCTCCCGACGCGAACAGATCCAGCTGCGGCGACAGCCCCACCCGCTCTTGCTGCTCAAGCCTCGCCAAGATCTTCGAGGCCCTCCGGAGCACTTGCCGCGGCAGCCCGGCCAGCTTGCCGACGTGGATGCCGTAGCTCCGCCCGGCGGCCCCCTCTTCGAGCCGGTGCAAGAACACCACCCTGCCCCGCTGTTCGTGGACCGTGACGTGGGCGTTCTTCACCCCGGCGAGCCTGGCGCTCAGCCCACAAAGCTCGTGGTAGTGCGTGGCGAACAGCGCGCGACATCCAATTTGATCGTGCAAGAACTCGGTGATGGCCCACGCCAAGGACAGCCCGTCGTAGGTCGCCGTGCCCCGACCGATCTCGTCCAGCACAACCATGGAGCGCACCGTGGCCTGCGTCAGGATCTGCGCCGTCTCGCGCATCTCCACCATGAACGTGCTCTCTCCGCGGCCGAGGTCGTCGGCGGCCCCCACCCTGGTAAAAATTCGATCGACGAGACCTATCCGGGCGCGCTTCGCCGGCACAAACGACCCCGTGTGAGCGAGCAACACCATCAAGGCGGCCTGGCGCATCACCGTGCTCTTGCCCCCCATATTCGGGCCCGTCACCAGCAAGAGCCGCGGCTCCGCGCCGCTCCCTTGCGCCCGGAGCCGCAGGTCGTTGGGCACAAAGCGACCCGTGGGCAACATGCGCTCCACCACCGGGTGTCGGCTCTCCTCGATCTCCAACACGGGGGCGCCCACCACCTCCGGCCTCACGAAGTCGTTTTCTTGAGCCACCTGCGCCAACGAGCAGAGCGCGTCCACCGTCGCCACGCGCTCGGCCACGTCGAGCAGGCGGTGCGCCGCCTCGGAGATGATGTCGCGCAGCTCTTGGAACAGCTCAAGCTCGCGAGCGAGGGCCGCCCCTTGGGCCGCCAAGATCTTCTCTTCGAGGCCCGCGAGCTCCGGGGTCACGTAGCGCTCGGCGTTCGCGAGGGTCTGCTTACGAACGTAGTCGCTGGGCACGCGCGACAGGTGCGCCTTCGAGACCTCGATGTAGTACCCAAAGACGCGGTTGTGCTGGATCTTGAGCGTCGGAATCTCGGTGGCTGCGCGCTCGCGGGCCTCGATCTCGGCGAGCACAGCGCGCGCGCCGGCGGCGAGGCTGCGCTGCTCGTCCAAGAACGTATCGGCCCCGTCCGCGATCACGCCGCCCTCGCGCGCGACGGAGGGGGGATCCGCGATGAGCCGATGGGTGAGCGTCTCCCACAGGTCCCGCAGCAGGTCCTCCCCGAGATCCAAGAGCTGCGGTCGGGCGACGGTGGCGGGGGACTCGTCGAGGCTCGCGAGGCACGCCGCCACCCTCGGGAGCGCGCCGAGCGAGGCCCGCAGCGCCCCCATCTCCCTCGGGTTGATCACGTTCAGCCGGGCGCGGGAGGCGATTCGCGCCATGTCACGGATATCCTTGAGACAAGACTGGGCCTGCTCGCGGGTCGCGGCGCGCTCCACGAGCGCCTCGACGCCGTCTTGGCGCGCGCCGATGATCTCCAGCGTCCGGACGGGAGCGCCGATCCAGCCCCGCAACATCCGGGCGCCCATCGCCGTCGCGGTCTCGTCCATCGCCCAGATCAACGTGCCCTTGCGCCGGCCCTCCCGCATCGTGGCGAAGATCTCGAGATTTCGCAGCGAGGCCTCGTCGAGCAGCACGTGGGCCCCCAAGTCGTGTCGCCGCATGCGATGAATCAGCAGGGTCTGGCCGGGCTGCGTCGACTCGGCGTATTCCAACGCCATGGCGGCCGCGTCCCTCCCGGCGGGGTCGAGCGCGCCGAGCCCGCCGCTCTCTTCGTCGAGCGCGGCCACCCGTTGGCTCGACGCGTCGCGAGCGCCACGCTCGGCGACCTCAAGCCGGGGGCAGTCTTGGCCGAGCGCCGCCACCAGCCACTCGTGGTCCCGCTCCTGCGCCACGATCTCGCGGGGGGCGATGCGCGCGAGCTCCGCCCGGAGCGCGTGCACATCCCCGGGGATGGCGGTGAAGAAATCTCCCGAGGAGATGTCGAGCCCGGAGAGCCCGAGGCTCCCCTCCCCTGGCCCGCGCACCACCGCCACGAGGTAGTTGGGCTCCCCGCGCACCAGGTGCTCCTCGTCGAGCAACGCGCCCGGTGTCACGACCCGCACCACCTCTCGCCGCACAATCTTTGGCCCCTTCCTGCGCTTGGCTTGCTCCGGGGTCTCCATCTGCTCGCAGATGGCGACCTTGAACCCTTGCTGCACCAACGTCCGCAGATACCCCCCGATGGCGTGATAGGGCACGCCCGCCATGGGCACCGGCTGCTCGGCGTTGCGGTCGCGGCTCGTCACCGCGATGTCGAGCACGGGCCCCACAGTGACCGCGTCCTCAAAGAACATCTCGTAAAAGTCCCCCATTCGAAACATCAAGACGGCGTCGTCATATCTCGACTTGATCTCGAGATATTGGCGCATCACCGGCGAATCGGCTGAGTTGTGGGGGGCGCCCAAGGTCGGATGGTTGTAACCCATTCACCCCAAATTGACGACCGAGCCCCCACGCAAAAGGGGCGCTCGGTTCCCCGAAGCGCCCCCGATCTCGCCGCCCGCAGGCGCTACATCGCCATGACGTAGGCGATGACGTGCTCTTTTTTCTCAAACGCCGACTTGGCGTCCACGGCCTCGCTCCAGGTGGCGTAGGTCCCAAGGCGCACGCGGTGCCACGTGCGACCCTTCACCTCCGCGCTGTCCACCCGCATCGAGTGTCCGTTCGACCGCATCTGCCCCGCGAGTTTCTCCGCGTCTTCCGCCCTCGAGAACGCCTTCAGCTGCAGCGTAAACTGGCGCGCCGCCCTGCGCTCTCCCGCGGTTTTTCCGGGTTTCTTCTTCGCGGCCTTCACGACCTCCCGGGCCGGCGGATCCATTGGGATCGCGGCCGCCTGTGGCGTGGGTTCTTCCGCGGCGTTCGCGAGCTGCGTGTCGTCGCTCTCGAGGACGATCTCATCCTCCTCGAGCGCCGCGAGCTTCGCCGCCGCCTCGATCTCTTCCGTCGTTCGCGGGGGCTCCGAAGGATCCCGCGTGGGCGGGATCGCCTCGAGCTCCGACGCCGCGAGCCCCTCGCGGAATTCGAAGCCGTCGTCGACGAGCTCATCCTCGAGCATGTCGAGCGAATCTGCGGTCGCCAAGCTGGCGACCCGGCCATCAGGCTCCCAAGCGACGCGCTTGCCCGCCATCACCCCGAGGACGAAGACAAAGCATCCGAGGACAGAGAGTCCAAAGAACAGGAAGAAGATTTGTCGGTTGTCGAGGGAGAACTCAACTTTGTCTTTCCATTTGTGCATCTCTCGCATGGCGTGCTCGCTTTCGATCCCGCCGGACGCTCGGGGGATGTCTTGGTGATACAGGCATCTGAGAGAGCGCCCAAAACTCCCGCAATTTTTGAAGAGCGGGCGTCGGAGCTCCTTCGCGCGGTCCCACGCTGATTCTTCGCGCCGTGCGACGCCGCCGCGACCCATGAGCAGCCCCACGGGCCCCGACGATCCCTACGATCTCCCCGCGACGGCTCGGTGAACGCCCTTGGAACGGAGCGCTCACCTTGTGATGGCGAACCACACTCTGCCCGCCTGCCCGCCTGCCCGTCTGCCCGCCTCCCCGCCTCCCTGCCTGCCTCAAGGTGCTGGCCTCGCTGCACCTCGCGACACCGGCGAGTGGAGCGTGTGGGCCGGCGGCGCGGATGCCCTCCGAACCTGTGCATCCGCGCAGGATGTTGCGTGGCGGCATCCTCGAGTCAGCTCCGCGATGCGTCCTCCGCGCACGATCGCAAATAAAATTAAAGAGAACAAAAAGGTCGGACGATGCCGTTCGATGCAGGGATCCGGCCGTCGACTTCGTCGATGTGTCGGTCAAGAGGCATGAGGAGATGCGAATAACACCACTACAACCGGCGTTGGATTCGGAGACTGTCCGTGCGCGACAGAATATGGATCCAACCGTCGAAGGCGAGATTCTCCGCGCCCTTCGCCAGGACAACACCATCGAAGGTCCCGCCGCCGTGGAGCTCATTGCAGCGACGGCACGGACCCAATCGTATGGCGCATCCAGTGAAGGACAACTCGTAGACGTCTACGCCTAAAAGGCCATAACTCACCCGATCAGGGGCATCGCTCGGTGTCCCTGCGCAGCTATTGGTTCGCTCGGAGCCTGCATCAACGGCCGCCCGCCGACGTCAGACGCCGCTGCGAGAGGACCAGCGCCGGCGTCACTGCACGATTTCAAAGGAGGCGCGTGGATTTCGCAGCTGGACGCTGGCCCGCGCCTTTGGCACCTCGGCCTCGGCGCCGCCGGTGCCGACCTTTACGATCTCGCGGGTGGCCGGATAATCGAGGCGCCACGACTCCGCGGGTCCGACCTCCACCCCCCGCACCACGCGTTTCCGGGTCCGGGTGACCGTGAAGCCGCGCATCCCTCGCTGCACCACCTTGTGGTGCCCCGCTTGGATCGACGGTTCTTCGCGCTCCACGGTCGAAAAGGGCACGACAGCGTCCACTTCCCGGCCAAATACGATCCTAAAATCACGGTTTGGACCGAGGACCTCAGCCTCCACCATCCCGCGGTTCGCGGTGACGTGAAACACCACGGGGAAGTCATAGGGGTTCTTCAGCTTCAAATCGATGGTCGGGTAGACCACGGTGGCGTCGAGTCCCATATCGACGTAGGAGCTTGGGCGGCTGTGCGGACGCGCGCGCACCACCTCGAGCCCCGCAAAAAATCCCGCCGCGAACAGGGAGGAGGCGACCTGGCAGATCCCGCCGCCAACCACGTCCACGATCTCCCCGGAGTTGATCCCAGGCGCGAAGCGATACCCCGCCTCTACGCTGCGATCTCCGACCACTTCGTTGAACGAGAACGTCTCCCCCGGATCCAACACAAAGCCGTCGAGCGCCGCCGAGCCGATCTTGAGGTTGTGCCCGCGATCCCGCTGCGCGGAGCCTGTGCGATAGCTCGTGGCGAACCGCCCGAGCACCGCCCCAAACGACAGGCCCGCGCGCGACGAGAGCGGATCCTCGTCGACCGCGGGCTTGGAGCGAACCACCAGATCGACCTCGGACGCGCCGGACGCCAGCGCCACAGCCACCCGCGACAGCGAATCGTGCGGCATCATCGCCGTACCGCTCATCGCGGGTACCACCGCCCTCGCCTCGAGATCGAGCCGCGTGGGGAGCGAGGGGGTGTCAAACTTTGGCGACAGCGCCGCGAGGACTTCGAGCGCCCTCGCCTCGTCAAACGCCAGCGGCACCGCGAGCGTGACGGCGCCACTGCGCGCGGCCGCGCGGGTCATCAGGTCTTCGACCCACGCGCCTGTGCGCCCCACGCGGAGCGCCCGCGTGGCGGCCCCTTCGATCTTCGCGTGGGCGCCGAGCTGCCGCGGCGACGACTCAATCCGCTCGGTGCCCGTGGTGAGGTGCAGCGGCGCGTCGAGCAGCTGCGCCGACAAGCCGCCGGCCCCCGCGTGCAGGCGGGCGCGGTCCCAGCCGCCGATGTCCAAGCCCGCCACGCGCACCCCCGGAACCACCGCCTCCGCATGGAGGCTGTCCGCATACTCTTCCGCGAGCCACCCACAAAGGCCGACGAACGCCGCCCCGATGAGCGCCCCCTCGCCCCATGCGAAGAACGCGCGCCAGCGGGACCATCTCCGCGCGGGCGCGGGCGCGTGAGAGTTTGAGGCGTGCTCTTGAGGCGACACCGCATCACGCTAGGAGTTCCGCGCCGATCGGTCCAGAAACTGGGGAACTTAGCGCCGCGCTCGCCGTTGGTCGCGGTATGTATCGCTCGATGTCGCCCTACGATCCGAGGCCGTCGCGCGGGTATTCGCTGCGCCAAAAGTTCGCGCTCGCCGCGTTGATGACCCACGTTATGGCGCTCGTGATCGGGTACGCGATCTCGATGTGGGTGCGGGCAGATCGGGTCGCGCCTGAGGTGGAGCCCTTACTTCTCGCGGGGTTTTACCTGCTCTTGGCCCTGTGCGCCGTGCTCGACGCGATGTGGGCGGATGAGGTCATCTTTGACGGGAGCTTCCGGATCACCGCGCTCCAAGGCAAGAGCGTCGAGGCGCTCAACGCGAACGCCAGCCTCGACGACATGATCGCGACCACCCGGCGTCCCAGCGTCACCTTCCCGCTCTCCTTGGTCGTCGCGGGCTTGTTCAACTACGGCTTTTTAAACTTCGCCACGCGCGATTTTTTGGGATTTTACGACAGCACGGGTCAACACGTCAGGACGCTGAAGGGCGCCGACCCCAGCGACACTGCCCTGCGCCTCGGCGCCGTGCGAGCCCTGGCCCTCAACACCCGCCCGGCCTCCGTGCGGGCGCTGGTCCGCGCCACGGAGCACGAAGACGCCGACACCGCGGCCTGGGCGGCCTGGGCCCTCGGCCGCCACGCGTCGACGCCGTACGCGGGGAAGCTCGTGGAACCACTCGCGCGCGCCCTCGACAGGGACGAGCCGAGCGTACGCCGAGAAGCCGTCCTCTCCCTCGCGCGCGTCCAGCATCGGCCCATTCGGGCCCGCCTGATTCAGCTGTTGTCCGACGATCTTGAGGGGTCGACCCCCGCCGACCTACGGCTCGTGTGGGGCCTCGGCTACCTCCAACACCTCGACGGCCTGGAGGTCCTCACCCAGTCCCTCGACAGGGGCGATGAGGGGGGCGTCGGCCCGATGGCGGCGTGGGCGATCGCGCAGCTGCGGGACCAGCGAGATGGACGCAGCGCGGTGCCCGTCCTTGAGCGGCGGCTGCTCGCCGCGCCATTCGAGACCGCCTGCGCCATCCTCCACGCCCTCTCGGTGCTCGGTGACGAGCGCTCCAATATGGTCTTGATGCGGGGCTTCGACGCCCTCCCACCGATGATCCGCGCCCAAACCTGCCCCGCGATCCGCATCTTCACGAGCCCCGATCTGCGCGGAGATGAGCGCATTTTGGTGCGCCCAGAGACCTTCGCCATGAAGACGCTGCAGGCCCTAGGGAAGGTGCGAGCGACCTCCCCCGAGATGCGCGCGTTGGTCGAGCCGTGGCTCGAAACCGTGGTCAATGACGTCCCTGACAACTCCCTCGCGACGCGCCAGGCCGCCGCGAACTTACTAGAGGGAATTCGAACGACGCGAGATGACCGCGACGCCGCAGACCCATCTGGTTGATCCCGTCACAAGATATTGTCTCGGCGAAGGCAGGGCAGGTATGCTCCCGACACTCGCCAGGTCCCTCTCGCGCCCATGCTCAACAAAGGAACAAAACTCGATCCACGGAACCTGACCGCGGCAGAGATCGCCCCCACGGCCTCCATCGAGGTGGTGAAGCGACTTCGTTCGACCCCCTTCGGTGAGAATTACCTCGGCTCCCAAGGGAACACGAAGCTGCTGCTGACCTCCTTCGAGCCTGACTTCGTCACCGAACGGGAGACGCGCGATCGTCTGATGCAATCGCTCGCGACGGCGGGCGCGTCGCGGCATGACAGCCTGCTCACCACCTTCGGCAGCATCGAGGTGAGCGGCACGCTGATCGCCGTGCGCGCGTACCCAGGCTGCCCGAGCCTGAAGAACTTCATCGACCGCAGAAAATCCCGTGGCAAGGAAATCTCCCCCGAGACCGCCATCGGGATCATCATCGAGGTCGCGCACGCTCTGTGCGCCCTCCACCCCACGAGCCTCCACGGATTCGTCAACAGTGAGACCGTGTTCTTGTCGAAGACCGGCAAGGTCTTGCTCGGAGGCTTGGGCGAGATGCCCCTGCTTCGCTCGGGCTCGATCCTCCGCGAGGCCTACGCCTCCGGCGTCCTGCCCATGCCCCCTCCAGAGCTCCGCGGGAACTCGCCGAAGCCAACCCAAGCGTCCGACATCTTCTTCCTCGGCTCGCTCTTTGTCGAGCTCATCACCGGGAAGTGTGTGACCGCCGCCGGTGACGACATGGCGACACTTCGCACGCGGGTCGCACCGGCGCTCCGAGACATCTTCGTGGCTTGCTGCGCGGCGCAGGCCTCCTCGCGCCCGGCCGATGCGTTCGAGTTCCTCGATATGCTCGCGAAATATCAGGTGGGCTCGGCCGCCGACGTCGCGGAGCCTGCAGCGGCCGGCGCCTCCGCCGGTGCGCCCGCCGCCGGGATCCAAGATCCACCCTCGGCGGACGCCTTCACGAACCTCGGCGCGCTGGCGCCTCTGGATGACGGCGCCGACCGCGTGGGCGCTTCCACCCCGACCGTTGCGGGGCCGGCGACGCTCGACATGTTGGATGCGGGCGCCAGCATTGGGCTCGGCGTCCCCACCCTCGACTCCCCGGTCGACGATGGCGGCGCTCCGGGCCTCAGCTCGATCGGGATCGACGAGCCCCGAGAGGCGATCTCGTTGTCCAACATGGACTCGAGCCCAAACATCCCGAGCGCCGCCGCGAGCGGCCTCTCGTCCATGGGGATCTCGTTGGACATGGTCGACGCCGATGTTCGCTTGGTCGTCGTGGTCGCTGGAATCGACGAAGGCCCCTACGACCTCGATACGATTCGCTCGAGGATTCGCGACGGAAGCGTGACGCCCGCGAGCCTCGTGGGAGAATTGGGCCACCCCACGCAGCGAGCTTCCGACCATCCTGCGACCCGCAATATGTTCTCCACAGATGCGGATGGCGCCGTGGCGCTCGTCTCCATGGATGCGAGCGGCCCGGAGAGCTCGGGGCCATCCATCGTCCCCGAGAGCGCGCCCACGCTGGGGCTCAATCCAGACAGCATCGGCCTCGACTTCTCCGGATCGCCCGCGAGCCCACGCCCCCCCTCGGGGCCCTCGATCGCGGCGACCGGCGACGGAGCGCCCCCTCGCCTGGCGGCGGCAGGACCCGCGGCGGCGGAGGACGTCGCCTCCCCTGGTTTCACACCGGAGCCCGCGCCCACGAACCGCGCCCGAAAGAGCCGCGGTACCAGCGCCGCTGGCACGTTCGGGTGGCTGTTCCTCACCCTGATACTGTTTGCGGTCACCGCGTGGGTGATGTGGCAACGACAAGGCAGCGGAGGATGAGCCCGGGCGCGTCGCGCGTCACTCGGAGGACGCCGTGGGCTGCGGGGCTCATCGTGACGTGCGCGCTCGCTGGATGTGCGACGAACACGGGGTCCTCCGTGCTCCCCGGCGATGACGCGCCCGCCTGCGACGACCGCTGCGTCCAAGGCCTGCTCCGAACGGTGCTCGCGAGCCTGGAGCACGGGCGGGTTCAAGAGGCCCGCGACCGCCTCGAAGATATTCGTCCGCGCCCTCCGATGACCGACCCCACGCTCCGCATGGTCCTCGCGCTCCTCGCCCTTGAGGGGGGAGACCGGGCGCAGGCGATACGCCACGCGAACTGGCTCGCTGATCATGCCCGCAGCGCCGCGCTCGCTGCGAAGACCTGCCGAGTCCTCGTTCGACTCGGCGAGGCCCGACGGGCGGCGACCTTCGCGCAGCAGCGCATCAACGCGGGGATCGCAGGGCCAGCGCTACACCTCGAGTTGGCGCTCGCTTGGGAGGCGCTGGGCCAGGAGGCTGCGGTGCTCCGCGCGCTCAACGAGGGTCTGGTCGCCTTCCCTGACGACCCCACGCTCCTCGAGACCGCCGCCGCTCGAGCTGACGCCGCCGGTGATCACGCCGCCGCGCTCGACCTCTACACGCGCGCCATCCCTCACCACGCCTCCCCCGAGCTCGTGCACGAGGCCGTCGCGCGGGTCGCTACCCAAGCGGGCCAATATGACGTCGCCGTCCGCCACGCCCGCCTCGCTGTCGAGATGGCGGGGGACCGAGACCCCAAGCTGTACCGAGTGCTCCACGACGCGCTCCTCGCCAGCGGTGACGCCGACGCGGCCCGAGGCGCCCTTGAACGCGGGCGGCGTCGATTCCCCCAGGCGACGATCCTCGGGGAGCCGTGAGCGCGTCGAGTGAGGATCGGCGCCAACGCGCTGGCCTCGTCCGCCGTTGGGCGTGGGCGTGGGCGCTGGGGGCCTCGCTGTGCACGCTCACCACCCGCGGCGCGGCGTCGGCCCCGCTGTGGCCGAGCGCGGGCGACGCCGCGCGTCGGACCTTAGACGATCCAGCCTCACCACCCGAGGTGGGCGTCTCCATCGTCGAAGCCTCCGACGCGCTGCACCCCGCGGCCGCGAGCGCCCTGCTCGCCTCCGCAGCCATGAATCCCTCGCGAGCGGTGCGCCGCGCGGCGGTCCTCCGATGCGCGCAGCGACGGCTGATCGCGTGCCTGCCCGCAGCGATCACGCAGTGGCGCCGCGGCCTCGATCCCGATCCCGAGAGTCGCGCCGCCTACCTCGCCTTGCTGCGGCTGTTCATCGATGAGCGAGTCGCCGCGATCCTCGTGGACGCGCTCCACGCTCCAGACCCGGACCTCCGCGCCGCCGTCGCCTCAAGCCTGCTCGACGCGCCGCTCTCGGACGCCGTCCGTCCCGCGATCCTCGAAGCCCTGACCTCCCGCGCCGCGGACAAAATCCCGACGGTGCGCGCGGCGGTCTTGCCGACGCTGTCTGCCCTCGACCCCACCGGGCGGCCCGCCGCGCTGTTGCAAGGTCTCGACGATCCCGAGCCGCTGGTGAGGGCGAGCGCCGCGACCGCCGTCGGGCGACTCGCGGATCGCAGGTTCGCACCGCGACTCCTCGCCATGCTCGAGGCTCCATCCACGCCCGACATCGCGGCCGCCGTGCTCACCGCCCTCGCCGGAACGCCAGGCCCGGAGGTCGACGCCGCGCTGCTGCGGTTCCTCGAGACGCCACCAACCCACCTGTCGCAAAGCTCCGTCGCCTGGGCCATCGCCCGCCGCGGGCCCTTCTCTCGCACTACCCTTGAGGCGCTGCTCTCACTGCTCGACGACCCGACCCTCACCGACACAGTCTCTCGAACGCTCGCGGGGAACCTCTCCCCCGACGATCTCACGGAGATCCGCGCCCGCCTGCGCACGCGCGCCCGCGTGCGCCCGTCGTCGCGGACCGCGCTGCGAGCCCTGCTCGACGCCAGCGGACCCTGGACCGATGCGCCCTCCGAACCGAGCGCGCCGTCCGCCACCGCCGGCGCGGGCTTCTTGGAGATCCAACGGACGCGCGCGCTCCGGGTCGCGCACGCCTTCGAACATCCGCCCACCTCCGACATGCGAGCCGGCCTGCGCCTGTTTCGAGCCCTGGCTTCCGCGCCCGAGCTGCCCACCACCGAGGCGCTATTGTGGCGCTTCGTCGCGAGCCCCCGCTCGCCGTCCACCGCGCCGCCGCCGGTCCACTCCGGTGATCGCCGCCTCGGCCGCGCGGAGCTCGAGCGCTGGACGCTCGACCCCGCGCGCGCGCCCTCGACCCGCTGCGCTGCGCTGTGGGCCACGCTCCGCTCCGCAGAGGACCGACGAGAGCGTCGCGCCGCCTGGGCGCTGGCGTCGCGGCATCTGGCGAGCGGCGCCGAAATGCGTCATTGCGCCGCGCTCGCGCTCGCCATGACCGACGCACCGCTCAACCGCCAAGGAGAGCCCCGCGACCGCGGCTCCATCGCGCGAGCGAGGCGCCATATCTTCACCCGCTCCTTGCTCGACCGCGATCCTCGGGTGCGCGCCGCGGCGCTGGTCTCGGGATGGCTCCACGGCGCCCCCGACATGGCCGTGGTGCTCCGCCGCGCTCGGCGAGACTCCCACCCTCGCGTCCGCCAGCTGGCGAGCACCCTGACCGTGTCTGCGCCCCCGCGCCCGCGCCGCTCGAGAGCGCTGTTCGTCGTGCGCCCCTCGACGGCCGCCCAGCACCCGACCCACGGGTGGCTGTGGGCGCGCCTTGAAAATACTGACGCCGACGGCTCCGCGATCCCCGTGCCCACGCTCCCGTACTTGCCGCTCGCGATCTTGCCGAACCCCGCACGGACCGACGTCCCTCCCCTCGAAAGAATCCAATGATACTAATTGCATCGATAACGATGTGTATTGTTGCGTAATAGTTCATTCTGACAGCCGGATCCTGTCAAATGCTGGATATTATACATATAAATAAGTTGGGCCGTAGCGTGCATTGTAATCATGCATGTCGTCTTCCACAGGAACCTTCGAATCAAGCGTCGCCCCCCATCTGAACACCCTGCGCGCCCTGGCATGGAGGCTGACCAAGGCGGACGACCGCGCCGACGACCTCATGCAAGAAACCTTGATCCGGGCATGGGACCACTGGGAGCGCCTCCAAGCCTCCGACGCCAACGTCCGCGCGTGGCTCCGCCGCGTGATGGTCAACAAATTTATCTCCCAGCAGCGACATCGCAAGGTCGTCAACCGAACGGCGGCCCGCCCCGACCTCGTGGAGCACCTCGTGTCCGCAGACCGCCGGAGGACCGCTCAGCACCCGGAGACGATCTTCATGCAACAGCACAAACGGCGCGAGGTCGCCTCCGCGCTCGACTCCCTCGACGAGCCCTTCCGCACCGTCATCACCATGGTCGACGTCCGCGGCTGGTCGTACAAAGAGGCGGCCGCCGCTCTCGAGTGTCCGCTCGGGACGGTGATGAGCCGCCTCCACCGCGGCCGCGCCCGCATGCGCGCGCAGCTGAGTTCGAGCCAGATCCCGATCTCCGAGCTGCTCTGCTAACCTCCTCCCTGTGGTGAGAACGCGCGGGAGACGACGAGGGGTCCGCGTCGCGGTGACGGTGGCGTCGGCGTCGGCCCTCTTCCACCTCCCAGCCTGCGAGGCGCCCTCGACCTCCGACGCCTCCACTTCCCAGCGAGCATCCGCGCCGCGTCCGGCGATCGCAGCGCCCGCCCTCGCTCCCCTCCCGCCGCCCGTCCGCGAATCCGTGAGCCGGCCGCGGCTCGCGAGCGGCCGAGGTTGGCTCCACCTCGCGTGGACCCAGCCCGGGCTGGACGGACGCGGGGACGCCCTGTTCTTTTCGGCCCGCGCCCACGAGGACGGACGCTGGAGAGACCTCAGCCCCCTGTCTCGGCACGTCGCCCCTGACGCGCCCGTTCAGCTGGTGAGCGCGCCGGCACGCGAGGTCGCGATCACATGGTCGGCCCCCATCGGCGACGGCCAAATCCGACCGTGGATCGCGATCTCCCACGACGCAGGCAGACGCTTCGCCGCCCCTGAAATCCTCGATCTTCCCGCCGGCGTCGCGCGCACCGCGTCCGCGCTGATCGCCCCACCGACACGAGCCGATGCGCCGTGGACCACGGCGATCCCTCGCGCCGCCGTGGTCCTCCCGGGCCCCGCCTCCCCGACGGCGCCCTCCTCACCACCCTCCTACGCGTGGACGTCCCTGGCTGCGCCGCCGACCGCGGAGGACGCCTCGCGCCTCGAGGCCTTGACGGTGTGTTCCGGCGGTGGCGCGCTCGGGCTGTGGTGCAGCCCCGGCGGCGAACCCTGGCTCGCCACGCTGGCCGAGGCCCATCTCCTCCACGACGACGCTCGCTGCCTCGCAGGTCAGCGACCGCTCTCCTGCCGCGGCAACCTCATCGCGTTGGCGACCGAGTCGGCGCGGTCGGGGGAGACCTGGCTGTGGATCGGCCAGAGTCCCGCGGCGCTGCGCCGCCTGATCCGGCTGCCCGCTGCGGCCGCCACGGTGACGCAGGTGGAGTGGATCGACGACACCCACCTCCTCGCCGCGTGGATCGACAGGCGGCGAACACTGCGAGCCTTGACCATCGACCTGAGCGGCGGTGGCACGAGGTCGCTGCGCCTCGCCGACGCGGTCCTTGAGGCGAGCGCGACGCTCGACGCCGAGCGCTCCCACGCGTACTTCGCGTGGACCGCGGCGCCCGCGACTCCCACCGCGGGGGGCGCGGCCGTCGCCTCAGACCGCGGCACCCTCCATCTCGGGAGCGTCGCTTTGCGCGCGGGGATGCTCTCATCGGCCGCTCCCGAGCAGACCCTCGACCCCCGGGACTCGACGCGCTAGTACACGCCCATGCGGTCTGTTCACCCGCCACGGATCACGCCTCGAAGCAGCGACCTGGCAACACGCCTGCGGACGCTGCTCGCGGCCGCGCTCCTCACGGGCGCCCCTGGCTGCGGCAAAGCGACGGCGCCGGAGGCCGCGCCGGCCGAGCAGGTGCGAGTGCGCTACGAGGCGCAGACCCTCGACGGCGCGACCTTCTCGCTGGCCGCGCGGGACGGCGCCTTCACCTTGATCAACGTGTGGGCGACCTGGTGTGAGCCCTGTGTCGACGAGTTTCCGCTCCTCGCCGAGCTCCACCGTGAGCTGCACGGACCTCCGTTTTCCGTGGTCGCCGTCTCGGTCGACAGCGCGCGAAACGGCGCCCGGGTCAAGGCCATGGTGCGCGACTGGGAGCTTCCGTTCCCCGTGGTGCACGATCCCGACAACCGCATCGTGACGACCTTGAGAGTCTCCGGGTACCCGACCTCCGTGCTGATCGGTCCTCGCGGCGTCGAAGTCGCCCGTCGCGAAGGGGTGCTCCGAGGCGCGAGCGGACCGTTTTTGTCGCTGGTCCGCGGCGCGCTCGAAGACCACGAATGACCCGCCCATCGCGGGCCTCCCTCAGGCGGTGGGCTCGGCGATCGGGAAGCCCGACGGGCCCGACGATGACGCGGGCAGCTCAGGCTCTGTCACGTCGGGAGTCTGCGCGGGCTCCTCGCGCGCAGGCTCCGGCGCGATCACGCGCGGGAGCGGCTTGCCCTCCACCAAGAGTTGCACCTGCTCGGCAGACAACACCTCGCGCTCCACGAGCGCGCTCGCGATCCGCTCGAGCGCGGCCCAGTTGTCTTGCAGCAGTTTCTTGGCGCGGATGTACTGCTCGTCGATGATCCGGTGGACCTCCTCGTCGATCGCCTGCGCCGTCGCCTCCGAGTAGCTCTGCTTGCTCTGGATGTCGCGGCCCAAGAACGGCTCGGAGCGCGCCTGCCCGAAGGCGATGGGCCCGAGCCGCTCGCTCATGCCCCACTCGCACACCATCTTGCGCGCCAAGGACGAGGCTTTGGCGATGTCGTTGCCGGCGCCCGTCGTCACCCGGCCGTCGAACCTCAGCTCCTCAGCGAGGCGACCGCCCATGAGCATGGCGATATTGCCCTGGGCGTGGACCAGGTCGACCGAGAGCCGGTCTTGGTCTGGCAAGAGGTGCGTCACACCCAGCGCTTGACCGCGGGGGATGATCGTGACCTTGTGGATGTCGTCGATGGTGCCCGCGGGGAGGGTCTTTGCCACCAAGGTGTGCCCCGCCTCGTGCCACGCTGTGGTGAGCTTCTCCTCGTCGGAGATGTGCGCGTTGCGGCGCTCCGCTCCCATCATCACCTTGTCTTTGGCGGCGTCGAAATCGATGTCGCTCACCCGCTCCCGATCGTTGCGCGCCGTAATCAACGCCGCCTCATTCACCAGGTTCTCGAGGTCCGCTCCGGAGAATCCAGGCGTCCCGCGCGCGACCACCGAGAGATCCACGTCATCCGACAGCGGCACCTTCCGGGTGTGAACCTTCAAGATCGACTCGCGGCCGCGCACGTCGGGGAGCCCCACGACAATTCTCCGGTCGAAGCGGCCGGGACGCAAGAGCGCGGGGTCGAGCACGTCGGGACGGTTGGTCGCGGCGACCAAAATCACGCCGTCATTGGACTCAAATCCATCCATCTCGACGAGGAGTTGGTTCAAGGTCTGCTCGCGCTCGTCATGGCCCCCGCCGAGGCCCGCGCCTCGGTGCCGGCCGACCGCGTCGATCTCGTCGATAAAGATGATGCACGGGGCGTTTCGTTTGCCCTGCTCAAAGAGGTCGCGGACGCGGCTCGCACCCACCCCGACGAACATCTCCACGAAGTCAGAGCCGCTGATGCTGAAGAACGCCACGCCCGCCTCCCCGGCGATGGCGCGCGCGAGCAAGGTCTTGCCGGTCCCCGGCGGTCCCATCAACAAGACCCCCTTGGGGATCCTTCCGCCCACCCTCGTGTACTTCCTGGCGTTTCGGAGGAAGTCGATGATCTCCTCGACCTCGTCGCGCGCCTCCTCGATCCCAGCGACATCGCTAAACGTCACTTTCTGGGTGTGCTCGTTAAGCAGCCGCGCCTTGCTCTTGCCGAAGCTCATGGCCTTGCCGCCCCCCGCCTGCATCTGCCGCATGAACATCACCATGATCACGAGCAACAGCCCGCACGGGATCAGCACGATCGCGATGGTGAGGAGGTGGTTGTCCTCCTCCGGCTCGACCTTGTAGTCGATATTTTTTTCGTTCAGCAGCGCGAACAGATCGTCGGTCGCCGGACCTTGCACGGAGAAACTCCGCCCGTCGCGTTCGTAGTGAACGGCGACGGAGCTCGCCTTCATCTGCACCTCCAGCACGGTCTCTTCGAACGCCTTCGGGGTGTCTCGAACTTCGCGGACGAACTCCGCGTAGGTGCGCGGCTCGTCGCGCTTTGTTTCATTGATGAGGCTCGCGACGAAGAGGAGCGCCAACGCGATGGACGCCCAAACGAGAACGGATTTTGTCTGTTGTTTCACGACGTGGTCGAAATGGCGCCGGCGGGCGACGCGGGGAGAGAGAACGCCATCCTAAGACTGAACGCCGTGGGCACAAGTTTCGATGTGCGCGTTTTGCGGGAATCGTACGAGGCGCTCACGGTCGTCACGGCGTCGCAGCGGCGCCCTCCCCGGTGGATTCCACCTGCAAGCCCCATCTATTCACACATAGCCGGCGTTGTGGGTGAACGCAAAACACCCTGGCACGAGCGCCGCCAGGCGTCGTTGCTGCGCCGCCAGGGTCGAGATGCGCATCCCACTCGCAAAGCGCCGCGTCCGCGTCTTTGAGCGCGACTACCGCGAGTTCAGCACCGTCCACGCCTTCGGCGGTACAAAAGTCCCGCAGGGCCTGCAGTCGCACCACCGGAGGGATCGCCCCCCACCCCTCGGCCCGCAGCCGGCGGCCCGGCGGCATCTCACCGTGTGCCGGCCCCGCGGCGACGAGCTGAGCCTCGAGGGCCGCGCGGGCCAGGTCTCGCACGAGGTCCGCGGCGTCGCGCACCTGCATCAACGCCTCGCTCACCGTCTGCTCGAGGGAGGGGTTGAGGCGCCGAAGCTGGGGCAGCACCTCCACCCGCACCCGAACGCGAGGATGCTCGGTGTCGTCGTTGCTCGGGTCGTCGGCGAAGGGCAGCTCCATGAGCACCGCCAACCTCCGCGCCTGCGCCCGGCTCATCCCAAGAAGCGGCCGCAACAGCTCGCCGCGCCCAGGGTGCATCCCCCCGAGCCCCGCCAGGCCGGCACCCCGCGTGAGATGAAGCAAGACGG
>JAAZXR010000230.1 GCA_014240065.1 Myxococcales bacterium
CACACAAGAATATCAATAAATCAAGTAGTATAGTCTTTGAAAGGTACTGTATATAAAGGCTTTATGCTGTAGTTATAGGATTTAAGAGGGAGAGCATAGTCTTGGCAAGGTTGCGCTCTACCAGCTGAGCTATTCCCGCTTTGAGTAAATGTAGTTTAACTGTATAAAAACTATAGATAAAGCCAAATTCATAAAGATAAGTTAAAATAATTTTATGAAAAAAATTATTTTTATGTTTTTGCTAAATATATTCACAATAGTGAATATTTCTGCTTCTAATCATAATGTAAATATTAATCATATAAAAAATAGTAACCCTGAAAATATTTTATTTATTGGTAACAGTTATCTTTATTACAATGACAGTATCCACAATCACTTTAAAAGAATGGTTGAAGAAAGAAACCCTGGATACGATGGAAGTAGTAGCGTTAAATCTGCAACCATTGGTGGCTCAAGATTAAAGCATCATGACTTAGACCATTTACTAGAATCAAAGGCAATTAGTTTG
>JAAZXR010000231.1 GCA_014240065.1 Myxococcales bacterium
CCTCCAGCTCGCACTGGCTGTTGCACCCGTCGCCGTTGGACAGGCCCCCGTCGTCGCAGGCTTCGTCGGGGCCTTGGTCGCCGTCGCCGCAGACGTTGCTCACGCAGCTCGCGAGGCAGGCTTGGCCGGGGCCGTTGTTGGCGGCGCCGTCGTCACACTCCTCCACGCCGAGCCACGTAAAGCCGTCGCCACAGGTGGCGTCCTCGCAGGTGGTGGTGCACGCCCCGCTGTCCGAGTTGGCCACGCCGAGGTCACAGGCTTCGCCGTTGGAGGAGGGTTGCGCGATGCCGTCGCCGCACGAGGGCGCGAGGCAGGCGTCGGTGCAGCCGTCGTCGTCGTCGCCGTCCTGGGCGTCGTCGCACTGCTCGCCGAGGGACGCCTGCGTGAACCCATCGCCGCAGGTGGGGTTGGTGCACAGGTCGGTGCAGCCGTCGTCGTTGTCGCCGTCGGCGCCGTCGTCGCAGTCCTCCCCCACGTCGAGGACGCCGTTGCCGCAGCCTTCCAGCTCGC
>JAAZXR010000232.1 GCA_014240065.1 Myxococcales bacterium
CAGCTGCCACAGGTGTGGCGATGGTGTGACGGACGACGCGCTGGGCGAAGAGTGTGACGATCTGAACACTCTCGCCGGCGATGGGTGCAGCGACACCTGTCAGATCGAGGTCAGCGCGGCCTGCGGCAACGGCATCCTGGAGCCCGCCAACAATGAGCAGTGCGACGACGATGGCGTCGTGGACGGAGATGGCTGCAGCAGCACCTGTCAGTTCGAGCCGTTGGGGGCCAGCTGCGGCGACAACACGGTGGACCCGGGGGAGGTCTGCGACGACGACAACACGGTCAACGGCGACACCTGCAACACCACCTGCAGCTCGGAGAATATCGCCGACGCCTTCGTGCTGACCGGGCCGGTAGAGGCCACCATGTCGGTGGACAACACCTGGATGTGGATCGCCAAAGGGCTCACCGGCGGGTTGTGGCGCGTGGACATTCAAGCGTGCATCGACAAGCACGCCACCACGTCGACGCCGTGCACCGACGCCAGCGGCGGCAGCCCCGGCTGCA
>JAAZXR010000233.1 GCA_014240065.1 Myxococcales bacterium
GCCGCCAAGGCGCCCGCGCCCGTCGCCGCGCTCGAGAAGCGCCTGCGCTACCTCACCAAGCGCCAGCTCATCGACCAGCTGCGCCTGCGCGAGCTGCAGCAGG
Source organism: Myxococcales bacterium (assembly GCA_014240065.1). Taxonomy (GTDB): domain Bacteria; phylum Myxococcota_A; class Polyangia; order Nannocystales; family Nannocystaceae; genus JAAZXR01. The sequence continues at coordinate 104 of JAAZXR010000233.1, forward strand.
GCGAGGAGGCCAGCGCGGCCGTCGTCGCCGACGAGCAGGCGCGCCGCGCCCAGGCGCGCCTCGAGCAGCAGCGCGACGAGCTCGCGGCGCAGCTCGCGGACAGCTTCAAGGCGCTCGGCGAGCGGCAGCGGCTGCGCGTGGAGACGGCGACGGGCGGCGCCGACTTTGCGCGTCGCGAGCGGCGTGCCAAGCTTCAATGCGGCTTCCTCGGCGGGCGTCGAGGACTCATCGCGAGCTTCGGGCTACGTCGCGCCTCTCCGCGCAGTATCGACGAGACGCGTCGGACGCCGCCGCGCGCGCTCTGCGCGCCCTGGCCCGGGAATAAGAATGTGCTGGCCGCCGAATAGCCCGCGAACGCGTCGTCGCTCATGCGCAGCGCCGCGGCGCGGGTGGATCGCCTCGCCAC
>JAAZXR010000234.1 GCA_014240065.1 Myxococcales bacterium
CCTCCCGATGCTTCCGGCATCGGAAGCCCTCGTCAAGCTATTTGACGACAATATCCCAATACATAGCTTAAACCTCGCATCCAGATTATCTCCGGAGCAGGTCGCCCAGCTCGGCGAGTATCACGCTCTCGGTCACGACGATATGAACATCGGAGACGCGGAGCTGGCGCAGATGCGGATTTTGCTAACAGCCGCCGGCTGCGAAGCAAGCGAAGCAGGCGAAGCAGGCGAAGCAAGCGAAGCAGGCGAAGCAAGCGAAGCAAATCGGAGAGACCTTTTCCTTGCTGCCGTCGCCGCTGCATGGAAAGAATCAGAGAGCGATGTGTCAAACTGCCTGCAAATCTTTACGGATGCGAAAACAGGGGAAGATGTCATCTCCATTTCCAGACAATTACGCCTTCCCCTGCGCCGGGGAGAAGATTTTGAAGCCTACAGCGCACCATTGCTCCGCCAGAGTTCCTGGGCCATAAATAAAGCACGGTAGCGAAGCCCCTTGCGGCGCCCGCGT
>JAAZXR010000235.1 GCA_014240065.1 Myxococcales bacterium
AAATACTATAAAATACTGTAAAATATTATAAAATACTGTAAAATACTGTATAAAATATTATAAAATACTGTATAAAAGACCGAAAGCGACGGCTACAAGTCGCACGCGCGGCCGCTGCTTCGGTGTGGGCCAAGAGACGGGCACAGCCGTTATTATTATTATTATTTTAAAGCATTTTTATAGTGTTTTTATAGTTTTGGACTTTTATATGTAGTGTTTTTATATGTTTTTAATAGTTTTTAGCGCAGGAAAAAGAAGAATAAATTTGGCCGCTCCGTCCGAAGCGCCCGTGGAGGGCGCGAGGACGGCGCAGCGGGGTGCGTACTAACAGAAAAACAAACACGATAAAAAACTATCGACCGGGTGGTAGGTTTGTGGGCTGAGTCGACCGGGTGGTACATCTTCGTGGCTGGGGTCCCGCTCGAGCGCGAGAGAAAACCCCGCGCGGCTTTTTCGCTCTAGCGCGCCCCCCGACCAAATGTCTGGACATGCACGAGCATC
>JAAZXR010000236.1 GCA_014240065.1 Myxococcales bacterium
CATTGCAATAGTTGTTTGAGATATGTGAGTTTTTATAGATTTGTGTTGTTGTTGCTGTCGTCGTCGCCGTCGCCGTCACCGTCGCCGTCGCCGGCGTCGTCGCCGCCTTCGTTGTCGTTGTCGTTGTCGTTGCCCGTAAGCCAGTCGTTGCCTGCCGAGCCCTCGAGATCTTCGATGCTTACGAGGATGTCGCCCACCGCTTCGTTCTGATTGGCGGTAAAGCCAAAGTTGTTCGCCTCGAAGTCTTGTTGCGTTTGTCCTTGCAACAAAAGACTCACCCTGACTCCTTTGCCAGATAAGTAATAGGAAGCAGCGTCTTCCCCCGCGCCGCCGTCAAGGGTGTCTACCCCCGCGTCACCGTAAAGGATGTCACCGTCCGCGCCACCGTAGAGTTCGTCTCCGCCAGCACCGCCGCGAAGGGTGTCTACCCCCGCACCACCGTCAAGGATGTCTGCCCCCGCGTCTCCTGTGATGATGTCTATGCCGTCGAAACCGGCCAAG
>JAAZXR010000237.1 GCA_014240065.1 Myxococcales bacterium
AGAAGAGAGTTTCTCATCAATATTATTTGTATCATCTACAGGGTTCTCAACATTATCTTCGAATGAGAAATTTTCGGACCAAATCTGGCCTTCTTCTTCTTCTTCTTCTTCTTCTTCTTCTTCTTCCCACATATCTAAAGGTTCTTCATCATCAATAAAATCATCATCCTCTTCGATTAGATCTTCTATGCTACTTGCTTCAGAATTAATAATCGGAATTATTTCTACTTTATTTCCCTCTATTGTAGAGGGGAAACTAACTGCCTTTGATTCTGTGCTAGGGGATGTTTGATTTTGCCATGCCATTAAGTTCTCTAAAGTCCCATCAGATCCCAGTTCTCTTTTCTCATCCACTAAGCATTTCAAAATCTTGATTACATCACGAGGATTACCTCCCGTGCTGGAGTGAATTGATTCAAGAATCTTAGAATTAATATTCCATTTCTCTTTCGATTTAATCCTCATTCTGTTATTGACCATTTCTTGAATCTCTTTTTTAGT
>JAAZXR010000023.1 GCA_014240065.1 Myxococcales bacterium
CCGGGGAGGCACTCCGGTGTGTAGGGATCCGCGTACTGACATTGGGCCGCGTCGAGCTCCAGACAGTTGTCCATGCGGCAGTCCGAGACCGCAGACATACACGCCAGTCGGACGAAGCGCTCGCCGCAGCCAACCTCATCGACGGCCAAGCCGCAAAGACCGTCGCCGCAGTCGCCAGTCTGCACGCATCCGGCGGGTGCGCATCGTGGAACGTCCCCAGTGAACTCATCCCCCACGCACACCTGGCCAGGATCGCAGTCCCCGTCGGACTCGCAGCTATAGACGCACTCGCATCCCATGAGAACGCTCGGCGTGTCCACACATCGTCCGAGCGGAGCCGCCGTGCACTCGTCGTGGGTGGAGCAGGCGTTGCTGGAAGACGATTCGCACGGCTCAGGAGTCGCGGTGATCACCGTATCGATCGCCGCTGCACGATGGATAAACCCGTCTGCGCATCGTACATAGCCCGTGGTCTCACCGGTGACAGGATGCATCATCGGTTCCGGGTCGTCGCATTGAGCGCTCCCGTCGCCGCCGCTGCCGTCGCCGGTCTCGCCAGAGGATGCGCCTTCGTCATTTCCGTGCCCGCTTGAGGCGGTGCCTTCCTCGCTGCCTTCGTCCACGGACCGTTCGGTGCATCCGGCGATCACCAATGCGAGCGCGGTCCCAGCCACCAGGTGACGAATTCCCATGGCAGATCATAGCAGGGAGTGCCGCGAGAACTCGCCGGGCCACGGTTCGGTCGATCTTGTTCGCACCGCGCCGAATGATGCGGGTCGCGGCGCACGCGTTCCGCCGCGGCCAAGCCGGGTTCAAGCGCGCACCCGGCTCATGCTGGCTCCGTCACACAAAAAAACCGCCCCACATCGGCGATGGGGGCGGGTTTGGCTCCGGCAACAGGACTCGAACCTGTGACAAGTCGGTTAACAGCCGACTGCTCTACCAACTGAGCTATGCCGGAAGGAGTGCAGGCGGGTGTAGCGGATGGGCCGGGCCTGCGTCAAGCAATTCGAGGGAGGGCTCTCGTTGTTTTGTGGGGTGCGGTGGGCCGGCGCGCAAGGGAAAACTTCGCGCGTGGCCCCGAAGCGGGGTCCACGGGGCGCGAACCCCGAATTGGCTGAATATCGGCCAACTGAACGGATCAGCCGGCTGCTGTGAAGGAGACAGATCGGCGGAGGCCTACGAGCCGACGAACGGGGCAGCCCGACGGGTGGCGCTCGCCGCCGGGTCGAGAAGCTCGAGCAAGCTGGCGGGGAGGTCCGCCGCCGACAGGTCCTCCGCGGTGAGATCGCAGAGGCGCAGCCCCTTGGCGCGCTGCCCGGCGACCAGCGCGCCGACAGCCCCGTACGCGTCACGGAAGGACACGCCGCCCATGACCAGCGCTTCCGTGAGGTCGGTGGCGACCGCGTCGCCCTGGCGCAGCGCGTCGAGGCATTTGTCGGGGACGAGATCGATATTGCGCAGCCCGAGAGCGATCATCTTCAGGCAGTCCACGGTGCCGTCCACAGAGGAAAACAGCACCTGCTTGTCTTGCTGGAAGTCACGGTGGTAGCCCGAACCCAACCCTTGAAAGGTCTGCATGAGGGCCGTGAGCTCCCCTTGGCGCAGCGCCGACTGGGCGCGCACGAGCTCGAACAGGTCGGGGTTGCGCTTGTGCGGCATCATGGACGAGCCGCAGGCGACGGCCCCGCCGAGCGTCACCAAGCCGTCGGAGGCGAGCTCCACCACGTCCACGCAAAACCGGTTGAGGTGCAGACCGATGCGGGCGCAGGTGAAAGCCAAGGTGAGGGCGTGGTCGCGCTGGCCGATGGCGTCGATGGGGTTCTTGGGCGGCCCGTCGAAGCCAAGCGCCTCGGCAGTCACGTCTCTTCGTAACGGAAGGGTCGATCCGCCGATGGCGCCGGCTCCGAGCGGAGACTCCGCGAGCTCGGCGGTCACGGTCGACAGCAGCGACGTGTCGCGGGAGAGCGGACTCAAGAGCGCCGCGTCGATCCATAAGCGTCCGAGCACCGGGATGGCCACTTGCCGGTGGGTGTAGGCGGGCATCGCAGCCTCGCCGTAGCGACCGATGAAATCGTGACACGCCTCGTGAACGGCGTCGATGCCGGCGGCGACCCGGGCCGTCGCGCTGCGGGACCAGAGCTTCAGGTCGGTCGCGACCTGGTCATTGCGGCTGCGCCCGGAGTGAAGTTTTTTCGAGAGCGCCCCCACCTCGCTGGCCAACAGCGCCTCGACCGACATGTGCACGTCTTCTTCGAGGGGCAACTCCACCGCGCCTGCCTTGACGTCCTCGCGAACTTTTTCGAGCCCCGCGGTGAGCGTCGCGCCCTCCTCGGCCGTGAGCAGGTTCGCGGCGACCAGCCCTTGGACGTGGGCGATGCTCCCGGCGACGTCCACGTCGAGGAGGCGCTGGTCCACGGGAAGCGAGGTCTGCCAGCGTAAAAAGTCAGGGTCGAGGTCTCCGCCGGTGGCGGCTGTGCGTGCGATGCTCATGGGGTGTTCCTTGGGGTCGCGCGGTCGCGCGGCGCGGGGGGCAAAGGGCGTCTTGGTGGGGGTGGATGTCCGACGTGGGGGGCCGACGCCGGGCCTAGTCGGGCATCTCTGACAGCTCGCGCAGCCGAGCCGCGAGGCGGGGCAGCAGGGCGATGCGGGTGGGGACTACGAGCACTGTGTCGTCGCCGGCGAGGGTGCCCAAGATGTCGGGGTCGCGCAGGTTGTCGAGCTCGATGCCCACGGCTGGCGCTCGCCCGACGCGGGTGCGGACCACGAGCAGGTGTTCGTTGGTCTCCACCGACAAGATCATCTGGGAGGGGAACGCCGCTTGGCTGCCGGACTCCAGGGTGTAGACGAGCTCGCCTTGGGCGTCGAGCCGTCGCTCTGCCCCGAGCAGCTTGAGATCGCGAGAGATCGTGCTCTGCGTGGTGTGGTGGCCTTGATCGCGCAGCAACTCGAGCAGCTCGGCTTGCGAGCCGCCGCGCCCCATCAAGAGCAGCTTGCGCAAGCTCTTGCGACGATCCTTGGCCGACATTTGGCCAGTGTGGCGTACTTCGTCGGGCGCGTCTAGAGCACGCGATCAGCCGAAGATTTTCCGCGCCAGCAGGGTCTGCACGGTCCAAAGCCGGTTCTCGGCCTGCTCCAAGATGATGCTCTGGGGTCCGCGCAAGACCTCGGCGGTCATCTCCTCGCCAGGCACGGCGGGGAGGCAGTGCATGAACACCGCGCCGGGCTTGCCGAGCGCCATGCGGGCCGCGTCCACTTGGAACGGACCGAACAGCGCGCGCACAGCGTCGCGATCCATCGCCCCCTCTTGACCCATGGACACCCACGTGTCCGTGGAGATCATGTCGGCGTCGGCCGCCGCTGCGTTGGCGTCGTGATCCACACGTACACCGTCGGCGCCCGCCGGGTGCAGGTCGCGGGCCGCCTTCACGAGCGCGGGGTCGGGGGCGCGCCCCTCGGGACACGCCGCGTGAATGATCACGCCGAGGCTCGCCGCCACGAGCATCATGGAGTGGATAATATTGTTGCCGTCGCCGAGGTAGGCCCACTTGCGTGAGGTGCCGAAGTACTCCGCCGCCGAGCCGCTGTTGGCGAGCCCTTGCTTCTTCGCGCTCTCGAACACCGTGTACGCGTCGCACAGGGACTGCAGGGGGTGCAGCTTGTCGGAGAGCAGGTTCACCACGGGCTTGCTCCCAAACTTGGCGAGCGCCTCGAGGTCTTCGTGCCCGTGCACGCGGGCGCCGATGCCATCCACCATGCTCGTCAGCACCGCCGCCCACTCCTCCATGTCTTCGCCCTTGCCGAGCTTGGTGTTGTGCGCGCCGATCTCGAGGATCTCGCCGCCGAGGCGGCGCGTGGCCACAGTGAAGCTGGTGCGGGTACGCAGGCTCGGCTTGCTCATCACCATCGCGACGGTCTTGCCGGCGAGGGGCGCGCCCAAATCGAAGCCCTCGTGCTTGAGGCGCCAGGTGGTGTCGAGGAGGTCGAGCTGATCGGCTCGGTTCAAGTCGCGGTCGTCGAGAAAGTGCATCGTCATGGGCTCCCACGCGGAGTGGATTTCGCGCCACCTTACCCGACCTTGCCCGCGAATGGTGGCGCGAGTTGCCGGGTGATCAACGTGCCCACGCCGGCGTCGGTGAACAGCTCTGCCACCAGCGCGTGCGGGAGCCGCCCGTCGATCAAATGGAGGTTGGACAGCTTTTGCGTGGTCGCGTGCCCGGCCAGCGCCAAAAGATCCCCGTCGTGGGCGTCGAAGCGGTTCGCCTTGAGCCCCACCTCGGCCTGCTCCAAAGAGAGCAGGCTCACGAGGCCGGCGCTGTCGATCAGCCCTTGGTCGTCGGCGAGCACGAGCAGCTTTTCAACGCCGAGTTTGACGCAGCGCGCCACCAGCTCGCCGGGGTTCGGGGCCATGGGGACGATCGCGAGTCCGCCCCGGTCGAGCCACCCGCCGACCACGGGCAGCACCGGATCGAAGATGCGAGCCCTGGCGGCGGTGTCGGAGAGGGCGACCCCGACGTTTTGTGCGTCGCTCGCCGTGGGGACCACCACCATGGGTCGAAGCCCCGCGTCGCAGACGAGCTCAAGGTCACGCACCACGGCGTCGAACAGGTTCGGCGTGTGCAGCACCGCGCCCTTGAGCGACACGGCCACGCGCAGCCCCGAGAATCGCCGGACGTAGGCGAGCCCGTCCACCAGCAGCTCGTGCTTGAGCTTGGGGGTGTAGGCGCCCAGCGTGATTTTGCGGCCGACGGCGCCCGACGTGGTCACCTCGAGCTGGGAGGACTCGTCGGCGTTGATGCGCACGTAGTCGTAGGTGAGGTCGCAGCCGTAGGCGGCGGCGCGGCCAGGCCCGCCGCCGATGCACACAGTCCAGCGCACCTGCGGCGCGTGCAGCCGTCGCAAGAGCTCCCCGCGGGACACGGCCGTGGGCGCGCCGCGCTCGTACACAGTGACGCCTTCGGCCTCGATACGCAGGGCCTGCGCGTCGAGGGGCGCAGGCCAGTCCGCGTCCTCGCGGTCACCGGCGTACTCGAGGCACGCTTGCCCCACCGCGGCCGCCAGGCGCCCCCACGCAGGATCGCCCGCGAACACGCTCGACTTGAACAGGCTGCTGCGACATACGGTGCGGGCGACGGCGCGCGCGGTGGCGTCATCCGTGGCCCCTTGGACCTCCACCTCGAGCAGGCGGGTGGCGCCCTCTCCGTCGGCGGCGACGGCCTTGGCGAGCGTCGTCAGCACCTCGGCCACGGCGGCAGCGAAGGCGCTCCACGCCTCGGGCGTCTCCACGCAGCAGCCGCTCGCGCCGGAGGCGAGCGCGAGCAAGGCGTCGTTGGTGGACGTGTCACCGTCCACGCAGATCGCGTTGAACGAGGCGTCGCACGCCTCGCCGAGCAGCCGTTGCAGCGCGCTCGGAGCCACGACCGCGTCGGTGCAAACAACGCCGAGGGTGGTCGCCATATTCGGATGGATCATCCCGGAGCCCTTGGCCACGCCGAACACGCGCACGGTCTGGGTCACGCCGTCGGCGTCCACGAGGCGCAGCGTGGCGTCGGCGGTCTTGGGGCCGGTGTCCGTGGTCAAGATGGCCTCCGAGAACGAGCGCGCGTCCTCGGAGAGGGCGTCGGCGAGCGCGGGCGCGGCCTCGGTGATCTTGGAGACCGCCAAGGGCACCCCGATGACGCCGGTGGAGCAGGTGAACACCTCGTCCGCGGAGACGTCGAGGGCGGCGGCGACGGCGGCGGCCACGGAGAGGTCGTCGCGGGCGCCTTGGGGCCCGGTCAAGGCGTTGGCGTTGCCGCTGTTGATCACCACGGCGCGCGCGACGCCGCGGGGGAGCTTGGCGCGGGCGTGATCGATGCAGGCCGCGCGCACGGGGTTTTGGGTGAAGCAACCCGCGACGCTGGCGGGGCGATCGCAGGCGAGCAGCGCCAGGTCGAGGCGGGTCTTCTTGAGGCCCGCGTGCACGCCGGCGAAGGAGAATCCTTGAGGGATCGAGAGGGGGGGTGGTGCGTGGGTCATGGTGGGGCTCTAGGGGGTGCGCGCGTGGGCGTGGGCAAAGAGAGGGGTCGAGAGCACCTCGGCGTCGCGGGGCGCCGCGAGTCCGAGCGAAGGCTCCAAGCCAAACCAGTCGTTGAGCGCCACGAGGGCTTGGCTGGCGGCGCCCCGCATGAGGTTGTCGATGGTGGCGAACACCGGCACGTGTCCGCCGTGGGCCACCGGCCCCACCGCCAAAAATGCGTCGTGACTGCCCACGGCGCTCTTGAGTCCGAGCCGTCCGTCGGGCGCGTCGAGCACGTGCACGTAGGGGTGCGACGCGTGGTGCTCCACGAGGCACGCGCGCAGGTCGGCGGGCGTGACCCCGGAGCGCGGCGCGACGAAGGCGGTGATCGTCAGCCCGCGCGCCACGGGCAAGAGCTGGGTGACGAGGCTGACCGGGGCGCCGAGGTGATGCTCGATCTCCGGTCGGTGCCGGTGATGGCCGACGTTGTAGGGGAGCACGTTGGATTCCAAATGGCAAAAGTGAAGGTCGTCACGCAGGCCTTTGCCGGCGCCGCTGGCCCCGCTCGCACCGACCACGCACGCGCCGCTGGGGTCGACGAGCGACCCGCAAACCAAAGGGGCGAGCGCGAGCAAGGTGGCGGTGGGATAGCAGCCGGGGTTCGCCACGAGCCGCGCGCCTTCGGGAGTCGGACCGCACAGCTCTCGCAGGGCGTAGTGGACGTCGTCTTCGCGGCGGTGCGAATCGGAGAGATCGAGCACTCGCCGGCACCCGGTTTGCATCAGGATCGAGGTCCACTCGAGCGCCGGCGTCGCGGGGACGGCGAGCGCCACCGCGTCCACGCCTGCGAGCGCGGCGAGGGTCGATGGATCCCCCGGGATCGCGCGGCCCGACGGGGGCACGCGCAGCTCAAATTTCGGGTGTTCGGCGAGCAAGGTGGCGAGCACCTGGCCTGCATATCCACTGCATCCGATGAGGGCGATGGTGTTGACGTGGGACACGAGTTATTCTCTATTACCCGCGACTAAAGGCTGTCAATCGCTTGCGTCGTTCCTTCGCCCTTATGTGGCATCTTCGGGTTTTAGCCTCATGTCAATGCATTTATTGGATGCTCATGGTCCTGCGGTATGGGGCCGGCGACGGGGTGCCGGCGGGGCTGCTCTGCGCTCGGACCCATGGACAAAATCACGGTCGATGGCGGGGGCACGGGTGCGGCCGACGGCAGTCTGGTTTGCGTGGACGTCGCCACCAATCGCTCGAAAACAGCGTTATTTAGCGAGTTGTGCCGGTGACGCACACGCCGGGGAGGCTGTCTCGTATTGAGTCGCCCGGCGGCGCAACCGGCGACGCAACCGGGGGCGCCCGGGCAAGCCCGCGTCGGGCCTATCCTAGCCCGCACGGATCCTAGTACATTCCGGGAATGAACGGACGACCTCTTCGGCGCGTCGTTGGCCTCGCGGGCCTTCTTAGCATTGGACTTATCCACGGGTGTTTTTCGGAGGCAGTGAGCCTCAACACCGTCGAAGATCTTGAGGCGATGCTGTCCGCGGCCGACGACGTGGGGACGTCGGACGCCACCTCCATGGGGGAGTCGGGTGAGTCGGGAACGGCCGAGGGGACGGGCGACGGGGACGGGGACGGGGACGGCGACGGCGATCCGACGACGACGGGTGACGGGGACGGCGACGGCGATCCGACGACGACGGGCGACGGCGACGGGGACGGGGATGTGTGCGGCGACGGGATGCTCGCGGCGGGGGAGGCCTGCGACGACGGCAACATGGATGCGGGAGACGGCTGCGACGCCGCGTGCCAGGTGGAGACCGGCTTTGAGTGTGACGATCAAGAGCCCAGCGTGTGCGACGCCGTGTGCGGTGACGGCATCGTGGTCGGGACCGAGGCCTGCGACGACGGCTTGACGATCAACGGCAGCGGGCTCTCGGACTGCATGTCCGACTGCACCCTCACCACCTGCGGCGACGACTTCAAGGGCGCCTCGGAAGAGTGCGACACCGGCGGTCTCAACGGCACCGGCAATTCCGACTGTCGATCCGATTGCAGCCTGTCGCTCTGTGGCGATGGCTTCGACGGACTCACCGAAGGGTGCGACGACGGGAACACCACCGCAGGAGACGGTTGCTCGCCGACCTGCGTGCCAGAGACCTGCGGCAACGGCACTGTGGAGGCGCCGGAGGCGTGCGACGATTCGCAAAATGGGGACCCGGATGACGGTTGCACCGACGCGTGCCTCGAGCCCGCGTGTGGCGATGGCATCATGCAGACCACCGCGTCGCCGCAGCTTACGATGGATGAGGCCTGCGATGACGGGCAGGCCAACCAGACGAGCGCCTCGGATTGCACCTTGCAGTGCACCGTGACCACCTGCGGCGATGGATTCAACGGGCTGTCCGAGGCCTGCGACGACGGCAACCTCGAGGCGGGGGATGGGTGCGGCGCCACCTGCTTGTACGAGGACTGCGGCAACCTCGTGGTGGATCCGGGCGAGGACTGCGACGACGGGCAAAACAACGATCAAGACGACGGCTGCACCGACTCGTGCACCACGCCCGCGTGCGGCGACGGGTACCCCCAAGCGTCGCTGGGTGAGGCGTGTGACGACGGGGCGGCCAACGGCACCGAGGCCAGCGACTGCACCGTCGACTGCATGGCGGCCGTGTGCGGGGATGGGGTCGAGAGCCTCAGCGAAGAATGCGACGACGGCAACCCCGATGCCGGTGACGGCTGTGACCCGAATTGTATGCTCGAGAGCTGTGGCGACGGGGTCGTCGATGCCCCGCTCGAGGAGTGCGACAACGGCATGGACAACGGGGTGGAGGGGTTCTCCGATTGTACGGCGGCGTGTGAGCTCACCACCTGCGGAGACGGCTACCTCGGCGATCCTGCCACCGAAGAGTGCGACGACGGCGCGAGCAACGGGCTTGAAGGGGTGACGGATTGTATGGAGGGCTGCATCTTCACCGGGTGCGGCGACGAGTACGTGGGATCGAGTGAGGCGTGTGACGACGGCGCCGCCAACAACGACAACGGCATGTGCACGGAGATGTGTACGGCGGCGTCCTGCGGGGACGGGTTTGTCTTCGACCAAGACGGTGGCACGGAGACCTGCGACGCCGGCGCTGCCAACGGCGTGCCCGACGCCTCCGATTGCCGCAGCGACTGCCAGACGACCACCTGCGGCGATGGTTTCGACGGGAGCTCCGAGGGATGCGACGTGGGCCCCGACACCGGGGTGGCGGACGCCTCCGACTGCACCGACACCTGCGAGATCACGTCGTGTGGGGACGGCTTCGACGGGCTCTCCGAGGCGTGCGACGACGGCAACAACACCGACGGTGACAACTGCAGCGCGACCTGCGCCTTGGAGTCCTGCGGCAACAACGTGGTGGACTTTGGCGAGGACTGTGATGACGGCCAAGACGGTGACAACGACGATGGGTGCACGGACAATTGTTTGAACCCGCTCTGCGGAGACGGCTTCCAGCAGCCCTTGTCCAATCTCGAGCAGTGCGACGATCAAGGGGAGAGCGTGGACTGCGATGGGGACTGCACCTTCGTGTCGTGCGGTGACAACACCTGGAATACGAGCGCCGGGGAGGGCTGTGACAACGGATCGCTCAACGGGACCTCCTCGTCTCCGTGTACGGTGGACTGTCAGCCCAATGTCTGCGGCGACGGCTACATCAACATCTTCGGGGGTGACGAAGAGTGTGACGACGGTGTCGCCGTGAACGGCACCGGGGCCACGGACTGCAACGACACCTGCCTGCTCACCGTCTGCGGCGACGACTTCCAGGGCAACAGCGAAGAGTGCGACGACGGGAACCTCATCGACGGAGACGGATGCAGCGCGACCTGCACCTTGCCGGCGTGCGGGGACGGCGTGGTCGATCTGCAAGAGGAGTGTGACGACGGGGCGAGCAACGGCAACGGCACCTCCGAGTGCGCGGCGGACTGCCTCAACAACGTCTGCGGCGACGGCTACGATGGTCCCAACGAGGACTGCGACGAAGGCGGGCTCAACGGCAGCGACCAGTCCAACTGTCTCGTCGACTGCACGCCCAACACCTGCGGCGATGGGGTGCAGGGTGCCTTCGAGGGGTGTGATGCCGGCGTCGACAACGGCGTCACCAACGCCTCCGACTGCACGAACGCCTGCACACCCACCACCTGCGGCGATGGATTTGATGGGCTCGCGGAGCAATGCGACGAAGGCGCGCTCAACGGCACCTCCAACTCAGACTGTCTCGCGGACTGCACGGCCAACACCTGCGGGGATGGTGTACAGAGCGCCTCGGAGGTCTGCGACGACGGGGCGAGCAACGGCGACGGCAACTCGTCGTGCACGGTCGGCTGCGCGCTCAACACCTGCGGCGACGGCTACCACGGCCCGGGCGAGGGCTGCGACGACGGGGCGGACAACGGCGATGGCGCGGTCACCGATTGCACCGACGCGTGCCAGGTGACAGTGTGCGGCGATGGGTTCAATGGTCTCACCGAGGCCTGCGACGCTGGCGCGAACAACGACGTGGAGGGGCAGTCCGAGTGTCGCAACGTGGGCGGCGTGTGCACGGAAAATAGTTGTGGAGATGATTTTCAGAGTGCCACCGAGGCCTGCGACGACGGCACCGATCCCAACACCGGCAACGGCACCGCCAACTCCGAGTGCAGCGCGCTGTGCCAGCTCGCGAGCTGCGGCGACGGCACAGTGGGGCTCGGCGAAGAGTGCGACAACGGCACCGCCAACAACGCCGACGATGCCTCGTGTACCCTGGCGTGCGCGGACGCGTATTGCGGGGATGGCCTGCAGTGGACCACCGACGGCGGCGCTGAGGCCTGCGACGACGGAGCGAACAGCGGCGTGGAAGGGGCCTCCGATTGCACGGGGAACTGCCTGGTGACCACCTGCGGCGATGGTTTCTTGGGCGCGTCCGAGGCCTGCGACGACGGGGCGAACACGGGCGTCTCGAGCGCCTCGAACTGCTGGGATGTGGGGGGCGTGTGCACCGTCAATGTCTGCGGAGACGGCTTCATTGGGCTGACGGAGGCCTGCGATGACGGCGGCGCCACCGCGTCCTGCGACGCGAGCTGCAACTTGGTCAGCTGCGGCAATGGCACCATCGATGCGGGCGAAGACTGCGACGACCAAAACAGCGACAACGACGACGGCTGCACCGAGGCCTGCCTCGCTCCGTCCTGCGGCGACGGGTTCGTGCAGCCAAGCACGAACGGCGAGGAGTGCGACGACGGCGCAGCCAACGGTGACGGCACCTCGTCGTGCAGCGCGAGCTGTACCCTCAACACCTGCGGCGACGAGTACGTGTACACAGCCGGGGGCGAAGGCTGCGACGACGGGGAGGAGAACGGCCAGGGCACCACGCCGTGCAGCCAGGACTGCGCGCTCAACACCTGCGGCGACGAGTACGTGTACACCGGCGGCGGGGAGACCTGCGATGCGGGCGCGAACAATGGCGACGGATCGCTCAGCGATTGCACCTCGGCCTGTGAGGTCACCACCTGCGGGGATGGCTTCGACGGGGTCAGCGAGGTCTGCGACGACGGGAACGCCGACGAGGACGACGGCTGCACCAGCGCCTGCGCCTTGCCCACCTGCGGCGACGGCTTGCACCAACCGAGCACCAATTCCGAGGCCTGCGACGAGGGGGCGCTCAACGGGGTCGAAGATCAGTCTGACTGCCAGAGCGATTGCACGGTCACCACCTGCGGCGACAGCTTCGACGGGCTCAGCGAGGGCTGCGACGACGGGAACCAGACCACCGAGACCTGCACCTACGGTTCTTCGGAGCCGTGCACAGTGTGCGACGATTCGTGCAATGAGGTGGCTGGCCAGCTCACCTACTGCGGCGACGAAGTCGTGGACGGTTCGAACAACGAGGACTGCGAGGACATCCCCGGTAACGCCGTCACCGAGACCTGCCCGTACGGGGAGACCTCGTGTCCGGTGTGTGACGCGTCGTGCGTGCAGGTCAACGGCGCCACCTCCTATTGTGGCGACGGCTCCATCGACAACATCGAGGAGACCTGCGACGACGGGAACGCGGTCACAGAGGATTGCCCGTACGGGGAGCCCTCCTGCACCGTGTGTACCTCGGCGTGTGCCTATGGAGACGGCGGCAACGTCTCGTACTGCGGCGACGGGGTCGAGGACACCGGGAACAACGAGCAGTGCGACGACGGCAACACGAACACCGAGACCTGCGACTACGGCGATTCCACCGGATGCACCGTGTGCGACGCCGGATGCAATTCGGTGGCGGGCGCGACGAGCTGGTGCGGCGATTCCATCCAAGACAACGCCAACGGCGAGGACTGCGACTTTGGAGACGGCGTCAACGGCGCCCAAGAGTGCGCCTACGGGCTGCCCTCCTGCCAGGTGTGCAGCGCCATCTGCGAGTATGAGTTCGGCGAGACCGACTATTGTGGGGACGGCACCGAGGACCCGCAGGAGGGCTGCGATGACGGCAACACCGACACCGAAGAGTGCCCGTACGGGGTGACCTCGTGTCCGGTGTGTGACGCCACGTGCAACAGCGTCGGGGGCGCCACCTCCTATTGTGGCGACACCATCGTCGATTCCGACAACGACGAGACCTGCGACGACGGCAACGCCACGGCCGGTGACGGCTGCAGCGAGATCTGCCGCTCGGAAGTGTGCGGCAATTTCTCCGTCGATTCGGGCGAGCAGTGCGATGACGGCGCCAACGCCGACAACGACGACGGCTGCACCGTGAACTGCGCCTTCCCCACCTGCGGCGATGGGTTCGTCCAAGGCAGCCTGAACGAGAACTGTGATGACGGGAACGCGATCACCGAAGAGTGTCCGTATGGGGAGACCCAATGTTGGGTGTGCGATGAGAATTGCGACTACGTGAACGGCGAGACCGACTATTGCGGGGACGGAACCGAGGACCCGTCGGAGGCCTGCGACGACAACAACAACGTCACGGAGACCTGTCCGTATGGGGAGACCCAATGTTGGGTGTGCGACTCGGGCTGCAACGATATCCAAGGCGAGACCTCCTTTTGCGGGGACGGGACCCCGGACCCCGGGGAGCCCTGCGACGACGGCAACTTCAACAACGCCAGCGGGCAGTCCGACTGCCGGCAAGTGTTCGACGCGGTGGAAGGCCACGACGTGTGCGTCGCCAACATCTGCGGAGACTCGTACCAGGGCGCGACCGAGGATTGCGACGAAGGGGGGGTCCCCGCCGTCGACTGCGACGACGACTGCACCATCGTGGAGTGTGGGGACGGCAACATCAACCCCGTTGCGGGCGAGATCTGCGACGACGGCCCCACCAACGGAGATGGGGTCAGCAGCGACTGCCATCCCATTTGGTGCACGCCCAACACCTGCGGGGACGGCTACGTTGGCCCCACAGACGAGTGCGATGATGGCGTGCCGAACAGCAACAACGACAACTGCGTGGAGGACCCGATGGATTCGTCGCGGTGCATCTTCGCCTATTGTGGCGACGGCTACGTGGGGCCGGGCGAGGCCTGCGACGAGGGCGCGGCCAACAGCGACACCTCGTCCACCTGCACCGCGTCCTGCGTGGTCCCCAGCTGTGGGGACGGCCTCGTGGCGGACTCCGAGGAGTGCGACACGGGCGTGCTCAACGTCAACGACGGCTGCAGCGACACCTGCAGCGTCGAGGCGGGATGGACGTGCGCTGGGACGCCCAGCACCTGCATCACGGACTGTGGGGACGGCATCCCAGCGGGCAACGAGAAGTGCGACGACGGCAACAACATCGTGGACGACTGCGACTACGGGCAGCTGAGCTGCACTGTGTGCGGACCGTCCTGCACGGTGGTGCCCGGCAACGCCACCTACTGCGGGGACGGCGTGGTCGACGGCGGCAACGGGGAGAACTGTGATACGGCGCTGCCCCTCGACCCCGACACGTGTTCCAATGAAACCGGCTTCGACCGGCCCAACGGGCGAGCCCCGTGCAGCGCCGACACCTGCACCTACGATCTCACCGGCTGCGTGCAAGGGTCCATCGCCTTCTTGAGCGAGGAGAAGATGCGCGGCAACCTGGACATAGCGGGCGTTGGCACTGGAGAGGGTGCCGCCGACCAAAACTGCCAAGACGAGGCGGAGGCCGCCGGGCTCCCCGGCACCTTCAGCGCGATGCTCGCAGGGGGGGGAAGTGATGATGTGTTGGGGGATTTTGGCACGGAGGGGTTCTACCGGCCCGACGGGACGCCGTGGCTGTACAGGCTGGAAGACGCGTGCGTTGACCTCGACCCGGGTTCGGCTACGCCGGACATCGAAACTGGCCCCTACCTGTCCATGCTTAAACACCACGCCGACGGCAGCAGCGCCCCCTCGACGACGGTCTGGACCGGCATACGGAACAGTGACTGCAAATCGGGGGGGAGCAATTGGAATTGCGAAGGGTGGACGTCGGGGGCCGCCACCGACACCGGGATCGCCGGCAAGACCAAAGTTGTCGATGGCAACGCGCTGTTCGGGGAAAACGCCACCCACGGCGTGTCGAGTGATGGCAGACTCGATTGCGACGAGGAGCTTCGGGTGATCTGCGCCCAAGACGACCAGGGGTTTGTCGCAGAGGCTGGCCCGGTCGAGGTGGGCGCCGTCACCGACGGTCGCCTCGCGTTTTTGACGGAAAACGACTACGGTCCCTCCGCGGAGCCCTGGTCCAATGCCGCATTGGCCTGTGAGAGCGAAGGCCAAGCGGCCACAGGGGACGGCACCCGGCACTTCCGACCGCTGCTGCCCATCGGCGACGACACCATCGCCGTCACCGACTACTTCGAGGAGGTCGCTGGCGGGGTCGTCTACCGCGATGCGGACACCCCGCCGTCCATGGTCGCCTCGGGGTACAAGGTCGCCGACACCGGCTCCGATTTCTTCTCGCGTACCAACAAGCGGGCGATCTTTCAGTTTCGGTCCGACCAGTACGGCTACGACACCGACACCGGCACCGGCAACAAGATGTGGATCGGCTACAAGAACGGGCAGGACTACTTCACACCCATGACGGGGGGCAGCTCGTGCACGAGCTTCACCGCCCCGACGGGCGAAGGCAGGTCTCGCTTCATCGCGGATCCCAACTACGACGGGACAATTAGTTGCGGCAGCAATGTCCCCGTCCCGTGCCTCGAGGACTGCGACGTGGGCACGCTCAACGCCGGCGCCGATATCTGCCCGTGCTCGTTAAGTTGCGGGGAAACGGGCCTGTGGCAGAGCTTCACCGCGACCACCCAGGGGACCGACGACCAGCTGTCCATGGTGTGCTTCGAGGCCATGCTCCCCCCCGGAGGCGCCACGGCGACCCTCACCTTGTTCGAGGGGGTGGGCACCTCGGGCACGCAGTTGACGCCCGGCCAGGCGATCTGCGGGGCGGATACCGGTGGCGCCGCGCAGCAGTTCTGCGTGGGGCTCGCGAGCACGGTGCCGTTCACGGCCGGCAACGACTACACCTGGGCCCTGTCGGGCATCAACAGCGCGGACATGCCGAACACCTGCTTCGGCTTCGACGGTGGGTCGGACGCCTACCCGGGGGAGGGCAGCCTCGGGGCCGGCTTCGACTGGAACTTCGAGATCTATTCCATGGATGAATGTGGCTTTAGGACGCCGCCGCAGAGCGCGTGCCCATGAGCGAAGGAGCGACAGTGAAGGTGATGAAGATGCCAATGCCAACGCACAAAACAGCCCGTCTGGTGCCGCGATCCCGCGCGCTGCGAACCAGCGTGAGCGCCGTGGTGATCGTGTCCATGGGGATGGGGACGGTGATAAGCACGCCGTCGACCGCCGCCGCAGGGGACGGGCTCGCGTTGTCGAGCCAGCGAGTCGCGGCGCCCGCCGAGTCGGACGCACCCACGGAGGGAGAGTCCAAGATGGAGCGCGGCAAGCGGCTGTACTACGAGGGCGTGACCGACTACAAGCTCGGCAAGTTCGTGCAGGCCCTCGGGAAATTCGAGGAGGCCTACGCGCTCACCTCGGCGCCCAACATCCTCCGGAATATCGCCGTGACCCTGGGGCGGGTCTCCGAGGTGAGCGACGACACCGCCAAGCTGCGCGAGTCTCGGGCGATGTGGAAGAACTACCTCTCGGAGGTGTACAAGAACCCCGGCCTGCTCAACACGGCGAACGACGAGACGGTCGAGGACGTAGAGGAGATCGTGGACGAGCTCGACGAGAAGCTCGCGGCGCTGGAGGCCGAGGAGGAGGCGAAGGCCCGGGAGGCCGCCGAGCGCGAGCTCGCGATGGCGGAGGCGTCAAAGTCGGCGGCCTACGAGCCCATCGGTCCGGATCCAGGCGTCGCGTCGCGCAAGCGCGGGACCCTGTGGTTGGCCGTGGGCGGCGGCGTGGGCGGCGTCATGGCGGCCACGGGGCTCGGGCTCATGGCCGCCTTTGGCGCGCGGGCGAGCGCCATCAACACGGAGGCGCGAACCAATGAGCAGACCCAGGCGGAGCTCAACTGCGGTGCTCCGGCATCGGACAACGCGATCAACCAGTGCTCCCAATTGGTGCTGGCCGCGGACGACATCAACAGCCGTGGACTCATCGCGCAGCGCAACATGTTGGTGATCGGTCTCCCGATCACCATCGTGGGGACCGGGCTGGCGGTGGCCGGCGTCACCTTGGGGCTCATCGATCGCAAAAAGGGCGCCGACAAGACTCGCATGTGGCGGGAGGGACCGAGGGTCTCGGTCGCCCCGACGCTCGGGGGGCTCACCATCGCCGGGCGGTTTTAGCGGCGCACGAAACGACGGTGCGACCGGGTGGGGTCGTCGTTCCTTGGTGGGCGCGGGCTCGCGCTGGCCGTGGAGGCGTAGAGGCGAGCTTCGCGCGCCGGGCCGTGCTCTGACGGGAGCGGCTCCAAATTCCTGTTGACACTGTGGTTCAGGTGCGTAGTCTCGCCCTCCGACGCGGGAATAGCTCAGCTGGTAGAGCGCAACCTTGCCAAGGTTGAAGTCGCGAGTTCGAGTCTCGTTTCCCGCTCCCTGACCCCCCAAAAGCTTCCACTTTCGGGGGGTTTTTTCGTGGATCTGGCGGTGAAGGGGCCGCTCGCCGCGCGCCTGTCTTCGACGCGGCGAATGAACGGCCGCTCGCGCGATGCGCGAGTTCGCGGGGGCCTCGGTGTCGGCCCTCCGGACGGGGAGCGGACGTCGATCGCGCAAAACACCGTCCCGGGGCCCCGCCTCCTGTGGAGGCCCCGCGCGGCGGCCGCGTGCGCCCCAGGTGCGTCGCAGACTTGCGTTCATCGGCCGCAGCATCTAGCCTCCGCAGCACCGATGTCCGCCTCCGCGCACTTCGTCCCCCGGCTGCTTGGGCTGTGCATGATCGCGCTGCTCCTGACTGGGTTTGGGCGTCCCGTCTCTGCGGCGGCCGTCCCTGTATGGAGCGCCCAGGCGATGGACGAGGACGGAAGCTGCTCGGTGCGAGGAGAGTCGTCCATGGTGGTGTGCGGGCGGGAGCTGTTCGCCGGCGTGCTCGACGACCGACTGCTGACCATGCGCTCCGACGTGTGTGACGAGCTGCTCGACGGGCTCTTCGACCGCCAGACCTGCGCGCTCGATGACGCCGGGTGTCACGCTGTGAGCGCGGGCACCCTCGGGCCGCGCGCGCCGAGAATTTCCAGCTCCGACGGGCCCTCGGGCGCCGCGGACCTCGCCGGGTTGCTCGCGTGGTCGCTCCCGGGAGCCGAGACGCCGCTCGCAGAAGCGTCGCAAATCCCAGAATCATTGCGGGTCGCTCCAGAGTCACCGCCCCCCCGGTCCCCTCAGGGTTGACCGACGGGATGTGCTCGCCGTGGGTGCGTCGCGTCATGACAGATCTGCGCCTGCGGGCGCGGATCTGGAGCGGGCCACGGCGACGATGTTGACACTCTGACGATCTCTCACGACCATGAAAAACCACCTCTGCCTCGCGGCGGCGCTCGCGCTCAGCAGCACCGCGTGTGATCGAAGCTCTCCCTCGTCCTCCAACCTGGAGGCGGCGCCCGTCATCGATTTGGCGCGCTACGAAGTCCAACGCCTCCCCGACGACGAGGTGCTCGGGGCCAAGAACCCGTTGGTGACGTTGGTGCTGTTCAGTGACTACGCCTGCGAACCGTGCGGGCGCGCGTGGACGGTCGCCCAGCGGCTGGTGGAGCACTACCCCGACGAGCTCGCGGTGGTGTATCGGAGCTTCCGCGTCCCCGGCTACGATTCCGGGGAGATCGCCGCCGACGCCGCGTTCGCCGCGGGCGCCCAGGGCAAGTTCTGGGAGATGCACCGCGCGCTGTTCCTCAACACCGACAACTTCTCGCGCCCGAGCCTGCGCTTGGCCTCCGAGAAACTGGGCCTGGACACGGAGAAGTTCTTCGATGATCTCGACGGCGGGATCGGCACGGGGACGAAGATTCGGCACCAGCGCCAAGCCACACAATTTGGGATCCGTGCGCTCCCGGTGGGCTTCGTGAACGGGCTGTTTTTGATGGGGTCTCCTCTGCTCAGTGAGTCGGGGATGCGCGGGTTGGTCGAGGCCGAGATAGGGCAAGCGAGGCGCTTGATGCAAGAAGGCACCCTCCGCAAAGACGTGTACGCGGCGTTCATGCGCGGCGCGCTCCGCAAGCCCGTCATCGAGAACGAGGACGCGCAGGAGCTCCGGAGCAAGCGCGCGGCGCTGCTCGGCGACAAGCCCGCGGCGAACGTGCCGAGGAATGGCCCCGACCGACGGGCTCGTTACGCGGTCCCGGTGGGCGCGCCCGGCCGTGGACCCGCGGCCGCGCCGGTGGTCGCGGTGGAGTTCGTCGATTTCATGTGTCCGTTTTGCCAACGCGCGGAGACAGACGTGGTCGAGAAGCTCGCGGCGGAGTTTGGTGACGCGCTTCGCATCGAGACCCGTCAGCTCCCGCTCCCGATGCACCAGGGGGCGGACGCGGCGGCGCGCGCATACTTGGCGGCGGCGCGGCAAGGCAAGCACGTAGAGTTCGGGGCGGAGTTGTTTGACGCCCCCGCGATCGGTCGTGAGACCTTCCTCCAGCTCGCGCGCAAGGCCGGGCTCGAGCTCGGGCAATTCACCGCCGACTTCGACGATCCGGCCCTCGGCAAGCAGGTGGAGGCAGACATCGCCCTCGCGCGGCAGCTGGGTGTCTCCGGGACCCCCGCCATGTTTGTCAACGGTCGCTACATCGACGGGCTGCAGGGCGTCGGCACCTACGCGGGCCTCGTCCGCGAGGAGCTGAGCCGCGCCGAGCAACTCACCAAATCGGGGACGCCCCGCGATGCGCTCCGCGCCGCGCTGATGGCCGACGCGCTCCCACCATCCAAGTTTCCCAACCCGACGCTCCCAGAGGAGGGCGCCGGGCTCACTGCCACTCCAGAGGCGAGTCCGTAGGCCGCGTCGCAGATGACGCCGCCGCACAAGTTCCTCGAACAACAAGAAAGCAACACAAGGAAAAAACACATGACGAAACGAATCCATTGGACCACCCTGGCGGCGACCACGCTCGTGCTCGCCCTCGACACCGGCTGCGCGCCCCCACCCGAGGGCGGCGACGAGGCCAAGACGGAAGAGGCTGCCGCGTCTGGCAAGCTGATCACCCACAGCGACGTGGACGACTCCATGAACAGCGTCGTCAACGAGTCGAAGCAAGAGCGCTTCCGCATCGACTTCGACGACCAAGATATGGTCAAGGGCGACAAAGAGGCGCTCGTGACGATCATCGAGTTCTCGGACTTTCAGTGCCCGTACTGCTCCAAGTTCACGAACACCCTCAAGGAGGTCATGAAGGACGCCACCGAGACCCGCGTGGTGTTCAAGCAGATGCCGCTGGTGTCGATTCACCCCAACGCCATGCCGGCCGCGCAAGCAGCCCTCGCTGGCTTCAACCAAGACGCCGACAAGGGCTGGGCGCTTCACGACAAGCTGTTCGAGAACGCGCGCACGCTCACCCGCGAGAACATCGAGAAGTACGCCGGTGAGGTGGGCCTCGACGTGGAGAAACTCAAGAAGGATCTCGACGACAAGACCTACGAGCAAGCTGTCAAAGACGACATGGCCTACGCTCGCAAGATGGCCGTGAACTCCACGCCCACCTTCTTCGTGAACGGTCGCATGCTCAAGGCGCGCTCGGCCGACGCCATCAAGGCCGCTATCGAGGAGGAGAAGGCGCTCGCCAAGAAGCTCATCGAGAAGGGCGCCAAGAAGGGCGAGATCTACGCGCGCCTCATGAAGGCCGCCAAGGCCGAGCGCAAGGCGCCCAAGCGCCCCGACAAGCGTCGCCCCGGAACCCCGGACCCGAAGACCAACTTCGCCGTGCCCACCGCCGACCGACCTGCCGTGGGCCCCGCCGACGCGCTGGTCACGATCGTGGAGTTCTCGGATTTCCAATGCCCGTTCTGCACGCGCGTGAATCCGACGCTCAAGAAGATCAAGGAGACGTACCCCAACGACGTCCGCGTGGTCTTCCGTAACCTCCCGCTGCCCATGCACAAGGACGCCCCCGGCGCCGCACGTGCCGGGCTCGCCGCGCATCAGCAAGGCAAGTTCTGGGAGATGCACGACGCGATGTTCGCGAAGCAAAAGACGCTCAAGCCCGCGGACCTCGAGGCCATCGCCGGCGAGATCGGACTTGACGTGGCCAAGTTCAAGGCCGCCATGGACAGCGCAGAGCTGAAGAAAGCGGTGGCAGAGGACATGGCGACCGCGAAGAAGTTCGGCGCCCGCGGAACCCCGGCGTTCTTCGTGAACGGTCGCTTCGTCTCGGGCGCGCGCCCGTTCGAGCAGTTCGACGTGGTCATCAAGGAGGAGAAGGCCAAGGCAGAGAAGTTCCTCGCCGAGAAGGGCGTGTCCAAGGACGCGGTCTACGCGGAGATGAGCAAGGGCTGGGAGCAGGAGTTCAAGGCTCCGCCTCCACCACCGCCCGCCGACTTCAAGCGTCGCGTGGTGAAGACGGACGGACTCCCGCTCAAGGGTTCCGACTCGGCCAAGGTCACCATCGTGGAGTGCTCGGACTTCGACTGCCCGTTCTGCAAGCGCGGGGCAGGCACCGTGGAGCAGGTCGCGAAGGAGTTCGGAGACAAGGTCGCCGTGTACTACGCACACAACCCCCTCCCCATGCACAAGCAAGCAGAGCCGGCGCACCGCGCGGCGGTGGCGGCGCAGGCCCAGGGCAAGTTCTGGGAGATGCACGACAAGCTGTTCGCGGACAAGTCCAAGCGCTCCGAGGCTGACTTCGTCGCGATCGCGACCGAGCTCGGGCTCGACGTGGACAAGTTCAAGACCGATTGGGCTGCGGCGGGTGCCAAGGTGCAAGCGGACATGACCATGTGCCGTAGCCACGGCGTGGGCGGCGTGCCCGGCTTCCTCATCAACGGTCGCCTCATGAGCGGGGCGCAGCCGTTCCCCACCTTCAAGAAGGTGATCGAAGAGGAGCTCAACGGCGGCTTCGAGGCCACCCAGAAGAAGGCCGCTGCGGCGGGCAAAAAGGCTGGCTGAGTCCTCCCGGACCTCACCTAGCTCGAAGAGGCGCTCCTTGCGGGGCGCCTCTTTTTTTGCGCGAACGAGGGGCCGAAAAGGGGGGGTGTGGTGCGTCAGGAGAGAAGGGTTTAGGATGCGCAGCACAAAGAGGTGCGCGCGTGACCGACGTTTCCAACGACCAAGAACCAAACGGAGCCCCGAGCTCTGCTGACAGCCCGTCCACCCCGAAACGCTCCGCGAGCAGCGTGATGGTCTTCATCGTCATGCTCGCTGCGGTCACCGCCCTGGGCTACTTCGCCGGGCAGTACGTCCAAGGGTTCTTCGCGAAGCCTGTCGAACCGCGCGACGCGAACCGCTACGAGGTTCGGTTGCGGGGGGACGAGCCCCAGCGCGGCCCCGACGACGCGCTCGTCACGATTATTGAGTTTTCGGACTTTGAGTGCCCGTACTGCGGCAAGGCGGTGGAGCCGCTTGAGGACGCCATGGCGTCGTTCGAGGGGGACGTCCGGCTGATTTTTAAGCACTTCCCGCTCCCGGGGCACCGCAACGCGGTCCCGGCCGCGCGCACCGCCTGGGCGGCGCAGCAGCAGGGGAAGTTCTGGGAATTCCACGACTGGTTGTTTGCGTCGCGTGGGAGCATCGAGGAGCTTCCGGCCCAGGTCGAAAAGCTCGGCTTGGACGCAGATAAACTCGGGGCCGATATGCAGTCGGAGCCGTCCTCCGACGCCGTCGACGACGATCGCATCGCCGGCGGGGTCGTGGGGATCCGCGGGACGCCTGGCTTTGTCGTCAACGGTCATGTCTATCGCGGCGCGATGCAGGCCCCGCAGTGGCGCAACATCCTCCGCAGCGAGCTCGACGCGGCCGAGTCGTTGATGTCCGACGAGGGCTTGGAGCGGGCGGAGGTCTACGCCGCGATGATGAAGACGGCCGAGAAGCAGCGCGGCCCCGGGGCGCTGCCCTCGGTGGGGAGCCGACCTGGAGCCCCGGACCCCGCGAAGCATTACCGGGTCGGAGCGGGCGAGGGGCGACCTTCGCGAGGCGCCGCGGATCCGCTGGTGACAATTGTGGAGTTCGCCGATTTTCATTGCCCGTTCTGCGCGAAGGCGGCGAAGATCGTGGCGCGGGTCGCGGACGCGTTCCCCGAGGACGTCCGCGTGGTGTATCGGCACCACCCCTTGCCCATGCACCCGCGCGCGCGCGCGGCGGCGGCGGCGGCGGTCGCGGCCCACGCCCAAGGCAAGTTCTGGGAGATGCACGATCTGATCTTTGAGCGTGAGGCCAAGTCTGGCGAGGAGCTCCGCGCGCTCGCGGAGGAGCTCGGGCTCGATCTTGAGCAGTTCGACGCCGATCTCGTAGATCCAAAGAGCGGCGAACTCATCGACGAGGACATGGCGCTCGCGCGTCAGTTCAACGCGAACGGCACCCCCGCGTTCTTCATCAACGGTCGCTTCTTGGCGGGAGCGCGCAGCGCCCCTGAGATGCGGCAGATCGTGAAAGAAGAGCTCGACCGCGCGAAGGCCCTGGTGACGGCCGGGACCCCACGCGCGCAGGTCTTCGACAAGGTGATGGAGCGCGCCCTGACAGAGGTCGCGAAGTGAACGCGAGCCCCGCCGTGGAGCCCGCGACGCCATCGAAGCGACGGGCGCCTCGCGGGGTCCGCTCCGACGGGCTCTCGGTGGTGGCGTACGTCGTCTTTGTGCTCCTGAGCGGCGTCCTCGTGTTTGGTTTCGCGAGCGCGCTCGGGCCGGCGGTGGATCAGCAGGGGGCCGGGGCGTGCCGCGCGATGCAGACGGAGGTGCGCGCGGGCAGTTTCCCCGAGTTCAGCGCCCTCGATCGCGGCGGCGAATCGGTCGAACTCGCGCAGCTCCGCGGTACGTTTGTGGTGCTCAACTTTTGGGCGACCTGGTGCGAGCCGTGTACCCGCGAGTGGCCGGAACTCGACAAGCTCTCACGTCGATTGCAGGGTCGCGAGGACGTGGTGGTCGTGGCCGTGTCGCTCGACGAGGAGGCGGACGCGGTGGATCCCTACCTCGCGAGCATGAGCTTGGGACAGACGCCCGTGCGGGTGTGGCGAGACCCCACCGGTGAGGCCAACCGCCTGTTCGGCGGGGAGAAACTCCACGACACCTACTTTGTGAATGAGCGCGGCGAGCTCGTGGACGCCTTTGTCAACGTGCGGATGTGGGGCTCGAGCGCCGGAGTGCAGTGCGTGGAGAGCCGCGTCGGGCGGGCGGGCTAGCGCGCCGACCGCGACCCACTCACGACGAAGACCTGGGATCGCCGCGCGCGAGCAGCCAGGCCACGCACTGCGCCTCGAGCCCGCTCGGCGCCTGCGGCAGCGTTGGACCGCCGTGGGTGACGAGGCGCATGGACGAGGGGAATCCGACGTGGCCGCCGGGATCGACCCGGACCACGGTGAGCGCCGCCGACGCCTTCGCGAGTGAGGGGTCCGTGGATCGCGGCGGCACCATGGGATCGTGGACCGCCTGCACGTACAGCGATGGAGTCTCCAGCGTGGGCAGGAGCGGACCGACCGAGGCGCGGGCGTAGTACTCCGAGACGTCGGCGAATCCAAACCTCGGGACGATGGTGAGCGAGTCAAAGGCGCGCACCGTCTCGACCCGCGCGACGTCGACCGCGGGGGTGGGCATGGCGTGGGTCGCGTTCGGGGTGCAGTACATCTCCTTGAGCCCGTCGAGCACGTGGCGCCGGTAGATTTTGGGTCGCAGCGTGTCCAAGACCGACGCGCCAGCGTCCAGATCGAGGGGGCTGCATACGGCGGCGCAGGCGTCCACCAGGTCGGGGCGGTGGGCGGCGAGCCCGAGGCAAAGGTGCCCGCCGAGGGAGTAGCCGAGGAGGAGGCGACGCCGCGGGCGCTCCAACAGCTTTGAGCGCAAGACGACCTCGAGGTCCGACCACAGCCCCGCGTGGTAGAAGTCGACGCCGTCGAGCGCCGCGCCGCGCAACGAGACGAGGAGGCAGGAGACCCCCGCGCGCGCGCAGGCCTCCACGGCGCGGTGCATGTACACCGAGTCCGCGCTGCCACCGAGGCCGTGCACCACGACCACCACGGCGCCAGAATCCGCCGGGTGCCACACGCAGCGCAGGGGCACCGACCCGCGAGAAGGATCCTCCACCGTGATCGTCGTGGCGTGTCCCCGCGCGCGGGCGCGGCCCGTGGCGCCCGCGAGGAGCCCGCGCACGTGGGGCGCGAAGGTCCACCAATGTCCGCTGAGGGCGCCCACGCGCCTAGCCTAGCGTGTTTTGGCGGAGAGGTTCGCGAGGAGGAGGGGAGGCGGCGGGCGCTGATGCCGCGTTGACCCATCCCCGCCTCGGGGCTAGGTTCCGAGCGTGTCCACTCTTGAGCCTGCTCCCACGTACGCGACCGACGGCCCCACCGTGTGGCAAGTCCTCGGTCCGGTGTTCGTGCTCTCGGCGCTGCTCGGGGCCTTCGTCTACCAGCGCTACGCCGCCTCCGAGACCTATGTCAAGGAGGGCATCGCCCGCATGGACAAGGAGGGCCCGTCGCTCACAGCGGACGGATGCGTGGACGCGGCGCTCGAGTGGTTCAACGGCTGCGAGGCCAACAGCGCGAACGCGGCGGTGTGCGAGCAAGGGATTAAACTCGTGGCGTTTCACTGCCTCAAGGCGGCGCCGCGCGACGAGGCGTGCGAGGCGTACCAGGGCAGCCCGAATGGGCGATGGGTCTACGGCAAGTGTGAGGAGCGCGGCCAGCGGTGCGTGAACAAGCGCGAGTGCGCCTGCGCGACCGTGTTCCGCTCCATGGAATCGTTTTGTATCAACGATCAGGAGCGCGTGCAGCTTTGAGCGGCGCGGCGGGCAGCGGGGGCGACGGAGCGGCGGGCGCATCGGCGCTCTCCGACGACGCGCTGCCCGTGCGGGCTCGTCCGCTGCGCGCCGAGCTGTGGGCGCTGTCCAAGCCCGGCATCGTGCGGATGTGCCTCGTGACCACCGCCGGTGGGCTGTGGCTCGCGGCGAGTCAGCTCCCCGTCACGAGCAGCGTGGCGTGGGGGACCGTCGCGTGCGCGCTCGTGGGCAGCGCGCTCGCGGTGGCGTCGGCCAACGCCTGCAATATGATCTGGGAGCGCGAGACGGACGCGCTCATGGAGCGAACCAGGCACAGGCCCTTGGCCGCGGGGCGGCTCTCGGTTCGCACCGCGAAGCGCTTCGCCGGGGTCGCGGGGGTGGTCTCCTTGGCCGTGCTCGCGCTGGGGGTCAACCTGCTCACCGCGGGGCTCGCGGCCTTCGCCATCGCGTCCTACGTGGGCGTGTACACCCCGCTCAAGTACAAGACCCCCGCGGCGCTCATCGTCGGCGCGGTGCCGGGGGCGATCCCGCCGCTGCTCGGTTGGACGGCGGTGAGCGACGCCTTCGATCCGCCGGGCCTCGCCATCTTCGCCATCCTCCTCGTGTGGCAGATCCCGCACTTCATCGCGATCTCCTTGTTTCGGGCCTCCGAGTACGAGAAAGCCGGCATTCAGGTGCTGCCGCTGGTGCGCGGGCCGCTGCAGGCGAAGCTCCACGCGGCCGCGTGGTCGGTGGGCCTCATCCCCATCTCCATGTCGCTCACGCCGCTCCACCTCACGGGCACGGTCTACTTTGTGGTGGCGCTCGCGTTGGGGGTCGCCTACTTCGCCTATTCGCTGCTCGGGTTCTTGCCCTCGTCAGGAGATCGCTGGGCCAAGCGCTACTTCTTCGCGAGCTTGATCTACTTGCCCGCGCTGACCCTCGCGCTGATTCTCGACTTGACGCTCCAAGGGGTGGGCGCCCCGTGACGCCGCCGGTGACACCGAGGCTCGCGGTGCGAAGGCTCGCGCACCGCTACGGCGATCGCGAGGTGCTCCGCGACGTCGCGTTCGACGTGGCGCCGGGTGAGGTCGTGGGCCTGCTCGGGCCCAACGGGAGCGGGAAGTCCACGGTGCTCAGCGCGCTCCAAGGCCTGCTGCGGCCGACCGCCGCCGAGGTGATGCTCGACGGGGCGCCGGTCGCCCCCGGTGGACCCAAGCTGCGCGCGCGCCTCGGCGTGGTGTTCCAGCAGCCCAGCGTGGACAAGACCTTGACCGCCCGCGAGAACCTGCGGCTCACGTTGCAGATGCACGGCGTGTTCGGAGCGGGCCAACGCGCTCGGGTTGAGGAGCTGCTCGCCTGGGCCGGGCTGGCGGAGCGCGCAGACGAGCCGATGAAGCAGTTCTCCGGGGGGATGCTGCGCCGCATCGACCTGGTGCGCGCGGTGGCGACGAACCCGGCGCTCCTCTTGATGGACGAGCCCACCAGCGGGCTCGACGAGGCGTCATTTCGCCGGGTCTGGGCGCTCGTGGATGAGCTTCGCGCGGCCACGGGCACGTCGGTGCTGGTGGCGACCCACCGGCCCGAAGAGGCCGCGCGCTGCGACCGCCTCGTGGTCCTGCACGAAGGCGAGGTGGTGACCGTGCGCTCGCCGGCGTCGCTGATCGAGGAGATGGAGGCGGACGTGCTGGTGTTGGAGACGGGGCACCGCGAGGAGGTGCGCGACACGCTGGAGGCGGCGCTTGGTCTCACCTTGCGAGACGAGCCCTACGGCCTGAGCGCCGGATGCACCCGCGGCCACGAGCTGATCGTGGACGTCGCCCGGGCGCTGCCGCGGGAAAAGATCGGCGCCATCTCCATTCGACGACCGACCTTGGCCGACGCGTTCGTGCGCCTCGCGGGGGCCTCACTCGACGATGGCGGGTCCGCCAACGGCGCCGGTCGCGGGGAGGCCCGCAGGTGACCACGACCCCCGCACCGCACCTCGCGGGCACCGCGGCCCGTCCACGCGGGGCGGGGGGCGACCCCGCGGGCGTCGAGGTCGTGGCCGCCTCTCCGGGCCGCATGGTCGGCTGCGTCATCCTCAGCCTCTGGCGGCGGGACATGATGCACCTGCTGCGAGAGCGAAGCCGGTGGATAGGCGTGATCGTGCAGCCGTTGATTTTCTGGGCGTTGATCGGCGTGGGCATGGGGGGAGCCTTGGCGCGGTTCGGCGGCGAGGGCGACTACCTGGCGTACTTTTTTCCCGGGATCGTGGCGATGATCGTGCTGTTCACGGCGGTGTTCGCGACCATGTCGGTCATCGAAGACAGGCAGCGGGGGTTCTTGCAGCAGGTGATGGTGCTGCCGTCGAGCCGGGCCGCCATCGTCCTCGGCAAGACCGCCGGGGTCACGACGATGGCTGTGGTGCAGGTGTCACTGACGATGGCGGTGGCGCCGCTCGCCGGCGTGGACCTGCTCGGGGTGCACTGGCCCTTGTTCTTCGCGGTGTTGGTGCTCGGCTGCGCGGGGCTCACGGCGCTCAATTTCTGCCTGGCGTGGGTGGTGAACTCCACCGCCGGCTATCACGGCGTCATGGCGATCGTCATGCTGCCGCTGTGGGTGCTCTCGGGGGCGATGTTCCCGGCGGGGGAGGGCTGGATGGGCTGGGCGATGCGACTCAACCCCATGGCCTATCTCGTCGACGGCCTGCGGCACGCGATGGCCGGGGGGCTCAGCGCCGACGCGAACTTTGGCGCGGGCTTCGGGCTGTCGGTGCTCGCGGTCACCGCCGCCATGTTCACAGCGCTCGCGGTGCGGACGGTGGCACGCTCCACGCAAAAGGCGAGGGTTTAGACATGGATGATTCAACAACACCTGCCCCCCCAACCCCTGATCCCACGCAGCCAGGGCCTCCTCGAGGCTATATTGGGTTCTTGCAGAGACATATTTGGGCCGTCGGGATCGTGTTCGGGCTCACCATGATCACCGGGCTGCGTCCGTTCTTGATCGAGCGGCCGGAGCCGCCGCCGGTCTACGCCCACCTGCCGGACTTTTCCCTCGTCTCCCACGAAGGGAACCCCGTCTCCCGCGCGGACATGGCGGGCACGGTGTGGGTGGTGGGCTTCGTGTTCACGCGCTGCGTGACCCTGTGTCCGCCGGTGAGCCAAGCCATGGTGCGCATGCAAGAACACCTGGGTCGCAGCCGCGTGCTCGGCGACGTGCGCTTGCTGACGGTGACCGTGGATCCGCAGCATGACACCCCCGAGGTGCTGCGAACCTACGCAGACAAAATCGGCGCGGATCTTTCTTCCTGGGATCTCGTGACGGGGGAGCTCGACGAGATCACGGAGTTCGTGACAGGGGGCTTCATGCTCGCCGTCGGGGAGCGGCAGGAGACCGCGCCGGGGATTTTTGATATCGCGCACTCGAGCAAGCTCGCGCTGGTCGATCGCAACGGAGACGTCCGCGGGGTCTACTCCACCGACGACGCGGGGCTCGAGGAGCTCTATCACCGCGTCTTCGCGGTGCTTCGAATCCCCTCGGCGGAGGGGTGAGCGGCCGCGTTGGGCGCCGCGCGTGCGCGCCGCTCACGATCCGACCGCGGACGTGAAGGAGGCGCTGCTCGCGGCTGCCTGGCCGCCGTTGACGGCGGTTGGCTTCGCCGTTGGCGCCGCGGAGGAGGGCACAAACGCTCGCAGAATCGCGGCGCGGCGATCTCAGATTTCTCGTTCGTGAGAGTCCTCCGTTTGGGAGGATGGAGCGGGCCTGCGCGGGACCTGCCGCGGACATCGGCGGGGCGCGAAGCCCACACGCGCATGTGATTGCCTGGTGCAGCGACGGAAACGGGGACCCGTGTGGCTGGCCTGCTCGCCGCCGGCGACCATCGATAGTTCCTATATTTACAGGAGTTTAGGGCATATCCATGGGGAGCGTTGAGGCTGCTCGCTCGCGGCGAGACTCGGCGCGGACGACGGCGCCCCACTGTTCACTGCGGTTTGAACTCCGCGAATCGGCGCGCTCGCGGCGTGGTGGTGCCCAGGCAGCCGCCGCGCGCGCTGAAACGACGGCGGACGATGTTTGTTGCGGTGAAAAGTCGGTGCTGTTAGATAGCGTCGCGAGCGGGTGACATCCGCTCTTGTGGGCGTTGTGCCCACGCCGTGACAGCCCCCTCTTTGGGGTGTCGCACCAGGCAACTGACTCGACGACGGCGCTGCGGTGACCGTCGAATCCAAGGTCCAAGGACCACGCTCAGAAAGCACCACGGAAAGAGGACACCGACGTGCCGGCCATTTTCCCAAGATGGACAAATAAAATCCCACTCGCTCTCGGAGTGCTGGGGCCGCTCGCAGGGGTGGGCCTCGTGCTCTTCGTATGGGTCTACTTCTCCCCGAGCTTCACCGACGTCGGTTATCGCCCCGAGCAGCCCGTGCCGTTCAGCCACAAGCTGCACGCGGGGGAGATGGGCCTCGACTGTCGGTACTGCCACAACACGGTGGAGCGGGCCGCTCACGCCGCGATCCCACCCGCCGCGACGTGCATGAACTGCCACTCGCAGGTGAAGATAGACAGCCCGAAGCTCGCCCCCGTGCGGCGCAGCTACAACACCGGAGAGCCCGTGCCGTGGGTCCGCGTGCATCAGCTCCCCGATTTCGCCTACTTTGACCACTCCCCGCACATCGCGGCGGGTGTGGGGTGCGCGAGCTGCCACGGTCGCATCGACACCATGACGGTCGTCGCCATGGACCAGCCTTTGTCCATGGGCTGGTGTCTCGACTGTCACCGCAACCCTGAGCCGCACCTTCGGCCGCTCGACCAGGTCACGAATATGTCCTGGGGCGACTCCGAGACCGAAGACACCATGATCGACGCGCTCCGCAAACTCGCGGGCACGTCAGCGCCCGCCGAGACGGCCGGCGAACAACAAACCTACAACTACCGCGAAGACCCCGAGCGCACCCGGCTCCCCGAGCCACCCGTGGCGTGCTCTGGTTGCCACCGATGAGCTGAGACGATTGAGGTGAGCCAAGGTGACTAAGCCAAACGATACACTGAAGCAATACTGGCGGAGCTTGAACGACCGCCAGTCCAAACCAAAACTCGCAGTCCTCGGTCAGGGGGGCGCCGCGCAAGAGTTCCCGCCTGGCGCCGATGAGCTGGTGATCAGCAGCGGGACCTCCCGACGGAAGTTCCTGGGGATCCTCGGCGCGTCGACAGCGCTGGCTGGCCTCGAGGGGTGCGGCTACGTCCGCAAGCCCCGCGAGAACATCCTGCCGTTCGACAAGCGGCCCGAGGACCTCGTCCCCGGCGACCCGATCATGTACGCCACCGCGCTGCAGATCGGCGGCACCGTGCTCGGCGTCCTCGTCGAGAACCAAGACGGTCGCCCCACGAAGATCGAGGGCAACCCGAACCACATCTCCTCCGGCGGCGCGACCGACGTGTGGGCCCAGGCGACGATCCTGGACCTGTACGATCCTGAGCGCAGCCGGGCGCCACGCTCCACCGTGAGCGTGATGTCGGCGGACGCCGTCGAGGGTGAGGACGAGGCGGCGCTCAAGGGTCTGCTCAGCGCCGAGACCTGCGCGGCGACCTACGACCGCGTGCTCGCGAAGACCAATTCCGTGGACGCGGCGGTCAAAGCGCGGACCGCGTGCGAGGCTCGGGTGCAAGAGTCCGGGCGCTACGAGTTCGCCTCCAAGCAGAGCGCGACCTTGTGGGTCGACGCGGAGGGGCAGATCGACGCCGACTGGGGCTCGAGCTACCAGGCCCTCGACGAGCTCACCAAGAGCGCCGCGAAGACGGGCGGCGAGGGCCTCGGCCTCGTGGTCCCCCACTCGATGTCGCCGAGCTTCACCGCGAAGCTGCGCGAGTTCGCGGCGCGCATGCCCAAGGCCCGCACCTACGTGTGCGACGCCACCACGCCAGTGAGCAGCTTGCTCACCGCGGAGGCCCTCGCCGGGGCCGGCGCGCGGGTGTCGTACCACCTCTCGCGGGTGCGTCGGATCTTGTCGCTCGACAGCGACTTCTTGGGCACCGAGACCGATCATGTGCGCCTGTCGAGAGAATTCTCCATGACGCGGCGCCTGGCGAGCCCGGACGACGGGCCAAAGATGAGCCGCCTGTACGCGGTGGAGCCCACCATGACCATCACCGGCGGGTCCGCGGATCACCGCCTCCCGCTGCGGGGCAGCCAGGTCGCCGACTTCGCCGCCTTGGTCGCGGTGCTGCTGATGAATGAGTTCAAGCTCAAGCCCAGCGCGGCCGCGCTCCCCATGGTCAAGGCCCTCAAGGCGCCGAAGATGACGCCCGAGGCCGAGCGCTTCGCGGCCGCGGTGGCCAAGGACCTCTCCTCGGCAGGCAAATCGCGCGCCGTGGTCATCCCCGGCGAGCGCCAAGACCCGGCCACGCACGCCATCGCCTTCTTGCTCAACGACCTGCTCGGGTCCTTGGGGCAGTCGGTGGGCACGCTGCCGGCGTCGCTGCACTACACCACCACCAACTACGCGGCGCGCGCGATCAAATCGCTCGCCACGGACCTGCAAGGTGGCACCATCAAGCACCTCGTGTGCCTCGGGACCAACCCGGTCTACGAAGCCCCGGGGAGCCTGAAGATGGGCGAGGCGCTCGACAAGCTCGAGACCCTCGTGCACGCGGGCTACCGCAACGACGAGACCGGACAGCGCGCCAATTGGCACATCCCGCTCTCGCACGAGCTTGAAGCTTGGGGCGATTTGGAGTCGAACGAAGGGGTGGTCAGCATCTGCCAGCCGCAGATCGAGCCCATGTTCGACACGCCGAGCGCGCTGGAGCTCCTGGCCCGCATCGTCGCTCCAGGGAAGGCCGCGAACGGCATGACCCTGGTGCGCAATCATTGGGCGTCCATGGTGGCATCGACCCGACGGCCGCTCACCGAGAAGGTGTGGCGCCGGTGGCTCCATGACGGCATCGCGACGGGGGTGCCGCGAGACGGGCGCCCCGCGAGTCGCTCTGGCTACGGTGTCCTCGCGAAGATCGCGTCGGTCCGCGCCGCGCCGGTGGACAAGGGGATCGAGGTGGGCTTCGCCCTCGACTACAGCACCTTCGGTGGTCGCTTCGCCAACAACGGCTGGATGCAAGAGCTCCCGGACCCCACGTCCAAGCTCGTGTGGGACAACGCCGCGATCATCGGGCCACAGCTGGCCACTTCGCTAGGCGCCTCCGACGGCGACATGCTGACGGTGAAAGTCGGCGACAACGCGATCATGGTCCCGTGCTGGATCGTGCCCGGCCAGGCGCGCAACACGGTGTGCTTGTCGCTGGGGCAGGGGCGCCAGGGCATCGGCACCGTCGCCGACGGCGCCGGCTTCGACGCCTACCAGCTCGTCGACGCGCAGAGCCCGGCCTTCGTGGCGGGTGAGGTGTCGCTCGGGGCGGGGAGCAAGCAGCTTGTGTCCACGCAAGACTGGGGCAGCCTGGATCCCGACGGAGCCGACGGCAACGCCGTGCTCGGGGTCAACTACAAGGAGCGCACGATCTATCGCGAGACGGACGTGGAGGGCTTCAAGAAGGATCCCAACTTCGCGCAAAAGGGCGACCTGATGCCGAAGACGCGCCTCGAGTCGCTTTGGGATCACCCGAACCTCGAGTCGCGACAGCAGTGGGGCATGAGCATCGACCTCAACGCGTGCACCGGATGCAACACCTGCACCATCGCCTGCCAAGCGGAGAACAACATCCCGGTGGTGGGCAAGGAGATGTGCGCCAACGGCCGCGAGATGCACTGGATTCGTCTGGACCGCTACTACACCGGCTCCGACGAGAACAACCCCGAGGTGGTGTTTCAGCCCGTCGGCTGCCAGCACTGCGAGGCGGCTCCGTGCGAGACGGTGTGCCCCGTGGCGGCCACGGTCCACAGCCCCGACGGCATGAACGACATGGTCTACAACCGCTGCATCGGCACGCGGTACTGCGCCAACAACTGCCCGTACAAGGTCCGAAGGTTCAACTACTTTAACTTCAACCTGGACATCGACCCGCTCGCGCAGATGCAAAAGAACCCCGACGTCACCATCCGCTTCCGCGGCGTGATGGAGAAATGTTCCTACTGCGTGCAGCGTATCTCCCAGGCCCGGATCGACGCGCACGTGGCCGGGACTGACGAGATCGAGGACGGCGCGATCATCACGGCCTGTCAGCAGGCCTGCCCGTCCAGCGCCATCACCTTCGGTGACATCGCCAACCCTGAGTCGGCGGTGTCCAAGCAAAAACAACTATCGAGGAGCTACACGTTGCTCGCCGACCTCAACACCCTCCCGCGCACCTCCTATCTCGGCCGTGTGCGTAACCCGAACCCTGACCTTAAGGACGCGTGAACGACATGGCTTTCCGTGAAGATCCGCTCGATCCAGTTTCGGGTCGCATGACCCTCGTAACGGGCAACAACGTCACGTTCAAGCAATTGACGGACGACGTCGCTCGACCCATCGAAGACCCCCCGCTCGGGTGGTGGCTGGCCTTTGGCCTGGCGCTGCCGCTGCTGGGGCTGCTCGGCGTCGCGCTCGCGTATCTCCTGTGGGAGGGCGTGGGCATCTGGGGTGTGAACAACCCCGTCGGCTGGGGCTGGGCCATCGTCAACTTCGTGTTTTGGGTTGGTATCGGCCACGCCGGCACCCTCATCTCCGCGATTTTGTTCCTCTTCCGTCAAAACTGGCGGACGGCG
Organism: Myxococcales bacterium; assembly: GCA_014240065.1. Classification (GTDB taxonomy): domain Bacteria; phylum Myxococcota_A; class Polyangia; order Nannocystales; family Nannocystaceae; genus JAAZXR01. The sequence goes on from JAAZXR010000023.1 coordinate 33,970, forward strand.
GTGAACCGCTCCGCGGAGGCGATGACCATCTTCGCCGTCATCTGCGCCGGCATGTTCCCGGGCATCCACACCGGCCGCCCGTGGCTCGACTACTGGATGTTCCCGCTGCCCAACCAGATGCAGATGTGGCCCAACTTCCGGAGCCCGCTGCTGTGGGATGTGTTCGCGGTGTCCACCTACTTCACGGTGTCGCTGCTGTTTTGGTACGTGGGGCTCGTGCCGGACCTCGCGACCATGCGCGACCGCGCCAAGAGCAAGATCGGGCAGTTCGCCTACGGGCTGTTCGCTCTCGGCTGGCGCGGGAGCACCCGCCACTGGCAGCACTACGAGAAGGCCTACTTGCTGTTGGCCGGCCTCGCGACGCCGCTGGTGCTCTCCGTCCACACCATCGTCTCCTTCGACTTCGCGGTGTCCAACCTGCCGGGCTGGCACACCACGATCTTCCCGCCGTACTTCGTCGCGGGCGCCATCTTCTCGGGCTTCGGCATGGTGCTCACCCTGCTGATCCCGCTGCGCAAGTGGTACAAGCTCGAGCACATCATCACCATCAAGCACCTCGAGAATATGGCCAAGGTCATCCTCTTGACGGGCTCGCTGGTGGGCTACGCCTACGCCATGGAGTTCTTCATCGCGTGGTACTCGGGCAACGCCTACGAGTCCTTCGCCTTCGTGAACCGCGCCTTCGGTGACTACTGGTGGGCGTACTGGACCATGGTGAGCTGCAACGTCATCTCCCCGCAGCTGGTCTGGTTCAAGAAGATCCGACGCAGCCCGATGGCGCTGTTCATCCTCTCGATCTTCGTGAATATCGGCATGTGGTTCGAGCGCTTCGTCATCACGGTGACCTCGCTCCATCACGATTTCATGCCGTCGAGCTGGGGCTACTACACCGCGACCTTCTGGGACCTGGCGTTCCTGCTCGGCTCCTTCGGCCTGTTCTTCACCCTGTTCCTGCTGTTTTGTCGCTTCCTTCCGATGATCGCGCTGGCGGAGATCAAGGCAGTGCTTCCCATCGCGAACCCGCACTACGGTGAGGAGGATGGTCACCATGAGTAAGCCCAATCAACCCTTTGGAATGCTGGCCGAGTACACGACGGCGCGCGAGATTTACCACGCGTGTGAGTCGGTGCGAGACGCTGGGTACGTGCGGTGGGACTCCCACACGCCGTTCCCGGTGCACAACCTCGACAAGGCGATGGGGCTCCGGCCGTCGCCGCTGCCCTGGATCGTGTTCGCGGCGGGGATCTCGGGCGCCTCGCTCGGATTTTTACTGCAGTGGTGGGTGTCCACCATCGCGTATCCCATCGTCGTGCACGGCAAGCCCTACTTCAGCTACCAGGCCTTCGTGCCGGTGACCTTCGAGCTTGGCATCTTGTTCTCTGCGTTCGGCGCGGTGCTCGGGATGCTCGGGCTCAACCGGCTGCCGCAGTGGTACCACTCGCTGTTCAACGCCCCGAAGTTCGCGCGCGCGACCGATGACCGGTTCTTCATCTCCATCGAGGTGTCGGACCCGAACTACGACCCCGAGAAAACTCGCGCCTTGCTCGAGTCCACTGGCGCCGTGAGCGTCGAGGAGGTTGAGGACTGAGATGAAGCTTCGAAGCTCACTATTGACCGCGGTGGGATCCACCGCCCTGGCGGCAGGATGCCAAGGGAACCCGTTCCCCGACCCGCCAGTTCACATCATCCAGAATATGGATTTCCAGCAGCGCTACGAGGCCCAAGAGCGCAACGACCTCTTTGAGGATGGTCGCGCCATGCGCCGGCCCGTGGAGGGCACAGTGGCGCGCGGCGAGGTGCATCTCAAAGAGAACGACCACCTGTACCGTGGGCGTGGACCCGATGGACGGCTCGTGGACGCGCTGCCGAGCAATATCGTCGATTCGGCGGCGCTGCTCGCCCGCGGCGAAGAGCGCTTCAACATCTACTGCTCGCCGTGCCACGACAAGGCGGCCACGGGCCACGGGATCGCCACGACCCGCGGCGGGGGCTTCCAGGTGCAGCCTGCGAGCCTGCACCAAGACCGTCTGCGAGCGATGCCGCTCGGTTACTTCTTCGACGTCATCACGAACGGGAAGGGCACCATGCTCTCGTACGCGGCACAAATCCCGGCGGAAGATCGATGGGCCATCGCGGCGTGGGTCCGCACACTTCAAACCCACGGCAAGACCAAGGGGTGGGACGAGACCACGGGCATGACGACGGTCGCGGCCGCCGAGCCCGCTGCCGAGAACGGAGCGCAAAAAGATGGGTAGTCACGCAACGAAACCCCCTCCGTCGGGCAAGCAGATCGAGCTCGACAAGTCCTCTCTTTGGGGCAAACTTTGGCTGATCGGCGCCGGGATGGCGGCCGCCGGACTCGGCGGGTGGTTCGCGATGAAGGGGCACGACGAAGGGCACGCCTGGAGCGCGCTCCTCACCGCCTACTTCTTCGCGTGGGCGCTCGCCCTGGGCGGCTTGTTCTTTGTGATCGTGCAGCACCTCGTGCGCGCGCAGTGGTCCATCACCGTGCGACGGACTGCGGAGCACATGTCCCTCGGGATCCCGTTGGTGGGCCTGGTGGGCTTGCTGATCGCGTTTGGTGGCTCCCACTCGCTCTACGAGTGGACCCACGACGAGGTCCCGTTTGAGACCACCGACCCGGCGATCTGCGGGGAGGAGGCGCTCGCGAAGGCGAAGGCGCATCAGGTGGAGCACGGGCACGGCATCGAACCCGGTGAGACGGTCGATCACGACGGCCCGCTGTACAAGCGATCGTGGGTGAAGGGCGAGCCGGTCTCGTGCTTCAAGCTGCGACCGATCGAAGAGGACGAGATGATCTCGGCGAAGCGGGCCTACCTCAACGAGGGCAGCTTTAAGTCGCGCGCCATCGCGTTCTACCTGCTGCTCAGCGGCCTCGCCATCATGTTCTGGCGCTGGTCGACGGCACAAGACAAGCTCGATCCCGAGAAGGACCGGGAGAAGATCTTGAAGATCAGCGTGCGGGCGCGTTACTTCGCGGCGCCGGCGCTCATCATCTTCGCGATGAGCCTGACCTTCGGGGCCTTTGACTTCCTGATGTCGCTGGACCCGCACTGGTTCTCGACGATCTTTGGCGTCTATATCTTCGCCGGCTCGTCGCTCACCATGTTCAGCTTCATGGCGCTGATCCTCACCTTGCTCCGTAAGTCGGGGCATCTTGAGGGGGTGGTGACCCCCGAGCACTTCCACGATCTTGGGAAGTTCATGTTCGGCTTCACCGTGTTCTGGGCCTACATCGGCTTCTCGCAGTACTTCCTCATCTGGTACGCCGACATCCCGGAGGAGACCCAATGGTTCGCCTACCGCGGACACGGCCAGTGGCTGTACGTCAGCCTGGCGGTGGTGTTCGGTCGCTTCGTGGTGCCCTGGTTCGGGCTTTTGCGGCGCGGCTGGAAGCGGAACATGAACTACCTCATCTTCGCGGCCGTCTTCATCATCGCCATGGAGTACGTGGACATGTTCTGGCTGGTGCAGCCCGCGCACGCGCACCACGCGGCGGTGGCGGCCATGATCAACCTGGATTTCGAGACCGCGCACGCGGTGTCGACCCACGTGCATGTGGGCGCCCTCGACGCGCTGGCGCTGCTCGGCACCTTCGGGCTGTTTTTGTCGGCCTTCGGCTGGTCCTTGGCCAACAGCAAGCTCATCCCCATCAACGATCCTCGCATCCGTGATGCGATCAACCACGAGAACTTCTAGGTCAAGAACGGAGCGACAAGATGAGTCAAGACGAACATCATGAGCACGACGGCGGACATGAACTCGAGGGCCTCAACGTGATGAGCCTGTTCAAGGTGATCGGCGTTTCCATCGTATTGGTGTACGCCTCCATCGTGGGGGTCACGCAGCTATTTTACCAGCAGCGAGCGGGCATCATCCTGGACAACAGCGACTACACCTTCCTTGAGGATCAGCGCGCGCAGGAGTCCAAGATGCTGGCGGGAATTGAAGGAATCTCCGCGGAGGTCGCCAAGGATCCCAAGAAGTTGGTGGCGTCCCCGCCGCCCGAAGGTTGGGTTCACCCCGACGACATCGCCGCTGGGGTGACCGCCAGCCCGGCCGCAGGCGCCGCGCCCGCGCCTGGCGCCGCAACACCGGCAGGAGCGGCGCCCGCTGCGAAGCCCGCGACCGCCGCGCCAACGCCCGCCGCGGTCGCCAAACCGGCGCCTGCGAACGCGAGCGCCAAGCCCGCCACGCCAGATACGGCTACAAAAAAGTAGACACGTTTGATGCTCTTCACCTCTCACATTGGGCGCCTCGCCCTCGCCCTCGCCACAACGGTCGCGACCCTCGCGCCCGCAGTCGCGTGGGCGGGTGATGCGTCGACGGCCGCGCCAAACTCGGCCGAGGCGAACGAGATCGACGTGCAAGAGCACCTCGGCGAGTTTGTGGACCGCTCGCTCACGTTCACCGACTACACCGGCGAGGAGGTGCAGCTTGGCGACTTCCTCGACGGCGAGCGCCCGATCCTTCTGACCTTGAACTACTACCGGTGTCCCGTGCTTTGTAATGTTCAGCTCAACGCGCTGACCGAGGCGCTGCGTGAGCTGGAGTGGACCCCAGGAGACGAGCACTTCCAAGTCGTCACCATCAGCCTCGACCCACGCGAGGGGCAGACGCACGCGGAGGGCAAGCGCCGCGTGCACCTCGCCTCGCTCGAGCGCGGCGAGGACGTCGGCTGGACCTTCCTCACCGGGGACGCCATCAACATCAAACTTTTGGCGGCGCAGCTTGGGATCGGCTACGCCTACGACAAAGAGCAAGATCAATATGCTCACCCACCCGTGGTGACGTTCGTCTCTCCGAAGGGAAAGATCGCGCGATATATCTACGGGCTTACCTACGATCCCCGTGACCTGAAGTTCGGCCTCCTTGAGGCGGCAGAGGGTCGCGTGGGCAGCACGATGGATAAACTCATCCTCTCGTGCTTTCACTATGACGCAACACTAGGGAGGTACGGACCGTTCGCCATGGGCATTATGCGCTTGGGCGGGGGGTTCATGGTCCTGCTCCTCGGGGCCGTCCTCTACTTCTTCTGGCGCCGCGAGCGCCACTTTCCCGCGAAACCTGCGGAGGCATTGTCGTGATCGCCACGTTCATTCCACCCGATAAGTTGGGGACACCCCCCATGTCCGAATCGCCCTGGGCGCTGCTGCCCACGGCTTCTAACCACGCCGCCGCGCTGGACACCTTGTACGTGTTCATCACCATTTTGTGTGTGATCTCGATGATCTTGATCATCGGCGCGCAGCTGTACTTTATGGTGAAGTACCGGAAACGCTCGGACAACGACCGTACGAATCCGATCACGCACAACACGAAGCTTGAGATCGGTTGGTCGGTGATCCCGTCGCTGTTCCTCATCGTCATCTTCGTGTGGGGTGAGGTGCAGTTCATGGACATGAGCTCCCCGCCGGCGAACGCCATCGACGTCCGAATCACCGGCCAAAAGTGGCAGTGGACCGTGGCGTATCCGCAATTCCCCGGCGGCCCCTCGCTCTCGTGCCCCGGCAACGCGGCCGACTGCGAGCCCACGGAGAAAACCCCCACGCTCTACGTGCCGCTCAACGAGCCGGTGCGCTTGACCATGAACTCTGTGGACGTGATCCACAGCTTCTACATCCCCGCGTTCCGCGTGAAGAAGGACGTGGTCCCCGGTCGCTACAGCAACCTTTGGTTCACCGCGATTGAAGAGGGTGAGTTCCCGGTCTTCTGCACGGAATACTGCGGGGACGAGCACTCCTCCATGCTGGCCAAGGTCATCGTGCTCCCGAAGTCTGAGTGGGCCGCGACGGTGAAAAAGGCGACGGAGCTCAAGCTCGAAGAGGGCGAGACCATGGCCCACTACGGCGAGCGCTTGTACGGCATCAACGGCTGCGCCGCGTGCCACACCCTCGACGGTGAGACCAAGGTCGGACCCAGCTTCAAGGGGCTCTACGGCCGCACCGAGCAGCTGTCGGACGGCAGCAGCCTCGCCGCGGACGACAACTACATCCGCGAGTCAATCCTCGAGCCGAACGCGAAGGTCGTGGCCGGCTACTCACCCCAAATGCCCAGCTTCCAAGGCAAACTCAAAGATGAACAGATCACCGCGTTGATCGAGTTTATCAAGGCGCAAAAGTAGGCCGAAGGAGGAATCGAACCATGTCTAACCAAACGCACGACTCGGTTGAACCCAGCTACCTGGTAGCCAAGAAGGGACTGTTGTCCTGGCTCATCACGGTGGACCACAAGCGCATCGGCCTCATGTACCTCGTGGCCACGCTGTTTTTCTTTATGGTGGCGGGCTTGCTCGCCATCCTCCTGCGGACGGAGCTGTTCACGCCCGGCCAAGACTTCATGAGCGCGCAGACCTACAACCAGGTCTTCACCCTCCACGGGGCGATCATGGTGTTCTTGTTCATCATCCCGTCGGTGCCGGCGGCCATGGGCAACTTCTTGCTGCCCCTGATGCTCGGCGCCCGCGATGTGGCGTTCCCCAAGCTCAACCTGCTCAGCTTCTATATCTACTGCATCGCCGCGGTGATGCTGGTGTTGACGCTGGTGATGGGGTCCCTCGACACCGGGTGGACGTTCTACACGCCGTACTCCTCGACCACGGGCACCGCCGTCATCATGGCCACCCTCGGGGTGTTCATCGCCGGATTCAGCTCGATCCTCACGGGGCTGAACTTCGTGGTGACGGTCCACAAGATGCGCGCTCCCGGCGTGACTTGGAATCGGATGCCCCTGATGATCTGGGCGATCTACGCCACGGCGCTCATCCAGGTGCTCGCGACGCCCATCCTCGCCATCACCCTCATGCTGCTCTGCATCGAGCGGGTGCTCAGCATCGGCATCTTTGACCCGGCGCTCGGCGGCGACCCCGTGCTGTTCCAGCACTTCTTCTGGTTCTACAGCCACCCCGCCGTGTACATCATGGTGCTCCCGGGCTTCGGAATCGTCTCCGAGCTGATCACGGTGCACAGCCGCAAGCACATCTTCGGCTATCGCGCCATCGCGCTGTCCTCGGTGGCCATCGCCGTCATCTCCTTCCTCGTGTGGGGTCACCACATGTTTGTGTCGGGGCAGTCGGAGCTCGCGGGCGTGGTCTTCTCGTTCATCACCTTCGCCGTGGCGGTGCCCACCGCGATCAAGGTGCTGTCGTGGGTCGCCACGCTCTACGGCGGGTCCATTCGCTACACCACGCCCATGTGGTACGCGATGATCTTTTTGTGGACCTTCACTGTGGGCGGACTGACCGGGCTGTACCTCTCGACGCTGTCCACCGACGTCCACTTGCACGACACCTACTTCGTCGTGGCGCACTTCCACTACGTGATGGTGGGTGGCACGGTCATCGCCTTCCTCGGCGGGCTGTTCCACTGGTTCCCGAAGATGTTCGGGCGCATGTACAACGAGCGGGCAGGGGCCATCTCGGCGCTGCTCGTGTTCATCGGCTTCAACGTGACCTTCGGGACCCAGTTCTTCCTGGGCCACCAGGGCATGCCGCGCCGCTACTACGCGTACCTGCCTGAGTACGAGTACCTGCACCAAATCTCCACCGTGGGATCGTGGGTCCTCGCCGCCGGCCTGTTCCTGGTCCTGTTCACCCTGCTCGCAGGGCTCAAGTTCGGGAAACACGCGCCGGCCAACCCTTGGGGCGGCGTCTCCTTGGAGTGGCACACCGCCACGCCACCCATCGAGCATAACTTCCACCACATCCCGCACGTGGAGAGTGGCCCTTACGACTTCCCAGAGATCGACTGGGACAGCGCGAAACACTGACGGACCGACGGAGAATCTCTGAAATGAGCAGCTCAAACGCTTCCAACGAGCGCCCCGCGTGGGTCGCCCATCACTTCGACACTGCGGGACAGCAGGTCTCCTCCGCCAAACTCGGCATGTGGCTGTTTTTGGCCACGGAGGCCCTGATGTTCTCGGGTCTGTTCCTCGCCTACTTCCTGATTCGAAAGCTCCACCCGGACATGGTCTTGGTGGCTTCCGAGGAGCTCAACAAGGCCTACGGCGGCGTCAACACCGTGGTCCTCATCTTCTCCTCCTTCACCATGGCGCTCGGGGTTCGGGCCGCGCAGGTGGGGAATCAAAAGTCCCTCGAGCGCAACCTGATGATCACCATCGCCTGCGCGTTCATCTTCATGGGGGTCAAGTACATCGAGTACTCCGCGAAGATTCATCACGGCCTGTTGCCGTGGAACTTCTTCGACATGGAGAAGGCGGCCCATCACAGCGCCGCGCTCGCGTCCTTTGAGTACACGCCGATGTTCTTCGGCATCTACTTCACGATGACCGGCCTGCACGGGCTCCACGTGGTCATCGGGATCGGCGTGCTCACCTGGATCCTTATTCGCGCGCGTCGCCGCGAGTTCACCCCAGACAACTACGTGGCAGTGGAGAACGTCGGGCTCTACTGGCACATCGTTGACCTTGTCTGGATTTTCCTCTTCCCGCTCTTGTACCTGGTGAAGTGAGGTTCGATCATGTCTGAATATGTCTTCTTGAACGGTAAGCGGGTGGAGAACCCGCATGAGAGTCACCACCACATCAGCCCGGTCATCGTCTACGTGGCGGTGTTTGCCGCGCTGCTCGTCCTCACAGGGCTGACCTACGCCGTGTCCTTCGCGAACTTGGGGCCGGGCTCGCTGCCGGTCGCCATGTTGGTGGCGACCATGAAGGCTTCGTTGGTGGTCGCGTTCTTCATGCACCTCGCCTACGAGGATCGCTTCTATCTCTTCATGTTTTTGACCAGCTTGGTCCTGATCGCCCTGTTCTTCGGGTTCGTGTTGTTCGACGTGAACGCCGCAGGCGCGCTCAACGACGAGCAGGCCGTGGGCGTGCCGCGCCTCGAGGAGGGGCTCAAGGCCTCGGAGACGGCGCCCGTCGCCGGTGAGGTCGAAGCGCCGGCGCCCGACGCGGGCCACTGACGTGGGCGCCGAGCGCTCACGATTCGAAACAACCTCGCCTCGGCGGGGTTTTTTCGTGGCCGCGAGGGGAGGCATCTCACCGCAGGAGCGCGGATGTTGGGGGCCCACACGGCCGTTGGTGGTGTCGCGCAACGTGGTGCGATATGGCACAGTGGACGGCGACTGATGTTGGTGCGACTTCGAACGACGACGAGCGACGCGGCCCGGGACCCAGGTGTCGCTGGCGAGCATGGGGCCGTCGCGGTCCGCGGAGTCCTGCGCGATCGGCTCGACCGCCGGGTGCGCTACGTGCGGATGTCGCTCACAGACCGGTGCAACCTGCGCTGCACCTATTGCATGCCGCGCGAGGGCGTGGACCACGTGGACCGGGCCGAGCTCTTGACGTTTGAGGAGATCGAGCGGCTCGCGGCCGCGCTCGCGGGCCTCGGGGTCACGAAGATGCGCTTGACCGGCGGCGAGCCTACGCTGCGGAGGGATCTGCCGGACCTCGTCCGGCGGTTGCGGTCCATCCCGTCCATCGACGCCACCGACGGCAGGCTCCGCGTGTTCATGACCACCAACGGGATCCTGCTCCCCGGACTGGCAGCCGCGCTCGCTGAGGCCGGGCTTTGCGGCCTGACGGTGAGCCTCGACACCCTCGATCCGGACAAATTCCGGGCGATCACCCGCGCAGGTGCTCTCCCGCGCGTTATCGAAGGTGTTGAGGCGGCGCGCGTCGCTGGACAACCGGGGCTCAAACTCAACACGGTCGCGATCCGGGGCTTCAACGACGAGGAGCTGCACGCGCTGTGTCGGTTCGCGTGGGCGCGGGGCATGACCCCTCGGTTCATCGAGACCATGCCGATGGCGGGAGGGGCGCTCTACGTCCCTGGAGAGCTCATGCCGGCCGCGCAGGTGCGCGCACAGATCGCTGGCCAGCTTGGGGCTTCGGTGCGGCCGCACCACGGGGGCGACTTCGAGGCCGCGGGGCCGGCGTCCTATTGGCGGGTGGACGGTGGCGCGGACGATGGGCGCGTCTTCGGCACCATCGGCGCCATGACAGAGAACTTCTGTGAGCGCTGCAACCGGCTGCGAATCTCGGCGCGCGGTCAACTGCACGGCTGCCTCGCGTATGACGACGCCTTCGATCTTCGCAGAGCCCTCCGGGATGGCGAGGAAGGCGCGGTGCGAGAGGTCCTAGGCGCGGCGCTAGGCCAGAAACGAGCCGCCCACGATTTTCGGCTCGACGGCGGGGGCGGACCGGTCAAACCCATGATAGGGATCGGGGGCTAACGATGACCAAGCAAGTAATGTCGCAGGTGTTCGTGGGGGTCGCGCTGCTCGGGGCGGTCGGCTTTTTGACGCTGGGTCCCACCGGGGAGACCGAGGGCGTGCTCGAATACGTCTACGTGGACGAGGTGGTGGCCCGCGCCGGCGACTTCGCGTCGCGCGAGTTCAAGGTGCATGGGATCGTGGTGGAGGGGAGCGTCCGCCAGAAGAAAAACGAGAGCGGCGACTACATGTTTGAGATCGAGCACGAGGGCAAGCGGCTCAAGGTGCACTACACCGACATGGTGCCCGACACCTTCGCGGAGGGAGGGGAGGTGGTCCTCACCGGTCACCTCAACGCCGCGGGCGACACCGTGGAGAGCAGCGAGATGTCTGCGAAGTGCCCCTCCAAGTACGAAGAGGAGCAGCGCGCGCTGCCCACGAGCTAGAGGAACGCTCCAAGGAAGACCACCGCCATGACGATCTCGCTGCTCGGAACCATCACCATCCTCGTGCTGTTCTTCGTGGCGCTCGCGACCGTGGCGCTGGCGATCCTGGGGGCGTATCAGCGCTCCGAGCGGATGGTCGACGCGGCGGTGCAGGGCACCTACACCGTCGCGACGCTCGCGTCCTTCGCCTCCGCCCTCATCATCTACGCCTTCGTCTCCGGTGACTTCTCCATCCAGTACGTGCAGCACACCAGCGACGCGACCATGCCGCTGTTTTTTAAGGTCACCGCGTTTTGGGGCGGCTTGGACGGGAGCTTGCTGTTTTGGGTGCTGCTGCTCTCCGTCTTCTCCGCGATCGCGGTGCGGGCGAATCGGCGGCGGCACGCGGACCTGATCCCCCACGTCATCGCGACCCTCGGGCTCATCGATCTGTTCTTCATCGGGCTGTTGGTGTTCCTCAAAAACCCCTTCGAGCCATTTTTGCTCGACGTGCCAACGTCCGGGCGGGGCCTCAACCCGCTGCTGCAAAACGCCTATATGGTGATCCACCCGCCGAGCCTCTACCTCGGCTACGTCTCGCTGGCCGTGCCCTACGCCTTCGGCATCGCGGCGCTGGTGACCGGCAAGGTGGACTCCGCGTGGCAGGCCTCCGTGCGCCGCTGGACCCTGTTCTCCTGGCTGTTTTTGACCCTGGGCTTGGTGCTCGGGGGCTTGTGGGCCTACGAGGAGCTCGGGTGGGGCGGCTACTGGGCCTGGGACCCCGTGGAGAACGCCGGCCTGCTCCCATGGTTTACGGCGAGCGCCTTTTTGCACTCGGTGATGATTCAAGAGCGTCGCGGGATGCTGCGCGTGTGGAACCTGGTGCTGGTGATCGCGTCGTTTTGGCTGAGCATCATGGGCACCTTCATGACCCGCTCTGGGATCGTGCAGAGCGTCCACGCCTTCGGCGAAGACCCCATGCTCGCGTGGACCTTCGGCGTCTTTATCGGGGTGATCTTGGTGGTGAGTTTCGGCCTGCTGATCTGGCGGCTCCCCTTGCTGCGGGCGCGCGCGGAGCTGGAGAGCCTCCTGTCCCGGGAGTTCGCGTTCATCCTCAACAACTGGATGCTGATGGTGATGGCGCTGTTCGTCCTCGGGGCCACCTTGTGGCCGACGCTGAGCGAGCACGTGGGGCAGCGGGTCACCATCGGTCCTCCGTTCTTTGAGCGCGTCATGGTGCCCCTGGGCTTGGCGCTGATGTTGCTCATGGGCGTAGGCCCGCTCCTCGCGTGGCGGAAGACCTCCACCGCGAGCTTGCAGCGGCAGTTCATGGCGCCGCTCCTCGCGGGCGCGGTGACCACGGTGATCGCCGCGTTGGTCTTGGTCGATCCGATGCTGACGGCGGCCGGACAGACGGAGCTCGACATGGCCAACCTGCCTCGCGGGTTGACGTGGGGGTTGGCGTGCTTCGGCCTGTGCGGTTTCACCACCGCGACCATCACCCAAGAGTTTGTGCGGGGGATCAGCGCGGTCCGGCGCGGGACCCCCGGGACCTCGCTCGTCGACGCGAGCATTCGGCTCTTGCGCCGGGCGCGGCGTCGGTACGGGGGGTACATCATCCACCTCGGCGTGGTGCTGATGTTCTTCGGCTGGGCGGGGAACTCCTACAAGATCGAGCGCAAGGCCAACCTGCGGCCTGGCGACGCCTTGACCCTGGGCGACTACGTGATCGTGCACGCAGGCCTGCGCACCTCGGAGGACTGGCAAAAGGAGATGATCACGGCGGACGTGGAGGTGCGCGTGGACGCGGCGGTGCAGCCGGGGACCCGCTCGCTCGCGGCCCAAGGAGAGGTGGTGGACACGCTCCAGCCCGCGCGATGGTGGTACTTTCAGCTGCCCGATCAGCCGACCACCGAGGTCGCGCGCTACATGACCGCGGGCGCCGATGTCTACGTGTCCATGCAGACGGTGGACATGACCAGCGGGTGGACCCAGCTGCGGGTGTTTTACAACCCGCTCGTGAACTGGATTTGGATCGGGACCTCTGTGATGTTGCTCGGGTGTGCCATCTGCATCGGGACGCGCCGACGGGATAAGGATCAGTCCCATGTGTGAGCGGCAGGCTCTGGGGAGGAGCGCGGCGAGCTCATGAGCGCGCGCGGACGATGGCTGCTGCTTTCGGTGACCCTCGCGGTCACGCTCGCGGGTGGCTTGATGGTGGGGATGGGCGCCGAATTCGACGCCTCCGTGCTGGTGCTCAGCTTGGCGGGCGTGGTGCTCCTCGCCACGCTCCGGCAGATGTTCGCTGTGGTGGTGGCCCTCGCGGGAGGGGATGAGGGCGCCTTGGCGCAGGCGGCGGTGGCCCCGGGCTCCGTCTCCCGATCCGCGCTGGCCCAAGAGCAACGCCGGGTGCTCCGCGCCATCAAAGAGCTCGACTTCGATCACGCCATGGGCAAGCTGTCCACGGCGGACCACACCACGATTTTGCAGCGCTACAAGCTCCGAGCGGTGGAGCTGATGCGCGGGCTCGACGAGGACGGCACGCTCCACCCGCAGACGGTGACGGCGCTGGAGCGGGGCGTGAACAGCTCCCCAGCGCGCGCCGCCTCCTCGCACGACTGCGGCGCCTGCGGGGTCAGCAACGACGCCGACGCCCGGTTTTGCAAGGCCTGCGGCGAGGGGCTCGTGGAGGCGCACACGTGAGGGCGTACGGCGTCGGTAGGCGGGGCTCCCGGACGCTTCGCGTGGCCGTGTTGACCGCAGCGATGGGCGCAGCAGCGGCGCTCGTGGCACCGGTGGTGGCGAGCGGAGCGCCCGCCATGCCCGATCCGAGGCAGATGTCTGGGATCCCGCGCCCCGATCCCGCTGTGCCCGCGGACCAGCTCACGGTTCGCTGCTTGCTCGGGGGATTCTCCGAGCCGGCGGTGGGCGTGGAGGTGACCCTCGCAGCCGCGGACGGAGGCCCACCGCTGACGCTGAAGGCGACCACGGACGCCGCTGGCCGCGCCACACTCACGGGGCTGTCTGCCGCCGTGGGGCGCTTGGTGAAGGCCTCGGCCGTGCTCGGCGAGGCGCCCGTGGAGACGCTCCCGATGAAGGTGCGGGCGGACATGGGATCGCGGGTGTTGCTGGTGAAGGGGGCGACCCCGGCCGCGCGAGGCGGACCGCCGGTCTCGCCGAATGTCGCGCCGGCCCACCAAGGAGCGCCCGCCCATGGCGCGAGCGCCCCCAGTGCGGGCGACGTCGACTTTCGAGAAGGGGTCCCGTTCGCGCTGCCGGCGGATGCGGCCGGCGCGCGGGGTCCGGGCACCTTGGTGGTCGGACTCATCGAACCCAACGCCGAGCGACCCCAACCTCAAGCGGGGCAGGCGATCATCGTTGAGATTCGGCCGCCCGGACAAGAGGACGCGGCGCCGGAGCGGCGGGAGACAGTGCCCGACGCGGACGGTCGCGCGTTCTTCAAGGGGCTCACTGCGCCCGCCGTCGCCGAGGGAAGCACGATCGTCGTGGTCGCCCACGTCGTCGAGGGAGAGCCACCCCGTCGCAGCGTCCCGTTCACCATGGGGGCGACGCCGATGGCCGTGGTGTTCACCCCGTCCCGGATGCTCGACGAGCGTCGCCCTGCGCCGCCTACCCCGACCAAGGCTGTGACCGCGCGGCCGCCCCGCCCGGACGCCGGGCTCCCGCCGGGCGTGCTGCTCGGTCAAGCGATCGACGCGGCCGGGGCGCCCGTGGCGGGCTTGTCGATGGTCGCGGAGCGCCGTGACATGACGGGTCAGCGGAGGCGCTGGACCGCGACGACCGACGCCAGCGGCGAGGGGAGGTTTGAGGGGCTCCCGACCGGATCGGATGGGATTTACTCACTCATCGTGGAGCGTGACGGCGCCCCGTTTCGCTCTCAAATCTTCGAGCTTATCGACGCCGTGGGGGTGCGCGCGCAGGTGCGGACGTTTCCCATCTCGAATGATCGAAACCTCCTGAAATCGGCGGTCCAAGTTGAGGTCAGGCCGCTCGAGAACAATGAGTCTCAAGTCATTCAGATCTATGAGGTTTTCATAGATGGCGAGTTCGCATATTGGCCCGAGAACGAGGTGCGGATTATGGGCGCCGAGGGTGCCCACGCCTTGCAGATCATGCCGCAGGCGGAGCGCTGGCTCGACGAGCAGGAGAGCGCCCCGTTCGCGACGCTCGCTCGACCGATCGAGCCCGGCGAGATCGTCCAACTCTCCACCGCCTACCTGCTGCCCCACGACGGCGAGGCCGAGTACGAGTGGAGGGCGCCGTTCCCTCTCGTGCAGGCGACGGCCGTGCTCGCGCCGGAGCTGTCCGTGTCCGAGGGCGCCGACGGTCCGGGCCGCGCGCCGCCGCACGAGCAAGGCGCCGCCCAGGTGAAGTTGTACGAGCTCAAGGTCGGTGACTGGCAGGAGGGCGAATGTGCAGCCGGTGGGGCAGGGTGCACCACCGAGAACTGGCCCGACACCGGGGCGGGCGTCGACTTCACCGTCGCTAGCTTGCCCACGAGCGCCCAGTGGGGGAAGCAGCTCGGCGTGGTTTTGATCGTCGCCTTCAGCGGATTGATCGGCGGGAGCCTGCTGTTTCGTCGACGGGTGTCGGCGGCCGACGCCCTCGACGCCCGCCGGGCGTCGCTGCTCGAGCGCATCGCCGCGTTGGACGTGAACCCGGGCGCCGGGGATGCGGCCGCGCGCAGAGCCGCCCTCGTCGCGGCGCTCGACGAGGTCTGCCGAAAGCTCGACTCTCTGAGGGACGCCGGGCACAATCGAGGGGCGTGAGCGACTCGATCATCCCCTGCGAGCTTCGCTCCGTGGTCAAGAGCTTCGGCAGGACCGCGGTGCTGCGCGGGGTGTCGCTGCGGCTCGAAGCCGGGCAGGTGACTGGCCTGTCGGGGATCAACGGCGCTGGTAAGACCACGTTGTTTCGTATCCTCGCGGGGCTCGATGACGCCGACGCTGGCGAGGTGTGTTTTGGATCGTCCGGGGACGTGGGCGTGCATGAAGGGGTGCGCGAGCACGTCGCGTTCGTGACCCATGCGCCCCAGCTCTATCCCTTGCTGAGCGCGCGCGAGAACCTCGAGCTCTTCGCGGCGCTGCGGGCCGCGCGTGGCCGCGAGACCATGCCCGCGACAGAGGCGCTCGCCTCCGTCGGGCTGGAGGCGGCCAACGATCGGGCGGTGCGGACGTTCTCGCGGGGGATGGCGCAGCGGGTGGTGTTGGCGCGGGCCGTCGCGGCGCGCCCGGCCTTGATGTTGCTCGATGAGCCGTTCACCGCCCTCGACGCCGACGGCCAAGAGCTGGTCCGCCGGATCTTGCGCGAGGCGAGGGCGCGCGGGGCCAGCGTGCTGCTGTCGTCGCACGATCTCGACCGCTTGTGCGAGGTGTCCGACAGGGTCGTTCGGCTCCACGAGGGGCGGCTCGCGCTGCCCTTGGAGCGCGGCGCCGACGAGGCGCCAGCGCGGCTGAAGGCCAGGTTGCAGGCGTCGCCCTAGGCGCGGGACGGGGCGTGGTGAGCGTGTCGTGGCCCCGGTGGAGGGCGCGCGCGGCGACCGTTGGTCGGGCCGCTCCGCGAGTTCGCGCTCGAAGTGGGTCTGGTGCGCCCTCCGTGCTACAAAACGGGACGGTGACGGCGCTTCGTCAGACATGGGTCCTCGCGCGCAACGACCTCCGCCAGGAATTGCGAGAGCTCGAGCTCGTGGTCACGTCGGTTTTCTTCACCGTCGTGATTTTGGCGCTGTACGCGGTGAGCTTCGCCGAGATGTCGAAATCGGCCCAGCCCAAGGCCGTGCCCGGGATGCTGTGGATCGCCCTCGCGTTCGTCGGCGCGCTGACCCTCACGCGGGTGTTTGAGCGGGAGCGCGAGGCCGACACCTTCGCCGCCCTGCTCGCGGCGCCGGTGAATCGGGTGGCCATCTACGGCGCGAAGTTTTCGGTGACGCTGGTGGTGCTGTGTGTCTGCGCGGCGGTGCTGGTGCCCGGGCTGTTGCTGGTGTTCCCTGGCAGCGGGGTCGAGGGCTGGTCCGCCGTCGAGATGCTCGCGACGGTGCTGCTTGGATGCGCGGGATTCGCCGCCGTCGGCACCCTCTTCGCCGCCGGGTTGGCCCACAGTGGGGGGAAGAACGTGCTGCTGTCGGTGGTGTTATACCCGCTGACGACGCCTGTGCTGATGATGAGCTTGGTGGCCACGCAGCGGGTGCTGCAAGCGCATCCGGGGGCGTGGGACATCCTGGCGAAGATCGCCGCGGTGGACGTGATCTTGGTGATCGTGGGGGGCGCGCTGTTCGAGAGCGTGCTCGTGGGCGGGGCCGCGCGGAGCTCGCGAGGCGCAGAGGCGGGGCCGGATATGCTAGGAGGGCAGTCGAGATGAGCTCGCCCCTACGATCTTTCGGGCGCCCTGGGGCGCTCTTGTGCGCCGCGCTGGTGACCTTCCCCTACGCGGTGCAGCGCGTGTTTCTCGACACCCCGATAGAGTCGGAGATGGGGACCGCTCAAAAGATTTTCTACTTCCACCTCCCGATGGCGTGGGGGCTGATGCTGTTCGCGATGATCTCGGGGATCGCCGCCGCGACGCAGCTGTCGCGCCGCTCCGAGCGCGCTGAAGACGTGGCCAAGGCTGCGGGGGAGGTGTGCGCGCTGCTCGGCGCCGGGGCGCTGGTGTCCGGCGCGATCTGGGGGGATGCCACGTGGGGGACGCCGTGGACCGGCGACGCGCGGCTCGTCACGACCGCGCTCCTCGAGCTCGTCTTCGTGGCCTACTTGATCGTGGCGAAGTTCGGCGGACCCATGGCGGGGCGGCTCGCGGCGGCGCTCGCCGTCTTTGGCGCCCTCGACGTCCCCATCATCTACTACTCGGTCAAGATCTGGAAGACGACGCATCCCAAGGCGCAGGTGGTGCAGTCCTTGCCCCCAGAGATGTGGGCCAGTCTCTGGCCGTGCTTGTTCGCGATCCTCGCGTGCAGCTTCGCGCTGTTCGAGATTCGACTGCGACAAGAACGACTCGAGCGCTGGCTCGATGAGGCGTGGCTCGCACTGTCCGCGCGCGGCGCCGGGAACGCGGAGCACTCCGTGCCCACGGGAAGGTCACCATGAACCCCACGATCACTACGCTGAAACAGGCCCCTCCCACCGCCGACCAAGGCGCGGCACCGGCCGCGGTTGAGGACGGCTACGAAGCTGTGACCGGGCTCGACAAGGAGACCGTCGCCCTCAAACGCAGCTACGAGGCGGAGGTGGAGGCCAAGGTGGCGAGCGACTACAGCCACATCGTGTGGGCCTACGGGATCTTGTGGTCGCTGTTTTGCGGCTTCGCGGTGGCCTTGCTCGTGCGCGGCGCTCGGCAGCAACGGGATCTGCGAGCGCTGCGACGTGAGCTCGACGCGCGCGGCGCACAACCCGTGGATCGCCCATGACGCTCGGCCACTTCATCTACATCCCGGGGATCTTGTTGCTCGGCGTGGTGATCGGCTACGTCCTCGGGGGCCGGGCCGCGGCGGTGGGGGCTGAAGACGCGCAGGCGCGCGACCGTCGCCGCGCGGCGCGAGAGGCTCGGCGGAAGGCGCGAACCGCAGACACTCCCTCGGCGGACGAATGAGCCGCGCTCGGCCTGCATCCGCGCGCGTGTGAGATTTTCGCCCCGTGGTCGCTTGCGCCGGCGCGTGTGCGGGGATACTCATCCATCGGGCGCACCGCGACGCGGGAGCGGTCGCGACGCGCGCCAACGAGACACACCATGTTCAATCCGTCATTTTCCGAAGAACAAGAGCAACTCACCGAGGCCGCCCGCAAGTTCGTCGCAGAGCGAGTCATCCCCGGCGTCCACGAGTGGGACGAGACCGAGACCTTCCCGGTGGAGGTGTTTCGCGAGGCGTGGGAGCTAGGGTTGATGAACGTGGAGATCCCGGAGGAGTTCGGAGGCCTCGGGCTGTCCACCGTGGAGGGCTGCCTCATCTCGGAGGAGTTCTCCTACGGGTGCGCCGGCATCGGGACCTCGGTCATGTGCAACCACCTCGGCTCGCTGCCGCTGATGGTCGCGGGGACGACCGAGCAGAAAACGAAGTGGCTCGGGCGCTTGAACGACGAGTTTTGCTTCGTGAGCTACGCCTGCTCGGAGCCGGACGCGGGCTCCGACGTGGCGGCGATGAAGACCAAGATCGTCAAGGACGGTAACGAGTGGGTGATCTCGGGGCAAAAACGCTGGATCACGAACGGCGGGCACGCCAGCTTCTACACCGGGTTCGCGACCATGGACCCCTCCATGGGACACAAGGGCATCACCGCCTTCGTCGTCGACCGCGACGCCAAGGGCGTGTCGGTGGGGAAGAAAGAGAAAAAACTTGGGCAGCGGACGTCGGACACGACCGACGTCATCTTCGACGACGTGCGGATCCCCGAGGACCAGCTCCTCGGCAAGCCGGGCGGCGGCTTCTACGTCGCGATGGAGGTGTTCGACAAATCGCGCCCGATGATCGGCTCGGGCTGCGCGGGGATCATCCGGCGCTGCCTCGACGAGTCCAAGCGCTACGCCCTTGAGCGCAAGACCTTCGGCGTCCCCATCGCGCAGCACCAGGCGATTCAGATGATCCTCGCGGACATGGCCATCTCCTACGAGGCGACGCGCCTGCTGTACACGAAGGCCGCGTGGGAGGTGGATCAAGGCCTCAAGCGCCCGACCACCTCGTCGCTCGCGAAGTGCTACGCCGCCGACGCCGCGGTCCGCTGCGCCACGGACGCCGTGCAGGTGTTTGGGGGCTACGGATACACCCGCGAGTACCCGGTGGAGAAACTCTATCGCGACGCGAAGCTGATGCAGATCTACGAGGGGACCTCGCAAGTCCAGCGCATGGTCATCGCGCGGAACCTCTTGCGGGGCGGATAGAGCGGGGCTGGCGTGGACGAGCGAGCCATCGGCGTGTTCGACTCCGGGGTCGGGGGACTCACGGTCCTTCGAGCCCTCCGCGAGGCGATGCCGAGGGAGTCCTTTGTCTACCTCGGGGACACCGCCCGGCTCCCCTATGGCACGAAGGGGCCGTCGACGGTGCGGCGCTACGCGGAGCAAGCGGCGGCGCATCTCGTGGCGCGTGACGTGAAGATGATCGTCATCGCCTGCAACACGGCGTCGGCGGTGGCCGTGGAGCACCTCCGAGAACGGCTCGATCCGGTCCCGGTGGTGGGGGTCATCGAGCCTGGCGCGCGAGCGCTGTGCGCGGCGACGACCACGAAGCGCGTGGCGGTCCTCGCGACCCCGGGCACAGTCTCGGGGGGGGCCTACGAGCAGGCGATCGCGCGAATCGATCCGGCCACCCGCGTGATCTCCATCGCCTGTGCGCTCTTCGTCTCGCTGGCGGAGGAGGGCTGGGTCCGCGGCCCTGTCACCGAGGCGGCCGTGGAGGCCTATCTGCGTCCTTTGCTCTCTTCGGCCGAGGGGACTCCAGAGATCGACGCGTTGGTCCTGGGCTGTACCCATTTTCCGGTGCTGAGGGGCGCCGTGGAGGAGTTCCTAGGTCCAAACGTCACGGTGGTGGACTCCGCGGTCACGACCGCACAGGTCGTTTCCAGTCAACTCGCGTCCTTGGGCTTGAATACGGCGGATTTTCGGGGGCAGGTGAGGTTCCTAGCGACCGACGAGCCTGTACGGTTCGCCCAGGTCGGGCGATTCTTTATTGGCCAACCCCTGTCGGCTGCGGACGTCGAACGCATCGACTTGTGATACCGTCCCTCATCATGGGCAAATCCTCATTGGTCGTCTTGTCGTCGATGCTGACGGTGTCGCTGTCGCTCCCGAATGCCGCCTTCGCGGCCAGCGACGGGGGTGATGTTGATGCGCTCCGAGGGTGGGTTGAGCCCGCGGAGGAGCCCGCGGAGGAAGAGGAGGCGGAGGCAGAGGCAGACGCAGAGGCAGACGCTGAACCGGCTGAGGACAGCGCCACGTCGGAGGAGGCGAAGCAGCTGTACAAGGACGGCAAGACCGCCTTCCGACTGGGCAAGTTCGAGGAGGCCATCGGTAAGTTTGAACAGGCCTACGCCATTTCGGGGGCGGCCGCGCTGTTGCTGAATATCGCGCTGGCCAACCAGCGGATCGGCGAGAACCGCAAAGACGTTCAAGCGCTTCGTAACTCCAGGACCGCCTATCAAAACTATCTCGGGGAGATCCGGAAAAATGATCTGCTCGACCCCAGCAAGGTGCAGCTAGAAGAGCAGAAGCTCGATGAGACCATCCGCGCCTTGGACGCTCGCATCGGGGAGCTTGAAGCGGAGACGAAAGCCAGTGAAGAAGCAGAGAACGCGGATGGGATCCTCGTCCCTGACACGGCGGCGCGCCGCGCCGCGCTGATGAAGAAGAGTAAGTTGTGGCTCGCGGGCGGTGGCGGTGGCGGGGCTGTGCTGACCGCCGCAGGCGCCGCGCTGACGGTGGTCTTCGGCCTTCGAGGCAAGTCTGCCAGCGACTCGATGGCGACTGAGATCAGCGCCTACAACGGGAATGGTTGCGGGACCTCCGCGCAGACTGGAACTACCTGCCAAGAGACGTGGGATCGAATCCAGTCGTTGAAGTCCGATGGCGACAAGGCGAACATGCTCTTGTACGCGGTGGGGCTGCCAGTGACGGTCGTGGGCGTCGCGGTGCTCGGCGCCGGAGTTGGCATGGGGCTCAAGTTCCGCAAGCAAGCGGGGGCGATCGGCGAGGAGCCGGCGTCTGTGTCCGTGCTCCCGTCGCTCGGTGGCCTCGTGCTCCAAGGGCGATTCTAGACCTCCGCGGTCCTCCTCAGGGGCGCATCCGCGGGCGCGGGTGCGATCTCGCCTGTCGACGCCGCGAAGTCGGCCGGTTGATTGTTCTCGTGGGGAGGAGTGTGGCGTAGGGCTGTGCCCCCCTCGCCATCACGCCGTTGAGGCCGCTGCTGCCACTCGCGGAGGAAGGCAGCGCGGAGCCAACGCCGAATGATCTCACAAGCCTTTGTTTTATCAGGGGATCTCACCGAATCCTCACGGTCGAATCCGCGCGGCCAATCGCTCGTTCTGCCCTGCTGTTGGGGCGATGGGACCGCCACTCAAGCGACGCACGGGCCAATTGGCGAGCTTCGGGCCTTCGGCGCGCTGACGCCGGAAGGAAAGCGCGATCGAGAGCGCGCCATCCTCGCGCCCTGCTCGGGAGAATCGACAAGTTGGGTTCTAGCGAAATTTCTCGCGTAGCGTCGGACACCGGTCCAAACGCGCTGATCGACGGGCGCCGCCTGTGATATAGCAGTGCTTCGAAACGCGTCATCATTGACGTTTAGGAGAATCACGCACGTGAAGCGCACCGTCCTCACCTCTTCGCTCTCGCTTCTCATGGCTGGCCTTCCGGCGGCCTTCACTTTGCTGTCACCGAGCGCGGCCTTGGCCGCAGACGACGGAGAAATCCGTGGCCGGGTGACGAATAGTACGGACAGGCAGCCGCTCGCTGGAGCGCTCGTGATCGTTCAGTGCTCGTGTCTGAGCAGCTCGCTCGAGGTCACCACGAACGCCCGCGGCATCTACCGGTTCTCAAACTTGCCCCCAGGCAACTACACGATCCAGGTGTTGAGCGGTGAGGCGGACGTGTCGAAGGTGACGCAGCTTCCGCGGTCTGCCCAGTTCCGCGCCGACTTCAGCCTCAACCCCAGCGTGCGGTTCGTGGAGGAAGTCGTGGTCGAGAGCACCGCGGTCCGACAAGACACCGCCTCGGCGACCACACTCGACATGGAGGCCGTCAAGAACCTCCCCGTCGGTAGCTCCACCTCGCGTGACTTCACGGCCGCGGTGGATATCGCGGCCACGGCCGGACGTGACTCCGCAGGTATCACGCTGGCGGGAACCACCGGCGCCGAGACCAAGTACACAGTCAACGGCGCGAACGTGTCCAATCCGGCCTTCGGTACGGTCGGCGCGTCGATCATCCAGGAGTTTGTCTCCACCATCGAGATCCAAGAGGCGGGGTACGACGCCGAATACGGCGGCGCCTCCGGCGGTCAGGTGTCCGCGCGACGCGTCTCCGGCACCAACACCTTCCGCGGTGAGGCCGGCGTACGCGTCGCTCCGCGCTTCGCCAACCCACGTTTCATCACCGGCACCGACGAGGCGCTGCGCGTCACGGCGGTCCCCGATCTCAACGCCCAGGCCTACGCGGTCATCCGCGGCCCGATCATCAAGGACAAGCTGTTCTTCTCGTTGGGCGTCGCTCCGGCGGGCACGCAAACCACCCTCCGTCAACAGTTCTTCAAGCGCAAAGACGGTGACGACAACGGCGCCTATGAGGACTGCCCCTACGAGAATGGGGCGAAGGACTGCGCGGAGGGGGCGGACTACATCGACAGCGAGAAGTTCGCCGAGCAGAAGTTCCGCACGGCGAACGTGGGCGTGCAGTACCTCGCCGGCCTCGACTACAACATCAACCCCAAGCACACCATCGGGGCGACCTACATCGGCTCCATCGGATTCGATCGCACCACGTATCGCTTGCCGTTTAGCACGGACCCCCTGGCGTTCGGTACGAATCCGCTCACCAGCCCGCTCGGCGGCTCGAGTCGCGTCGCGACCGGCGTTGTCAACGACCACTTCGGTTGGGACCGCGGTCAGCAACACACGGTCGCGCTGGAGTACGCCGGCCGCGCTGCCCAAGATACGCTCGAGATCGACGCCAACGTCAGCTACACCGAGTTTAAAAGCGAGCGCGCGTGGAAGGTGGACAACGGCAGCAACTACAACCTGACCGCGACGCAAGAGGTGGTCAGCGGACTCAGTGATCCGCGGAACTTGTTCGAGTTCCTCGATCGCAACGGCGCGACCAACCTCGTCGAGGGCGTGGATGAGAATTGTAACGCCTCCGACCTTCCGGGTGTCGCCTGTCCCATTCGCAACTGGCTCTCCGGTGGGCTCGGCGAGTACGGCACGAACGCCGCGCGGCGCGTTCAAGGAGATTTCGCCCTCACTCACTTCTTCGAGGCGGCAGGCTCTCACCAGCTTAAATATGGTGGCCTGATGTCGTACGAGACCAACAGCATCTTTTCGAAGTACTCTGGGAGCAACTCCGCGGACTTCTACGACAATTGCGGCCCTGGTCAATCCGGCGGCGGGGAGTGGTGCTACGACCCCGCCTCGGACAGCTACGACGTGAACTACTCGTCCGCGGCGACCCGCGTGAATAACAACAGGTTCATGCTCGTGAATCCGAACACGCCCGACAGCATGGTGTCGTTTGGCTATGGGCGGGTCCGCAGGGAGCAAGATGATCTCCGGGCGCTCGCGTCTACCAGCGGCGACGGTGTGCGCGTCGAGGCCTACGACGAGACAACTTCGACCTACAACTACGCGCTGTTCTTGCAGGACAAGTGGGCGATCATGTCCAACCTCTCCGTGAACTTCGGCGCGCGGTGGGAGGTCCAGGACATGCGCGACATCTTGGGTCGCAACCAAATCACGATCCTCGACAACATCGCGCCACGCGTCGGCATCCTCTACGACTGGACCGACGAGGGGCGCAGCCGCCTGTTCGCCTCCTACGGGTGGTTCTTCCAGCCGCTGCCCCTGCAGCTCAACAGCCGCGTCTTCGGCGGCTTGATCAACGTGCGACGGAACTTCACGCGGAGCAGCTGCCAAGGCAAAACGACCACCGCGGGCGGCTCCGTGAACTCTCGCTGGACCGACGTGGGGGATCAGCCCACGGAGTACTGCGTGGACAACACCTCAGGGAACTCGGCGTTCACCAGCGGCCTCACCGAGGGCAACGTGGTGCCGAACTTGAAGGGGAACTACAACCAGCAGTTCCAAGTCGGCTACGAGCAGGAGGTCATCGAGGACTTGGTGCTCAGCGTACGTTGGCTCCACACAGACCTCGGTCGGGCAGTGGAGGATGTCTCCGTCAACGGCGGCCAGGACTTCATCGTCGCCAACCCTGGGGATGGGGTGAAGCAAGAGGACATCAACGCGCAGCAGGCGACCTGTGACGGCCTCCGCGGCGAGTTTGATGACCTGACGCTCGAAGACGACAACTTCTACACCGTGTCTCGCGAGCTCCAGCGCTGCGAGTACCTGGTCGACGCCTACAAAGAGATCAACACGCTCTTTGACCGCCCGACCCGCAACTACGACGCGTGGACCCTGCAGCTCAAAAAGCGCTTCGCGAAGAACTGGCTGCTCATCGCCAGTTACACCTACAGCCGGCTGGTCGGGAACTACGACGGCTTCGTGGACGTGAACAACGGCTCGATTAACATCGGCGCGAGCACCCAGTACGACATCCCCGAGCTCGTGCGAAACAGCTACGGGCCGCTGAGTTCCAACCGCCCGCACGTGGCCAAGCTGGACGGATTTTACAGCTTCGACCTGAAGAAGGCGGGCCGCATGACGCTCGGGACCAGCGTCCGTTACCAGTCAGGCGTGCCGGTCAATGTTCGTGGTAGCAACTTCCGCTACAACAACGCCGTGTTCGTGGTCCCACGTGGATCCGGCGGCCGCATCAACGGCTCGTACCAGTGGAACCTCAACTTCGGCTATGCCTACCCGCTCAAGAACGACCTTGAGTTGGAGTTGACCGCCCGTGTGATCAACCTGACCAACAGCAAGGCGACCCTGCGCGTGGATGACATCTACAGCTTCCAAGCGACGCGCCCGATCGCCGGTGGTGACTTGAACGATCTCAAGCACGCCCGTCCGCAAGACGGCGCCAATCCAAACGACTTCTTCAGCCGAAACATCCTCATCCGGCAAGGCAACTACGGCGTCGCCACGAGCTTCCAGCAGCCCATGTCTGGCCAGTTCGAGGTGAAGCTCCGCTTCTAAGATCGCCGGGGTCGCGATGCGGCCGTCATCGTCGCCGGGCGGTGGGAGGTCTGGGGTTTGTGGCCGCGCACGTCGGCGTCCGCGACGGCGTCCGCGACGCACGCGCGATGCTACGGCCGCTTGCGTTGGACCAGCATGGGGATCTGCTGCCACCTCTCCATCGCTGCTTGGTCGATGGGATCGCGACCTTGGAGGAAGCGGTCGATGTGGGGCACAGAGTCCACTCCCCAAAACAGCTCACCGTCGACGACCATGGAGGGGACCCCGAACGCCCCCGCGGCGATCGCCTCGGCGGTGGTGTCGCGCAGCGCGGACTTGATGCCAGGCGACGTCGCGAGGGTCCGGAGGTTGGGCCCGTCGAGCCCGATCTCTGACGCGAGGTGCTCAAGCACGGACGGTTCGGTGACGTCTGCGCCATCGAGCCCCCACGTCGCGGTGAAGATCTTGCCAACGAGCCTGATGCGCTCCTCGATATCGGACTCTGCCAGGCACATTCGAAGCGCGAGGAGCGAGTTGAAGGGGTGGCCCGCGGGCGGGATGAGCGCTCTGCCCCGGTCATGCGCCAAGCGAAGCACGTGCTTGAAGGTGTAGACGCGTTTGGAAGGGATCTCCGCGGGCCCAAGGTGGCCGTGGTGACTGAGCATCGCGCCGAACACCACGGGCACGGGCACCAGCTCGCGCTCGTGAGCTTCACAGAGCCTGAGCACCTCGGGGAACGCGAGGTAGGCGTAGGGAGAGATGAAGTCGAAGTAAAACGTGAGGGGTGTCCGACGCGCCATCGAGCAGATGGTACCGCGGCCTCGCGACGGGCGGGGCGCTCGGCCCCACAGGCGCCTGCGGGGCTCGGTGAAGGCTAAAGAGGCGCCATGCAGAGCGCCTCCATGAGCCGAAGGACCCGCTCATCAAGGGCGTCTCCGTGGAACCCATCCTCGCGCAAGTCTCCGGAGCGATCGCGTTCGAACGCAGCGAACGCTCCATCGAGGTGGCCAGACACGAGCACCGCGGCGAGGTCGAGGCAGTCTTCGAGCGTGGACGAGAGCAAGAGCCCGTCGTCGTCGCACTCGTGCCAGGCGTCGATCTCGGCGATGACGCGTCGCCGACTCGTACTGTCGATCTCGATGGACGAGATTCCGTTGTCGAGGAGCCGATGAAAGATGGGTTCTGAGTCGTCGTGTCGGCGCGCGCGGGCCGGTTGCACGCTCGTCGCCAGCGCGTCGAGCAGGACCACGGGATGCGTCGGCTCAACGTCGGCGACGGGCGCGAGCCCGAGATCGATGGCGCACATCGCCCTGGCGACTCGAAAGCGCTGCTCGGGTCGCGCCTGATGCTGAAAATCGGGGTGGACCAACAGCCGCGGCAGCGCTGCGTTGTCGAGGGCGATCATGCCGGGTCCCAGGGGCTCTGCGACGGCGCACACGTCAACATCGATGGTGGACGAGGCGTGGAATTGCGAGAGGATCCTGCGGACGGTGCTCGCGACCCGACGGCCGTCCTCGTCGTGCTGCTCCTCGTACGGCGGGCGAGCTCCGCTGACACCGAAGGTCGCCACTTTGGCGCGAGCGACGAAGCGGGCGAGGGGCCCACACCACGACGAGGTCTTCAGGTCCTGATTGACCAGGGCGTCCAGCGAGAGCAGCCGCGGGCGCAGGTGGCGACTCAGCCCTTGGGCTCGCCCCCCTGGAGACTGGCGAGCGGCGACCTGGTACGCCCAAAACGCGGCGTCGATGTCCCGCGAGCGCTCCGCGAGGCGACCCGCGAGGAGATAGTCTCCGGCCGTGCGACAGCGCTGCAAGCGGCTCCACTGGTTGAACAATACGACCAGGGTCCGGTCGTGCTGGTCGGCGATGGCCGCGGCCACCGTGATGATCGCGTCGAGCCGCGCGAGGGGACCGTGTGCGCAGAGCTGATCGGCCGCCTGGCTCATCGCCTTGCACAAGAGCGCGACTCGCGTCGGCGTCGGGGCCCTGGCTCGAAGGATCAACATCACCTCGGACGCAGGGCCCATGACGAGCACTTCAGAGATCGCGCCGAACACGAGCCGGTCATCCACGTCGCCGCGCGTTCTGGCCACGTCGCGCGCGACCGCTGCCGCGAGGTCGTGGGCTCCGGTCTCGAACGCGTGCTCGATCAGCAGCGCAGAGATCTCCGGTGCGTCTGGTTGGAGGGCATGCGCGCGCTGAACGAGCGCCAGCGCACGCTTTGGATCCGCGCGGCGTTCCTGCACGGCGCGGGCAGCTCGCAGCAAGATGGAACCGAGCCTGGGATGAAGCGCGCGGCCCGAGCGGTCCGCGGGGTCCGCGGGGTCCGCGGGGGCCATCAGGATCTCGAGGGCGATGGGATCTGCGCCCGCCAAGTCGAGATAAACGCGCTCAAGATCTGAGCCCGGCGCTAGTTCGCTGAGGGCGCCGCGGCATTCCGCGAGGGCGCGCTCTCGATCACCAGATCCGACGAGCACGCCCACCAGTCGACTGGTGATCTGTTCGCGCGCGACCGGCTCGTCGTGGGTTCGAAGACAGCCTCGAATCCCTCGCAAGATGATCTCCTTTTGGTGGTCGTGAACGCACATCGACAGGGCAGACTCGAGGCGATCACGAATCCAACCCGCGGGCTCTAGCCCCGCCGTGAGGCGCTCGATCCGTTCGATATGCTCCACGTGCCGCAAGGGGGCGATCAATTCTGAGCGGCTGAGTTCGGCACACAGAGCGACGAGCAGCTCCTCGCGGCGCATGGGGTTGGGCAGCAGCGCGAGGAGCTCCTCGGCGACCAGGTCCGTGTGATTGGCGAGCAGGCGGAACACGCGGCTGGTCTGCTCACCGTCTCCCGCGCAGGCGGCGAGCGAGGGGCGGAGCAACGGCGTGAGGTGCCGTCTGGCGGCGCCATAGCGACACAGTCGATCGAGGGCGTCGCACCGGAGTTCGGCCAAGCCTTGGCTCGAGGCCGCGTCGTCTCCCGCGGCCTCAATCGCCGATACGAACGCCTCAAACTTCCCATTACGCAGCTCTCTCATCTCAAGGATGTCGAGGGACTGGGCCCGCCCCTCCACGTTGGCGAGCCCCTTCCGCGTGAGGTGTGCGACCCAGGCTTCGACCGGCCAGCTTGCGTCCGCGTCCGCGTCTTGAGGCTCGGCGGCTCCCTCCTGCGTCGCGTCCACGACGTGGAAGCTGCCGGTGGTCGCCCCGGCCCTGTTCGCCGGTGGATCGGGGAGAGCGGCGAACGCCTCGCGCGCCGCCTGCTTGGCGAGCG
This sequence comes from Myxococcales bacterium, assembly GCA_014240065.1. Classification (GTDB taxonomy): domain Bacteria; phylum Myxococcota_A; class Polyangia; order Nannocystales; family Nannocystaceae; genus JAAZXR01. The sequence continues at coordinate 62,635 of JAAZXR010000023.1, forward strand.
ACGCCGCCTGGTAGTCCTCGCCGGTCTCCCACGCGACGCTCGCGAGCGTGAGGACGCGACCTTGGGTGATGCGATCATGTGGAGGGAGGTTCGACGCCGCGATGATCAGTCCCGAGGCGATCTGGGCGGTGTCAGGGATTCGACGAACGATGGTCTCCGCTCTATCCAAAATTCGCGGTGGAATTCCGCGCTCGGAGATCGCTCGCAGCATATAGTCCAGCCGCAGCGCCTCCGAAGGGATCTCGGAGACGTACACTTCGCACAGGTCGAGCAACCGACTGGCCCGCGACGAGCCCGGCGCCATGTTGCGGAGTCCCTCTTGCCAAATCGCGGCCATGCTCTTGAGATCGCCGCCGCTGCGCTTAAGTTCGACGAGGATGTCGCGCGCCTCTGTGAGCTCTGGGTCGAGTTTGAGCGCGCGTTGGAGGTGGCGCTCAATCTCGACGTGGGTGGGCTGCTCGGCGAGCTCGATCTCACCAGCGTGGCTGTGTAGGAGCCTGGCGATTCTCAAGCAGACCCGCGCCAACTGGTGGGCCGGGAGGTCTCGCTGCGCCAGCGCGCGGAGGCGGGCGTGTTCTCGCCCATAGAGCTTGGCGCCGGCGAGCGCCTCCGCGAGGAGACAACCGAGCCTCCAATGCGAGGGGACCTCGTCGAAGGCGCGCTCGAGCAGGATCAGCGCCTCGTCGGTTCGGCCGAGCCGGTGGAGACAGTCG
>JAAZXR010000024.1 GCA_014240065.1 Myxococcales bacterium
GGCGACGGCGACCCTCCCCCCTGCGGTTCGCTCAACGTCCAGTTCCGCGACTTTGCCTCGTCCCACCCTGACTTTGAGGTCTACTGGGGCAACAACGCCTACACGGGCCTCGTGCTCGACACGCTCGGGGTCGACAACAAGCCCGTCTACAACCCCAACGCGAGCGCGCCGCCGGGCTACGTCGGCGCGGACCCACAGATCACCTCGCAGGCCACGTTTAACCAGTGGTACAACGACGATCCGGTCAACGTCCCGGTGATGCTGCAAATCGACTTGACAGAGACCTCCCCTGGCTCAGGTCTGTACGTCTTCGACGATCAAACCTTCTTCCCGTTGGACGGGCTTGGATTCAACAACGAGACCTTCCCCGACACCCTCAACGACCAGCACAACTTCCATTTCACCACGGAGATCCACACCACGTTCCAGTACGTCGCTGGCCAGACCTTCACCTTCATTGGTGATGACGACCTGTGGCTCTTCATCGACGGGCAGCTCGTGATCGACCTGGGAGGCCTGCACGGTCCGCTCACCGGGACGGTAAATCTCGACACGCTGGGACTCGTCGCTGGCCAGACCTACGCCATGGACATCTTCCACGCCGAGCGACGACACAATGGCTCCATCTTCCACCTCGAGACCAGCATCAACTGCTTCTTCCCACAGTAGTCGCCACCCCCGCTCACGAGTCCACGCGCGACAGTCGAACCACGAGTTCGACGTGCTCCGTATGCGGCAGCGTATCAAACGCTCGCACCGCTCGTAGCTCGTAGCGACCACCTTCGAGGAGCGCGTCGAGATCGCGACGCAGTGACTTTGGGTTGCAGCTCATGAGGTGGATGCTGGCAGGCGCCTGCGCCTTAATCTGCCCGCAGACCGAGGGGCCCATCCCACCGCGGGGCGGGTTTGCGAGGAGCACGTCCGGCGCAGGCCCAGCGGCCCTCTTGGCCAAGAACTCCCCCACATCGACCTCCTCAACGAGTTCAGTCGAGCTCGCCTCCACCTGCACATCACACGCCTCCACGGTCTGAAAGCTCTGCTGGAGGCGCCGGGTCGTGGCCCCTCCTCCCGCATACAGGTCCCACGCCAAGCTCCCCGTCGCGGGCGCCCCTCCCTCGCCTTCGACGAGCGCATCCATGGCCCGCGCCGCCACCTCAGGGTTGGGTTGCATAAAACCCAAGGGTCCGTAGGTCACCTCTTTGCCGCCCACGCTCATCGAGAGCGTCCCCGTGCCTCGGAGCACCTCGCAGGTGTCTCCCCGCATCTGATTCCCCTTCGACCCCTGGACACTCCACGCGACGCTCTGGGAGCGCGACAGGCGTGCGGACAAGGACCGAGCCATGTCGCCGCCCTCGGGGCCGGTCACCAGCGTCGTGAGGACCTCACGACCGTTTGTCTTCATCCACACGAAGCGCAGGTCACCGCTTCCCGCGGCCTCATCCCATGGACGCACTCGGGCCGCGTTCCCGACCTCCACCAGCTCGTCGGCGCACGCGCGAATCAGCGGATGCTCCACTTCGCACCCGGCCATGGAGGCCACGGCGTGCGTCCCTCGAACGTAGCTTCCAAGAATGAGCGCCCCCTCGGCCCCCCCCACGACCCGCTTCGAGACGTGGCGGTACCCGACCTCGTCCGCGCCGACCTCGACCTCCTCCACCTCCAGGCCAAACACCTGCTTCAGCCAGTCACGTTTCATGCCGCGCTGAAGACCCCACGTCGCGTGTTGCAGCGAGCAGCCCGTACATCCGACGCCGATATTTCGATCTGCGTGCCGCGGGCAAAACGGGGTCCGACGGTCTGCGTGGGCCTCCCAGATCTGCTCGAGTTTCGCCAGGTCGGGGCGACCTCCCCGGCCGCGCCGTTCCACACGCAGACGAACGAGCTCTCCCGGCAGCGCACCCGGAATCCGGAGGACCCGGCGCCTGCCGAGCGTCGCCCGACCTGCAAGTCGCTCATCGACCGCCTCCACCCGAAGGTTATGGACCTCGTCGGGCATCGCTTATCGCCGGGGGAGCTCTCGACGAGCTAGTTGTTCATCGCTCCGTCGAGAATCCACGCGCGAATCCTATCGATCTCGGTCTGCGAAAGCGACGGGAGATCCTTGGGCATGGCCGCGCCGCAGGTCTGTGTGCCTTCGAGTTTTTGAACGATCAGGCTCGCGTCGGGATTCCCCGGAACCACCCGGACCGCCCCCGTTGGACCACACGCCATCCCCATCGCCCCCACCTCCACGAGCGCCGCGTACGTCGACGCCGCATCTGTGATCAAGAGGCCTCCAGTACCGCCCCCATGGCAGTAGCCATTGTCGCAGCTCGGCGCGATCACCTCTGCGAACAGCGCCCCCCAGGTTTCGTCATTATTTCCCCCGTCTCCACCGGTGGTGTCGGCGTCTGCGCTCCCGGACGAGTCCTCCATGGCGCCGCTGGTATCTGTAGCGCCCATGCCGCTCGTGTCGCTCATGTCTCCGCCGGTGCCGTCAGTCTCATTGGCCCCGGTCTCCGCGCTGTCCTCCCCGTCCTCGGCGCAAGCGGCCGCGAGGCATAGAGAGCCTGAAATCACCATCATTCGTAGTCCAAGCCTGATCATGGCTGGATAATGACACGAAGCCCCTCCTAGGGCCAAGCAACGAGACTTCGGCGGGCGCGATCTGCATCACGACCTGCCCCGGCCTCGCGGAGCCCCGTTGAAGCGATTCGACCACCGTGGAAACCCCCTCGCGGACCGGTCAACCGTCGGATTTCGGCCTCATGCGGCGCCACCGATTTGCGGGTAGGATGCCCTAGAGCCTATGACGACGATCTGCATGGACTGCCAACGGGTGTGTGGCACGGCCCCGTCCTTGGAAGACGCCTCCACACAAGCGCCGAGCGCGTCACACGGGCTTTGCGTCCGCTGCTACGCCGCGCGGATGGGCGCGATCGAGACCAGCGAGTTGAAGTACTGGGTGGACTCCGACGTCAATCGGCTCCCCACCGGCAAGATCATCCTCGACAAAGACCTTAGAGTCATCGGTTATTCGAAGGAAGAAGAGAGCCTCACGGGCCTTATCGCCGCGGAGATCATCGGCAGAGAGTTTTTTGTGGATGTGGCGCCGTGCATGAATGCCGCGGCGCTCAGCGGCTGGTGTGCCCGGCATGTCGATGACCAGACGCTCACGGACACGAGCATCGACTGGCTCTTGAAGCTGCGTTCGGGTGACCGTGTCGCCAGTCTCGAGCTGTGCGCTGGAAAAGGAAGGGTCACAATCTTGGTCGACCTCACCGGGTACGGCGCGGCCTAGCCCCCCACGTGCTCATCGGCGCCACCGCGTATGGGAGGTTGAGGACCACGACAGCGCTGCTCGCCCGCATCCCCTCCCGATTCCGGGCGGCGGGCCCAGCGTGAACGTCGCGCATCCCCCGCCGATGCCCCGGTCGGTCGATTAACGACACCGCGACCACACGATGAGATCTCGGGACGCTCCCCTGAGTCGCGAAGTCCGCTCGCGCCACGTTGATAGAATTGTCACGGAAGGTCCGCCGAAGCGGCCGCTCTCACCCCACATTTGGGCCTGGGAACTGCGCCAGGGGCCCTTCTCCGGGCCTGGCGGTCACGCCTCGTCACTCCAGGTCGGGCCTCCTCCAGGGCCTGCCATCCGTTGCCACCCCCTCCACTTCGATCCATGATGCAGCGTGCCCGGAGAAGATGACTTCGTCGCCCGCCTCCTCGCAGAGGTCAGCAAAGCCCCCGCAACCGCCGGCGAGGACGCCGACTTTGAGGAGCCCGAGGAGGAGGGGGAAGAGCTTGAGCCTCCCACCTTTGAAGGTGAATTCTCCGACGAGAAGCAGCACGCCTTCGGCATTTTGCAGGGCATCGCCCAAGGATCGGCCATGGCAGATGAGACCTTCGCGCTGCTCAAGGACGCCGAGCCTGTCCTCGTCTACTTCCTCTTCCGCTGGCTCAAGAAGTACTACCACAAAGACCACGACGACTATGAGTTCGTGAAGGCCAACCTCAGCGACGTTCGAAACAGCCATCGCCAGCTCACCCGCATGGCCAAGGACGGCGAAGAAGATCCCATGGTCGAGTGGTTTGAAGGCCACTACCGCTACCGCGAGATGAGCGCCTTCGAGTTCATCGACCTCATCATCGAGAAACTGGAAGGCTAGGTGGCCGACGTAGCGCGCCTGCGGCGGTGGCCCCCGTGCGGGCCCCGCGTCACGGTGTTGATCAGCCTCGTCATGGTCGCGCTCGCCTCCCCCTGCGTCGCGTACGCCCAACCCACGTCCAGCCCGTTCACGCCGAGCGAGGAGCTGATGCTCACGAGCCTCGAGGACACCATGGTCGACACGGGCTGGGTCCCCGCGGGCTCGCCCGTTCAACTCCGCCTCCAAGCCGCCGCCGCGAACACGGTGTCCATGTCGTTCCCCGGACGTGCGAGCTACGAGTGGGCGGCGGACACCCTCTCCTTCGAAGGGGATCCGGACGCCGGCACCTTCGCCACCAACGTGGGCGTCGAGGTCCACGCCGAGGTACGGATCGACGTGCTCGGGCTGACGTGGGGCTCCGATCTGCTCGGTCCCTACAACCTACTAATCAATGCTACCGCGGCCTTCACCCCGTACCTCCTCACGGGGAGCCCCGAGCGACCGGTCACGATCTCCGAGGCCACGTCGGGAGTGATGGTCGCGTCGGTGCCGATCGTCCCTGACCTCCTCGTCGCGTCCGGAAATCTCGACATCGATCTCGCCTTCAGCGTCGACGCGAGCCTCACAGGCGAGCGCATCGACATCCTGCCCAACCCCGAGCAGGTCGAGGATCCTGGGCTTCGCACCGTTGACGCCCAGGGCGCGACCGTCTCCGTGAGCGCGCTCGACGACGCCGACGCCGTCGAGGCCACCGTCGCGCTCCACGCCGGGCTCGAAGCCGTGACCACCGTGATCTTGCACCCACACCTGGTGATGACGGTGCTCGGCACGGAGTACGACATCGCGGGCATCGACGTCCCCATCGAGCTCCCGCCGATCAGTGACACGGTGGTCCTCCCCGCCGAGGACCTCACGTGGGCGCGCCCCGCAGGCTCCGGTGACGCGAGCGGCTCGGGCAGTGGATCGGACGGTGGCGCCGATGACGGCGGCGGCGAGACCGCAGGCGACGGCGTCTTCGATGCCGCGTCCACCGACGACGGCTGCGCCTGCGCTGCGAGTCAGCCGCGCCCGCCCCTCGCCCTCCTGGCCTGGATCATGCTGCCCTGCCTCTGTCGATGCCGGCGCCGACCCTAGGCCCCATCGCGAAAGGGTGCCCGGGGCGGGACTTGAACCCGCACTCTTGCGAAGGGGATTTTAAGTCCCCCGTGTCTACCGATTCCACCACCCGGGCCCGGCTCGAACCTACCAGGGGTGGCGATGCGAGGGAAGCCGGTCCACACCACCGCGCGCAGCCCTGTGCGCGCAGCCCCGTGCGCTCATCCCGGAGCGCCCACAACCGCGGCTGCATACACCCCGCCGCGCGCGACCGCCGTGCGACCGCCCCTCTACAATTCCCCTCCCATGGAGCTCGTCGTCAAACATTCCGCGTACGCTTCCTGCTCCTGCTCCGTGAGTCCGGAGCACGCGAGGATCTCCGACTCCCAGGCCGAAGAGCAGGAACCCTCGCACCCGAGCTCATCCTCACCGTCCGCGCAATCCGGCCCGCCGTCGCACTGCAACAGCCCCATAATTTCCTCACCGTCATCGCACGTAAAGGTGCTGCACTGTTGTGCGGAAGCGCAGACTGCGTAGTCCGCGTACGCCTCGACCTGGCACTCGAAAAATGCGGCGGCCCCTGCAGAGCCGTTCCATATGGCCTCCACACATTCCGTCGCAAACTCGATTTCCACATCGCAGACGTCCAGCGGGTCGTAGCCCGCAAAGATCGCCGCACACTCGCAATAGACAGAGTGCGTCTCCTCGATCGCAGCGACCAGGTCGTCAACTCCCGTCTTCGCCTCGTTCTTACACCCCGCCAACATCGCCGCGGCGACGGCAGACATCAGGATCAATGTGCTTGAGTTCGTGTTCATACCCGCAATCCGAGGGGTGTTCCTCAGGCCGATCGAGTCTTTCGCTCACCTCGGTGACCTCGCGAGCGCGTTCCCACTGGAGCCATCCGAGGTCGAACGCCGTTCAGCGCGGCCCCGCGTTGGGCGAGCATCACCTCCGCGAGGCCAACAAATCCGAAGCCAACCTCGACAATCTCTGGAGCCACAGGCGGGAACACCTACGCGTAACGAACCTCGCCTGCCGGGGGGATTCATCGTCGCGCGTGCTCGAGACGTCCCCAACCTGAAGGGCGTCTCCCACGGTCACCCACGACCTACCTACTAGTAGTAGTAATCGTCCGGAACGCACGCGTCGAACGCATCTTCGTCGGCCTCCGAAAATTGAGGGCACGCGTCCACGCCCACCGTGTACTGATACTCACAAGCAACGGAACCAGTCGCGCTTTCACACTCCGCTTCGTCCTCTCCACCTGCACAGTCGAGGTCCCCATCACACTGATAATCTCCCGGAAATTCTATTCCGTCATCGCACACAAAATCCGGAAGGTCCTCGTCACATCCCACAGCGATGAGGCAATCTACGTAGGATTTGGCGATGGCCAGCTCACACTCGAACGTCTCCGACGCGGTGGGTGAGCGCTCGATCACGCCCTCAAGACACGATTCATACTCCGGGTTTAGCCCGTAGTAGCCCTCGCTGGAGCACTCACTGGGAGCTCCTCCTTGCGCCGCGACCGCACATTCGCAATAAAACTGCCCGAGTCTCGCGTAGAGGGCGACGTATTCGTCCACGAGCGTGGACCCATCATTTTTACAACTCACGGAGGCTCCTCCGAGGAGAAAAACCAGACCCATGGATGTGCCAAGCTGTCGTTTCATGTGCCCAAGTTTACGTGCCACGATTGCCGATACCACCCCAAAATCACGGAGAACGAATGTCGCTATCCGCTGTGCATCTTCCCGTTGATCGCCAAGACTCCGGCGCCATCCATGGTCCAACTTACGCCGGACTTTAGGAGACACGGAACACCGTCAAGCGCATATATCCAACGTACGATGTGACCACGATCGAGACCAAACGCTCTCAAATATCGGTACAGTGAGGAATGCAATTTTTGCACACCATGATCCGGGTGTCAGACGTCACCGCCGCCCTCGATTTCTTTTCGCTTCTTGGTTTGGTGGAGCTACGGCGCAAAGAGGTCCCCGCCGGCCGTTTCACCCTCTATTTCCTCGCGACCGAGGAGGGCGCCCCCGAGATCGAGTTGACCCACAACTGGGATGAATCGGATCCCTACTCCCAAGGCAGGAACTTTGGCCACCTCGCGTACGAAGTGGAGGATATCTACGAGATTTGCGAACGACTCCAGCGCGGCGGCGTCACCATCGCCCGTCCGCCCCGTGACGGTCGCATGGCCTTCGTGCGCTCCCCGGACGGCATCTCTATCGAGCTGCTGCAACGCGGGCAGGCCCTCCCCGTCGCGGAGCCGTGGTCGTCGGCGCCCAACCACGGGAGCTGGTGAGGGATCCGCAGGGGCCTCGCGAGCCGCGCTTCACTCCCCGATCCCCGACAGCTGTCGAATCTCTCGCAGCTCGTAGGGGTAAAACCCCTTCGCTTCTCCGTCGCCGCAGCTCGCGATCACCTCCAGCGGGGCGCCGCGCCTCACGAGCTTCACCTCATAGCGCGCTTCGCCCACCGTCACGCGCACGGTCGCGCCGCTCGAAGTTAGTTGGGGAGAGGACGCCTCCACCGCACCAAACGCGCGCTCATCGAGCATCCGCCGCACGCACAGCTCGGCCACCTGGGCGGACGGATGCCTGCGGCTCGATCCTCGCACGTGCGCCAGGCTGAACAGTCGCCCGGTCGCGACGGCCGCGAGTAATGCGGCGGCGTTCTTCGCTTGTACGCGCCCGTACACGTGCGCGTCGGGCAGCGAGAGCGCGACCGCGGCGAACCGGTGCCCCCCCAGATGAGAGGTCTGCCAGACCTCGGGGAGTGGCGGGGTCGCCGAACCATCCCCCCCCGCCAGCACGGCCCGATCCCTGGCCTGTTCGAGCGCGAGGTACAGCCCGACCCCGTGGCGGGCACAGCAAGCGTCGCGCGCCCCGTTGGTACACACGAGCACCAGCGGCCGCGCGCACACGCGCCACGGGCCGTCTCCCCGCGCAGCGGCCTCCCAGCTCTGCTCGACACCTGTCGCCGCCCAGTCCTCCTCCAGCAGCGCCTCCACGTCGGGGACCTCCCGCGTCATCATCCTCGGTCCCTCGCGCCCGGGCTCCACGAGGAAGACGCGCAAGGGGCCGCGGCCCCCCGCGAGCGGGCGCCGAATTAACTGCACCCGAGTCCCCTGGGCCAGCCGACCTTCAGCCCCCGCGAGCACGGATCGGAGCGCCTCAGACAGCCCCTCGGTGTCTCGCGGCACCTTCGCTCCCCAGCGCCCGTAGTGCTCGACAAGGAGCCACCGCTGGACCGCATCATTCGCTGTCCCCCACAGGGGCTCGCCCGCGTTGGTCGAGGAGCTGCTGCACGCCGAATGCGAGGACACACCCAAGTCTACCAAAGGTTTCTTCGCCCCGTCGTCTCCGCGACCACCACGAGAAAGGGCGGGACCGACCGCTCGCCGTCCCCGCCCTCACGCCGCGCTCCCACGCGAGGCTTCCTAGCCGCCCGTCGTGTCCCCGCCGCCGTCCTCGCCATCGCCGCCGCTGATGACCTGCGCTTGGCAGCGCAGGGTGTCGTCGATGAAAGATGGCGGGCACTTCGCTCCCGTGGTGAGATCGATGGCGCCCGTGTCAGGGTTAATGTAGGGCTGGTTGTCTGGATCGAAGAAGAAGGGACAAAGGTCCGTGCTCCCGGTGATGAAGTCGAGGACGCCGTCATAGTCCTGATCCCACTGAGGATCGAAGCACATCTTCGACCACAGCTCGGCGGCGTCACCGCCCACATCATCCAAGGAGAGCCGTACGTTCTCCTCTGCGGTCAATCCCGCCGCCGCCAGCGCCGCCTCACACCCAGCCGGCAAAAACACCACGCCGGGGCGACCCGAGGTGGGGTCCGCCACCTCGGACGGCACGGAGACGCAGGTGGTGCCGTCTGGAACCGGAACGGTCCCTGGCTCGGGCGGGGTGTCGCAGACTTGCTTCACGGGCACTCCATCCGGGCTGCACATGATGCCGTTGATCACGCCGCCGCGCTCGGGGCTGACGCACACGAAGCCCGTGCCATTCCCATAGAGGTCCTCGGCATCGTCGACGTAGGTCCCATCACCGATGTAGGTGAGCGAGCAGCACCGACCGTAGGCCGACACTTCGCGGAATGAATATGGCCGCGGATTCTGGGAGTTGGACGAGCGCTGCGGCTCACATTCGTTCCCCACGAAATCGCTGTCTGGATCGCCCTCGTCGGGACCACCGATCGCATTTTGATCGGGGTTGGGTGTCTGCGGGCAGTTGTCGCAGATATTACCCACCTGGTCGTTGTCGCTGTCGAAGTGGTTGTCACAGAACCCTCCCACACACACCGAGGTGTTTCCGCCCGAGCAGTCCGTGTCCGCGACGCACGGGATCGGCGTGTACGGGAAGCGAGGACAAAAGTCGCTGGCGTTCGCGATGCCATCTTGGTCGAAGTCATCGTCTGGGCCCATCCCGACCACGCCCGCCGCCCCCGGGTTCGGTTGCTGTCCATCGCAAGCATCCCCAACCCAGTTGCCGCCCGGAGTACCCATCGCGTCTTCCTTGTCCACCTGGCAGATGTCGCCGTCTTGGCTGTTGATCGCCGTGTTGACGACCCACGGGGTCAGCCCATCCGCCACCGGCCCAAACGACTCGCAGTTCGCGACCGTGGGGCAGTTGTCGCACGCGTCGCCGATGCCGTCTTGATCGGTGTCTTGCTGGAACGGCACGTTTCGAATCCGCATCTGAGGCGTCGCGTTGATGACGTCCACGGCGCCCTCCAACGTGTTGTAGCTGTTGGGCTGGCGAGAGCAGGTGTCGCAGTCGTCACCGACCGAGTCTTTGTCCGCGTCCCCTGTGTTTTGTGGCGTCGCCGTGACGGCGCACTTGTCTTCGACGTCGCCGAATCCGTCAAGATCGGCGTCGTTTTGATCTGGGTTGAAGTAGCTCGACGCGTTGTCGCAGCTAGACTCGATGCCGTCGAAGTCGTCGTCATCTTTGCACGCCGCGTTGTCGATCTTGATGTCGTACCAGAAGTCGGGTCGCGCGTCTGCGTCCCGCAGCCCGGCCGTCACGAGCGGCATCCCGCAGGAATCCTGGAACGCGGAGCGATAGACTCCCTGCTTCTCTTCTTCGGTGAGGGCGCTGTCGGACCAGAGCTCGTCGAGGCTCTCCCAACCGTCTTCTTGGAGCGGCACGCCGTCGGCCGTGTAGCCATGGAGTCCTGGCACGACCAGGCGGTACCACCCCGAGCCCCCGGACGATTCCGGGAACAAACGCGGGCCGAAGATCGCGTCGTCCACCTTGAAGTTCAAGAGCCCCTCACGCGCGAAGTAGACGCTGATTTTGAGGCATGGCACAGCGGTGCCCGCCTCAACAGCCGCGACGTCATCGACTGTGCAGCCATCCCCTCCGGCGACACGCTCCACGAAGCTGAAGCAGGTCGGGTTGCTCTCCGAGATGTCCCCGGCGTCGCTACACCGCGCGTCATCACCGGGGGTGTACTCGATATTCCACAGCTGCAGCTTGCGCAGGTTCGCGGGATCGAGGTCGTACTTGTTCGAGAAGCCAAGATCGAAGTCGGTGCAAGGACCGATCGTCAAGTTGTTGAGCGGCTTGCGATTGGTGATATCCACATGGAACTGCGGCGTCTCGAACACGTAGGTGTCCTTGAAGCGGAGCGTGTTATCGACCTTGTCTTTAAGGACCTGCTCCCCCTCTCGGGTCGCGAACACCATGCGGTACTCCGCTCCCGAGCACATCGCGGAGTCGTAGTCCACGAACCGCTCCGCCGCGCCACGGCCGGACTCGGACATCCGCCACCCGTCGATCACGCCGGCGTCACCGATCAACACCGGCGTGACGTCGTCGGCTCGCGCCTCGACGCGAGCCCGGCTGTAGTTCCCGAGATCCGCCGGGCGATAGGCGAGTCCCTTAACCGCTGGATCGTAGATCACACCACCGAAGCTACTCACGGGCCGCTGGATGTACGTGTTCGCGGGGACCGTCCCGATGCCGTACGGCGCCGCGCAGAATTTCTCCACGTCCGCAGCGCAAGTTTCATTTTGCCCTGGCCCGCAATAGCAGCGTGCTTCCGCAGGGAGCGCGAAGTCACGATCATAGATCGGTCGAGGCGTCAGCGCGGCGAGCTGGTCGTAGATGGGATCGCAGGTCGCCCCCCCTCCAAGCTCTGCTGAACAGCACTCCTCCGCCGTCAAGATGCCGTTGCGATCGGTGTCGCAGGCCGAGAGGCGGGTCCCCGCCGGCTCCATGGTCGCGTTGCCCTCCTCGTCGAATACGGTGAAGGGGACGTTGGACTCGAAGCACGCGCCCGCGTTGCGGTCTTTGTAACGTTTGTCGCGGCAAAATCCCTGGCTCCCGGTGGTGTTCGTGTCGTCGTCGCACTCCACGAACCATTCTTGCGTACACCGAAGATCGCCGCAGTCGGCGGTGTCGACACACGCGAGCCCGTTCGAATCGAAGCCGACACATGCCGCCCCCTCACCGCAATCGTTGTCTTGCGTACAGGCGATATTTCGCTGCTCCCACAGGGGGTTCCCGTTCTCATCTTTCGGGCGATCATCGGGGTGCAACGAGCGGAGCTTGTCGTACCGCGGCACCTTTTGGCCACGCTCGTCGGCAGAGATCACGCCATCTCCATCGAAATCATAGTCGTAGGAGCTTGGATCCCCTGCGCGGTCGACGTAGGGGACGAAGTCCTTACACTCCTGGTAGACATCTCCCGCAGGATCACAGGTGATAGCGTTCGCCGACGTCAGGCGCGTGTCGGGGTTACCAGCCTCAGCCACGCCATACTTCGCCACGTTGATCGACAACATAAAGTCCGTCGCCGAGCAACAGTTGTCGATGGCCCCGTCGGTGATCGGATTCTCACAATCCAAGCCCAGGTCTGTGGTCCGCCCCGTGAACGACGGCATCTGCCCCTGCTGCAGCTTGCGCGGGACCGGCGTGCCTGCCACGTCATCCACTGTGTCGCACAAGAACGGATCCTCCTGAATCTTCTCGTGGTAGGGGGTGTTGCCGAGGACACCGCTGGCGGAGATGTTGTCGATGCACGACAGGTTCACCGCGCGCTCGATGAAGCCTTCGCCGCTCGCCCCTTTGACGTAGTCGCCGTTAAAGCGGGTGATGGGCCCCTCGATATTGGCGAGCCGGTTCTTCCAGTCGTAGACCTCGAGGCGCTGCGGATCGTCGATCTGCTTGCGCACGAGCTCGATCGATTCGGGGTCGAGGAGGTTGTTGAAGATAAATTCCAGCTGGTATTCGCCGCCGAGCACCACGATGGGCGCGACCTTGCAATACTCCTCGGGAGTCCGGCTCACGCTGTCGCGATTGGCCGCTTCGCTCTCTTCACAGGTGCTGACCTCGTTCACGAAGTAGTCCGCGGTCGTCAGTTTCTCCGTCGGGCACTCAGGCCCCTCGCAGTCGGGGCTCAAGATCCAGATCTGGTCCCCTTGGTAATTGGGTCCGGACATGATCTCGAGGACGAGGTTGTCAGGATCGCAGATGCCACAGTCGGGATCGGAGATGCAGCCCGTCACCGAGGCGGCCACGCCGGACACCGCGGCGAACGCGAGGAAGCCGAGGCGGCGTCGGGTGGATTGAGGCTTAAGTCCAAATTGAGTTGGTTTGCTGTCTCGCATGCGAGTGTTCCTTGAGAGTAGGGTCTTGAACGGAAAAATCTGTGGCGGGCGCGCTCGTCAGAGGCCGATGAGGCTGTCGGGGACCGGGCGGTCCTTTTTTTTCATGATACCGAGCACCTCGGCGCCGGCCTTCTTTGCGATTCCAAGCACTTCAACCGCTTCTCCGTACTTGGCGTCGTCTTCAAAATCCACGAACACCACGGGGTCACGACCGCGCAGGCGCGACTCCACCACCTCGCCGAGCCCGGCCTTGTCCACGGGGTTGCGGTTGACGGTCACCCCGCCCTCTTTCGACAGGCCGATCACCAGCGTCTCCTTGTTGGTCTGCGGCGTCGAGCGCTTGCTCTCCGGTGGAATTCGGACCGAAATTTCAGGGACGGTCTTGGGCACCATCACCATGAAGATAATCAACAGCACGAGACATACGTCTACGAGCGGCGTCACGTTAATTTCTCCGGTAGGTTCGTCTCCAGAGTTGCCTGCTGCCATTCCCATGGGTGAAAGTTCTCCTCAGTCGCTGTCGGTCGGTGTGGGGTGAGAGATTACGAGATGCTGCGTGTTTTGCGAAGAGACGCGGCCCCGCGCGGATGGCGCCGGGGCGAAGGCTCCCCTATTTGTCTAGATCGACCACCAGCGCCACGTCGCGCAGGGTTTCGGACTGCTTGATCCACTCCAGGACCACGCGGACGCGCCCGTAGTTGGTGTTGCGATCTCCCTTGAGGAACAGCAGCGGGCCCTCGTAGCCGTTGGCCGCGGCTTTGCCCTCGGCCTCCTTGATTCGGACCTTGAGGGCGTCGAGGAAATCACGCCTGCTGTTGAAGATGTCTTGATCGAGGTAGGCCCCGGTGTCGTCCACCGAGACGAAGACCTGGTCGCCTTCCTTGTGCTCGCTGGCCTCCACCAAGGTCGGGAGCTTCACGTCTTTGCCGCGACCCAACATGGGGGTCACGACCATGAAGATGATCAAGAGCACCAGGCACACGTCGACAAGCGGAGTCACGTTGATCCCACCTTGGGGCTCGTCCGTGTGGACCTTCGACTCCTTCTTGTACGGGATGGACCGGCGACGCCGTCCCGTGTGCACGTCGCTCATTAGTAGCGGCCCTCTTTCAGCACGTAGTCGATGAGCTCGGAGGCCACATCGTTCATGTCGATCTGCAGCTTCAGCACTCGACTCGTGAAGTAGTTGTACGCAGCCACCGCGGGGATGGCGACCAAGAGGCCGACCGCCGTGGCGAACAGCGCCTCGGAGATCCCGCCGGCCACCGCTCCGAGGCCGCCGCCTCCGTCTCCGGACAGGCCCGCGAAGGCGTTAATGATCCCGACGACGGTCCCGAACAACCCGATGAAGGGCGCGGTGGTCCCGGTGGTGGCGACGAGCCCCAAGCCGCGCTTGAGGTTGGCGGTCTCACGCTCCTTGGCCCGCTCCATCTGGCGGTTCACGGCGTCGACCACGTCGAAGTCTCCGACGTCCTCGGGCCCCTCCTCCTCGAGCGCTTCGAGCCCCGAGACGTACTCTTTGAGCCCGGCGCCCACGAGCTTCGCGATCGGGCTGTCGGCGTGGGCCTTGGCGGCGGCGATCGCCGAGTCGTGGTCACGCTCGTTCATGAAGGTCTGCAGCTTCAAGATGTACGCCGCGCCCTGGCTGTTGGCCCGGCTGTAGACGCGCATGCGCTCAAAGGCGATGGCCAGCGTGATAACGAACTGGATGCAGAGCAAGATAAGCACGAGTTTGGCGACGAGGCCCATCTGGGCCCACATGCCCCCCAAAGAGAAGTCGTGAGCGGCGCCTTCAGCGATCAACAGTAGCGATTCCATAGTGTGTGTTCCTGTGTGTGGTGCCCTTGGAGCGGGCGAGCTTTGTCAGTGAGTGCGCGTGCGTGCGCGGGTTCGGTGACGCTGCGCGTCACTTAAACTTGATATTGAAGGTTTTCTCCGTGCACATCTCGACGGGCTTTCCGCCCACCTTAAACGGCTTGAAACGATATTTTTTGACGGTGTCCCGGCAAATTTTGTCGACCGCAGGGTCGCTGCGGAACTTCCTCTTGGTCTTCACCTTCACGACCTTGCCTGTGGTGTTGATGCAAAAGGACGTCACGTTGACGCCGGAGCGTCGGTCGTGCTTCCCAGAGTTCGTCTGCGCGAGCTTGCGCGAGTCGAGCTTCGGCATGAACTGGGCCTGCGCGGAGATCGCAGAGAATGGCTTCTTGAACGACTTTTTGCCCGACCCCTTGGTGTTGATGGCTCGCCCAGTGCCCCCGAGCGTGCCACCCACGACGCCGCCGATGACGCCGCCGGGCACACCGCCGGGCACACCGCCCGCGACGCCAGGCACCTTGCGGCCCTTGGGGCCCTTTTTCTTGTCAGGGAGCTTGTCGGGCGTGTCCTTGGGCTGGGTGAGCTCCTCCTCGATGAGGTCGTCTTCCGGCACCTCTTCTTCGTCGGGGCTGTCGTCGCCCGCGGGCGGCGGCGGCGGCGGCGGCGGCGGGGCCGCGTCCACATCGGTCAGCTGGACGAGCACGAATTCGATGGTCGGGGGATCCACCATATTGATCCCCATCTTCCCGAGCACCCACAAGATGATCAAAAAGGCGAAGGTCGAGACGGTGGAGAGCGTCGTCGCGGCGACGAGCAGCCGCCGCGCGCGGAAGTTGGGTTGCTTGGATTGGAGATATACGTCGAACATCTTCGTTGTCTCGCTGGTTTCTTCCTGAGCGGATGAACGCCGGGGCGCTGCCGCCGGCTAGCGATTCTCCTTTCCGTCGGTCTGCTCTGGCTCGAGCGCGGCGAGCTCCGCCTCGAGGGTTTTCTTCAGCTCCATGTCCGCGGCGTAGTCTTCGTCCGAGATCGGGGCTGGCGGACAGCACATGGCCGGCAACTCCTCTTTCGTCTCGAACAAGCCCCCCTTGAAGGTGCCTGTCAGCGTCAGCTGTTTGCCATTCGTCCAGCCTTCCACGACCTCCGCCGTGTGCGCCTCGAACTCTTGTTTCGCGACCACCACTGGATCGACAGCGGGCTCCGCCGCCTCCTCCGAGTCCTCTTCGGCCGGCTTTTTCTCCTCGACGACCGGCGGCACAAATTCAAAGGCATAGCGCACCCGCACCACCTGCACATCGGCTTGGGCGGCGGCCTCCGAGGGCGCGGCTCCGGCTGCCTCAGCGGCGGGCTCCGCGTCCCCCTCTGCCTCAGGAGCGGGGGGCGTCTTGAGCGTGAGCGAATAGACGCTCTTCGTGGCCGTGGAGCTCGGGTCTCGGCTCACGGAGCCGGGGACCACCTCTCCCGTGACGACCACCCGACGCCCCTCGAACAGCGCCGGGGTGCGCGCGGCCTCTCCAAAGTCGACCTCCACCGGACACGCGGGGGTCTCGTTGAGATCGCAGAGGGCTCTCTCTTCTTTGTAGGCGAGCATGCTGTCGTTGCGAGCGAGGAGCGCTTGCAGACGATCCTGCGGCTCGTTGCTCTCCTCGTCGTACACCCGCGCGAACTGCCGCTGGATATACGCCATCTTGCGATACGAGTAGGGGTCTTGGTACTCCGGGCGAATCCCGGTGGCTTCGTTGAGCTGCTCGATCACCTCGTTGGCTATCTTGAGCCGCCTGTCCGCCGGGATCACGTCGTTGAACGGGAGGCCCGACTCGCCATCCGGGAACAGCTGCGTGAAGTTGCGCACCGCCAGCGCGTACCAGGCTTTCTCCGATTTGGGGAAGTCCCGAACGCGCTTTCGATACCACTCGGTGGCCTTGTCCACCTGCCCGCACACGTCCTCTTGGATGCGCGCGATCCGTGTGTACTGGGTCTCGTCTTGGGGATCTTCGCGGTGTTTTTGGAGATAGTACGACACCAAATCGTCGCAGCGATTGTCGGCGCGCATCAAGGCGAGTCGGTGAGACTCCACCGTCTTCGCTTTGTCCTCTTCGCGCACCTCGAGGCCGTCGAGCCACGCGGCGAAGTCTTTCATCGCGATCTCCGCGAACTCGCCTCGCGCCTCCACCTGCTTGGGGTCGGTCGCATCTTTTAGATTGATGACCAAGCTCTCCGCAGCGCACGCGCGATTCCAGAGCACAGAGACCCCGTCTGGCTCCAGCTCGAGCGACGCGTTGTACTTCTCGATCGCCTGCTCAAACTGGCCGTCGGAGTACGCCGCGTTGCCCTCACGAATGAGGTCGCGAGACTGCACTTGGTCGGTGAGGGTGCACCCCGCAACGAGTGGCAAGGTGACGGCGAATAACGCGAAAATTCGTCCCATTGGCTCGGGCATCGTACCGGCCTGCCCGCCAAGATCAACCGAAGAAGTCGCCTCAAGATGGAGGCCGTCTCGGCGTGAATGTCTTACGGCGGGAGTCGCGCTCCTCGATGTCGAGACGATGCGTCTGCCCCACCGGGGAGGGCTGTATTCGCACCCGTCCGCGCGAACGATCGCCGCGGCCGCGCGACCCCTCGAGGGGGCGTGGGTGGAATGGCGCGAGGATCGGAAAACTGCAAACGCGGGAAGATTCGACACTTCGGCGCTAACGGCCCACCGATGCCAAGGATGTAGTCCTGCGTTGGCATCGCGGCGGATCCGCGCTTGGACCGGGCGTTCGATAGATCGAGCCAACTCGCGAATCCGCCCGTCCCAAAGCCAGGAGCCGCCGATCAAACAGCTAGGAAACGAGGCCTGAGCCAGCGCACAAGCCCACCTCATCGAGGCTGTCCACCCCGGCGGCGAGCATCAACAGACGATCAACGCCCAGCGCTATCCCCGCGCAATCGGGGAGCCCGTGGCCCGACCGGAGGGCCGCGAGAAACCGCCGCGGCATGGGCAGCGCCGGCGCCCCTTGATACCCGCGCAGCGCGTTCACGCGCTCGAACCGAGACTCCTGCTCGACGGAGCACTGTAACTCCTCGTAACCATTTGCAATCTCGACACCAAAGGCGAAGCTCTCGCTGCGTCGCGCCCGGCCGTTCCGCACAGCGGCGAGCGCCGCGAGGTCCGCCGGAAACTCCTCGAGGTGGACACCCACGGATCGTCGCTGCTCAAGCCACGGCTGCAGGGCGACGTCGGACCACGCGCTCAAGAGGGCGCTCCAGATCCAAAGAGCCTCCACCGCGGGATCCTCCGGACCGCGAGCGGGGAGCGCTGGGGCGCCGAGTCGTGCCCCGAGCCCGTCGGTCCGCGCCCGCAGCTGCGCTGGGGATGCATCCGGGGCGAGCACCTCACCGGTCGTCGCTTCAAACAGTTCAAAAAAGCTCCAACGCTCCCAGCGGTCGATGGGGCGAGGTGTCCCCCCGACAGCCGCGACCCGTGCGCTCACCTCCGCCACCACCCGCTCCACGTCTCGCTGGAGATCCCCGAGGGTCCCAGGCGCTCTGTACCACTCCGCGAGATGAAACTCCGGCGCGTGTACAGCCCCTCGCTCTCCCCGTCTGAGGACGTGCGCCACCTGAAAACTCGAACCCACGCCCGCGCAGAGCAGGCGCTTCATCCAGAGCTCAGGTGAGGTAATCAGACAACGATCCCCGACGCGAACGGGCTCAATATAGGGCTCGATGGCTACCTCCTCTGCGCACCACGGGGTGGAGACCTCCACCATCCCCTCTTGCCGCAGATATCTGCGGATCGCGTCGAGCCCCGCGTCCCAGATCTTGGCGCGCGCGCGCGCGCCGAGCGCTGGCTTCATGCGTTGCTCCCGACGGTCGCCGTCGTCCCCGGCCAATTCACCGATTGACGCGCTCGACGTAGTCCCCGGTGCGCGTATCGATCTTGATAAGTTCGCCCTCCTTGATGAACAAGGGCACCTGCAAGGACAACCCACTTTGCACCGTCGCGCCCTTGGTGGCGCCCGTCGCGGTGTCTCCTTTGACCCCCGGCTCCGCCTCGGTGACCTCCATCACGACGTGCCCCGGGAGCGTCACGCCGACCGCACGGTTTTGGAAGAACAAGACCTCCACCTCCAGCTGGTCGATCAAGAATCGCGCGTCGTCGCCGACGACCTCGGAGGCGATCTCCACCTGGTCGTAGGACTCCGAATCCATGAACGTGTACTGGACGCCATCCGTGAACAGGTACTGCATGCTGCGCGACTCGACGTTCGCCGTCTCAAGCTTCTCACCCGAGCGCCACGTCCGGTCGACGACGGCCCCCGAGATCATGTTCTTGATCTTGCACTTGTAGAGCCCCTGACCTTTGCCGGGCTTTACGAACTGAAAATCGGTGACCATCCACGGGTTGCCGTCGATGAGGAGCTTAACATTCTTCTTGAGATCGGAGACGTCCATGATTCGAGCGGGGCCCAGCCCTGGGACCGTCCTAGCCGCCATGGGCGGGAGGTGTCAAGCCGCCCACGTGAACGGAGAAGATCTGGCATGATCGCGGGACATCTTGGAAGCTCCTCCACATCCTGGCGCGCGCCCCCCCGTCCGCCAGCGCACGGTTTCCGGGCCGCCGATGCTCGTCCTCATCGGCCTCGGAGGCCTGGGCTGCCCGGTCATCCTCTCCTCACTCACGAGCGGTGTCCGCCGGATGCTCCTCGTCGACGGGGACTCCGTGTCCACGAGCAATCTCCAGCGTCAGGTGTTGTACCGCGGCGCCAGCGAGGGCCACCCGAAAGCCGCCGCCGCCCGCCGCTTCATCCGCGCCCGCAGCCCCGCCACCGCCGTGGAGTGCATGGAGCGTGACCTGAGGCCCGATGAGCTCCCGGCCCTCCTCTCGGGCCTCCCCGCCGGCGCCATCGTCCTCGAGTGTTCCGACGCACCCGCGATGAAATTCGCGGTCAACGACGCTTGTCTCGCGGCGGGCGTCCCGGCCGTCATCGGGGGGGTCGTGCGGTGGAGCGGGACGGTGTTGGGGGTCGCGCGCGGTCACGCCTGCTATCGCTGCTACTTCGAGCGGCCGCCTGATTCACGCCTCGCGCCCGCCTGCGAGACCGTGGGTGTGCTCGGACCCGCCGCCGGTGTGATGGGGGGCTGGATGGCCGGCGTCGCGTGGGGACTGGGCGCTGCGCCCTCCGCCCACGCGGGCAAGCTCCACGCCGTCGACCTGCGGACCTTGCGACCCCGGGTGCTGCGCGCCCACCCACGCGCGGGCTGCCCCGGCTGCGACCTCGCGCCAGCCGACGCAACCGAAGGCCAGGCGCCATGAGCGAGGCGCAGGTCCTCGGACTCCACCCGCAGACGATGCTGGCGGTCTACGCGGACGCCGTCGCGCGAGCACCCCACGAGTGCTGCGGATTCCTCTCCACGGACGGCGGACGGGCGCGGCTGTTCCCGTGCGTCAACCGAGCGGGTCACGGCGCCGCGAGCGACGCCGCGGCGAGCACCCGCAGCTTCCACATCGACGGAGACGAGCTGCTGTCACTCCATCGCCACGTGGACGACGAAGCCCGCGCCGTCGTCGTCTACCACTCCCACCTCGAAGTCGGCGCCTACCTCTCGACGCTCGACATGGACGCTGCGCGCGCGCTCGGGCGCCGCGTGAGGCACCTGGTGGTCGATATTCGCGGCGGTGATTGCGTCGGCGCGCGCCTCTTCAGCGCGCATATTTCGTCGGTTTCCAGGTCCCCGATGGCCATCCGCGGTACATTTGAGATGCATGAGTCGCATCGCTTCAACGCGGACGGGCGGGCCCTTTGCTTCGAGCCCGCCCCCTGCGATCGTCCGGTCGGCATCGCGGCCTACAACGCCGCGCTCCTCGCCCCGGACCGCTCGACTCCGGAGGCTCCTGCCTGCCCTGGTGGTGGGCCTGCTCGTCGGTGCGCCGAACCCCATGGTTCGCGCGGATGATCCCACCGCGGCCTCGCCGGTGGACTCGCAAAAGCGCTCCAAGAAAGAAGCGCAGATGCGAGCAAAGGCGCGCGCCGCCGGCCGCGAGTCGGAGCGCCGGTCCAACTCCAAGCGGCGCCGGTCGAAGCGGGCGGCGTCGCCGCTTTGGGCCTACTCCCTGCACAGCCGAGAGATCCTGATCCTCGACGACCCCGCGGCACCCTCGGCGGCCGCGATCAACGCGTTCTTCCGCTGCAGAACGACGACCCAGCAAGCCACCATCCCACCAGAGCTCATCGCCCGCATTTTGGAGGCCGCGGAGCATTTTGACGCCGCGCAGGTCATGGTCGTCAGCGGCTATCGCTCTCCAAAGTTTAACCTCTCTTTGCGAAAAAAGGGGCGGCAAGTGGCGGCGAAGAGCCAGCACACCCTCGGGCACGCCATCGACTTCTATCTCCCAGGTGTGCCCGTTCAAAAACTCTACCGATGGCTGCGTGAGCACCACGACGGGGGGGTTGGATTTTACCCGGTCAGCGAATTCGTCCACATCGACACCGGCCGCAAGCGGACCTGGCGCGGGACCTGATCGTGACTGCGCGAGCCTCCCCGGGTCATCCGCCGTCGCGGAGTCTCGCGGCGACGACCTGGTCGGCTGTGAGGAACTCTTCCTCACGGAGCGCCTCGGGGCGCAGGCGAACGATCGCGGCGCCATCCACCGGAGTCAAGGAGCGCCACCACGCCTGATCCGCCGGCGCGCGCACCTCAAAGAAAATCACGACGACATCGGGGCCCGGCTCCGGGTAGTCATGCCGGACCACCTCCAACACCCTCCCGATCACCAGCCGCTTCGCCCCTTCGCCCCACTCCTCGCGCAATTCCCGAGCGAGCGCAGCCCGTGGCTGCTCTCCAGGTTCCAGTTTGCCGCCCGGAAACTCCAGCGAGCCCGCGCCGTGCCCCCGCCCGCGGCGCTGCACCAAAAGCTCGCCTCCGGCCCAGATCACGCCGGCGACGACGGGCAGCGGGGGCCGCCCCAACAGCTTTTTGGACTCCGCCATGGACAAATACTCGCACGGTAGACGCGCAACGTCTCCCGTCCTATCCTCGCCCGAATCCCATGCGCCTGTACGCGACCAAAATTCCAGTCATCGTCGACCATGTCTACAAAGACCTCGTGGACTCCAAAGACGTCGAAGTCAGCAACGGGACCGAGTTCCGCCAAGATGTGGAGTCCATCCTCCGAGAGTATCTGCGCGCGAATCGAGAGTTCACCGAGCGGGCCAAGGACCTCCTCGAGGCGCGAGGCCTCCCGTACTCCGATCTCTACCGCACGCGTCGCGAGCTGGCCGAGTCCCAAGACTTCGGGATCGGTGACGACGCCCCCAAGTGGATCGCCAACCAACTCGTAGAGCTGTTCATGGCCTCGAATTTTGTCGAAGAGGTCTACGCGGAGGACGCGTCCATGCGCAAAAAGCTCACGGCCATCCTTCGGCGACACATGCAAGTGGACGGCGACCTTGATCGTGAAGTTCGAAAGCACCTGCGCCACCTCAACGACGGCACCGAGGCCTTCGAGATCGAATACCAAAAACAGATCGAGACTTTCCGACGAAAGCACGGGCTCGCAGACTAGATGGCCTCCCTCGTCGTCCATGTCCTCCGCGCTCCGGCGAGCATTCATCCCGCGAGCGCCGTCGCCCTCTGTGTGGCGCGGGATTTCGCGACGCGGAGAGGCGCCACGGTCGTCGCCCTCGCCATGGGTGACGCCGGCGACGGCGACCAGGACGTGGCGGCGAAATGCAGCCGCTACGGCGCCGATCAGATCCTCTTCGTTGGCCCCGAGGATCTCGGTCGACTCCAAGAGCGCGTCGCGCCGCGGAGGGTGTTCGCACCGAACACTCCAGAGGGGCGCGGCTTCCTCGCCGGACTCGGCGTCGAAGAAGCCGACACGGCCTCGCTTCTTGTGGGACGCCCCGTCGACGCCGAGGCGCTCGGGGAGACCAAGGGGCTGCTGATTCACGCGGGCACGCTGCCGTGGCACGCGCTCGAGGACGTGGTGGAACCCGACTACGGGGAGCACTTCGCGGACGGCGTCCCCGTCCCGTGGGGATCCGCGAGCGGAGACGGCGCCCCGGCCAGCTTCTATATGCTCGACGACGACCCGGCGCTCTCGACCGCTGAGCTCGAGTCGCTCAAGGTGGAGACCATCGCAGCGACGGCGATCGCGTCCTTGGAGCGCGGCACCTTGCTGTGCTCGGCTCCCGGATATCGCGGCGCCTCCGACGCGCTCGCGTCCCGTCACCGCGCGGTCCGCCTGTGCATCATCGACGCGAGCGAGCCCCCGCTCTCTCCACCGACGACGGCGGCCGCCGACTTTGTCTTCGCGGGCCCCACCGACGCGGTCGTGACAGCGCTGAAGGAGCCGGAGTGGCGCGAAGCGCTGGGCTAGAAGACGCGCTCGCCTCGCTCCTAGACGAGCGCCCCTCTCGGCGCGGGCGCCGACGGTTGCTCGCCAGTGAACAGGCGCTCTCGCTGCTGGACCTCCGCGCCGCCGCGACCACATCCGTCGACGAGAAGCAGCTCGCCAAGCACCTCTCGGACGACGGGGATCCGTGGTTGATCGTCGCCACCTCCCGACTGAGCGCCGGCCTTGTTCGCGCCGTACGTCGCGCGCCTCCCAGCCTGCTGATCGTCGCGGGAGACGCGAGCGCGGCGGAGCGAGAGCGCCTCGACGCGCTCTCGTCTGAGGGCGTTCCGACGCTCGGTCCAAACGCCGCCCTCCACGTCGGCGAGGGCGAAGGGTTGCGATGTGCGGGCAACCCCGACGAGCTCGCGGGCCTGCTCCGCAGCACGCCCCCCTGCAAGATCGCGCTGGCGCCGACCCCTGCGTGGCTGCTGTCATGGCTCGACGCCCCCGCCCTCTCGGACGCGCCGCCCATCGGATACGTCACGAGAGACGGCCTCAACGCGGACTGGCCCCGCTGGGTGCGTGATCGTGAGGACGACCACGCCCTCGTGCCCCTCGGCGTCGAGCAGGTTGAGTTGACGCCGTTCGAGCCGGCGCTCGAACGCGTCGCCGCAGCCCACGCCCTCGAGCGACTGACGGGCCCCGTCTTCCCGGCGCCTCGGGTGCTCGGACTCATCCTCGATCCGCCCCCAAGCACCCACGCCCCGTCCAACGAGGATCTCTCCATGTGGCACCAAGCCCGCCGCGCCCTCCCCCTCACAGGCGGCGTCGCTGGCATGTCGCAGCCGGAGCACGATGTCGCCCTCGCGGTCCCGACCGCCGCCTTCCTCGCGCAGCGCGCCCGCCTCCGCCGCCGTGTCGCGCTCGACAGCCTCGCGGCACCTCAGGATCCCAACGACCCGCTGTTGGACGCGGACTGCGACCTCGATCGCTGCGTCGAAGTCCTCGCGGCCTGCGGTGAAGCCCTCTCCGAGCACGAGGGCAAGGTGGTGCTTCGGCGCGCCGGAATCCAATGTACGCGGCAGGCGGTCGCGGCCTCGGCCAGCGGCGCGGTGCAATTTGCCGACAAGATCGGCTATCCCGTCGTGCTCAAACCCGTGAGCCCGGACCTCCGCCGCAAGAAGGACGCGGGCCTCGTCCTCTTGGACTTGGTGAACGCCGCGGCGGTGCGACGCGGGCACGCCAACATCCTCGCCACAGTGCGGGCCCTCCCGACGCGCCCGCGGGTCGATGGCGTGATGGTGGCAGAGCAGGTCCCCGCGGGGCTCGATCTGCGCTGTGGCATGACCCGCAGCGCCGCCGGAGTCCCCATTTTTTTCGGCCATGCGCAGACCCAAGAGATGTACTCCGAGCCCGTGCTCGCCGCCGGCCCGCTGTCGGACCGAGACGCCCTCCTGCTCGCGAACTCGGTGATCACGAGCCTGCGACTCCCACAGCTCCGCCGTGACTCCGATCCCAGCGTGCGCGCGCTCGCGAAGTTCTTCGCGCGGCTCGACGCCTTGGTCGCCCACTCAGGTCGTCGCATCACCCACGTCGAGGTGGCGCCGCTGCGACTCCTCGACGCGGAGCGCGGGTTCATCGCCCTCGACGCTCGCATCGAGCAAGAACCACACGTGGACGGGCTCTAGTCTGCGGCGGCGGTCAGCTGGTTCGCGCGTGCCGTGAGCGCCCCCGTTGTATTGCGCGTCGGGTCCTCGAACGTCCACGCCAACAACGCCTCCTGCAATTCACGCACAGCCGGTCCGGGGGCCACCAATCCGCGCTTGATAAGCTCCCCACCCGAGAGTGCCAGCTCCTTCGCGGTCAGCGGCGCCCCATCGAGCGCCGCGAGGACGCGGGCTCGAGTCGACGGATCCACGCTGAGCACGGCGCAGGCGTCGTCCACGTGCTCCCGCCCGAGCAGGCTGGCGACGCGGCGCGTCTCCGTCGGGTCAGCGGTCACCAACAGGCTCACGAGCGGCCCCACGAGCGCGTCGCAGCGGCGGCGCTCCGCGCGGCTCAGCTTGAGGGCGTCGAGGGTCTCCGCGACGGTGAGAGCCCCGCCCGGCGCGGCCCCGCGCAAGATCATCGTGAGCCGCACCAGGGGGTTCGCAGCCGCCTCGTCGACGCGGAGCATCAGGGCCTCTTGAGCGCCCTCCTCCACCGCAGGGAGCACGCGCTCCCAGAGCCGCGAGGCCCACATGGCCGCCAGCGCCTTCGACGGCGCGAGCGCGCCGAGCAGCTTAAACAACTCCACGCGTATCCGCTCCTTCGCGACCTTCTCAAACACCGGCAGCCGCGGCTCGATCGCGCGGAAGGTCGCCTCCTCGATGTCAAATCCCAGCGTGGCGCAAAACCGCAGCCCACGAATGACGCGGAGCCCATCCTCGGCGAACCGATCCAGAGGATCGCCCACGGCGCGGATCACCCCGCGGTGGAGGTCACCAAGCCCGTCGAACTCGTCGAAAAAATCCCCCGTGATCGGATCAAAGGCGAAGGCGTTCACAGTGAAATCCCTACGCTCGAGATCCTCACGCACGTCGCGCAGGAACGTCACCGCCTCAGGGCGGCGTCCGTCTCGATAGCCCGACTCACCGCGGAACGTGGTCACCTCCACGGCGCGCCGCTCCTCGCCTCCCCCGATCAAGACGGTCACCGTGCCGTGCGCGACGCCGGTGGGGATGGTCCGGCGAAAGACCTCCATCACCTCCGCGGGGGTCGCAGACGTCGCCACGTCCCAATCACCGACCGGGCGCCCGAGCAGGCAGTCGCGGACCGCCCCCCCGACGAGCAGCGCGGCGTAGCCCGCGTCTTGCAAGCGTCGCGTCACCTCCAAGATCACCGCGGGGATGGAGGCTTGGGCGCAGACGCGTCCGGCGTCTTCGGGCTGCAGCGGCGCGATCCCAGATGAGGATGATTCGGTCATGGCGACTCCCCGGTCACCATACCTCGTTCCCTTCGCGCGCGCCCAGCTCGCCTATCCCTTGGTCTCGGCCCAGGTGCGTCCCCACCCCGCGTCCACCACGAGGGGGACGTCCATGCTCGCCGCCCGCTCCATCAACGGGCGCACCACTTCGATCAGCTCTTGTTCACGCCCCGCGTCCACCTCAAAGATCAATTCATCGTGTACGGTGAGCACCATCTCGGCCCACGCGGTGTCAGCGAGCGCGCGCTCCACCTTGATCATCGCCACCTTCAAGATGTCGGCGGCGCTCCCTTGGATGGGGGTATTCCGAGCGATTCGCTCCCCGTAGGCCCGCGCAGGTCCACGCCTCCCGAGCTCCGGAATTCGCCGTCTGCGCCCGAGAATGGTCGAGGTCTCCCCCGCTCGCTTCGCGCGCTCGACGAGCTCATCCATGTAGATGTTCACGCCGGGGATGCGCTCGAAGTACCGCTTGATATAACGCGCGGCCTTCCCTTGCGGGATCCCGAGCGTCTTCGCGAGTCCGAAGGCGGTCTGCCCGTAGATGACCCCAAAATTGACCGCCTTGGCGACGCTCCGCTGCTCCGACGTCACGTCGGCGCGCTCGATCTCGAACACCTCGGCGGCGGTGCGCGCGTGCACGTCGTCGCCATCGCGGAAGGCGGCGCACAGGCTCTTGTCTTGCGAGAGGTGCGCGAGCACCCTCAACTCGATCTGTGAGTAGTCGAGCGCGACGAGCACGCCCCCCTCCCTCGCTACGAACGCCTCTCGAATCCTCCGCCCGCGCGCGCTGCGGACCGGGATATTCTGGAGGTTCGGGTCGCTGCTCGAGAGCCTCCCGGTCTGCGCCACCGCCTGGCGAAATCGTGTGTGCAGGCGACCGGTGCGAGGGTTCACGAGCTTGGGGAGCGTGTCCAGGTAGGTCCCCTTCAGCTTGTTGAGGCTGCGATGTTCAAGGATCAGGTTGACGATGGGATCCAGGAGGCTCAACTCCTCGAGCACCTTGGCGTCCGTGCTGTACCCGGTCTTGGTCTTCTTCTTCGCTGGAAGCCCGCGGTCTTCGAACAACAGCTTCTGGAGCTGCTGCGGAGACTCCGGGTTCACCGGGTAGCCCGCGTCCTCTTCGATCTCTCGGCGGATCTTGGCGAGCGCCGCCCCGAGCTCCTCCGACTGCGCCTCAAGAACCTTCGGGGCCAAGCCCACACCTCTCCGCTCTAGCGCCGAGAGCACCTCGGAGAGCGGCAACTCGACCTCAGCGAACAATCGCTGCTCATCGCCGGAGGCCCGCGCCACAGCCGCGGCCATCGCGTTCCCCAGCTCGAGCACGCACAACACCCGCTCCACCGCGTAGGGCCCCGCCTGGTCGACGAGCACCTGGTCGTAGGCGATCTGCTTGCGCCCCTTGCCCACGATCCGCTCCTCAGGCGTGAGCGCGTGCCCCAACACATCGAGCGAGAGCGCGTCGAGTTCGTGGCTCCCGCGCGCCGCGTCGAGGGTATACGAGGCGAGCATCGGATCCATGACCACGCCGTGGAGCGCGAGCCCGTGCTCTGCGAGCAGGACGCCCTGGGACTTGGCGTTGAACAACACCTTCCGAACCGAGGCGTCCGCGAGCGGCGCGCCGAGTCGCTCACGAAGCAGGTCGGCGCTCCAGCCCTCTGACGCGTCGTCTTGCAAGTTCCGGTGGCCTACCGGTAGATACAAGGCGCTCGGGGTCCCGCCTCCACGCGCGAGGGCGAGCCCGATAATGTCGGCCCGCATCGGCTCCGGGTGGCTGCCGAACACTGTGATCGCGAGCGCTCCCTCCGGGGGAATCTCCCGGAGCCACGCCTCGAGTTCCCCCGCCTTCGAGGAGGGCAGCACGCGCCCATTCGCCGCGTCGATGGTGACACCGTCCACCACGGGGAGCGCCGCCGCCCCCGAACTCGGACTCGGCGCCACGCCAGATCCCCGCCGCCCAGACTGCCCCTTGCCCCCCTGCAACAACCCCGCGAGGGTGGTTTTGAAGCCGAGGGGCGTGAAAAACTCGGTCACCGCGGCGTGGTCGAATCCACCATCTCGAAGCTCATCAAGGGTGCACGAGACCTCGACGTCACGCTTCAATTCCACGAGGATCCTGCTCAAACGAGCGTCCTCGGCGTGCTCGATGAGCCGCTCTCGGCGTTTTTTTTGCTTGATCGATGGGGCCGCCGTCAACACATCCTCCAGCTCCCCGAACTCGAGGAGCAGCGCCGCCGCGGTCTTCGGACCGATCCCTGGCACCCCCGGCACGTTGTCCACGCTGTCTCCCATGAGCGCCAACAGATCGCCGAGTCGCTCGGGGCCGACGCCGTGGTACTTGTCGCGCACCTGCTCTGGTCCGACGAGCCGCCGCTTCATCCCGTCGTAGAGACGGATGCAACCTCCGTCTGGACCGGGATCGTCCACGAGCTGCATGAGGTCCTTGTCGGAAGACAAGATGAACGCCCGCATTCCCGCAGCCCGTGCGCGCACGGCCAACGTCGCGATCACATCGTCCGCTTCCACACCCTTGATCTCCAGCAGCGGGATCCCCAAGGCTCGCGTCGCCGCGCGGACGAGCGGAAACTGGGGGCGGAGGTCCTCGGGTGGCGGCGAGCGGTTCGCCTTGTACTCGTCGAATAACTCGTCTCGAAATGAGGGTCCGGGCGCGTCGAACACCGCCACGATACGCTCTGGAGAAAAATCGACACGCAGCGCTTGGAGCATCCGAACGAAGCCGTGCACCGCGTTGATCGGCGTGCCGTCGGGGGATGTGAGCATCGGCAGCGCATGGAACGCCCGGAACACATAGTTGTTCGCGTCGATGATAAAGATGCTGCCAGGTCCGCCGGTGGGTCGGTCGCTCACGGAGCCGTTGTAACACGACCGGGCCTCGATACGCGCCGCCGGGTGACGCGCCGCCGCGACCGATCCTGACACCGGCTCAAGCCTCGCGCACGCCGGTGTCCCAGCGCTGGCACCGCTCGCAGCGAAACGGCGTCTCGCGCAGGTCATCCCGGCAGCGCCCGCAGACGAGCCGCGCCGACGCCGTGGCCCTCAGCGCCGCCTCGCGAGCCTGATCTCGTTGGCCCCTCCGCAAGCGCAGGCGGATCAGGGCGAGCTGCGCGAAGCTCGACGTCGCGACGACTTGTTCGAGCGCCGACGCGGCCTGCTCGGGGTGCTGCAGCGCGACCCGATGCGCCAGCGCGATGGCGAGCGCGGGGTCGGTCGTATCTCTCGACGACGCCAGCATCCTCGCCATGACGTCCGCCTGCCGCCCCTGACGCTCTGCAAAACGCCACGCCTCTTCCACGATCTCACCGGCCTGCGCCGGCCCCAGCTCCCACGCACGCTGCCACGCGATCATCGCCTCCTGCGGATCGCCCACGGCGGCCTCCACTCGAGCCCGGACGCTCCAAGAATGCGCGCTGTCGGGCGCAAACATCGTGCCCCGCTCCGCGCTGCGACGGGCACGTTTCTCGTCCCCGGCGCGCCGAAAATTCTCGGCCTGCTCCGCGAGGGCGTGACCTCGCCCGATCTTGGCGTCCCGGGCCGCGCGCCCGTGCACCTGACGCTCGACCCGCTCCCAGGCCGCCGCCGCGCGCTCCCACGCGCCCGCCTGTTCGAGGGCCTTCGCCAACGAGCGCAGGGTCGCCACAGAGCGCGGAGAGAGGCTGTTGGCCCGCACCAACGCGCCAACCGCCGCGCGTTCGTTCCCCTCGCGTAGCAGATCGCGCCCGAGGCCGAGCAGCGCCGCCACACGTTGCTCGGACGGAAGATCCTCGGACGCGAGCACGGTGCGGTGAATCGACTTCGCTCGACCAATTCTCTCCCGCTCCCGATCGATGGCGGCCAACGCTAAGAAAAGTGATGGGTCGGCGGTCTCCCGTTCGCAGGCCTCCTCCAATTCATCGCCCACTTGCTCAAGATCCCCCTCCGCCAGCTCGTACAGCAGTCGGCTCCGCAACCGGAGGGCCTTGATCTCGGCGCGGCCGCGGAGCCAACGAGCGTAGGAGAGGCCCGCTCCGGCGGCCGCACCCGCGACAAAGGCCAGCACCGCCGCGATCATCGACCGAGCTCCTCGCGCGCGCCCGCATCATCGAGATCTGCGAGCACCGTACCTCGCCCGAGCGCCAACTGCGCCTCGCGGGCCAGCTGTTCGTCTTCTTCCCGCTGCCGGAGCGGCAAGGTCCTCAACTTCAACACCTCGCGACGAAGCGCCCGAAGCTCGCGCTGCGTCGCGGCGGATCGGCGAATTCGTGCGGGGAGGCGCCACGCCAAGAAACAGATTCCGCACCCCACCCCCGCCCAACCGGCGAGCATGAATGGCAGGCCCACCTCATGACGAACGGACGCCCCGACCGCGTCCCCAGTCCATGACGGGACGAACAGCCACACCTCCAATCGCTGGATCGCATTCTCCGCGAACGTGAGCGTGTGAAGTGTCCACAGCAAGAAGACACATACGACGAGAAACAGGACGTAGAGATATGTTTTTGCGAGAAGGTTCACCGGCGCTCGTGAAAACCTACCAAGACGTGTATCCTACCGCCATGGCGAAGAGGTTTTCCATCGTGAACGGTGCTCACACCCTAGCAGTGGGGGCGGCCGCCTCCGTTTTATTGGCCGGCTTCCTCTCGTCGGGTGGATGCGCCACCAACGACCAGCTCTCCGAACTCGAAAAGGAGTACCAGCAAGCGCTCAAAGACAAGGAGGATCGGGCCCCCGCCGAGTGCCACCCGGGCGTCAAAGAGCCGTGCTACGAGGGTCCGGACGGCACCGCAGGTCGCGGTATCTGCCGCGAAGGCGCTCGCTCCTGCGACGAGCGGGGTCGGTGGCTCGAATGTGAAGACCAGACCACTCCGGCAGCCAGCGAGTTGTGCAACAAGACCGACGATGACTGCAACGGCACCGTCGACGACGGCTTCCAGCGCGAGGGGACGAAGTGCTGGGCGGGCGAGGGAGAGTGTCGCAGCGAAGGGACCTACCGCTGCGCCGCCGACGGGAGCGCCTCAGAGTGCAACGCGCCGGTCATCGCAGCCAGCGCAGAGATCTGCGACGGCAAAGACAATGACTGCGACGGTCAAACGGACGAGGACGACACCAAGGGCACAGGTACCGAGTGCGCCACCGGTCAAAAAGGCGCGTGCGCGGCCGGCGTCACCAAGTGCATCGCCGGCGCCGTCCAGTGCATGCCCAGCCACACTCGAACAGTGGAAGTCTGTGAAAACTCCATCGACGACAACTGCGATGGCAAGACAGACGAGAAGGGTTGTGTCGACCCGGAAGACCTCCAAGGGTAGCTCTTCGCCCTCGCGAAACCGCGGTACGCCCCATGCATCCACTCGATCGCCCCCCGTTTATCGTCGGAATTGCAGGCGGCAGTGGGTCCGGAAAAACAACCGTCGCCCACAAGATTGTGGAGGGGCTGCCGGCCTCGAGCGTCTCCACTATTCAGCACGACGCCTACTACCGTGACCGCCCCGATCTCGATGAGGCGGCGCGGGCCGCCGTAAATTATGACCACCCCGATTCCCTGGAGACCGTGCTGCTCGTCGAGCACCTCCAACAGCTGCGTGACGGCCACGCGATCCAAGCGCCGATCTACGATTTCAAGAACCACCGCCGGTCGCGCTCTCAAACCCGCGTCGTCCCATCGCCTGTGATCGTCGTGGAAGGTATTTTGGTGCTCGCCGCCCCCAAGCTTCGCGCGCTCTTTGATCTCTCCTTGTTCGTCGACACCGCGGCCGACATCCGCGCCTTCCGCCGAATCAAACGGGACATGGAGGAGCGCGGGAGGACCTTCGAGTCGATCCGTGGCCAGTACTACGACACTGTGCGCCCCATGCATCTCGCCTTCGTCGAGCCCTCGAAGCTCCACGCCGATCTCATCATCCCGGAGGGCGGAGACAACCGGGTCGCGGTGGACGTCATCCTCGCTCGACTCCTGGCGTCAGTCCCGCCGAGCGCGTGACCGCGAGCGCCTCACCCGGCGTGGCGCGGGGGAGAGCCTCCCCCCCCCCGTCTACGCGGCGGCGTGAAGTCGTCAGCTCAGGTGCCTATCTGCTGAAGCCGGCTCGCGAGCTCGGGGTGCTCGGGGTCCTCTTGCAGCCCGCGCCGCAGCATCGCCTGCGCCTTCGGCAGCTCGTCGAGGCGGACGTGGATATCTGAGAGGTGGAGGTAGATGTCGCCGCGCCGCAGCAGACCTGATCGGTCCGCGTTTTGGAGCAACATCGCCCGATACACCTTCAGCGCATCCTCCCAGGAATGCGCCTGCTCGTGGATGTCACCGAGGACCATCAACAACTCGACGTTGGTCGAATCCATGCCATACGCGCGATCGAGCATGGCCATCGCCGATTCCGTGTCGCCCTCCGACATCTCAATCCGAGCCAAGCGAGTGAGGTACAACGCGAGGGACTTGCTGCGAGCGTTCTTCGCCCCCTCCGTCTCCACGAGCCAGCGATACATCCCGGCGGCCTCCCCTAGTTGCCCCACGCGGAACAACAAGTCCGCGATCCTCGCGTTGATATCCACGTCATCTGCGACCTGTTCGTACACCCCAGCGAGCACCCGCAGCGCGGAGTTGGCGTCCCCGAGCCGATAGGCGAGCACGTCGGTCCGTTCGAGCGTGAGTCGCCGTCGCTCCGCCGGATCCTCTGTCCTGCTCGCGGAGAGCTCTAGCAGATACGCCACCCGGTCCCACGCCTCGCTCTTTCGACTCAACTCCAGCAAGCGCGACGCGGCCACGGCGTTGGAGGGATCGAGCCCGAGCGCCTGCTCCAAGTGCACCCGCTGCGCCTCAGGGTCGTCGCTCAAGCCCGCGAGTCGAAGCTGCAAAGCGGCGCCCTCTTGACCTTGGGGCGCCAAGCTGGCGGCGCGCTGTAGCATCAATCGCATCGCGCCCTCGTCGCCGCGGGCCTCGTAGACGTCCGCCAGCGCGAGGATTCCGTGCACATCATCCGGCCTCCGTTCCAAGACCTCCTTCAACAGCTCTTGGGCCCGGTCCGTCTGCTCCAGCTTCCCTGCGAGGATCTCGCTCAGCTTGTAGGTCGCGGCCGCGACAGCGGTCTCGTCTTCGTTCACCCTCGCGGCTTCCACCCGCGCCTCGAACGATTCGGAGAGGGCCTCCCACTGCTCCTCTGATTTGAAGATGCGCTCCATGGCGCCCCGCGCCTCCTCGAGCGTCGGCTGCTCGAGCAGGATTCGGCCGTAGATCTCAGACGCCTCCGCGGACGCCCCGAGTCGCTCGTCACAAAGCCGCGCCATCTCCATCATGATCGGCGTCCGATCCGACGGCTCGACGGTCTCTTGTTTGCGCTCCAGCAGGTCGCGAACATCGGACCATCGCTCGAGTCGACGCAGCAAGATCTCTTGCTCTCGCATCGCCTCAAGGTCCGAGTAGTCGTCCGCGAGCATGTCGCCGTAGACCTCGACGGCCTCCTCGAGCGAGTCCAGCCGCTCCGCGAGAAGATTGGCGAGGCTGTACCGCAGCTGCCGTCGTCGCGCGTCATCCTCGGCGACCATGACCCGGCCACGCAAGAGCTCGCCGAGCTCCTCGAATCGCTCTCCGTGGTGGAGCAACGTCATGAGTTTTTGCGCCGCGCCAGCGTCTCCTTCGTCCGCCATCAGCACAGCGTTCAGCGCGTCGATCGCTCGCGCCTGGTCCCCCATCGGACCCTCCGCGATCTCCGCGGCCTCCCGCAGCATCGAGAGCGCCTGCTCGTGCTCGTCGCTCACTTCAGCGAGCGCCATCAAGGCGCCGTAGAGTTGCTCTGGATCGGCGGACAGCCGCGCCGCCTGTACGCAAAGGGCGAGCCCTCTCACGTGGCCCGGCACCTCTTCAAACAGGTCCTCGAGGACGCGCGCTGCGCGGGCGCTGTCTTTTAGGACTTCCACGAACAGTCGACCCGCGGCGAGGGCGGACTTCCCATACACGCGCCCTTCGTCCTTCGCCTTCGCCACCGCCGCTACGAGGAGGTCGGCTACGCGCGCCTCTTGCTCAAGACCGCCGCCCACCTCGAGCGCACGCTCGAGCGCCTCCCCATGATCCGCGTCGGCCGCGAGCACCTCACCCCACGCCTCAAGCGATTCCAGGCTCGCGCCCGTCGCCCGATCTTGGAGCCGCGCGAGTTCTTGCTGGTGTGCCAGGGCGCTCGCAGGATCGTCGGCCTGCCGCCGTCGCGCGCGCGCGACGAAGATCAAGCCCTCCACAGTGTCCGTCGCCTGATACGCCTGCGACAGCGTGTCCAGTCCATCGGCGGGGATCTCGGAGGGGTCCATCGCCTCGGCGATCGAACGAATCCCCTCCACCGCCCCCTGCACGAGCGCGTCTTCTTGGAGCGCCTCTCGGAACGCGTCGATCGCCCCGTCCGTGTCCTCTGTGTTCGCGCGCGCCGTACCGAGACGCACCAACACAGCGGGGATTTCCTCCACGTCGGGCAGTCGTATATGCTCTTCGAGGGCCCGAACGACCATCGGGTGCCGCGATTGCTCCCCGGCGAAGCGCTCGAGCGCTTCGCACAGCGGGAGCGAACTGACCCCAGCGTGAAGCAGGTCGTCAAGCAGCGAGACCGCCTGTTCAGGTTGGGCCAACAAGTCGTAGAGCGTCGTCCCTGCCGAGAGCCCCAGAACGCAGCGAGCGCCATTGTCCTTGCTGTCTTGGCTCGCGAGCGCTCCACAGTGCTCGGCGAACGATCCGAGCACTTCGAGCTGAGCGGCGAGTTTCATCCCACGCTCGACGGCGCGCTCGAGCGCTTCACCCTCCGCGACTTCAAGCAGCGCCAGGTTGGACTGGTAGGCCGCGCCCGCGTCTGAGAGCCGATCGTTGCACAACTCGACGAGCTCTTCGACTCGCTGCGCTTTCTCGACCGGATCTTCGGCGTGACCGATGCGGTTGCGGAGCACCTGGGCGAGGTCCTCGAAGCGCCCCAGCTGCTCAAGCTGCGGTCGAAGAATCTCCTCGATCAGCTCCGACACCTCTCCGTGTGAGCTCAGGTTGATGAGATCACCGATGGCGCCCTCCTGCCCAGGCGCGATGCGGAGCACCTCTTCGTACTGCTGCACGGCGCCGCTCAGGTCTTCGATGGGGCCCGCGTACGCGCGCGCGACCTCCAGCAAGAGCGCGGCCCGCCGCTCGTCGTTGACGGCCGCCATGGCACGATCGCGAATGGTCTCGGCCGCGTCGGCCCACTGCTCTTCGGCGACGTAGGCCCGCGCGAGCGCCGCCATCGCGTCGTCGTCGTCTGGCACCTCCTCGAGCAGCGCCCGCAACGTGTCAATCTCCGACGCCCGATCCTTGAGCCCCTCACGGTGCAGGCTCGCGAGTTGGATCCTCAGCTCGCGTCGCTCGTCGGTCTGGGAGGACGCATCGATCCTCCGCTCAAGCAGGCCTACGAGATCGGAGGAGTGTCCCTGCCGCTCGTACACTTTGCTGAGGCGCTCCAGCGCGACCTCGTCGCTCGGCGAGATTTCAAGGAGTCCCCGCCACACTGGCTCGGCGTCTGCGGCCCGGCCGAGCACGTCCTCCAACAGGCTCCCCAAGCGCCGCGAGAGCTCCACGCGGGTCTCATCTTCTGCCTCCAACTCGATCCGCCGAGCCAGGGTCTGGCTCAACGCGTCATGGAATCCCAGGCGGACCTGCGCGGCGTCCAGCAGCGCCAGCGCCTCCGGGCTCATCTCGCGGATCCCGAGCACGAGCTCCATAATCTCGACGACCCGTGCCGCGTCGCCGGAGTCCAATTGCAGCTGGCCCGCCGCGAGCAACAGCTCGATGCGTCGATCCTGATCCTCTTCGAGACGGGGGGAGGACGCCGCGGTCACCTGCGCGTCGGACAACGCGCCCGGCATATTCAGCGACGCCGCGAGCCGTCGAGTCTCCTCGTCGAGGCTCTCAAGCACAAACTGAGGCCCCGGCTCGCCCAGCGCGCGAAGCAGGGTCCGGAAGGACGCCTCCCGCCCCTCCTCATCTTCGCCGAGCACATCCGCGATCCTCGTATAGTGTCGATGCCGCTCCTCTGGGTCCTCCGCTACGGTGAGGCGCCACTCGCTGATCTCGATGAGCCGCGCACGATTTCCTAGCTCCTCGTAGACCGGCTCCACGATGTCGAGGATTCGCGCGCGCGCGTCCGGTTGGGCCTCCGCGACCTGCTCAAGAATTTGTACGACCTCCATATCCCCGGAGGACTCCATCAAGACCGCGGAGAACGTGTCGATCGCGTCGTCCATCGCCTCCAGTGGTCCGGACTGCACGAGCCCCATACGGATCGACGCCGCTCGCTGATCTGCTGGACTCGCCGCTCGATCACGGCGCTCGTGAAGTTGCTCCAGCAGGTCGTCCCACCGCTCCGCGCGCTCCAGCAACATCTCAAGTTGATCGCGCGCCATTTCGTGATCTGGATCGATATCGATGGCCGCACGGAACGCGCGCACGGCCTCTTCAAGGTCCTCCAATTTCTGCACCGCGACGCCCGCGATCCGACCCAGAAGATCGATTTGGCGAGCCGAGTCGGTCGCGGCATCGACGGCCGACCAGTACGTGTCCACGAGCTCACGCCACATCTCACCAGCGACCAAGGCCTGCTCCATGGCGGCGAAGGCCTCCGTCGCGTCGGGTCGCGCTGTGATGATGCGACCGTACAGTGGCACCGCTCGATCATGCTTTCGGACCGAGAGCGACCACAGGTCCGCCGCCGCGCGAGCGAGCTCGAGGGTGTCCTCGCTCTCGTCCCCCGCCGCGTCGTTCTCCAGGTGATGGGTCAAGAGCTCGGCGAGCGCCTCTTGCTTGCCGATCACGCCGGCGATCCTGGTCAACTGACCCCGTGTGTACTTGTCGGTCGGAACCTCCTCGAACACCCTCGCGTACCCCGCGAACGCGCCGTCCAGATCCTCCAGCTGCTCCTCCTGAATCTGAGCGATTCGAAGCAGGCTCTGAATTCGCTCGGCCTCATCTGTGGACTCCGCGAGTTTAATTTCGCAGATCTTGACGAGCCGCTCCCAATCGCCGACCGACACGAAGATCGGCTCAAGGATGTGGGCCACCCGAAGCCGCATATTCGGGTCTTCGAGGTAGCGGTTCAATTCCTCCGATCCCATCGCGTGCTCCGGGTCGAGACGGAGCGCCGCCCCTAGGTGTTTAAGCCCCTCCTCCGGATCGTCGAGTTGCTCGCCGTAGAGCCGCCCTAGCCGCAGATGAGTCCCCACCTTTCGCGTACCATCGAGGGAGATGAGCCGGCGATTCAGCAGCGCCGCGAGCTCACGATAGCGCTCCGTCTTCTCGTACAGGGACTCCAAAACATCCTGCACCTGCGCGTCGGACTGCGCCTCCGCCGAGAGGCGTTCATAAAGCCCCATGGCGCCCTCCACGTCGTCGAGCACCGTGCGATGGATCTCTCCAGCGCGCACCAAAATCTGATCGCGAGCGCCCGGCGAGACCTCTCGATCCGCCCGCCGCTCAAGGAGCGACGCCAGCTCAACGTATGCGTTTTGCCGCAGGTAAATACTCTCGAGCGCCTCTCCGACCCCGCATTGAGCGGGCGCTGTGTCCACGACCTTTTCGTACACGTCACGCGCGATGTCTAGTCGGCCGAGGCGCTGCAACGAGACCGCGCCCATGCTCAAATACACCCGCAATTGGATGTCGGAGTCGAGGATGTGATCGACCGTCGTCTTGTACGCCTCCATGAGCCTCTCCGCCCGCTCAGGGGCTTCGCCCAGCCGCTCCACGCGCTCGAGGATCTCCACCAGCTCCGGCTGGTCGCCCGCCTCTGAGAGCGCCTCGCACAGCACGACAAATGCCCGCTGCTCGTCGCCGAGCCGCTCTTCTTGCGTGTCCGCGACCCCGAGCAGGGCCTGCAACCGCCGCCGACCCGAGGGCTGACTCCGCGCTTGGAGTTCTTGCAGCTCGAGGAGCGCGGTCCAGTTTTGCTCCGCCTCGTACAGCGGCGTCAAAATACGAATACCTCGATCTCGTGCGCCGTCCTCCACCAGCAACGAGCTCACCTGCATCCGAGCCCGCGCGTCGGTCGGAGACAGATCGAGCACCCGCTTGAGGACGTCGAGCGCTTCCACCGGGCGCCCGAGTCGCGACTTCAGCACCTCGGCCGTTTGCACCAAGTGCTCGACTCGATCCGCGTCGCGATCCGCCAAAGAAACCAGGCGCCGTAGACTCTCCTCCACGTCCGGCCAGTGCTCCAGCTCGCGATGAATTTCGACCAACTTCTGAATCGCGTGCACCGTGTCCTCGCGACCGACCTTCAAGTCGATCACAGTCTGGTACGCGTCGATCGCCCCCGGCAAGTCTCTCAACTTTTCGAACCGAAGATCACCTGATCGGCGCCAGAGCTCCGCCCGCGCGCGGGTGTCTGGGGTGACGTCCGTGCGATGCGTGAACACCTCATCCAAGCGCTCCCACTCTTCCTCCTCCACAAACAAGCGCTCCAGAGCGTCGAGCGCCTCTTTATTGGCGGGGTCCGTGTCCAAAACCTCGCTCCACGTCAGCGCCGCCCCCACGCGATCAAACAGGTAGTCGAGCTGCGTCTTCGCGAGCTTGAGGCGCAGACGGATCTGCTCATCGCGCTGGTTTGTGTACCTCAGCAGCGTCTGCTGCGTCTCGACGAGCGCGATAAAATCACCGGCCTGCATGTGCAGCCGGCAAAGGGATCCTACCGTCTCTTCGACGAGGCGGGCGTCTGGGGGATCGAGCTTCAACAATTCCGCGTACGCGTTGCGCGCCTGCTCTGGGAGGTTGAGCACCTCGTCGAGCACCCGCGCGATCCTGCTGGTGAGGTCGATCCGGAGCGTCTTGTCGGTCGCCCGGTCATGGTCGAGCGCCGACGCCCACACCCCGATCAACGCCCGATGCTGCCCGAGCACCTCTCCGAGGCGAGTCACCTCGTCCAAGGTATCGAAGCGCCGAGGATCCATCAGGTAGGCCGCTCGCGCGGTGCTGAAGGCGGTCCCCATGTCGTTGAGGTCGTGCTCCTCGATCCGGGCGATCGCCAAGAGATGGCTCGTGGCCTCGTCAAGCGAGCCCTCGCGCTCGGCCTTGGCGTGCCGTACGCGGTGAATTCGGATGCGACCGTGGTGGTCCTCTGCCCGCTCGTACAGCGGTTGCAACAACGACGCGACCTGTGCTTGCACAGCGTCAGCCTCCAGCAGTTTCTCGAGGATCTCCTTCGCCGCCGGGTCCTCTGGATGCTCGCCGAGAATCGCCCCGGCGAGGTCGACCGCTCCAAAGGGGTCGTCGAGCTTCTCGACCCGGAGCGCGGCGCGCTGACAGGCCAGGTACAGTCGGCGCGCTTCGTCGGTCTCAAGCTCGCCCCACCGTCCGAGGAGCTCATCGAGCTTCTCGTGATCTTCGATGCCCTCTCCCCCGGCGTACATCCCGGCGAGGGACTCGATGATATCCATGTCTTCCGGGTACAGCTCATGCAGCTCTTCGGCCGTCTGGATCGCCGCCTCTCGATCGTGGAGGCGCTCAACCGCGATCCCAACCATCCGCTCGAGCAACGTCCGCTGCTCGTCTTGGTTGAACACCGCGTCGACCCTCCTGCGGTAGAAAGTGAACAACTCCGCGAAGGCCTCGCGGGCCAACAGCAGCCGCTCCAACGCCTCATAGGCGGTCTGATTGGTCTCGTCACGCTCGAGCACCTCTCCGAACGCGCGCTCCGCGTCTTGCGGGCGATCAAGATCGCGCTGGAGCAGCTCACCGAGTTCGAGCAGGATGTCGCGTCGCAGGCCCGCGTCCGCGCGATCGAGGGTGCGACCCTGCGCGTCGGCCTCCTCCGCCTTGAGGGCCAAGGCCGCTCGGACCGCCTCGAAACGGCGCGCAGCCTCCGTCTGGTCGCCGAGCTCTCGAGACAATCGCACGAAGGTCTTGCGGACCTCCCAGTCCTCGGGCGCCGACTCGAAGAGGTCGCCGTACAGCCGCAACGCGTCCGCGCGGCGGTGCTCCATCTTCCCATAAATTGCCGCGAGTTCTCTGCGCTTGTTCGCCCGGCTCTCCGCGTCCTCTTCCGCGTTGAGCAGCACCTCCATGGCCTCCGCCTCTTTGTCCCGGTCCTCCACGCGATGGTAGTACGGCCGCAGGCCCCGCATGATCGGGAGCTCGGTGCTGGGGTCATCCCTCCGGAGCCGCTCCAACACCGCGACCGCGCCGCCATGCGTGGGCTCGTAGTCAAGGATCTTGAGCATGCCTTCGATGGCGCGATCGGGCTCGTGCGTCTTCGACGCTTGCAGCGACGCGAGCTCAAACAGCACCGGCACCTGAACGGTTCCCATCTGGCTGTAGTCAAGCTTGGCTTGCAACACGCTCGCGAGCGGCTCCCACGAGCCTCGGTTCCGGTGAATCGCGACCAACGAATCGAGCGCCGCGTTGTCGTCGGGGGCAATCTCCAGGATCGCCTCGAACGAGCGAGTCGCGCTGTCGAGGTCGCCAAGTTGCGACTCTTGGAGCCTCGCGAGGCTCCGAAGCGTCTCAAGGCGCTGGTCGGGATCGGTCGTCACATCCAGACGCTTCGTATAGACCCCAGCGAGATCGTCCCACCGCCTGGTCGTCGTATAAATCTGCTCGAGCGCTCCCATCGCCAGCGCGCTCGACGGATCGATCTCGATGACGCGGCGAAAATAACGCTGGGCGTCGTCGGGCTTGAACAACCGATCCCGAGCGATCGTCGCGAGCTTGTCGAGCAGCAGCAGCTGCTCTTCATCGGAGACGTCCGGCGCGGCGATTCTCTCCTCGAAGATACCGGTCAGTTCGTCCCAGGCGTCCGCGCGCTCCGCCGATTCTTCAAGCTGTTCACGAAGATGGACCTGCGTCGGCCCCACGAGGTAGGCCCTCCCCGCCCACGAAAAGGCCATCGCCGGGCTGTTGATCTTGTCCCGGTAGATCTGGATGATTCGCGAGATGCTCTCGATTTGCCCGCCCTCGTCCAGCTCGGCCGCGAGCAGCAGCTCCTCCATCGCCGCGAGCCTCGTCCAGTTTCGCTGCTCACGATAGATCGGCACCAGCTCTCTCGTGACCTCCAAATTGTCCGGCTGAATCGCCAAGGTCCGCTCCAGCGCCTTCACGGCGCGCTCCGGCTGCCCGAGCGTGTCACGGCACAAGTCGGCGACGCGTCGATAAAGTTCGACCCGATCAGACACATCTTGGAGGCGCTCCGCCGCACCCTGGAGCACCTCGACGAGTTCGACGCTGCGATCCTCTTGCGAGAAAAGATCAGTCAGATCCTCCCAGCGATGCCCTGACACGTAGACATCGCGGAGGCTCCGAATCGCCTTGTCGTGCCCCGGCTGCTCCGACAGCACCTGCTGATACGCCGTCACCGCTCGATCCTCATCGCGCACCCGATCGGAGTAGATCGAGGCGAGCTGCAACAACATCGGGAGGCGCGCCTCCGCGTCCTCGACGAGGTCTGCGTGGCGCTGCAAAATATCCGCGGCGGCCGTCCAGTCTGATTCACGCTCGTAGAGGCGTCGCAACGCGGTGAGGGACTCTGTGTTCGCAGAGTCCGTATCGAGGACGTCGTTCCAGGCCTCGATGGCGGCCCCGCGATCACCGAGCTTCTCCTCGGTGAGCCGCGCCAACTCGATGCGGCTCTCCAGCGCCTCGTCACCGAACAGCGACGCGATCTCTTCACGGCGAAGCTCGAGGAGTGACCGCCAGTCCCTGCGCATCTCATAGATCTTCGCCATCAGTCCGCGCGCCTCGGGATCGTCGGGGCTCAGCTCGCGTACGCGGCGGAGCGGCTCGAGGGCGCGTTGCGGATTCCCGAGCGAGTCTACCCAGAGCGCGGCGGTCTTTCGCAACAGATCAAGTTCGGCGTCCTCGTCGTCCTCTGTCCGGGCGCGCTCCAGCATCCGCGCGTAGATGGAGATCAGGTCGTTCCATCGCTCCTCCGTGGCGTAGGTCGCGGCGAGGAGCTCTAGGCTCTCACCATGCGAAGGCTCGATCTCAAGAATTCGCTGGAGTGTCGTGAGCGCCATGGCGCCGAGGTTCAAAGGGCCGCGATACAGATTCACGATCTCCATTAATTTTTCAATGCGTCGGTCTTTCGACGCCTCGTCCGCCGGGATTTGTTCGAATTCGTCCTTGAGCAGCTCTACGAGCGCGCTCCATTTCTCCTCCCGCTCGTAGAGCTCGCGCAGGCGCAGCAGCACGCGGCCGTCCCAGTCTTTCTCGCGCATCGCCGTACGCCAGACCTCGATCGCTCGGTCGACGCTCTTGAGGCGCAACTCGGCGAGCGTGGCCATCTCCTCCGCGAGGGCGTAGCGCTGCTCTTGATCCTCCGCACCTCGTCGAGCCGCCATCAGCACCTGCATGAGCTGGCTCCCGTCGGACTCCCCCTCAAACAACTCACGGTAAAAGTCGAGCACCCGTGGGTCCGCGGGGAGCGCACGGCGCACCCGCCGA
Source organism: Myxococcales bacterium (assembly GCA_014240065.1). Taxonomy (GTDB): domain Bacteria; phylum Myxococcota_A; class Polyangia; order Nannocystales; family Nannocystaceae; genus JAAZXR01. The sequence continues at coordinate 42,373 of JAAZXR010000024.1, forward strand.
AAATAGGGCTCGGCGATCTTCGCTTCCTCCCCCATCTTCCACACCACCATGCCCGCGAGCACCGCGACCTCCGCGCCGCTGGCGTCACGGCCCGCGCGCTGCGCCAGCGCCTTCGCCGAGTCCACCAGCATCTCTGCCTCGGATCCCTCCGCGATCAACTTTCCAAACACAGCCGCCACCTTCTCCGGGTCATTCGGATTTGCTTTGGCGTCGAGACGCGCCGCCTTCAAATCGATGGCGTCCGTCGCCGCGGTGAGTGCGTCGATTCCCTTCTGTGAATCGTAGGCATCTAAAAATGAGAGGAGTTCGGATTGCATGGCTGTCATCTGGTCCCTTGGCCCTTGAATTCCGCCGTCGTCTCGCTTGGCCAACTGACCACAACAGCGCCGGAAAGAGGGAGTCAAAGCTACCTCGACGCGCCGGCGAACACATCAGAATTTTGGCCTCTGCGGACAAATAGGGGGCAAGACGCGCAGATACGCGGTTCTCGACTCACGCGAGCATGGAGAGCGCCACTGCTGCCGCTGCGCTGACGTTAAGCGACCCTACCTGGCCACCACCATCGATCCGCGCGAGGTACTCGCAGCGGTCCCGGGTGAGGCGTCGGAGACCGCGCCCTTCGCTCCCCATCACCAAAACGAGACGATCGGGGAGCTCCCCGCGGACGAGTGACCGGAGCGGGGTGCCGCCGTCTACCACGGTCCCCACCGTCCACACGTCGTGCTGTAGACACAGCGCCAGAGCCCGTGAAAGATTTGTGACCTGCGCTACAGGCAGCCGTTCGCTCGCTCCCGCGGAAGCGCGCACAGCCACTGGTGACAGCGGCGCGGAGCGGTCGCGCGCCCAGAACGCACCGGAGGCCCCGAAGAACTCCGCGCTCCGCAGCAGCGCGCCGAGGTTGTGGGGGTCCACGACACCATCGAGCGCCAACAACACCCGGCGACCCGACGGCACCGTCGCCGGGGTGTCGTCGAGCACCGCGAGCAGCGGCTCCACCCCCTCGAGCAGCGGGCTCTCCGCAGCCGCGACGACGCCGCGGGCGAGCCCAGGCCCGACCAAACCCTCAAGTTCATCCCGTGGACGCGGCGCGCATGCAACACCACACGCGGCGGCGAGCGCGAAGAGGTCAGGGAAATCACGCCCCTCCTCCGTCCACACCTGCAGGACGCGACCGGGCGACGCCCGCAACAGCTCCGTCACCGCGCGCGCACCGGGGACCAGGTGCCGCCCGTCGTGCGGGAGGCGACGTCTGGCCTCCTTACGGGGCTTGCGCGGCGAGCGGGACAAGCACCCCTCCTTTCATCACGTACAGCGGAGGTGATGAAGAGATATCGAGGCCGGCGGCCCCGCCTCGTTCGCCACCCGCCCACGCCAACGCCAACGCGCGAAATACGAGCCGCGCCTGGTCCGTGGGGGGCCGGCCCTCTTGAAGTTCGAACGCCGCGTCGAAACCTCGCACGTCGAGGGCGGGCCCCACCATCGGAGCGAACACGTCCCCCTCCATCGCCGAGGCCGCGCGGGCGAGGACCGCCGGCCCGAGGCCTTCGCTCGTCGTGTAAATTACCACGCGCGTACCTTCCCGCTCGCGCCGCCGAATTTGCCGCACCACGAACGCGACGCGCGCGAGCGCGTCGGCGATCAGCACGCCGGAAGAGGGGCGAAGTCTTCGCATCAGCCCATCGATCTTTGACGACAAGTCGGCGCCGCCCTCGTCGATCTTGATCATCGAGATCGAGAGGTCGCCGCCGTCACGGCCGCCGCTGCTGCCCAGGTTCGCGTTGGCGATCAGGGCCTCGACGCCTCGACCGTAGGCGTTGTCGGGGGCGAGCACGAACAGCTCGCGCAGGCCTCGCCGCTCGGCCTCGTCGACGAGGGTGGCGAGCCTCACCGAGAGGCTCTGCGCGACCCCTACCCCCCCACGCCGCGCCTCACCCGGAATCACAACGTTCGCTCCGATCTCGGCGGTCGCACGAATTTGGGCGGGCATGATCGGCCCCACGAGCCAGCCGGCGCCCCGCTGCAACAGCCGCCTCGAGGCGGCGACAGCGCTCGCTTCGGTCGATCCCGAATCTTCAAAAAAGACCTCGACCTCGCGCTCCACCGACAGCAGGGCAACGGCCACCGACACCGCGGCGAGGTGCTCGCTCGCGAGGCCGGCGAGCCGCCCGCTGCGGGGGAGCGATACTCCCACGACCCGCGGTCGATTTTGGCATCGATCCACCCACCCCGGGTACGACCCCGCCACCGTCACGCCGGCGCGTAACGCAAAGCAGGCCCGCGCGTCACCTCCAGCGGCCGAGCCCGCGAGCGCCGACGCTTGCTCCAGCGAGAGCGCCTCCAACCTCGCCCTCAGCCGACCCTCCGCATACGAGGCCTCCACCGTCGCGTCGCCGAGGACCGCCCTCCATTCGGCCAGCGCCTCCGCCGCCGCGGCGGCCCCGCCGAGTCGATCGAGCGCGGCCGCCCGGGCGCCCCGCAGCTCGACCGTCGGGAGCCGGTCGTCGTTGGCGATCGCGCTCAGCAGACCGAGCGCGCGTCGAGCGCTGCCGCCGCGGGCCAGCGCCGACACAAGCACGCGCCGCAACTCGAACGTGAGGTCATCAGGCACACCCGGCAACGCGAGCCCCTCGTCGCACCACCGGATCGCCGCGGCGTCATCTCCGAGGCGCGCCGATTTTTTGCCCGAGAGCAGGTGCGACGCTGCCAGCTCTTGATGGCTCGCCTCTTCAGCGGAGCGCGCGGGCGAAGCCGCGTCGAGTCCCACGCCACGCGCCTTCGCCCGCGCTCCGGTGACAGCGCACGCCATGGTCGCGCCTGCGAGCAGACACAGCGCCGTACTCAGCCGTTCCCTGCGAGAGCGCACGCGCTTGAACGCCGCCGCGCCGTATCTGGACCGCTGCACCCTTTCATCATAGTTCTGAACGCCCCGGACCCCAAGCCTCAAGTGGGCCCCCCTGCTTTTTTTTCCCGCGGCGTGAGGGCGCCGACGACCTACCGTTCCTCGCCCGGCGTGCTATCGTGCGCCACGGTGAGCAAGGACGAGTCCGACGACGAGCACCTCAGCGGCGAGGCCAGCCGATTTGCGGCCCACATCGATCGCGGATGGGGTCTGTTCGAGCGGGGAGAATTCGCGGGCGCTCGAGAGTCCGCGGTCCTGGCTCGCGACCTGTGCCCTGGCGGCTGCGAGGCGCCGGTGTTGCTGGGCGCGATCGCCTCCGCGACGCTGCAACCCGAGGCGGCGATCGAACACTACGCGCGGGCGCTCGAACTCGACGCTGACCTGCCAGAGGCCCTCATCCCCCTGGCGCAGATCTGGTTGCTTGACATGCAGGCGCCGTCGAGCGCCCGCGAGCTGTGCGAGCGCGCGCTCGAGACCAGCGACCTCCCTCACATCGACCGACTCGATCTCCGCGTCATCGCAGCTGAATCCGCCGCCGCGGAGAATGACGAGCGGTGCGCCCGGGCGTACATTGAGGACGCCGACGAGGCCCCCCTCCTGCGCGCGGCGATGTCTGGGACCTCCGGCGAATCCGAGGCCGCAATTCGTATCCTCTGCGGCGCGCTTGAGGATGACGCCCCTGACGAAGAGGAGCGCGCCGTCCTCTACCGCCGCTGCCGTGAAATGGCGCTGAGGATGGCTCGAATCTACATCGAATATGACGAAGCACAGCTCGCGCGTGAATGGCTTGAGCGCGCGATCGTCTGCGACAGCGAGGACGCCGACGCCTGGTACCTGCTCTCCGAGGCGCAGTTGAGGCTCGGCGATGTCGGCGAGGCGATGTCTTCGTCCCTGCGCGTGCTCCGGCTCGACCTCGCGGAAGAACTCCCGACATGGTGCCCGAGCGACGTGCTCTTTCACGCCGCCGCCAGAGAGTTCGTCGACACCTCGGACGTGCCGGAGTTGAGCGCCCTCGTCGCCGAGGACGCCCCCACACCCCTCCTTTGCCGGGAGCTCCCGAGCGAGGAGCTGGTCCTTGAGGGGATGGACCCGCGCGTGCCAGCCGTGCTGCTCGCGCATCGCTCGGAGGTCGCGGACTCGCCACCGCAGGTGACGGCGCTCGTCGTCTACCGCCGCAACGTCCTCCGCGCCGCCTCGTCCATCGAGCAGCTCCCACTGGTGATGGGCGAGGCCGTCCTGGAGGAGCTGGCGGCGTTCTACGGGTTCTCACCAGAGCGTCGCGCGCGACTGGGCCTGCCAGCTGTACCTGGTTCACCCGCCAAGGGACGAGCCCACTGAGGGCCGCGGGCTATCTGCGCGAACGAAACGGGGACAGGATCTCTAGCTCCCGCGTCCCGCTCTTGCTCGAGGAGGCGAGCGCGGTGGGTGCGGGCGCGAGCAACTTCTCGTCATCGAGTCGGGTCGCGAGCGACTGCGCGATCTTCCAGAGACACTTCACCGCGATGTCTGGCTCTGTCCGGACCAAGTTCATAAACGCCTTCCGCTCAAGTCGCAACACTCGCACCTTCGACACCGCAGACACCGTCGCGGTCCGAGGCTGCCGAGACAGCAGCGCCATCTCGCCGAAGTGCGTGCCCTTCGTCAGTTTCGCGACGACCTCTTGACCCTTGCGGATCTCTACGCGCCCCTCTACGAGGATAAACATGGAGTCATCTCGGGCCCCTTCCTTGACCAGCACCGACCCGTCCGCGTGACTCTCCGCCTTGAACAGTCCGCCGAGGCGCATCAACTCTCGCATCTCGAGATCGATGAACAGCGAGATGTGTCGCAGGGCCCGGAGATCCGAGTCGATCGCCAGCGACCGCTGCGACCGGGCCGCCCCCCCTGGGGGCTCACTCGCGACGATCAGCGCCGTGATATTGTCAGACCCTCCCCGCTTGTTGGCGAGCTCGACGAGCGCCTCCACGCCCTTCTCCAACACGTCTGGCTGCATCAACGTGGCGAGCTCGACCAGATCCTCCGTGTAGCTGTGGAGCCCGTCGGAGCACAGCAAGAAACGATCACCCTCGGAGATGTCGACGGTGAGCGTGTCCACCTTGACAGAGGCCTGCACCCCGACGCCGCGCGTGATCATGTGCGCGTGGGGGCTCTTCTCCGCTTCTTGCAGCGTCATCCACCCCGCCTTCACCGCGTCGTTGAGGTAGGTGTGGTCGTCCGTCAGCTGCCACGCCGCGCCGGCGCGGCACATGTACACGCGGCTGTCCCCCACGTGTCCAATATGCGCCCGACCTTCACGCGCGAGCACGGCGACACAGGTGGTCCCCATCCCATGCCTCCCCGTGTGCTGCGCGCCCTCGTCAAACACCGCGCGAGAGGCAATCTCGATCGAGTTCCGCAGGATCCGCTCAAGCGTCGGCGAGTCCCCACGCTCGACCGCGGAGTCAATCTCCTGGGCGCGAGCGTCGACCTCCCGCTGGATCGTCTCGGCGGCGAGCCGCGAGGCCACCTCCCCAGACGCGTGTCCTCCCATGCCGTCGCAAACGATGAAGATCCCACGTTCTTGATCGCAGATGAAGAAGTCCTCGTTGTGACCTCTCGCCTGCCCCACATCCGTCTTGCCAGCGCCGGAGAATTCCATGGCGTCATTGTGCCCCAGTCCGCCGCCGGTGGGAAGCGTAATGCACCCCCACGAACGTTGGTTAGAGCGCCTCGGCCACCCGACGGCCGAACAGCCGCTCCAGGGCGATCATCAGGTCATCGTCCACCGACACCTTGAACTTGTCGCCAAACACGAGCCGAGTTCGAAAGGACTCCTTGACCACGACGTCAAAGTGCATCGGGTAGACGCCCCGATGATCCGCCACCAGGTGTTTCAGACCGAGGACTCGCTCATCCGTGAGCTCGTGCGCCTCGACCCGCACGAGCACCCCCCTGGCCTTCGTCTTCCTAATATCGCGCAGGGCTTGGGCACCCGAGATCAGAATTTTGCGACTCTCGATCTCATCGCTGCCCTCGATTTGGCTCACTTCGAGGCGCCCGGTCACGATGACAGGCTCCTCGTCGAGCCCGAGGAAGAACTCTCCGAGCGTCTCCGACGGGCCATCCGAGGGGGAGGCGCCGCCGCTGAGCGACTGCCCCCACGCGCGCGTGAACGCGACGCACTCCACCCGACCGACCTGATCTTCGAGCTGAAAGAACCCCATCGGCCCCCTGCCAGAGCGGGTCTGGACCTCCCGAAGCTCGCACACCATCCCCCCTACACGCACGTCTTTGCCCGCCAAATGAACCCCGAGCCCGTCCGTCCGGACCGTCGCGTGCCGCGCTATCTCCATCTGATAACGATCGAGCGGGTGCCCCGTCAGATAAAATCCGAGCGCCTCGTTTTCGTTGCGCAAGCGCGTCCGCGTGTCCCACGGTCGCTCGCTCGCGTAGGTCTCCACGTATTCGATGCTCGGATCGCCGAGCGCGGCGAACAAACTCACCTGATTCGTGCCGCGATCGCGCGCGGCGGATTGTCCCTGCTCCACCGCCGCGTCAATCGTGGCGAACAACACGCTCCGGCTGTGCTCCCGGGCCACGCCATCAAACGCCCCCGACATCACCAGCCCCTCTAGGGTCCGTTTGTTGACCCGCTTCAGGTCCACTCGACGGGCAAATTCGAAGACGCTCTCGTAGGCCCCCTCGCCTTCGCGGGCGTTCATGATCGACTCCACAGCGTTGGCACCAACGTTGCGCACGCCGCCAAGACCGAACCGGATCGCGCGAACGAGGCCGCTCGCCTCATCGCGGTGCTCGACGACGGAGAAGTCACTCTCGGACTCATTGACACACGGCGCCAACACCTTGATTCCCATGGACCGGGCCTCGGCGATGAACTTGACCACGTTCTCGCTCTTGTCTTTGTCACAAGACATCAGCGCGGCCATGAACGGCTCTGGATAGTGATGCTTAAGAAAGGCGGTGCGGTAGGTGATGAGCCCGTATGCCGCGGAGTGAGACTTGTTAAATCCGTAGCCCGCGAACTTGTCGATGAGGTCGAAGATCTCGTCGCCGAGCGCCTTCGGGATGTCATGGCTGTGACGGCACCCCTCCACGAACAGCTCGCGCTGCCGATCCATCTCCGCCTTCTTCTTCTTCCCCATGGCGCGCCGCATGATGTCCGCGCCGCCGAGCGTGAAGCCCGCCAGCACTTGCGCCGCCTGCATGACCTGCTCTTGGTACACAAAGACCCCGTAGGTCTCCTTGAGGACGTCCTCGAGCAGCGGATGCGGGTAGACGATCTCTTGGCGCCCGTGCTTGCACTCGATGAACTGGTCGACCATCCCCCCCTCAAGCGGGCCCGGTCGATACAGCGCGACGGCGGCGACGATGTCCTCGAAGCAGTCTGGCTGGAGGCGCTTGAGCAGGGTCTTGAAGCCGCTGGACTCCAGCTGAAACACCCCCGTAGTCTCCCCCTTGCTGATCATCTCGAAGACCCCTGCGTCGTCCATCGCGACCGCGTCTATCTCGAAGTCCCCGCTGCCGTCGAGACGCCGGATCAGCCGCTCTGCGGTCGCGATGACCGTGAGGGTCTTGAGCCCGAGGAAGTCAAACTTCACGAGCCCGGCGGTCTCCACGTCCGTCATCGTGTATTGGGTGACAATCTTACCGTCGGCCTTAAAGCACGGGACGTGCTCCCACAGGTCACGGTTGCCGATGACGATGCCCGCCGCGTGCATGCCCGCGTGTCGATTCAGGCCTTCGAGCGAGCAGCCCACGTCGAGGATCCGGGCGACCTCTCCATCGAGGTCGGCGCGCATCCTCAGTTTCTTCGCGGCGTCCGCCACCTCCACCACATCCTTAAGCTCCTTGGCCTTGCTCTTGTCCTTGCGCATCGCTTTCTTGAGCGGCGCAGGATCGGTCATGCACATGGACAGCGACACCTTTGGGCCCTCGGGGACCAGCTTCGCGATCTCGTTGCCAAATGATGGCGGGTGACCGAGCGTTCGGCACACATCCCGGACGAGCCCACGTGCCTTCAGGCTGTGAAAGGTCGCGATCTGGCCGACCCGCGAGGCGCCGTATCTCTCGGTCACGTACTGCAGCACCTCCTCGCGCCGATCCATACAAAAATCGATGTCGAAGTCCGGCATGGAGACGCGCTCCGGGTTCAAAAAACGCTCGAAGAGCAGGTTGTACTGCATCGGGTCGATGTCCGTAATACCCATGGCGTAGGCCGCGATAGAGCCGGCGCCTGAACCACGGCCGGGACCCACCGGGACCCCGAGCACCTTCGCCTCTCGGATGAAGTCCCAGACGATCAAAAAATAGCCCGGAAAATTCATGGAGACGATGATGTCGAGCTCGGTCTCGAGCCGCGCTCGATACAGATCCTCGTTGGGACGAATCCCTCGCGCGCGCAGCTCGAGGAGGCGGACCTGCAGGCCATCGCGAGCCACCTTGCGCAGGTAGCCGCCCATGTCGAGACTCGCCTCGTCAGGAATTTGAAAGTTGGGCAACTCCGGGTTCCCGAGCGACAGCTCCACGTTGCACATCTGCGCGATGCGACAGGCGTTCTCGAAGGCAGACGGATACTGCGAGAAGTAGCCCATCATCTGCGCTTCCGTCTTGATATAGAATTCGTCGCACGAGTGCCTGAGCCGGTTCTCGTCGTCGAACTTTCGCCCCATGCCCATGCACATCAAAATCTCATGGGCGTAGGCCTCCTCCCGGTTCACGTAGTGGCAGTCATTCGTGGCCACCAAAGGGACGTCGAGGTCCCTCCCGAACTGAGCGAGGTGAGCGTTCACCACTTCTTGCTGCGCCATCCGATTCGGCTGCAGCTCCAGGAAGTATGAGCCGGGCTCGAAGATGTCCTTGTATTCGAGGATGGTCTCTCGCGCGTCGTCCATCCGATCCTCGTTGATCAGCTTGGAGATGTGCCCCCCGAGGCACGCCGAGAGCCCTATCAACCCCTCGCTGTGCTCGCGCAGCATCTGCCGATCGATACGAGGGTTGTAATAAAATCCTCGCAGGTGACCGAAGCTCACCAAGCGCTGGAGGTTCTGAAATCCGACCTCGTTCTTCGCGAGGAGGACGATGTGAAAATTCCTGCGATCGGTCTTGGCGGCGGCCTCCCCCTCCGACATGTACGCCTCGCAGCCAAAAATCGGCTTGACGCCGTGGGCCTTCGCGGTCTGAAAAAACTGCACGGCCCCGAACATATTGCCGTGGTCTGTGACGGCGACGGACTTCATCCCTCGCTCGCGGACCTTCCCGCACAGATCCTTCATCCGAATCGCGCCGTCGAGGAGCGAATACTGGGAGTGAAGATGGAGGTGAGCGAAGTCGGAGGTCCCCGTCACGTCGCCAGTGCCGTCGAGCGCCATGGATCGGAATCTAGCGCAGGCGGCCCCGCCGCATGGGACTTCCGGCGGTCTAGAAATGAACAATCACTGACGTTTGGCCGTTTTCCAGCCCAGACCCGAGAGATCCCCCCGCGCATGCGCCCCGCGGTGAAAACGCGCCTTCACCGCACGAGCATGGAGTGGCGGCCCCGCCAGCGCCGGGGTCCCGCCGCGCCGCGAAAACTCACCTGCCCCGCCACCTCCCCCCCTAGACACGGCCGCGAGTCCAGCCTAGCGTGCCGGCCGTCATGCAGCGCACCTTCGCCCTCATCAAACCTGACGCGGTGGCCGCCGGCCATCAGTCCGCCATCCTCTCCCGCATTCAAAGCGAGGGCCTCAGGGTCGTCGCGCTGAAGTCCCTGCGCCTGAGCAAAGCTCAAGCGGAAGGCTTCTACCACGTGCACGCGGAGCGCCCGTTCTTCGGCGACCTGGTCACCTTCATGACCGAAGGACCCATCGTGGCCATGGCCCTCGAGGGTGAAGACGCCATCCGCCGATGGCGCGACCTGATGGGTCCGACCGACGCCGCCGCCGCTCCTGCGGACACCCTCCGCGGTCAGTTCGGGACCAACATCGAGCGCAACGCGACCCACGGCTCCGACGCCACGGACACCGCCGCCTTCGAGCTGGGCTTTTTCTTCAGCGGCCTCGAGCTCGCCGGGCTCTAAGCCCCGCGCTGCGGGGCGCCGCGACCTCGTAGTATCATAGAGGACTCATGGTCGCGCTCGTGCCCATTCGCAAGCCGGCGAGGGGAATCCCTCGCCCGCTTCGCCCCAACCTTCGCGGGCTCACGCGGATCCAGCTGGAGACGTTTGTCACGTCCAAACTGGGCGCGCCGCGATTTCGAGCAGATCAAATCTTCGAGTGGGTCCACCGGCACCGCGCCAGCGACGTGCACGAGATGACGAATCTCCCCAAGCCGCTCCGGAGCCTCATCGACGAGCACGCAGACCTGCGCCGCCTCGAGCGGCACGGTGACTTCGTGGCGCGCGACGGCACCCGAAAGCTGCGCTTGAGGACACTGGACGGCCACTACATCGAGAGCGTCCTCATCCCCAATGACCAGCGCGGCTTCACCCTCTGCGTCAGCTCACAGGTCGGATGCTCCATGACCTGCCGGTTCTGCGCGACCGCGAGTCTGACCTTCGAGCGAAGCTTGGCCGCGTGGGAGATCGTCGACCAAATCGAGCAAGCGCAAGATCTGCTCGAGCAAGCCTCCCAACGGGAGGGGCGCGACCACGGGAGGAGCGACGATCCCGAGTCCTGGCCCTACCGGCTGTCCAACGTGGTCTACATGGGGATGGGAGAGCCGCTTCATAACTTCATCCCCGTCAAAGCGTCGGTGGAGATCGTGACCGATCCAAAGGGTGCAGCGATCACAGCCCGAAGAATCACCATCTCAACCTCGGGCCTCGTCCCGGCCATTGAACGATTCTCCCGGGATCCGCTGAGCGCCCAGGTGGGGCTCGCGGTCAGCTTGAACGCCACCACCGACGACGTGCGTGACGACGTCATGCCCATCAACCTGAAGTGGCCACTCTTGGCGCTGCTCAACGCCGTTCGCGCGCTGCCGGACGCGCGACGAAGAGACCTCACCTTCGAGTACGTGCTGCTCAGCGAGGTCAACGACTTCGAGGACGACGCGCACCGGCTCGCGGACCTCGTCCGTGAATTCGACTGCCATATCAACGTCATCCCATTTAACCCGCACCCGCACGCCCCCTACAAGAGGCCATCATCCAATCGCGTTCGTCGCTTCATGGATGTCGCGAAACGACGAGGGCTCCGCGTATACCTTCGAACGCCACGAGGCGATGATATCGGGGCCGCGTGCGGTCAGCTCGCGCTTGAAGGGGAGTCAGGGCAAGCGCCGGCCGCTCCTCTCGAGGAGGGACGCACCACGTGACATTTCAATCTTCCCGCGACCTCCCAAGCGCCTCCCGGCCGCTCGCGCTCTCGCCGGGCCGCGGGCGGATCGCCTCGGTCGCGTTCGCGGTGGCCGCGGTCACGCTCGGCGCGCCGGTCTCCGCGGCGGCGCGTCCCGACGCCCTCGCCCTCGCCCCCGCGCCGGCGCCGTCGGCCACGGCCTCATGGGAGCTGCTCGAAGACCTGCGGATTTTGACCAACGAAGATCCCGCCGAGTACGCTCCTCGGCTGGAGGCGCTGCTCGCAGCATTCCGCGAGGTGCCCCCAAAGGACTCCCTTGAGCGCGCTCGCGCGGAGGAGAATCTCACCAAGCTGCGCCGCGCCCGCCTCACCCTCGCGCGCGCCCACCTCGCCAACGGCGACGAGGAGGCCGCCCTGCGCACGCTCGACGCCATCCGACGAGAGAGCGTGGGTGTCGACGTCGACTTCGGCGCCATGGGACCGAGCCTCGCGGACCTCGCCAAGACCTTGGATCCTCCGCGGGGCGCCCCTCCGACCATCACGTGTGGGAGCGCCTGTGTGGTCGTGCTCGAGGGCCGCATCGTCGCGCTCGACACCCGCGGACAGCCCCAGTCCCTCCGGGTGCCTTACGGGACCTACGAGCTCATCATCGCCCCGGCCGGCGGGCTCAGCCCGACGCCCACGGGCAGTTCTTCACCCGATGAGGTGGAGCGCACCTTCGTCACCATCCGCCAAAACGAGTCGACGCCTGCGTCGCTCCGATGGCCATCCGCGGCGTACGACGAGGCGCCTGCCTCTGCGCCACCACCATCCCCCCAAACGGACTCGTCGACGCTCCGGGCGGGGTTCCCCGACGCGCGGTCACGACGCACAGCGGCGCTCGCCCTCGGTATCACCGGCGGTGCGCTCGCGGTGCTCGGCGCCGTGCTCGTGGGCCTGCGGCCGGGGTGCTCGACCGCCCCGTGCGCCACGTCCCCCGCCGTGCTCACGGGCGTCGCCGCCCTCGGCGCAGGAATCCCACTGACCGCAGGCGCGCTCGGCATCGGGCTCACGCGCGATCCGTCCCCGTCTCCGGCGCAGGCCTCCGGCTACCGACTCGTGGTCCACGGACGCTTCTAAGAGCTCGCGACGCCCGCGACCGGGCGCACCAGGTGCGCCCCCGTCGATTCGCTCACGGTGGAGACGACGCGCCGAAGATATTGTTTCCCCAGCACTTCAGCCCCCCGGTCTCGAGCACACCGCAGGCGTGGTCGTGCCCCACGGCGAGCGTCTGGAACGAGTTCGGCGGCGGCGTGAGCGAGCCGCCCAGAAGATCGCCCCAACACGCGGCGACGCCGCTCGGTCGGCGGCCGCACGAGAACGTGCTCCCCGCGTGGATGCTCGCGAGGTCTGTCGTGCTCGGCGCGGCCTGCCCTTGGACGTTATTCCCCCAGCATTTCGCGACGCCACCTTGGGTCAGTCCACACGTAAAGTCCAAGCCTGCGCTGATCGTGGCGAACTGATCCGACGGAGGATCCGACTCCCCAAACTGGTTGCTCCCCCAACACTCGACCGATCCCGTGGGACGAATCCCACACGAGTGCTCGCTCCCCGCGGTCACCGCGGTGAACACCCCCGCCGGCGAATTGGTCTGCCCCTCCGTCGCCGCGCCCCAGCACACGATGGCGCCTCCGTCGTCGATGGCGCAGGAGTGGAACGCGCCGACTTCAACCGCCACGTAGGAGCCTCCTGGCGGCTCCGCCTGACCGAGCCCGTTGTTTCCCCAACACTCGACGGTGTTGAACGACGTCAACCCACACCCATGATCCGTCCCTAAGGAGAGATCGGCGAACCGGCTCGCGGGCGCGAAGGTCTTGTCGAAATCGTCCATCCCCCAACACACCGCGCGTTCATCCGTATCGATCGCGCACGCGAACCGATCTCCGGCCGCTACGAGCGTGTAGGTCGTCGCGGGGTCGCCGGCGCACGCGCTCAACAGCAGGCTCGTCAGCGCGACGATTTTACCCACTGGTTTCGCCGCCGTTACGGGCCACGCGGTGGAGCTCATACCCGACCCTACCACAAACGAACGCCCCCATCGAAGGAGGCGAACTGGCGCGGCGCGCTCGGCAGGATTCGAACCTGCGACCAACGGCTTAGAAGGCCGTCGCTCTATCCGACTGAGCTACGAGCGCAGTGGGGTTGGTCGGGGTGAAAGGATTCGAACCTTCGGCTTCCTGCTCCCAAAGCAGGCGCGCTACCAAACTGCGCCACACCCCGTTAAGGTTGCCGAGTGTATCCACGCCCCCCCCCCGTTGGCTAGCCGAATTTTCGAGTAAATGTGCGGTATTTTCGAGGCGTACAAACAGCGCTTCCAGACCACAACACCTGCCAACGCCGCGCCCCAACCGGAGGCGAGTTCCCCCATGGTTCGGTCCTCAGCACCCAAATTCAGCCCATCGCGCCATCATCGCACGCAGCGCGTGCCCCCGGTGAGAGCGGCGGGATTTCTCCTCATCACTCAAGTCCGCGAAGGTGCGGGCGCCCCCGTCGATCCAAAAGTAAGGATCGTAGCCAAAGCCGCCCTGGCCCTGGCGTGTGATGCGAACCTCCCCCTCACACCGACCCTCGAACAGGAGCGCTCCCCTCCGGTCGGCGAGGCTCGGGGGCGCCTCGGGGCCGGGCGACGCCAACGCCAAGGGCGTCCCGTCCACCCGCGCCACCGCCAGCACGCAGGCGTAATGTGCGGCGCTCCGGTCGAGTCCGCCCGCGCGCAGGGCTTCGACCATGGCCGCGTTGTTCGCGTCGTCCGTGGCGTCTTCGCCAGCGAATCGCGCCGAGCGGACCCCGGGGGCTCCCTCCAACGCGTCAACGCAAATTCCGGAGTCGTCCGCGACGCAAAGATCGTCGGGCGAGGCGCCGGTGAGCCCGCGCAGCCACGACGCGAAGCCGACGGCCTTCAAGACGGCGTTGCCCGCGAAGGTGTCCGCGGTCTCCTCGATCTCCGGGGGGGTGCCGAGCGCTGCGGCGCTCATGACCTGCGTCGCGTCGCCGGTGGCCGCGAACATCCCCGCGATTTCACGGACCTTGTGCGCGTTGGTCGTCGCCAGGATCAGCCGACCAGTCACGCCCGCGACTCCTCGAGGCCGCGGCGCTGCATCGCCATCAAGCGCCCGATGCCCCCCTCGGCCAAATCGAGCATGGCGTCGAGCTCGCCGCGGCTAAAGTCGCCATGTTCGCCGGTGCCTTGGACCTCGATGAGCCCTGTCGGTCCTTCGGCGTCCCCCGACATCACCACGTTTAAATCGACGACCGCGTCACGATCTTCGAGGTAGCAAAGATCGAGGAGTGACGCTCGCTCCTTCGAGGTTCCGTTCACGACGATCCCCACGCTCACCGCCGCCACCTGCCGAACGATCGGTGACGCGGCGAGCTTGCCCTCGCGCATCAACCGCTCGATCGCGATGGACAACGCGACAAATCCGCCGGTGATCGAGGCGGTTCGCGTGCCGCCGTCGGCTTCGATCACGTCGCAGTCGATCACCATGGACAGCGGCCCGTTGGGTCCCACCAGCGCGGACATGTCCACCGCCGCCCGCAACGAGCGCCCGATCAACCGCTGGATCTCTTTGCCGCGCCCTCCGGCGTCGCGACGTCCCCTCGGTGATGTGGCCCCGGGGAGCATCGCGTACTCGGCGGTGACCCAGCCTCCGTCGCTGAGCCACGAGGGCGTCTTTGTGACGCTCGCCGTACACAGCACCCGCGTGCCGCCGGTCTCCACGAGCACCGAGCCCATCGCCTGGCGGGTGAAGTGGGGGTGCAAGGCGTGAGGCCGGAGCGTGTCGGCAGACTCTCGTTGGTCGATGCGCATGCAGGCAACCTACCCAAACCAGCGCGTTGTTCCTAGGGGCCATCGGCTCCCGACGTGGCGGCGACACCGACTCGCCACCGCCTCCGGCTCCGCCGAGCCCAACAAATTAAAAAAGAAGGAGCGCGGCCAATGCCTCGCCCCTTCTTTATGAAGGAGACGCGCGCCCGAAGGCCGCGCGTCTCGGGTTGATTTACTTCGCGGCGCCTTCAGCGGGCTTCGCGTCTGCTGCGGGTGCTGCTGCTGCGCCCTCTGCGGGCTTCGCGTCCGCTGCGGGTGCTGCTGCCGCGCCGTCGGCGGGCTTGGCGTCTGCTGCGGGCGCTGCTGCTGGAGCGGCGGGCTTGGCCTCTGCTTTGGCGTCTGCCTTGGGAGCGTCGGCTTTCTTGGCGTCTGCCTTGGGAGCGTCGGCTTTCTTGGCGTCTGCTTTTTTGTCGTCTGCCTTGGCGTCTGCCTTCTTGTCATCGGCCTTGGGGGCCCCACCACCGCAGGCGGGAGCGGTAAGAGCAGTAGCGACGAGTGCGGCGAAAAGGGTCTTGGTGAGATTCATGAGTGTGTTTCCTTCCGGTGTTCGGTGAGGCCCGAAACGTCCTGACTTGTATCCAACCTCCGCACTTCACTGCAACGCTGAACATGACCAAGGTGCGAAAAAAATAGCGCACCGGCGCATAGCGCGCGATTCGTATGGGCGCGAGCGCAGGCCTTCTGCGAGCCCAATAACCGTTGTTTCGCGGCTTTGAAGCCCCTGGCGTCGCGCGGCGAACACGATCGCGTCACCCAGGGCAATCTCTCAAGAGTCCAAAAGATCGCCGCGAAGACGGCTTGTTTCACCCGCGAAGTCGCGCGCGAGCGCTGAAATGCGGAGGTATTGGGCCTTCCGACGCCCGCGCCATCCGGCGTTCGCGGACGCGCTCGGCGCCACGTTCTGTCGGTGTTCGAGGTCTGCTCCCCTCGCAGCACAGTGAACTTCCTCAAAGAGGCGGCTGCACACCTCGCGGCCGAGAGTACCTATGCTGCGGGCGATGAACGCCGAACTCCCGCCGCACTTGAACGCCGTGTTCCACCCCTCCGCCGACGCGCCGGTGCGCGCCGCCCTCGTCGCGGGCGCCTGCGGCAACGTCGGCTTCGGCAAGGCGGGCCAGTTCCTCCGACTCCTGTCGAAGTACGACATCCCGGTCATCGCCCTCGACCTCTCACCGAGCGTCAAGCAGGTGCCCGAGAAACTACGCGCAGCCTTCGCCAAGAAATTCTCGCCAGAACAAATCGACGCCATGCTCGATAAGCTCGTCGTCGTCCACGGCACCCTCGACGACGTCCCCGCGACGCTCCCCCTCGGCTTCGTGTTCGAGGCCATTCCTGAGCGCCTCGACATCAAGCGACCGTTCTACGAGGCGATCCGCGCGCGAGACCCCGAGGCCTATGTGTTCTCGGCGACCTCCGGAATCACCACCCAGAAACTCTTCAAGGGGATCGCTGGGGCGGATCGCAGCGGCGTCCTCCACCCCTTCTTCCCCCACCTCACCAACAAGCTGTGGGAGCTCCCGGTGCGCGGCGCCACCACCAGCGCCGAGACGCAGAAGGTCATCGGCAAGATGTTCGCGGCGCTCGGCATGAGCCCCCTCGCGGTGGCGGATGTCCCCGCCTTCGCGGCGGACCGCCTGTTTTGCGGCATGATGCTCGAAGCCGTGCGGATTCACGTGGACACCGGGCTGAGCCCCGCGCAGATTGACGACGCGTGCAAAAAGCTGCTCGGCACCTCACCGTTTTTCGTCCACAACCTGATCCCGGGGGCCAACTACCTCTCGGCGCACTGCATGGAGCTGATGACCGAAGAGGTGGACTCGACCCTCTTCGCCATCCCTGACGCCTGGGTCCCGTTCACCAAGGACCCAAAAATGCAGTGGCCATACACCCGCGGCGAGAGGTGCCCCGCGGACATGATGGACACGGTGCGCACGCGGATGTACGGCATGCTGTTTTCGCTCACCGCGTACATGCTCGAGCATGACGTCGCCGGCCACGACGCGCTCAACTTCTTGTGCGAGCAAGCCCTGGCGTTCCGTCTCGGGGTCCCCGCGCTCATTCAGCTTCTCGGCACCGAGGAGGCCGCCTCCATCGCGCGCACCTTCCTCGGCCAGCAACAGATCACCAAGGCGGACGAGGTGGCGCCGCTGGGCGCCCTCGACACAACAAAGCCCGGATGGGGAAATCTGTACGTGTCCACGGCGGTGCACGGGGGTGTGGGCCTGCTCTCGCTCAAGCGCACCACCCTTAACCATGTTTTCGTCGCCGAGCTCGACGCGGCCTACGACACCCTCGCCAACGACGACAGCGTCAAGAGCATGGTGCTGGCCCCGGACGGCACCTTCGCCCGG
Organism: Myxococcales bacterium; assembly: GCA_014240065.1. Classification (GTDB taxonomy): domain Bacteria; phylum Myxococcota_A; class Polyangia; order Nannocystales; family Nannocystaceae; genus JAAZXR01. Next base: position 59,764 of record JAAZXR010000024.1, read on the forward strand.
GAGTTCGGGCACGGCGCGGACCCCAACTGCTTCGTGGAGGTGCTCGGGGACCACGAGCGCGCGCTCGCCCTCATCAACGGATGGAAGGCCCCCCTCGCGAAGCTCCGACAAGGCAAACCCACCGTCGCCGCCCTCGTCGGCCGGGTGCTCGGGGGAGGTCTTGAGTTCGCCTCGTCCTGCCACGCACGCGTCGCGGCGAATGGCACGCGCCTCGGCCAACCCGAGACCACCGTGGGTGTCATTCCAGGCCTCGGCGGCTGCCATCTCATCCACCGACAGTCCTCGCCCGACGCCACCGCGCGCATCAACGAGCTGCTGCTGACCGGCCACGGCTTCACCGCCGAGGAGGCCGCCGAATGGGGCTTTGTCTCCAAGCTCGTGAAGGTGCGCGACCTCCCCAAAGAGAGCATGGCGTTCGCGGCCGGGCTCGCCGACGGGTCGATCCCCATGCCCGCCTTTCGCAGCGCCGCCGCGGCGGTGGAGGTTCACACCGACGTCGCGACCACCAACGAGGCGGGCGTCCCGCTCGACGCGAAGTTGCGCGAGTTGCTGGCCGAGACCATCACGGCCGCCAACGGCACCGACGCCGCCAGCGGCAGCGGCATCGAGGGGACCAACGCGGCGACCTCCCTCACCATGAGCTCCAGCGCCATCGGTGTGAAGGCCATGACGCGAGGCAAGCCGCCGGCCTTTGAGCACCCGCTCGAGGGCTGAGTTCTCCGTCGACGGCAAGCGCCCTCGCCCGTCGTTGGGATCACTCTGGCAGGCACGGCCAGTTGCCCCGGAGCTGCGCGTTCACCCGGTAGCGCTCGAACCCCCGCCAGCTAGGAATCTGCACCCTGGGCACCACCCCGGTCTCGGAGATATTGGTGACGGTGTAGCTGTACTGGTTCCAGATACGGCGGGCTTGAATCCAACGATCGGAGACGTCGCGGAACACCTGCAGCACCGGAGCGTTGGCCGCGGAGACCACGAGGACCTCCGCGGATCCGTCGTTGTCGACGTCGACCACGATGGGATACTCCATATTGGTGCCGCTGCTGCGGGGCACCTTGAGCACCTCCTCGTAGCCACTGTCAGTGCTGGCCCACCCGTAGGCGAACTGCTCGTCCGAATACACGGGCTCAGGGAGCCCGTCCCCCAAAAAGTCGAAGGCCGTGGCGCCAGACGCCCCCGAAAAGTCTGAGATGGTGGTGGTGAACAGGGGGGTCAGCCCCTCGCTGTCGACGTCGTAGATGCCGAAGGTGTTGCACGAGGACACCGCGATCTCGGCGACGCCATCGTCGTCGAAGTCCGTCACCGCGGCGGGGCGCATCATCTGCCACGCGCCCAGCGATCCGGTCCCCTCGCAGGTGTCGAGGTTGCTCGGCTTGATCGGCGCGGCCCCCCACGTCTGCGTGCCGTCGTGTTCGAGCATGAAGAACCCGTCAGAGGTGGTCAGCAGCACCTCTGGATCGTCATCGGCGTCGAAGTTCCCGACCTGCGGAATCGAGGTGCCGGGGATGATCGCCCCGTCCAAATAGTCCCAGAGTTTCGTGCCGTTGAGGTCGTCGTCGAACTTCCAGGCGGTGGTGCCGGTGACGATCTCCATATTCTCGTCCGGGTCACCGTCGAGATCCACCACCATCGTCGATTGGAGATAGGTGGGCCAGAAGAAACTGTCGTTCTCACTCTCGAACCAGCGCAGCGCCCCCGACGCGTCCCACATGATGTGGTTAAAGATCACCTCGGGCACCCCGTCCGCGTTGATGTCTGCGAGGTTCATCGCCCCGTTCTCGAAGGCGTTGGGCAGCCAGTGCGGCTGGTTCGCGAACTCGGAGGCCACCACCACAGTGCCGTCCGCCTCGAGGGCGACAAAACCGTAGTTCGCCGTGTTTCCGTCGCGGGCCAGCGCCACGATCTCTGGGACCCCATCCTCGTCCATATCTCCGAGGGCAGGCGTCCCGTCACAGATCACCTGCCCGTCCATATACTCGTGCTCAAAGTGCACGCTCCCGTCCGCCCCGTCCAAGATATACATGCGGCAGCCCCCCGGAATCCCCGCGAGCAGCACCACGTCGGGTGTGTCGCACTGATTGATCTCGTCGTCGCCGTTGTCGTCGGTGAGGTTGGCCACCACCGGCGTGGTGGTGGTGCCGACGTCGGGCACATCGAGGGCCCATTCGAGCACCGGGGTAAACGCGCTGCCCAGCGTCTGCTCATCGCAGGTGGGGATGCCGCCCCGGGCCGCGATGGCGTCGAGGTCGTTGGCACCGCAGGCCAGCGGATCCAGCGG
>JAAZXR010000025.1 GCA_014240065.1 Myxococcales bacterium
ATATTGACGTGAGCGACGGGGAGGTGTGCGATGCGGTCAGCCTGGGCGGCGAGGACTGCGACACCCAGACGGGGGGGGCGTCACCCTTCGGGACCCTCGCGTGCGCAGGAGACTGTTCGACCTTCGACACCACGGGATGCTCGGCGTCGTCGACGGTGCAGCCCCTGTGGTCGAATGCGGCCAACTGGAACGAGTATCTTGAGATCGATTACACCAGATATGTAGCGGGTTTCGACGCATCAACGCCCGACGTGGGGTGCGACCATGCGGAGGACAAGTACTACTTCTCGGAGGCGAATCCGCTGAATCCAAACTCCGGCCCGAGCGTCGTATGTTACGAAGGGTGGCGGATCTTGACCTATGAGACGACGGCCTTCGGAGCAGACTGCGGCGTGGACACGCTCTCGACGAATTTCGGCACTGCCGGGCTTCTTGCGTGCGAGAGTGATGTACCGAGCAATTCGATCAGGGTCATATTCATTGCCGGCGGTGAGCTCGGTGAGTACATCGATACGAGCGATCCATGTGTCCCGAAATGGGTAGACAACAGCCTGACGATCACCCATACGACCCTGGGGTCTACGATTGCACCACCTGGCCCATGGTGGAACAATCCCGTGGTCCTGTTCGAGGACACGCCCAGTCTCGCGAGCACGGGGGGGCTCTCGGGAGGCGAGAATCCGGTCATCGTGGGCACGAGCTGCGGGTTCTTGAATGTGACCACCGATACGAGCGCCGACGGCCCGCTCAGCATTTTGTCGTACGGTTCGCCACCGCTTTATTTCAACGGTAACCTCACGCTAAATTCGACAGTGTATGTGGACGGCCCCCTGGAAATCTGGAATCAGGGTGGATTGGGCGCGTTGATCGACATCACCGGTACGGGGACAACATTGCGCATGGTGGATCTGGTAGGGAGCGGGCCGGCCGACGCGGATGTCAGAATTTCGGGGTCGGCATCCAACACGAAGATTCTTCCTGGATTGATAGGGGGAGGGGGGGGGTCGTCGGTGATCGCAGTTGAGTCGCTCTCACCCAACGCCTCCGGCATCGAGATCCACCCTCCCACCAGCGATCCGGGGGCCGAGATCAGGATCGCCACTGGTGGCGCGACACCATCGGGGGTTGACCCTGGCTATCCCCGGGTGCTGCTCAAGTCAGGGACGATTCCAGGGGGGCTCACGTTGAGCGGCCCGGATGTGCAGATCAGCGGGGTCACGAGTCCAGGTCGCTTGTATATCGGCAGCGCTGGGAGCCCCAGCGCTGGTACGAGGTCATCCCAGATTATTAATTCGAGTTTTGAGGGTCTCGATCATCATCCGACGGCGAGCTTGGTGACCCTGCAGAACGTGACGTTCGTGGTGGACGAGGTGTTCGGTGCGTTGTTCCGGATTCCGGCCAACGCCGTCGCGTCTCGCCTATTTTTCCAAAACGCCGACAGCGACACCGACGGATCTTTCGAAGACCTCTCTGTTGAGGTTGGAGATGGTGCCGTCGTCCAGGGCGTGAGCATCCGTACCATTGGCGGTGCCGGCGGCGCAGGGGGGCCGCCCGCCCTCACAACCGCGCCGGTCGTCACCTGGGGGCCGAAGCTGGGGAGCGTTTGGGTGGACGGAGACCCCACGGCGACCGCGTCGAGCTTGTTCTCCACGGGAACACAATCCACTCCGGTGGCCGGGAACGGGGGGTTGATCGAGCTCTGGGATGTCATTTTAAATGGTCAATACCCACCATCGGGCATCGAGGAGGAGCTCAAGTGGGACGCGGAGACTGGAGTTGTAGCCGGTGAAATGTACGTGTCGCAGTACACGTGGCCGGACGGGACATGCAACGTCGAAGGCGTGACGGACGCGGCGTTCTTGATCGATCCATTGGTGTTCCCCGCCTGTGTGTCGACCGACGTCGGGCTCCTGAAAATCAACGGGATCAACGAAGACGGACTGACCGATTTTCCGGCGCTCTCCAGTTCGGGCGAACAGACGTGGGCGCAGTATCTTGAGGAGGTCATCCCACTCCCTGGCCTTGCCTGCGGGGATGGATTGGTCTATGGGGCCGAGCTTTGCGACGACGGGGGGCCGTCGATGACTTGCGACGTTGATTGTACGCCCGCCGAGTGCGGGGATGGACTCATCAACGTGGCCGCTGGCGAACAATGTGACGACGGCAACGGCTTCGACAATGATGGGTGTTCCTCGGCTTGTGTACCTGAGAGCTGTGGAAATGGGACAATTGAATCGCCGGAGCAGTGTGACGACATGGGGCAGTCCTCCACATGCAACTCAAGCTGTCGGGGCACGTTCTGCGGTAATTTCTTCGTTGAGACCGACCCCATGGTCGAGGAATGCGACGATGGACCCAGCGGCAGCCTCACATGTACAAGCGAGTGCAAAATAAAAGCCTCGCCAGTGACGCGGGAGCGCCCGCACGCCTTCCACCAGGCGTGGATGGACTCACAGCAGGCCTGCGACCGGTTCCTGGCAGGGAGCTCCTTCAGCGGAGCTTCGGAGTGCCAGACGACCGTGCTGATGGGTGCTTATGAGAAATTGCAGGACGCGGTGGGGGGCGTGATTGTGGGTAACGAGAACGGGATTTGCGAGGCAGGGGAAACCTGTGAAGTCCTGACCGAGATTGGATACCACTACTTCACAGCGAGCCCGATGACAGAGTATCTCTTCGATGGGAATGTGATCACCGACATCACGCTGACTGACCCGATATAGGATGTTGTGGGCCGCTCGTCAGCCGGCGTGCACGGGCGGCGCTGGCAGCTGCGGTGGTGTGCGCCGGCAGATAGCAGTGAGCGAGGAGCTGCGTGCGATCGCCTCCCTCGACCATTGGCGCGGAGCGTGCGGCGTGATTGTCTGAGCGATGGCGCCCACGAAAAAACGACGGCGCGATTATCAGCGCGACGGGGGAGCCGCCGCGGTCGCCGCTGAAGTCTAGTGCAGGCGCTCTTGAGGGAGCGTGGCCCCCGCCTCGGGGATGAAGCGCAAGAACCGAAGTCCCACGCCGCACAGGGACTGCAGCTCGCCGGCGTCGTCGGAGAACTGGAAGTAGTAGTGGTTGCGCACGCGGGCCATGGCGCACATGGCCGCGTCGTCGCCCGGGAACTGGAAGCGCACGATGATCTTGGTGTTCAAGGGCAGCGGCTCGTGCATCTCCACGAACATGCCGCCCTCGGAGATGTTGCGGGCGATGTACCAGCGGTCCCCGAGCTCGTCGCAAGACAGGAGCACGCGGAAGACTTTGTCGATTCGCTGGGAGTTTCGTCGCTCGGGGGTGACGTCCATGGGTGGATCTTGGACGGGTACGAGAGTGAAGGCAAATATCCTACATCTAACTACCATTGAGCACACACACGCAGTTTCCCGCACGACCAGACGCTCAAGGTTATGTAATTACAGTCTTTTTATCGCCCACGCGGCCCCGACGACGGCGGCGATCTGAACGAAAAGCGCGATACACGCTGCCGCGGCGACGAATTGGATGCCGCCTCGCAGGAGTGGTCGGCCAACCCGGCGACCGAATGCAAAGCCAGCCACAGCGAGGGCGACCCCGGGCCAAGCGGGGGAGAAGTCCCAGAGGGTCACGGCCCCCGCCCAGGCCACGGCGCCCGCCGTGAAGGTGAGCGGCACGATGGCAAGAATCGTGCTCGGAGGCGGCGGCGCCCCGTCGCGGGCGCTGCCGCCGGGAGCATCGGGGGATGCGAGTGGCGTCGAGGACACGGCCGCATTGTGCCAGAATATGGTGCGCGTCGGCAGTGAGGGGCGCTCAAGAAGGGGCGCCGCGGGCGTCGCGGTGCGCACGGGTTCCGGTGCGGCCCGTTCGCGCGTGGTCCGCTTGCTATCCGGGCCGCATTCGACCATAACCCTCGATTCTCGCATGAGTTCCACCGATCCAAAATCGTCTGACGCCTACCGCTCGGGCTTCGTCGCGCTGTGCGGCCGGCCCAACGTGGGCAAGAGCACGCTGCTCAACGCGTTGATCGGAGATCGCGTGGCCCTGGCGACTCGCTTCCCGCAGACCACCCGCGAGCGCATGCTCGGCATCTGGAGCGGCGAGGAGTTTCAGGCGGTGCTCGTGGACACGCCGGGGATCCACCGGGCAAAATCGGCGCTCAACAAGTTCATGGTGGGCGAGGCGATCAAGGGGGCGCGGGATGTGGACCTGGTGCTGATGCTCGCGGAGATGCCCAATATCCCCGACGCGGAGGCCGCGGCCCAATGGGAGCCGGGCCCGGGCGCCAAGGCTGCGCTCGCCTCACTCGTGGAGACGGGGCGTCCGATCGTCTTGGTGCTCACGAAGTGCGACATGGTCAAAGACAGAGATCTCGTTCTGCCGATCATTGAGACCTGGCAGCGCCATCACGACTTTGAGACGGTCGTGCCGACCTCCGCTGTCAAAGGGAAGGGGCTCGATGTGCTGGAGCGGGAGGTGCTCGCGCGGCTCCCCGCCGGCCCCGCCTACTACGATCGAGAGCAGCTCAGCGACAAGGATATGCGCTGGCACGCCTCCGAAATTGTGCGCGGGACGATTTTCGCGAAGCTGCGCGACGAGCTCCCCTACGCCTGCGCCGTCGTGGTGGAGCGGTACAAGGAGACCGAGGCCGGCGATCGCATCCACGCGACCGTCCACGTGGACAAACAGAGTCAAAAGGGCATGGTCATCGGGAAGAAGGCCAGCATGATCAAGGACATCTCCTCCCAGGCGCGCGAGCGGATCGGGCGACTCACGGGGCGACCGTGTCAGCTGTTCTTGGACGTGAAGGTGAGCCCGGGGTGGACCGAAGATCCCAAACAACTTGAGCGCCTCGGCTACGCGGATCACGAGGAGGACCGGGGATGAGCGGCGAGTTCGACGAGGCGAGCCTCCTCGAGGGGCTCGACGAGGAGCACGGCGCGCCGGGGCCCTCGCAAATTGTGGCCATTGTTGGCCGGCCAAACGTGGGCAAGTCCACGCTGTTTAACCGGCTGACCCGCAGCCGCAAGGCGATCGTAGAGGACCGCCCGGGGGTCACCCGAGACCGGCTGTATGGCATCGCGACCTTCGATGAGTGCAGCTACGTGGTGGTGGACACCGGGGGCCTCGATCCCGAGTTGAACACGGGCCTGCCCAAGCACATCCGGCTGCAAGCCGAGGTCGCGATTCAAGAGGCCGATCTGATCTTGTTCGTGGTCGACGCGGTCGACGGGCCGACCGGCGCGGACGCGGAGATCGGTCAGCTGCTGCGCAAGTCTGGCAAGCCCTTGCTGGTCGTGGCGAACAAGGCCGACAACCCCGAGCGTGAGGTGGCAGGGCTCGCCGCGAACGAGCTTGGCTTGGGCGAGGTGTTGCCGGTGTCGGCGGCCCACGGTCGAAACGTCGGCGAGCTGTGCGAGGCCATTTTGGAGCGACTCCCGCCCGGCGCGCAAGCGGACACGCTGATTCCAGAGGGCACCCGAATCGCCTTCGTCGGCCGGCCCAACGCGGGCAAGTCGACCCTGGTGAACGCCATGCTCGCCGAGCCGCGGGTCATCGTCTCGAGTGAGCCGGGGACCACCCGCGATCCGATCAACTTGCCCTTTCGCTACAAAAACCGCGATCTCGTCTTGATCGACACGGCGGGACTGCGCCGTCGCAAACAGGTGGCGCGAGCGATGGAGAAGATCGCGGCGATCCGCTCCATTCGAACCATTGAACGCACCCACGTCTGTGTGTTGGTGATCGACGCGACCGAGGGTGTGCGTGATCAAGATCAACGCATCGCGAGGATGGCGTTTGAGCGCGGCAAGGCCATCGTCGTGGCGCTGCACAAGTGGGACTTGGTGGTGCACGAGGGCCAAGAGGCTCGCGACGCGCTTGAGCAGGCCAAGGAGGCCTTGGCGTTCTTGGAGTCGCCGATCATCGTGAAGAGCTCGGTCGTGGGCGCCGGAAGGGACGAAGGGGCCGGCAAAACGTTCGAGCTTGAGAAGCTGTTGCAAGCGTGTCTCACCACGGCGGCGGCGTTGGAGCGGCGGATCTCCACCTCCGATCTCAATGACGAGCTGCAAGCGGCCGTGCGCGATCACAACCCGCCCATGCACAAGAGCAGACCCGTGAAGCTCTACTTTGCGACCCAAGCAGCGTCTGCCCCGCCGCTCATCGTGATCTCCGCCAATCGCGGGCGATGCTTGGCGCCGGCGTGGGAGCGATATTTTATCCGTCGGCTGCGTAAACGCTGGGGGCTATTTGGCGTCCCAGTCCGCTTGGTGGTCCGTGGGCGCGGCAAGGGCAACAAGGAGCGCGGCTCCGGTGGACGCGGCGGCAAGCCATGACGTTCGGCGCGAAGCCCTAACGTTCCGCGCGAAGCACGCGCGCGCGGAGTTCCCTGTCCACGAAGGGGACGAGCGCGGTTGGCACGCCGGCTCGAAACCGCCAACAGCGTTGGCGGGTCTTTCACGGATGATCGCTTTACCCCGTTGGATTCATTTGCGATCTTCTTGGCGCCTGACTTGCTTTAAGAAGTATAGGAACCGCAGCGTTCGTCGCACGAGCGCTCACAAGGACAAAAAGGAATTACGATGCGCGCACGCCAACACGCCCCCTTCTCATACTCTGTCGCTCTCGTCACCGCGGTGGCGGCCATCGCTGGCTGCAACCCGCACGTACTACAGGCGGTGGAGCTCGACTCGACGGCCGTCGACGAGAACGTCCTCCAACTTCAGGTCAACAAAGACGTGGACGTACTCTTCGTCGTGGACAACTCGGGCTCCATGGCCCAAGAGCAGATCACGTTGTCCGAGAACTTTAACGCGTTCATCGAGGTGTTGGAGGAGGACGACGTGGACGCCAACTACCGCATCGGCGTGACCACGTCGGACAACTCGAACGCAGTGTGTGCCACCAGCGGCATCAACGACACCACGCCCGAGGGCGGGAAGCTGGTCCTCTCTTCGTGCACGACGCGCCCGACGCAGTTTACGTGGCCAAAAGATGTTGTAACGGTGGAGGTCTACGATGAGGCTTGTACGGCCCTATGTCCCGAGTCCATCGGCAACGCGATCACGGTGTTGCCCACCAAGACCGCCGTGGACGACGAGGCGAAGCCTCGGCCATGGATTCAGAGCATCGAGGGAGTGTCCAACCTCTCGATCGACGGCGGCGACACCGCATGGACTGACATGGTGCAGGCCTTCCGATGCGTGGGTCCACAAGGAGTCGACGGGTGCGGTTTTGAGTCTCAGCTAGAGAGCCAGTACAAGGCGCTGGCATTGGCGAAGGTGGGGAGCTCGGAGCAGTTCGGGTTCCTCCGCGACCAGGCAATTTTGGCGGTCGTGCATGTGACCGACGAAGCAGACTGCTCGGCGAACGCCAGGGTGGATCAGCTGGTGTTTAGCAACTCCGCGAGCGACTCTCCGTTTTGGAACGCGACCAACGCGTCGTCAGCGATCTGCTGGAACGCGGGGACGAAGTGTGAAGGCACAGGGGATCCGTACACCAGCTGCACCTCGCAGAGCTACAACTTCGAAGGCGCGGAGATCGGTGACGACTATGATTCTGGCAACCCAGACGCCGAGCAGCAGGTGCTGTACCCGCTGAAGCGCTACCTCGACCAACTGACGAACATCGAGAATGACAAGGCCATCTTGCAGGGTCCAGAGGACGCCATCGTCTCCATCATCGGCGGGGTCCCAGAGGGCTACTCCACTGGGATGGCGGACCTCGTGTACCAGGCCGCGACGGACACTGCGACCATCGGGGGCACACACCAGACGTTTGGCATCGACTTCGGCTGCTCGTCGATGGTCGGCGGTGAGGTGCAAAACGCGGTCCCCCCCGTTCGACTTAGGGAGTTTGCCGAGGCGTTCTACGCGCCCATACCGGACTCGGATCTCACGTCGAACCTCTTCTCCATCTGCGCCGGCAACTACGGCCCCGCGCTGGAGGCTGTAGCCGAGGCGATTAAAACTCAGATCAAGCCGGGGTGTTTTGAGTCCTGCGTCGAGGACGTAGGGACGGAGGACGGACTTCAGGTGCAGTGCAAGGTCACCCAAGAGGTGCCTCTCGATGGGGGCGGGTCGCAAACCGACACCATCGCCAAGTGCAGTGTGACCGCGGCCGAGGATCCTGCGAATCCCATCGGCGTGTGTTACACGGAGTTGACGGGCGCCGCCATGAGCCCGCTGTGTGTCGAGGAGGGCTGGAACCTTGAGTTCACCATCACCCGCAGCGCCAACTTCCCGGTCCCCGGTGGGACCCTCGTCAGCGCCAACTGCCAGCTGTCGGACCGCCCGGCGGAAGACTGCCCGAACCTCTAAGGGAAGGGGAGGTCTCCAAGGCTCGCGCATCCAAGATGTGCGGGCCTTTGTGCGTGGTGGGCCGCAGCGTGTCGCGCCTATCAGATATCTTCGGCTACACACGCCCGACAGATTTCGCGAGGGGGTAGCAATGGCGTTGGCACCGTGTCGGCGCCACGACGTGAAGGACGTCTTCTGGGCAACGGGTGCTCCAAGAAAAGATTGAGAAAAAGCGCCCGAAGGTCTCTTTCATCGTGACTGGTATGCACGTTGCTTTTGATACGGGGCATGGTGGGAGATTCCGTTCATGCGCGTTATTTGTTTCGTTCCTCGTTGATGGGCGTCGCGTTGCTCGGTTCATGGGGATGTGGAACGGAGGGTGGGCTTGATGGTCTCGAGATGTCTGCAAAGACGCCCCTCGTGTCCCATCAACTCGACACCTCGGGGCTGTGTGAGGACGAGGAGTCTGGGTTCCCGCCTGCCTCAAAAATCCCGCCCAGCTGTTTCGAGGGGTGCGCGCTCGATGCCACCGAGGCGTGGGGATTTGATCCCGCGTGCGAGTTGACGCAGCTGATTCTCAGTGACGCCGTTGGGGCTTTCTTTCACTCAACGACCATGATTCCCCGGTGTGACGAGCTGCCCGCGGAGGACCCGGCGAATGAAGCGGGGGTCTGCTACAGGGCGTTGACCGGCGCGGCGATGAGCCCCGTGTGCATCGACGAGGGCTGGAACCTCGAGTTCACCATTACGCGGGACCCGAACGCCCCGGCGCCCCCCTGCGGGACATTGATCGTGGCCACCTGTGAGGCCATCGCCGCGGGCCCCGACGGATGTGCGGGGATAGGTCCGTAGCTAATTGTGGTGTGATCACGCGGGCTTTTGCTCACCACCTCAGTCGCCATCGAGGATGTCGCGCACGGCCTGGACCTTGCCGTCGATGGAGCTGGCCTTGTCGGTGCGCGTGCCGAGCTTGACCGTTGTCGAAAGGCGCGGGCAGCCCTCGGCGTGCAGGGTCTCGTGCACGGTCTGAAGCGCCGCGAGCACGTCGGGGAGCGGACCCTCCACGTTGGTGCCGTAGGCGTGCAGGTGAACCTTGAGGCCGGACTCGGCGAGCAGCTGGTGGGCGCGGGCCACCTCGGCGCGGACGCTGACGCTGCCGGTGAGGGGGATGACGCAGATATCGGCCACGGCGTGCATCGTTTAAGCCTGAGGTACCGTGGAGCGCTTCGCAAGCCGTGGCGGTGGCTCCCTACCAACGGACGCCGAGCCGGAGGCCGACGGTGAGCAATTGGGGGAGGCCGTTGGCGCCGTCGGAGATCGAAGAGAGGAGCCCAAAATAGCGGATCTGGGCGCCCAGGCTCCAGCGCACACCGAGCAGCACGTCCACGGCGAGAGAGAGGTTGAATTGGGGGACCACAGTCGCTTCACAGGTGCCCTGCGCGCCGCAGGCCAGCCCGAAGTCGCACACACCGCCACTCAAGCACGGGCGGCCCCGCTGGCCGTCGACGAGTCCTTCTGGCGAGCTCATGATCATGCCGCCGCCGCCGACGTCGACGGTGCTGACGACGCGGCCCAAGTCGAGGGGGTAGACCAGCGAGGCGCCGAACAGCGTGGCGTGGTAGCGGCCTGCGCTCGCGATGGGCGTGCGTGGTGCGTCGGACTGCGACGAGGTCTCCTCGCCGACGGGGTGGGCCGAGTAGCTCGCGAGCAGGCGAATAAAGAGCCAACGAAGCGCGCGAAGCTCTGCTTCGATGGTGGCGCCGCCGCCGCGGCGTACCCGGTTCTCACGCCCGACCAACGGGGCCTTGATGGCGGCGTACTGGGGGCTCACCGTCAGTTGAAAGGTGCGGCGGGTGTTGGTGCGCCGAAATTTTGTGGGGGGTGGCGCTGCGCCACGATATGGACCCCATCCACCGAGAGGACTGCGCAGCTGTGGGGTCGAGTTGGGATCGGCAGGCCGGGGCAGGGGCTCGGGGCGGTGGCCGCGCTGTGAGGGCTCACGGGGCATTTCCTCCTGCTCTGCCTGCGCGGGGATCCGCGTCGTCCGCGGCGCGGCCGTGGGGCTTGTGGGAGCGCTAGGCGCGTCGTTCACGGGGCCGCTGGTTGCGGCGGGTTGTGTTGGGGCGGGGGCCGCATGGACGGCGCGGACGCGAGCGTGGGCGGGCCACGAAAGGCCCGCGAGGCAAGAGACGGTCGCGCCCCGCAGCGCACGACGCAGGATCCGCCGGCGCCGGCCCCCACCGCGACGCCACGCACGCTGCTCGCGAGAACCCGAATAGCCGCCCATCCTCCCCGTTATAGCCCACTTCCCGGGTGGTTCGGGCCCACGGTGGACATCCTCCGCGGGAGTCGGTAGACACTCAACCGTGACTGAATCCTCACCGGAAGATGGCAACAAGCGGACGTCGCCCGGCGATGGGGCACCGGCGGAAGGCAAGCCGCTCCCGACATGGAATCGTAGCCGGACGAAGCGCAAGAAAGGCGCCACGGTGGACGAGGAGGACGCGTTCCAGCGTGGGATGCGGGAGGGATCGAAGGCGGCAAAGAGCCGCTGGCGCCTGCTCGTGCTGTCCGGTGTGGCGGCGGTCATGCTGCTCGGCGCGGGCCTGTTCGCCCTGAACAAGTCGAATGAGTCGGCGGCGGAGCGGACCCGCGCGTTGTCCAAGGTGGGCGCCATTGTCGGCCGTGGCGTGGTCGTGGACGAGGACCAGCTCCCCCCCGACCTGTCGCGGGCCACTCCCGATCCGCTGTTTACCTCGCAGGAGGCGAAGCAGGAGGCGTACGAGAACTACCTTTCGGAGCTGGAGTCAGACCAGAACGCATCCTCCCTGGCGCTCATGTTACGCGCCGCGGAGCAGCTTCGGCGCGGGGACTCCGAAGGCGCCGTGACGAATTACGACGCGTTCATCGCTGAGGCTGGTGACGACCACCCGTTGTTTTTCCTCGCCGCCGAAGGCAAGGGCATCGCGCTCGAGAACAGCGGCAAGCTCGATGAGGCGTTGAAGGTCTACGAGGGGTTGGCCGGCCGAAGAGGGTCCTTCTTCCGCGACATGGCGCTGTGGCACCAAGGCCGGACGCTCGAGGCGCTCGGACGGACGGAGGACGCGCGGGGTGTGTATCGCACCTACGTCGAAGAGTTCCCCGCGGAGGTGTCTTCACTCGCCCGCGAGCAGGTGCGTGAACGCCTCGAACAGCTCGATCCCGCCGCGCTCGACGCGGACACCCCGCCGACCGGGGCGGCTCCGGCCGACGACGCAGGCGCGGGGGTCGGGCCGAACGCGCCAAAAGCGGGAGGATGATGCGAGCGTCGCGACCCAAGCCTCCGCGGTCGTCGCGTCGTGTGCGTCGTGTGCGTCGCGCGTCGCGTGGGCTCATGGTGTCGCTCGCGGCCTATGGGATGAGCTGCACCCCGCGCGGAGAGACCTCGTCGCTCCTGTATCCGGAGACGGGCACCGCGGCGCGGGCTGTCGTCCAGGTGATCTACGCCGGTCAAGTATCGGCGCTCGACCAGTGGGTCTTGCGGCCCGACGAATACGGCGCGGTGGTCGTGGACCATCAGCGGAACTTGATCTATGTGGGCGGTCGAGAGGGCCGGCTGATCGCAGTTGGGATCGACGACGGGATCCCGCGATGGGAGCGTGATATTGGCGGGTCGATCAGCGGCCATCCGCTGCTTTACGACGACCGACTGCTCCTGCTCGGGACCGACGACGGCGTCCTGCACGCCATCGATCTAGAGACGCACGAGGACGTGTGGTCGTACACGACGGACGGGCTGCTCCGCACCGCGCCCATCGTCCTCAATGGCGTGGTCTACTTCTCAAATTCTCAAAATCGAGTGTTCGCGCTCGACGTCCGCACGGGGACTTGGCGTTGGCAGTACGAGCGACCCCAGCCGTCGGGGTTCACGATTTACGGGCGCGCTGGGGTCTCGCTTCAGTCCGGGAGCGACGTGATGGAAGGCGATATCTTGTACACTGGATTCGACGACGGCCGCGTCGTCGCGCTGGACACCTCCTCAGGTGAGGCGCTGGCGATCGCAGATCTCTCCGCGATCATGGAGGATGAGTTCAGTGACGTAGACACGACGCCGCTGCTCGATGCCGATGAAGGGCAGGTGTTGGTCGCCGCCCAGAGTCGAGGCGTCCACGCCCTCAGCCCGGAGACACTGGAGGTCCAGTGGGTCGCGCCCGTCCAAGGGGTGAGCCACGTCAGCCACGGAATCGCCGGCACCTACGTCGCGGTGTCATCCCTCGAAGGGGTCGTCTGTCTACAACATGACGGGGCAGAGCGGTGGCGGGCTCGAATGAACCCAGGGGCCCTCTCTCGACCCGCCTTGGTGGGAGAGACCCTGTTCGTCGCCCACTCAGAGGACGGACTGCTCGCCCTCGACGCGCGCACTGGGGAGCTCCTCGCCGGCTTCGACGTGGGATCTGGGATGACGGCGCCGCCGACCTTCGACGCCGAAGATCGCCGCCTCTACGCGACCTCGAATCGAGGTCGGCTATTTGTCTTCCGCGTCGAAGACGACATCTAGCGCGCGCATTTCTTGGATAGCGGCGGCGATGGCGGGCGGCGTCGCGGTGAACGCAGATCGGCGCACGCGCCGGATCGAACCATCCTCGAGCGTGAGATAAACGTCGCCCCGTGATTGTCTGGCCTCCGGCCGCGGGATCGCGTCTGCCAGCGCGGGGATTCGGATCGTCGCCCAGCGGACCCCGGCGTCGGCCACGGTGATCTGAAAGAGGGCGTCGCCTCCCTCACGGCCGATGTACGAGGACTGAAGGCATACGCCTCGCCGCTCGTCGCAGGTCCACCCTCGGACTGTGGTGATCTGGAACGCGGGGACATGGCCCGCGACGATCAGTCCGGCCTCTTCCGCGAGCACCGTCAGCGATCGCAGGCACGAACGACGGGGCGCGACGCCGCTCCCATCCGAGCGCGGGGAGCCGTCGGCTGTAACCTCACAGCGATCGATGTGGCCGAGGACCACGAGGTGCGCGTCGCCGCCGATCTCCACGGAGCGCGCGGTGGGGGCGTGGAGGGTCGCGGGAGGCGCGGCGAAGAGGAGCACACGGCTCGCGAGGGGGCGGGCCAGGACGCCGCGGGTTCGATTCGCGCGGACGATGTCGTCGAGGCCCACGGGGATCGCTCGCAGGTCTTGAGGATCGTCGGACAGGGTGTGGACGCTGACCGCCGTCACCCGGGCGCGGCTTCGGAGGGATCGAGCCGTCGCCGGGGCGGCGGCCGTGGGGTCGAATCCTTCGACGGAGGGGGGGCGGGGGGCAGGTGCTCCGTACAAGGTCCGGGAGATCCACGCCCACACCGAGGCGAGCGACTTGACCGTCGCCACGGGCACGACGTCGCTGTCGAGGTGGAGAGGAGGCGGCGGCACACCGTCGGCGGGGGCGAGCTCGTCGCGTGCGCTCAAGCGCGCCTCCGCGGGCCCTCGCAGCGCCGCACCGAGCAGATAGATCGTGGTCGCCTCGTGCGGTGAAGGCTCGGCGGCGGCCGGCGTCGGAGCGAGCGACGTCGCGAGCGCCAGCGACGAAGCGACGACCCACCCTGCAGGCGAAGGTCGGCCGCCACGAGAGGGCGTCACGTCGGATCGGGCGCGGGATCCGCGACGCCCGCGAGCCCGACGCGTGCCGAGGAGCGCGCCGCGGCGCGGCCGATCCCCGTTCTCCTGCCTCTCCTCCGCTTGATCCAATGGCTGTTCAGCGCAACTCCTCAAGCACCTGGGCGGCGTGACCGTCGGCCTTTCGTACGGGTTGGAAGACTCGCTCCACGCGGCCGTCTGGACCGATGATGAACGTGCTGCGGATGATGCCCATATAGGTTCGTCCGTAGTTGGACTTCTCTCCCCACGCGCCAAAGGCGGCGCTCACAGTCTTCTCCGGATCGGTCAGCAGCACGATCGAGAGTTTGTGCTCGTCGCGGAACTTCGCGTGTGATTGGAGCGAATCAGGGCTCACGCCGAGGACGGAGATATCGAGGGCTCGAAAACCGTCAAGTTCGCTGAACTGGCACGCCTCCTTCGTGCACCCGGGGGTGTTGTCACGTGGGTAGAAGTAGATGACGTAGCGTCGGCCCAAGAGATCATCATTGTTGTAGGTGGACCCGTCGTCCGCTGGGAGCGAGAAAGCCGGCACCATGTCACCGACGCTGATCGAGGCCGGTGGTGGACCCGCAGGCACCTCTGGGATCAACGCGAGCTGCTCGGGAGCGGTCGTCTTTTTGGTCACCTTCTTTTTGGCGGGCGTTTTTTTGGTCACCTTCTTTTTGGCGGGCGTTTTTTTGGCGGCCTTCTTTTTGGCGGCCTTCTTTTTGGTCACCTTCTTTTTGGTCGGCTTCTTTTTGGTCGGCTTCTTTTTGGCAGCCTTCTTTTTGGGAGCCGTCTTTTTGGAGGCCTTCTTTTTGGAGGCCTTCTTTTTGGAGGCCGTCTTTTTGGTGGTCTTCTTCGCGGACTTCTTCTTTGCCATGACGTGGTTCCTCGTGTTTGCGTGTCGCGTGCAGCGCCGCGAGGGGACGAATATACCCCCAACGGCGCCGTGGGAAAGGGGCTCTTGCGGGTTTTGCATCTCGCGAGACGGGTCGGTACAGTTACGCCTCCAACCCGTCCCTTCGACAGGCATTTTGCACCCATGGCCATCCAATCCGCTCCCGTCCTCTCCTCTTCGTTTTTCCGCCTCGCGTCGACATGTGGGTTGGCCGCGGTTCTCATCAGCGGGTGTACGCCGGCGGATCCCTCCGTTGCGGAGAAACTCGAAGAGGCTGCGAAGAAGGACGCGGAAGAGGCGACCCGCGCTGTAAAAAAGAGGGAGCGACCGAGTGACAAACTTCCTCCCCCCACCGCGGACGAGTTTCGGGCGTGGGATCGCGTCGATCCGGAGGGTGAGAAGCATCTTTATAAGTGGGACAAGAAGAACCTAAAGAAGATGCAGACCTACTGGGATGAGCTTCGCTGCTTCGAGCAGCGCATGACGAAGGAGGGAGACGCGGCGCTCGGGGCCGAGCCGATGACACCGGTGTGGGAGAAGTGGCATCAGTTCAAGGGCGGCTTCATCCCGTTCATTAATGGGTGGCAGCAGCGGCTGTTTGCCAATGAACCGCGGATTCTGGAGAAGTCGAAGTTCATCGGGAACATCATCGAGGCGCACGAGCTTGTGATGAACGGGTTACCGAAGGCCTACAACCAAGGGGATGACCTCGAATTGAGGAAGGCCAGGGCGCGATGGACCATCGTGAATGACAAGGTGAAGGCCTATGTCGAGCAGCTTGGCGGCACGTGGCATGAGGTGGATCCAGAGAACGCGAAGGCGCAAAAGAAGTGGGATAAATTTTGTGAGAAGGCGCTGAAGCCACCGAAGGAGCCGAAGGGGCCGAAAAAACGCACGAACTCCATTTAGGGGCGAGGTCGGGGCACCTGACACGGTGTTCATGGGTAAACGCGAGGACACGATGATCATGGCTGCAAGTTGGGCCCCGCCTGGGGTGGGTGGCGAGCCGTCCCTGGCCGCGGAACAGATCGTCCAGTCGCTCAGCCATGAGCTGATGTCACCCTACTGTCCTGGGAGGACGATCTCCTCGTGTCCATCTCCCAACGCTCGCAAGCTTGAGGAGTTTATTTTAGAGGAGGCGAGCAATGGGAAATCGAAGGAGCAGATCGAGCAAGAACTCGTTGCCACCTTTGGTCGGCAGAAACTTGGGTCGCTGACGAGCCCCGCGGTGCTTGGTTTCGCCGGTGGCATCGGGTTGATCGCCGCGATCGCCATCGCGGTCCTCGGTCGTCGGTGGCGCCGGGGCCTGGCGATCCGCGAGCACGGCGCGGGCGAGTGGGCGCAGACAGGCTCCACGCCCGGCGCCGGGGCGGCCGCGCCGTCGGATGATGAGTTGGACCGTCTCAGCGATGCGTTGGACGAAATTGAGGAGTTTTAGGGGGTTGGGCCGCGGGCTTGTGCCGCGTGCTCGGTTGACGTAAGCGGGTGGTTGTATGGAGCTTGTGGTCCACCAACGCGGCGCATCGGCGATCCGCTCACCGCTGGGCGAGGGACAGACCTCGGTCGGACGGGCGAGTGAGAACGACGTCGTCCTCGCGGCCGCCAAAGTGTCGGGGGAGCACCTCGTGCTCACACGCGGGGGAGCTGCGCTCACCGTGGAGGACCTCGATAGCACCAACGGGACGTTCTTGAACGGTCGGCGCATCGACGGAGAGGCCGAAGTGTTCGAAGGGGATCGCATCTACCTAGGCGACTATGTGGCCTGGGTGGAGGGAGGGATCCGCGCGAGGTCCGAAGGAGGTCGGCTGGCGTTCGAGGATCCGGGAGACGAACTCTTGATGGTCTCGAGTCCGCCACCCGCGGTCGCCGGAGCGCCCGACGCCTTCGCCAAGTTCGACGACCGCTTCGTGCTTCAATTTTCGCGACTGGTGCGGGAGGGCCTGCGCCTGGGCGCAGCGCGTGGGAAGATCGTGAGTGAGGAGCAGCTGCGGGCGAGCGTGCTCCCAGCGCAAGTCGGCGCCCAACGGGGCGATCCATCGCAGCTCGAGCGGTGCGTCAGCGCAGCGCTGGACGCGATCAGGTTTGTGTCTTCGTTTACGCTGGACGCGCTGCCTGAACAGTGGGCGTCGCTGTCGATACGCGAGGGCGCCTTCCCGCTGGTGCTCGGGGCCGACGGCGCGCGAGTCAGTTGGCGTGAGGCGCGGGCCGTCGCCAACGTGCCGCTGACCCGTGAGTTGGTCGATGCGCTCATTCGGCGGTTCGCGTCGTCGGTGGGGTTGCTTGACGAATATGACGGCGCGGGGGTCGTCGAGGCGTTCGACGCGCGCGGTGGCTATGGGCGCGGGTCGTGCGACCTGACGGGGCATCACGGCGCGACGTTTGATCTACGCCGCTCGCGGCGGGGAGGCGGCCCGGGTGTCTCTGGCGATTCGTGGTCGGCCATCGTGAATGATCTTGTGGTGCCGACGCGGCAGGCGCTCGCCTCCGGTGGGCGGGTCCTGTGGTGTCTGCGAGGACCCGTGCCAGGTTGGGAGGCGATCCAGGACTTGCTGGGCGGGGTGAGTGAGTCATCGCAGGTGGTCTGCGTGAGCGACTCGGGGGCCTTGGGGAGGGGGAACTCCGCGGTGACTTCGTTTGCACGCGCGCGGATCTCTGGTGGCGACGACGGTCTCTCGGAGCGGGTGAGAGCCCAGTTCGCGGCGGGCTGTGAGTTGTTTGTCTCGCACCTCTGGAGACCGGGGACGGTGGAAGCAGAGGCGATCAAGGAGGCTCTCTTGGGTGGGTGTGGCGCCGTGTTGGTGACGGTCTGGGCGAATTCGGTCGAGGAGGGAGCGCGGCTCCTCGCGGGCTCCGTCGGCGCCGACCTGGTGCCATCCAAGTTTGATTTCGCGTCGCATATCCGAATGCACATGAACAAGGCCGTCGAGATCGACTCCGTGCGGGATCCCGCGTTCGTAGACGAGCGGGGGGAGCGGGGCTGATGACCGGCGAGGAGCGAGAACTTGAGAGAGTCCTGGATAAAGTGGAGGAACGACTCGTCGACGCGCCGCTTGGATTTCATCAGTGTGGAGCCCCGACCGGGGGTGATGGGCTCGGGGCCTCCGCGCTCTCGAACGGCGCTCAGATGCTCTGGCGTCGATGGAACGGCATGGAATTGGCGAATGGGGAGGTCTGTATCTTCCCCGCCGAGCAGCTCGCTCAAGAGACCAAGTCCGCGCTCGGTGCCGGCCTCATCCGTGACGGAGATGTGGTCATTGGTGCTCGAGGGGCTGACGTGGTCATCGTGTCCTACGACCCGTGGGAAGAGGGGGCGGAGGTGTTACTCGTGGATGACGACGGGGGTCGGTCGCCGTCCAACGCGTCGGTCGCCTCATTCGTGCTCGCGCAATTCGCCGAGTTTTCGGTGTTGTACGATGAAGAGGGCGAGTTCCAAGAAGGAATCTTCGGGGACGACGGAGAGCTGACGTCGGAGGCGCGCCGTCGATTGCTGCGGCGTCACCTCGACTTTGACTCCGACGCGCCGCTCGCTCGGCTGCGCCTCGGCCAGCTCCTCCGCGACGAAGATGAGGTCCGCGCGGCGAGGCGGGAGTTTTCGCAGGTCCTCAAGCGAGCGCCGAACTACGCCTGGGCTCAATTTGAGGAGGCGCGGGCGCACCTGACCCTCGGTGAGCGAGACCGCGCCCAGGTGGGGTTCAAGCGCGCCTTGGAGCTCGAGGCTGATGAATTCCTCCGGGTCTATTTCCTCGCGTGGAGCGCGAGGGCTGCGGACTCAGCCGACGCCCGCGCGGCCTTCGTGGCCCAGGTCGAGGCCGCGAGTCCCGAGTTCGCCGCCAACCAACACGCGGCCGCGAGAGAGGCGCTCGAACACGGACAGCGTGGACGTGCGGCGGAGCTCATCGAACTCGGCCTGTGCATATCCCCGCGAAGCCTCGGTCTGCTCGAACTGCGAGGGGCGCTCGATCGCGAAGTGGACGACGACGCCTCGTCTGGCGAAAGCGGGGGATGATCGCGGTCGGACGCGCGAGCTGTTCACGCCCCCGCTAGAACGCGGAGGGAATTCGCTTTGAGAATGCGATCAGCGACTGGACATCTTCGATGGACAGGCCCACCTGCTCCCAGGTGGGGTCATCGAACAGCGCGCTCCCGAGGTTGCGACTGCCGAGGTCGAGGTGGTAGGCGAGCCGATCGGCGGCACCGACGATGGCGATTTCAGGCGGGATTCTGGGAGTGTCGATAGCCCCGTGCACACAGTGATGCAGCCGGATCGTGTCGGCGACCACATCGGGCAGATTCCACAGATCGGCGACTTGCTCACCGGCGATCGTATGAGCGCTGTGGATCGCGGAATGGGCAGCTTCGGGTAGAGGACCGTCGAATCCTCCCTTCGCGAGCGCGTGTACGAGGACGGGAGTGCCGATGTCGTGGAGCAGGCCGCACATGAACGCCCTGGAGGGATCGGCGCCGTTCAGTTTGCAGGTCTCTTTCGCGAGGTGGGCGACGGCGACCGCGTGGAGTTTACAGCTGTCGAGCAAGCGATCATCGACGTAGCACTTGAATTGTGACTCAACCACCGCTTGCAAGATGAGATCACGCAGGGTCGCTTGACCGAGCCGGAGGGCCGCCTGGCGGATCGAGGCGATCGGCGCCATCGAATTAAAGATCGCGGAGTTGGCGACCGAGAGCACTCGGCTCGCGAGCGCGCCGTCACACTGAAGAATTGTCAGCAGCTCTTTAACGGAGGCGTCGGTGGAGGTGAGGATGAGCAGTCGCCTCGAGGTCGTCGGCGCGATCGGGGGGAGGGCAAATTTGTGTTTGCGAACGCGCGCGAGGAGCCGCGCGTACGGCTGCTCTCGTGTCTCTAAGTTCTGGTGCATTGCTGCGCTCACAAACGACCCCGCCACGTTCAGCCATCGCCATCTGAGACGCAAATTTGAGGAAAAAATCGTTTTTTCATGAACGCGACATCTGCATTGACAGACACGCAGAACAGAATCTGGAGATAATCGGGCCGCCTCGCGCGAAATCGGCAGAGGTAAATGAATTCAAACGTAGGACATTGTCCTAGTTCCTCCTACTGTTCATCAGCAGCAGGCGATGTCCGCTCGAAGAGTCGAGAAGCCACGTAGCTTCCGCCGCCCTCGCGCTCGGCGATGAAGGTCACAGACGTGCTGTGCGTCGCGCTGGGGATCGGGAGCCCTACGAGCCGCTGCGGGCCGTCGGTTCGGAGGTCGAGAAGTTGGGGTGGACCACGCGTACCGAATTCATCCTGGACGGAGACGAGGGCGCGCGCGTTGACGAGCCCAGCCGGCAGCTGGAAGCTGAGGATTCCTTGATCGATGGTGTCGTCGCGACCGGGCCAACGAGGGAAGAGCAGCTCGAGGGCTCGCGACGTCGCGGACATGGCTCGTGGAAGGATCGACGAGGCCTCCGCACGGAAAATATCCGCGTCGAGGAACGGAGTGACGACGCCATCAAGGCCGCGTCGCCACGCGAACAGCACGCGGCCGTTTCGCGCCTGCAGATACCCAGAGTCAGCTGGCCACGCTGTCAGCGCGGCGCCCTCACGTGTCTCGCTCCCGATGTCGGCGTCCTCCAGGAGCTGACTGGCCGCGTCGGTTTTTGAGAGGGAGGGGTCGAGGACTGCGGCGGCCGGGAGCGTCGACTCGGAGAAATACTCGGAGCGGGTGACGGCGGCGGCCCCTTTTATGGGGTGGAAGAACAGCCCGCGCAGTGAGAGATCAGCGGTGGCGAAATCGTCGCCCGCCGGGAGCGCGTAGACGCCAGAGCGACCGATATGAACGCGCGCCCACTCTTGCATTGGCAGGCCGCGATCACCGGGCAGCCGCGACAGCGGCCGAAAGAAGGCGTCGACGTCTCCTCGCGCGTGGGCGGGCAGCGAGATGTCCTGCAGCACGTGGCTCAGGGCGCCCGCGCAGATCAACGCCATGGCCAGATGATGTTGCCGCTTGGTTGTTGTCTCGGCCGTCGCCGCAAACTCAAGATGACGAGCGAGGTTCCGGGGAGCGAGCGGGGCGCTGGTGTCATCGTACCAGGCGCGGGCGCTCGCGGTCTCGTTGGTCGCGCGGAGCCCAATGAAGCTGTTCAGCGCCGACGCGTCCCGCTGCCGGTTGGACCTGCGAGAGACGACGCCGGCGGCGTTCGTGACGCCCTCAGCGGACGCGGAGTCGGCCGCGTAGACAAAATGGCGTGAAATCCGGGTTGGCGGAGAGGACTCAGCGAAGACACCGAGGCGAATCCAGCCCAACGCATCGAGTTCCCAGAGGTCACCCGCAACACAGAACCGTTGGGTCTGTTCTGGAGATCCTGGAGGGGGGCAGGCGCCAGGTCCCCCGAGTGGTCGCGCGCCGGAGGAGCCGGGGAGGTTCGACAGGGTGTGCGCGATGACTACGCGCTCCGCGACGGTGAGCATCGACGGATCGAGGCGCACGCCGGAGAACAACCCAAAGGCGCCGTCGGACGCCTCCATCCACCGAATCTGAAGGTCGCTCTCAAGCGCGGCGCGCTCCGTGAGAGGCACGTGGATAGCGGTGGGATCCCAGGCCGCCGCGGTGCGCGGGCTCGCGACGGTGAGCGCCGCGACCGCGAGCGCGAGCGCGCAGGCGCTCCTCAAGTGGGCGCGAGTTCGGGTGCTCATGGTGCCCCGTCTCCATCCGCTTCAGCCGGCTCAACCACGGGGCCGTCGTCGCCGGGCTCGAGCTGCTCAAGGAGGTTTCTCCACGCGAGGTTGGCGAGGAGGATCACCGTCTCGATGTCAGCGCATTGTTCACGCCCACAACTCACGAGCACCGCCAGTTCTTGGGCTGTATCGATGAAGGCGATGACGCGCACGGCGTCGTCTTCGTAGACGAGGGTCTCGTCGGTCACATCAGCCGAGGACCTCGCGTTCGGGAGGGAGGTGGCCAGCGTCGCGCGGATCGGCTCCATCCCGCCTGGCGGTGAAGTCCACACTCGGTAGCTCAGATCGAAGGAGGGATCGCGGCCCGTCGCCTGCAGCGCCACTCCGTGGTAGTAGGACGTGCGCTTGAGCGCGTCGTTGAGATCGACCGTGGTCAGGGCGCCGTCGTCCCCCGTGCGTCGCTGCACCTCCGCTGCTGTCAAGACGGACGAGACGTCGAGTAGCGCGGGGGGCTTCGGGCTGTCTTTGGCCGTCGCGGCGGGGTTGGTGCTGGCGCCATCGCCACGGGCAGCCTCCGATGCCCCGATGACGTCCGGGGCGCTGGGCGACAGCGCGCCCGATGAGAGCGAGGCCGATCCCCCTCGTCGCCGATAAAGGTCGGTGTTCGCCAAGGAGGCGGCCCACATGGACGACTGTCGAATTTCGCGAGGACCGGCGAGGACCGCGAGGTGGGTGGCGTGGGAGTGACTCGCTCGCCACTTGGTCAGCCGCACATCATTGTGTCGCATGGTGAAATCGGTCCTCCGCTCTCCGGTCGCGAGCAGGTCGGACCTGTACCCGACGTATCCTCGCTTGTAGACGAACAGGGTGAAGCCCGTGAGCTGTCGGTGGCGGCCGCGGCGGTGGGCGCGTGGCCGTTTGATTCGGTATCTCCCCGCCTCATCGGTGTTGATGGGCGTCGTCGTGGCGCCGTCGGAGCTGGAGAATCCGTCCACGTGGTCGTAGCTCCACACCGCCAACACGGTGGCGTCTGCGATGGGCTCCTCAGTCTCCGCGTCGACAATCTGGCCATCAAACGGTCCGAGGAGACTGACGCCCGTGACCTTGGTGGAGGCGCCTGCGAACGGGGCCGGTCGAACGAGCGGCGCGCAACCGTACGTGACCGGGACCGCGCAGCACAAGGCGATAACCGGTAGGAGCGTGCGCACTGCGACGGTACGGGGATCAATTGGAAGCAAGTTGACGGTTTCCTCGTCGGGTCGATAATCTTCCGGACAGGTATGGCATCTATCCTAGCAATCGGAGCCTGGCAAGCCCTACCACGGAGATGCCAGGACGAGGGGGAGATTTGTCGGTGATTCCATGTCCGGTGTGTGGCTCCGCGGTGGACTCGCGTGGGACGAACTGCGCCGTATGCGAGGCCCGCTTGGTGCCCGCGATGGAGGTGGGGAGGCCGGCCAAATGTGCGCGCTGCGGTTCCCCACTCGCGGTCGGGCAGCACGCGTGCGGGCGCTGCGGCCTCGCGAGGGAGCGACGATTCCGGCGCCGTGGAACCCATGAGCTGGGACAGTGGAGCGCCGCGGAGGAGACCGTCTACGAGCGAGGTGAGGAGCCGGAGCCGCTGTTCGCGGCGCCTCCGCCGTCTCCAGGCGGGCAGGCCGAGGTGGCCACGGCGGACTCCATGGAGTTGGTGTCGGTGAAGGCGGACGGGGGAGACGGGGCGTCATGGACCATCTGGCCTGGTTCCGTCCTGACAGTCGGCGCCAAGAAGGGGCAGCTGCGCTTCCCGAACGACCGCTTTGTCTCGGATCCGCACGCGCGCTGCAGGCGTTTAGGGGACCGACTTGAGGTCGCAGACATGAATTCCCGAAACGGGATCTACACCCGAATAAAAGAGCCGGTCCACGTATATCCCGGCGACATGTTCTTGATGGGGCACCACCTCTTGCGGCTGTCCAATCTCCCGACCGACGCGCCCTCACGTGGCCCCGGAGAGGCCGAATGGTTCGGTACCCCCGCCAGCCCTGCGTGGGGGCGATTGGTGCTGGTGGGCGGGCGAGGGGTGGAGTCAAATATCTATGACTTGCGGGACAAGTCCGTGATCATCGGCCGCGAGGACTGCCACATCGCGTTTCCCGATGATCGTTTTATGAGCCGCCGTCACGCGAAGGTCGATCTCCGGACATCGAGTGGGGCCATCGGTGTGTTTCTGGAGGACCTCGGCTCCGCGAACGGCACCTACCTGAGAGTTCGAAACCAGGTTACCTTGGCGGAGGGGGACATGCTTCGAATTGGAGACCAGCTGCTTCGGTTTGCGAGGACGCCATCGTGAAGATTGAGATCTTCGGGAGGACAGAGCAAGGGTGCGTACGCGAGAGCAATGAGGACGCGTTCGCTGTCCTGCACCTCGACAGCCCGACGCGGAAGTTGGATCCCGACGGGAGGCCCGTGGCGGCGGGGCGCGCGGGCACACTGGTTGTGGTGTGCGATGGGATGGGGGTGACCGGGCACGGCGACCAGGCCTCGAAGATCGCGTGCGCTCAGTTCGTGGCGCGCGTACGGACCGAAACTCCACGCCTGATCGCGGGTCGAGTGTCGCGGGAGGAGGTGCTGCGAGTTGCGGTCGATGAGGCCGACAAGGCCATCAGCAACGCTGTGGAGCGCTCCCCGCAGCTTCGCGGGATGGGGACGACCCTCACCGCGGCCCTCGTCGGAGCAGATGGAGTCCACCTCATGCACGTGGGCGATTCTCGCGCCTATCATTTTCTAGACGGGCGGCTCAAGCAGCTGACCGAGGATCATTCGGTGACAGGACAGCTCGTCGCGGCGGGTCGCTTGACGCCGGAGCAAGCGCGGGAATATCCCCATCGGGATCAGCTGTTACAGGCGCTCGGTCGCGGCGTCGAGATTGAGGCCCAGGCCGTACGGTTGGAGCTCGGCCGGGGCGAGTGCCTCATGGTGTGCAGCGACGGCCTGACGCGCATGATGCCAGAGGAAGAGATCGCAGGGGTGCTCGACACCTACACCTCTTCGGTTCGCGCGTGTCGTTCTCTCACCGAGGGGGCGTGTGCTCGCGGTGCGCGAGACAATGTCACCGTATGTATCGTCCGCCGGATCGAGTAGCGGTGGCGGCGGTCCGACTCGGTCAGTTCCCGAAGAAGAACCCCGACCACAGCCCCAGGATGATCGTGTTGGCCATGGCGGATCCACGCTGCGCCGGTGGATGTGTGAGCCACGAGAGCTCCGGCGCGATCGCCCACCCACCCGCACGGCGTGGGCGCCGTCGCTTCGCGTTAGGAAAGAACGCGTAGCGGGCGCCAAGCCGAAACATCGCGCCGCCAAAGCTCTCAGTTTTCGGCGGCGCGCCGGTGTCAGGGTTGCCTTCGAGCTCGCGCACCGAGCCGAATCCCGCGCCGAATCCCGCGCGCAAGGAGAGCGGCAGCGTGGGCTTCGGGAAAAACGCGAGGTCCACGAGGAGTCCCCCGTGGGACAGGCGTCGGCCGCGGCTGACCCGGCTGGACCCTCCGCCACCGAGGATAGAAAAGCCGATAGACATCCACGGGAGGACCACGGTGCCGGCGTCGACGCTCATGGTGACCCCACCGATCGCATTCGTCTCCGCAGCGCCGCCACCACCTTGACCTGTCGAAGTCTGGTCAAAGGAATCGAGCCGTGGGACGGTCAACGACATCGTGAGCATCCCGCCGACGTAGGCGCCCGCGACCCTCGGGGGGGAACTCGGCGATGGGGGGGGGGAACTCGGCGATGGGTCGTCGACGGGCGACGTTGACTCGGGAGACGGCGTCGCCTCGATAGAACCGCGAGCACCGCGCGCCTCGTCGTCGGCGGTTGGCGGGCCCGCTGGATCCGCGCGGTCTGCTGCCACCTCAGGCGCCCCCGCGAGGCTCCACGCGAGCGCAATCTTCGTTCCCACGGCCGTAACTCCCACGCCCGGCAGCATGACGCGAGAGGGCCGAGTGTGCAAGCTCCTTGCAACCGTCGAGTCGGGTGCTTATCGTTCTGAGCCGCCAAATGAATCACCGCCGCCTCATCGAAATCGTCGGCAGCTTCTTGTTAGGGGCCGGGTGCGTCGCGTTCGTCTATGAGCTCGCTGGGTCGGGGAGTTTCTTAGGCCCGGTCGACGCCGCGTCGTCCCGCACGCCGGGCGGCGGGGTGTCCGACAGCCCGGAATCCGCGGGTGGCGCCGCCGAGCTAGCGCTGACGAGGGGAGGGGGAGCAGCGCCCGGAGAGGAGGCGCACCGACCGACCTACGCGCGCTCGAGCGACGGCGGGAGCTACACCGCCTTCCCTCCCATCTTCAAACTGGCGCGACCGTCGGCGGAGGAGGACGCGTCCGCGTATCCGCTGCACGCGTTGGTGGTGACCTCTGGAATCTTCGTGCGCGAGCGGGCGGACAAAGATTCTCGACGGCTCGGCATGATGCGCCAGGGATCCCGGATGAGGGTGGCCAAGGAGAAGGTGTTTGGGGGCGGGTGCTCCGGCGGCTGGCGGAGGGTGTCCACGGGAGGGTTTATGTGCGGCGGCGCAGGGATCTCGGTGGGGTCTGCGGCCCCGGAGGACGGCCTCATCACCTCACGGGCGCCCGACGTGGAATCCCCGCTCCCGTTTGAGTATTGGCGGGTCAGTCACGACGCGACGCCATTTTTTCATCGGCTGCCGTCGTTCGCCGAGCAAGAGCGGGCCGACAACGCCGGGAAGCAGTGGCTCGACACTCACGGGAGAGCGCCGATGCCGACCCGCGTGACTGAGCGGCCAGAAGAGGTCCCGGCGGCCGTGAAGGAGTACTTGAACGCGGGCTACTACGTCACGGTCGCGGGGGAGCATGTGAAGAGCCAACGCCGCTTTCTTCGGACCAACCGGGGCATCTACGCGCGCAAATACCAGCTTCAGCGAGCGGAGGGGTCCACGTTCCGCGGGCAGATAGTCACGGACGCGTCGCCGCTTCCGAAGTACTTCATCCGTCGCTCGTTGGGGATGGAGCGCCGTGAGTCGGAGGCGAGCGATATCCTCGTCGACGCCGGGGTGACGCCTGAACGGCGCAGCGTGGTCCCGTTCAAACGCCGTGTGCGCATCGGCAACCATGACTACTTCGAGACCGAGGACGGCTTGATGATCCGCGCGTACGCGGTGTCGGAGGTCCGCAGTGTCGAGCGGCCCCCAGGCGTGGGCGCCGAGGAGCGCTGGGTTCATGTCGATCTGAGTGAGCAGACGTTGACGGCGTACGAGGGGGATGAGGCGATCCTCGCGACGCTGGTGTCGACGGGCCGTGAACCGGGGATGACTCCCGCGGGCGTATTCCGGATTCAATCCAAGTTTATCACCACAGCCATGCGGGACCAGCCGCCAGAAGACGACGCCTACAGCATCGAGGACGTCCCCTGGACTCAGTATTTTAATCAGAACATCGCCCTCCACGGCGCGTTTTGGCACTCGGGATTTGGGCTCGTTCGAAGCCACGGCTGCGTAAACCTCTCGCCCGCTGATGCGCGGTGGCTGTTCGGGTTCCTGGATTCCGCGGTGCCGCCAGGTTGGCACGCGGTGATGCCGGGTGTCGGAGACGCGGCGCAGGGGTCCGTGGTCTACGTGACGGAGTAACGACCTCAGAATGTGACGCCCACGTCGAATACGACGCGGCCATTTCGGTCATCTGTGGCTCGTCGGTTGTTCTTCGTTGGGACGAGGATGGCGTATCCGAGCGCCAGCGTGACGACGTTGACGTCCCACTTGATCGCGTTGATCCCGACGCTCTGCCGGTAATCGCGAACGACGCTCAACTGAGACCACTTTTGTCCGAGGACGCCGAAGTCGTAGAACAAAGAGTGCGCGAGTCTGCCACCGAGGAAGTTGTCGACGGAGGTGACCTGAAGGGCCAATGTGCCGATGGCACGGATATGGCCGCCGATGGCGCGAGGCCGGTAGAGGAGCCCTCCGGCGCTCGTCTGCACGGTCTCGATGTCCACGTACATCGTCTCCGGGAGGATGCCGCGCAGGCCGAGATCTGCTGTGCCGCCGCCATAAAACCGCCACACCTCTGGGACTGTGGTGACTTGACCGGAGGGCCCCTTGAAGGGAAACGCCTCCCCGTATCGCAAGCTGTAGCGGAAGTTGAGGCGCTCACTTCTCCCGAGCGGGATGAACTGTTGAAATGTAAACTCGTGCGAGTACCACCAGCTCTTCGCGGGGAGCGAGGACGCGAGGCGCAGGGCAGCGGAGGCGATGATGCCTTTGGAGGGGTTGAAGGCGTTGTCGGTGTTGGTCCATGAGATTCCCGATTCGAGCACTCCAGTGAGATCGGAAACCACGGCGTCTCGCCGGCTCAAGAACGCGCCGGTGCCGCCCCCGAGCGGGCGCACGCTGTCTTTGGAGACGTTCGCTAGCTGGGCGATGTAGCCGGCGTACATGCTCGCTTGACGCCCCACGCGCCACGTCCCACGCAGCTGCGCGAAGGCTGCGTCGAGTCGCCCCCGAGCGGGGGTGACGCGACGCGAGAACTGGCCGGTGAGCTCAAGATTCAGCGGGCGGCCAAAGATGTGGTTGCGGATGATGGTCGCGCTGGCGTGACGTTCGTAGCACTCGAGCCCTCCGCAAAAATCGGTGGACGACAGCAGCGGAGTGAGGGGAAACCCCCAGAGCGCCTCAGCCTCGATGTCGACGCCGGTGCCGAACACGTTGGGGAACCGGGGACGAACAAAGACATAGAGCGGATTGAGGGTCTGCGCTCCAAGGCCGAACCGAAGCTCCGCGGCGATATCCTTCGCCTCGTCCACCGAGATGACCTGATCGATTCTGCACTCGCCGGTCGGAGCATCGTCCGCGCAGCTTACGGGGTCGGGATACTCGTACACCCGAGCGCCCGAGATGGTGCCCGTCTCCTGCATCCCGCCGAGCGACTTGTTCACCCTGTCTTGAGAGTAGTCGGTCCCCGGTTTGAACTTGATCCCACGCCGCAGGACCCATTCCCGGGTCTTGAAGTTCCCCCGGAAGCGCACCTTTCCGAACTTCGCCTTTTTCCCCTCGTAGAGCGACAGCGTGGGCACCAGCGCGACCGAAATCTTCCCGCGGTTCGCCTTGCAGAGGCCGCGATCGGCGACCTCCCGAGGCGTCGCCATGATGATTGGTTCGGCGCTGCTCTGGTTGTCTCCGCCGTAGGACCAGTTGAGTTCGACGTCGGCGAAAGGGTAGCCATTGTTGAGGTACTTCTCGATGATGGCCTCTTGCGCCAGGGTGTCGATCGCTGTGGAGATGGGCACGTCGCCGGCGCCGTCGCGTGTCACGCCACGCAGCGGGGTGGCCTCCAGGATTCGGTTCGCGCCCCAGTTCCCCGCGTCCGACGCCTCCGCGCCGAGGACTCTACGGTCGGCGGGAATCGGCGCCTGTAGATATTGGATGCTCTCGGTGCGCGCCGTGAGGAACCGTGGTCCCGGTCGGACCGAGACTTGAATATAAAGATCGATTCGATTCGTCTCGCGCAGCGTCTGGAGCCCAACCGGGTCGAGCTGCGCCTCCCATTGCGGCCGCCCACCACCTTCGAAGAGTTCATTGAGTCCAAACCGTACATGCTCGCGGGGTTCATTAAACCCGTCGGGCCAGAACGCGAGCTGCAGCGTCGCGCTCGAGCATAAGTAACCGGCGTCCGCGAAGTCTCCCAAGATGAGCTTGAGATCGTCGAGCGAGGCTTTCTCGCTGAAGAAGCTGCGGGTCTGGAGACTCCCCGATTTCAGCCACTCCGTCTCTACGCGCTGAACAATCCCAGGCGGGACCCCACGAGGACCGATCAAAGAGAGCGCTTTGATCCGCGCTTTGGGGCCCTCAACGACAGTGAACCGGAGCTTGTTGGTTTCGCCGCTCGGCTCAAAGAACCCCTCGACCGCCGCGAGGGGGAAGCCCTTGGACTGGTAGAAACTACGGAGCTTCGCGGCGTCTCGGAGCGCCGTGCGGGCGCTAATTTGCTCCTCCGAACGAGAGAGATTCAGATGCTTGCTCAGTTCTTGGTCGGAGATCGAGAGGCCTGCGCTGGGATCGGTGGCGTTCTCAAATTCGAGGCGCAGCGGTCGACTCAGGTCCACGCTGATCTGGAGCGGAACGTGACGTCCGTCGGGGATCGAGCCCGGCCGGGTGAGGTCAAAGTCCTCGTAGGAGGTGCGAACCTTCGCGCGCATGACGCCGTCCTTCGCGGCCGCGCTGCGGACGAGGCGGCCGTAACTGGAAGACGAAGCGAACGTCGATTCCACTCGATCGGTCGCCTCGTCGATGAAATCTCGCGTCACTCGTTTGGGGATGAAGCCGAGGACGCGCGGTGTAAAGAAACGCTTGATCCACCGGGGGTCAGAGCGGTCCTCAAGCCCGATCACGGTCATATCGCGCGGTAGAAAGAACGTCGGCTTGCCCTTCGTGAGTTTTAGTAGCAGGTCCGCCTCCTCGGGATCACGGCCGCAGACGAGGAGAATGTGAGCGGTGGCGCGGAGATAGCCGTTGTCGAAGAGGTGACGGCGAAGCCGATCGATCTCGCGCCGCTCCCACTGCTGACAGCTGAGATCATCCGCCGCGCAGCTGGAGGTCTGCTGTTTGTTCCGCGCCTTTTTCGGCGAGACGCACTGACCTTTGGCGAACGAACCGGGTCGTGAGTCGATGCTGAGCGCCCGTCGAATGCCTCGCTCAGAGAGGGGGAGGGCGCCGCGAACTCGCACCCTGCGGATCAGCCGCGCGGGAGCCACTTCGATCCCGAGTTCGCCAGGGCCATTCGCGAACAGCTTGAGGCGCGTGGAGATCCCCTCGGAGCGCGCGACCAGCTCAGCGAGATGCACGTCACCGGTCATCACGCCGAGGGCGCTCCGCAGCTCCGCCTCGTTGAGGCTCGCGGCATCCTCCGGGAGCCTGAACTCGGTGGTCAAAATACCTGACAAGACCACGCCCCGATCCGACGACGTCGATGACGCCGCGCGGAAGACGAGCTCATCTCGCGCCTCCACCGTGACGATGATTTGGAGGCCCGCTGTCGCGATGGTCGCCGCCTGCTCCAGGATCGCTTGGGGCTGAGCGCTCATGATCCTGGCGACGACCTCCACCCCGTCGTCGCGCGATGAAGCGCGTTCACAGCTGACTGATTCGCGCTCACGCGCCTGGGCGCGGAAGAACTGCAGCAGCTCGCCCAAGGGCCCGTTGAGATCGACGTCTCGGCAGGCGTCGAGGGCGGCGCCAACGACGGGGGCGTTCGCAGGCGCTTCATCGTTGACCACCTCAGGGGATCCACCGGGCGCGGCGTCCGTCATCGGTGGAGTGGAAATGGCCACCGCGTCGCGTGGGGTGCACCAACACAGCATCGCGAGCAAGAAGGCCCAGTGAAGTCGCCGGGCCGAAGGCCCTCGGCGGCTGGAGAGCGTCGGTTCCGCGAGACGAGCTTGGCCCGTCGCCCGCTTGGTCGATGCGGAGATCATCGCAGCGACGGGACCTCCCAACTTTGACCGAGCTCGAGCGCGTTGTAGTCGCTCGGATCTAGAATCAACACCCGCTGGCTGTAGTTTCTCCGCCCCGTCCGGAACTCGATGTTGGTGTTCCCGAACAGATCGAATCGCCCGTAGAGGCGGCGGCTATTTCGGAGCAGCCCCCCGGGGAAGCCCTGGAGGTAGTTCAAGCCGAAGCTGAGCTGTCCCCATCCCAAGTCGAACCACTCGGGTCGAGTGTCGAGTCTGGCCTCGACGCCAAGCTGCGTCACTCGGGCGCGGATGACAGGGAGCCGCGCCTCCCAGACAGGCGCCTCGTCGTCGATGAAGTCGTTCACGGTGATCTGAGTGAGGTTGCCGACGAGGGTGAGCGGTCGCGCATACACCAGGGAGCCGCCGCCGGCGCGGCGGACGTCGGCGCGCGCGAGCTCGGGGTTTCCGGCGTCGAACACGACAAAGTCGAGACATCCGCGGGTCGTGGTGAGCTGCCCGGAGGTGTTGCCTGCGGTGAGGCACTCCCACGTGATCGCGTTGAGCGGGCCCCGGACCAGCAGGGACACCGTCTTGAGCTGGTTGTCGATCTTCTTGGGCTCCAGTCCAACGGCGGTCAAATTGACCTCGCTGAGGTTGAGATCATCTTCTACCCGCACGCTCCCCTGCTCGATGCGATAGGGTTCGCCGAGGATCGGTATGTTGACCTCGCCTCGGTCCAACGTCACCTCTCCGGAGAGCAGCGGATCGGCGACGGTCCCAGCGATGTCGATCTCCCCGCGAGCCTCGACACCTTTCAGCACGTTGATGTCGGTCCGGAAGGGCGCGTTCGTCCGGACCTTGAGGTCGAGGTTGGTCTTGCGAAGAAATTCGGGCAGCTGGTCAGGGGGAGCGGGCGTAGGATCCGCAAACGAGATGAGAGAGGCGCGCAGGTTGGCGTCGCGGAGCCATCGGCTGCGGTCCAAGAACACCTCGCCCGAGACCGAGAGCGCCTTGAACCCATCCATGCGCGCGATCAAGTTGGAGGAGCTCACGGACAGCTCGAGCTCCGGGACGCCGCTGTTGTCGGTGGAGGTGAACGGGACGCGATCCAAGGCGGACCGCAGGGTCGCGCCGCTCAATTCGTCCAGCGACGGCGAGAGGATCACATCGCCCCACAAGGCGACGCTCCCCTGGTTCCCGATCCGCATCGCTACGGCCCCCGACGGGGCGACCCCCGCGCCGCTGGCGCCGAGCCCTCCGATCGAGAGCACCGGCAAAACGGCTTCTCCGGCGCGGTCCGAAGGCGCCGAGCTGTCAGAGCCACGCCCGGTGCAGGTGCCGTTGACGCTGTCGGCGCACGAATCGAGGCGGATGGTGCCGTCTGTGACTCGGACGGTGTCGATGGGAGTAGACACGACGAGCGGCGTCGCTGGATCGAAGCGAAGTTCGCCGGACATGGCGGTCAGCGGGACGCCCGCTTCTTCAGTCATCCTCCCCTCGACGCGGATGTCATTGAGCGCGATTCGCCCGCTGCCCTGCTGCATCAGCTCGGGAGCGAGGGCGGCGATCGTCTGCCCCGCCAGGTGGCCGTCGGCGCGAACGGAGACCGCTCGCGGGCAGCGAGCGAGCAGGCCGAACTTCGCGTCGAGAGTCAGACGCTCGTCGAACACCGCCACGCCGAGCGACGATTCGCCGCTGCCGCCCGCGAAGGTGAATTCGACCTCGTCCATCGCCACGGGGATCGGCGCCTGGGAGAGCGCGACGCCCGCGGGCTCCGAGGTGTCTGAGAGCGTCGAGGGATCGACCTCGAAGCTGATGGGTGCGTTGGAGCTCAGCCGGACCGTGCCGAAAATATTTGGTGAAGACACCGGGCCCGTGAGCGTGAGGCCAAGATCGAGGACGCCCTTCGGGTTCAAGATGCCGTACGGCGCGAGCTCTGCGGCGAATCCACGGAGGCTGACACGTCCACGGAGCTGCGCTCGAGGTCCCTCGGTCCGTGCGGTGGTCCGCGGTCTGGCGCACTCATCCAAGCCGTCGGCGGTCAAAGGGGCGCCAAGGTCGAAAGCACCGTCCACCTCCAACCGCTCGCCGGAGGCGACGCCCGTCGCGAGCAACCATGGTTGGTGGAGGGTGAGGAGGTCTCCATCGAGCGTGGCGTTGAGAGCGTTGACGGAACACAAGGAGCGCGTCGACGAGCAACGCGCGCGGTTGGGTGCAGCCTCCGGCTCCGAACGCCCGCTGTCAGGGTCGGCGCCGTCGGTGATATTTCGAGGGTACGCCCACGCATAGTCGATCGATATTTCCGAGGGCAGCAGGCCGTCGGGGCTGTGGTCACGGCATCCGTCCAACAGCGCCTTCGTCGCGCCACAGTAGCTGGTGTGCAGACGCGCGCCCCCAAGCTCGGCGACGATGGCCTCTCGAAACTTCTTGTTCGCGGATCCGGACAGGACCGTGGCGATGGGGATCTTCGGCGCGAAGGCCTCTAGGTACGCGTCTATCGGCGCGGGCTCGTCGTCGTTCGATCCAAAGGCGATGACGGCGGCGCCTGTCCACGCGAGCGGGGGGTCCTCCGGATTCTCCGCGGAGCTCGAAGCCTCGAAATTGGCCGCGACGTGGAGGCCGTGGCTTGCGGCGGGCGTGAGCCGACCACCGCTCGGGAGGGGGGCCGCGCTCGCTGCTGTCGCTGGCGTGATCTCGAGCCGCCCGCTCCCGAGCGGCGTGCTGAGGGCGCTGAAGCCGTTGAGGTAGACGCTGCCTTGGACCCTCGGGCTGTCAAAGTTCCCCTGCAGGTGGAGACAGTCGCCCGCCTCCACGCAGGCGGCGGGGGCCAGCGACTCGCTGGAACGCAGCGAGTTCTTCGATCTCGTCGAGAGGTTGCCTCGGAGTCGCAGGTCGGGGAACGCGAGATCGGCCAGGCTCGAGAGCGGAATGCGCGAGGCTCGAACATACATGTCGACGCTCGGCTTGGCGGCCGCGAACGAGATTTGGCCATGACCCTCGACGCTCCCGTAGGGCACGGTGCCGGCGACCGCGGCTCCGGCGCTGCTCCCGGCGGCCTGCCCATAGTAGGGCGACAAGACAGGGTGATACTCGAGGGAGAGCGTGTCTATTTGGAGCCCATTCTCAAGGAAGATGAACCCGAGATTGGCGTCGCGGAACGTGGCCGCGCTGCTGGACAGCACCTTCGCGGACGCGAACCCGCGGGCGCGAATATCTGAAAACGCGACCTGCCCGCCGTCGCCGTCGTCGATCTTCAACGAGAGCTCCGCCCCGGCCACATCGACGCCGGTGCCGAGGATGTTCTTGCGGTCCATCCCCTCAAGGTCTGCGCGGAGCTTCAGGGTAGGGACGGCGGCGAAGCCGTCGCCGTCGAAGAAATTTGCGTCGATATCGAGGGGCCCGGTCCCTCCGAGCAGCTCCGCGTTCTTGGCGCGGAACTGAAAGACGCCCCTGCGGAAGGTGGCGGCTCCCTTGGTCGCGTCGCTGAGCTCGAGGTTCCCGAGCTTGAGGGTCTTGAACCACATTTCGCGCTCGCTCCCGTCGAGCCGGCCGAGGGGACCCCGGAAGATCATCTCCCAACCCAGCGCGCTCACATAGGTGGGGAGGCCGAGGGACCCGAAGAAGGCCTCCCCGTCGTTGATGTCGAGGTTGAGGGAGGAGGGTTTGAAGGTGGTCCAGTCAGACTCAAGTCCGACCGCCCCCGTGATCGATGCGCCGTCGAGCGCGATCTTCAGGTTGTTGATTTGCATCCCCCCGGGGTCCTCGTAGTTGACCTCCCCATCTATCCGGAACTTCTTCGGGATCCCGTCGTCACTCGGAGAGCGCACGCGGGTCACCTGGATTCCGTCGAGCTTCAGGCGCGTCCTCAAGAACGAGAGCCCGTCGCTCTCCGTCGGTCGCAGCACCAACTCCCGAACCTTCAACCGACCTGAGGCTCGTCCTTGGAGCGTGGTCGCGAGGTCCGCCGCCTCGAGAAAGATCTTCCCGGGGTCAACGTCGGTGAGATCGAAGTCGAGCGACGCGAGCAGGGGATCGGAGTCGCCAGAGGGGAGGACGACGTGGTCGTCGGCGCCGGTGCCCTGCAAGCGCAGGCTGCCGTCGATGGACTCGCCGCGCAGCACGTCGAATCGCACCAACCACCGCTCCGGCAAGGTGGCGTCCCCGGTGAGCGCGGTCCATGTCGGGGACCAGCTGGTGGGGACCGTGTCTTTGGAGAGGTCGAGCCGCACTCCGATCTCGGTGACGTCCCACGCGGGCTCTTCAAACAGATCTGCGGCGAGCCCCTCCGCCTCGAGGGTCAGCACGGGGTCGTCGAGTGGACCCACGACCTTGACGCGGCCGCGCGCCTTCTGTCCGGAGAACATCGGTCGATCACTCGGTGTCGCGTTCAACACATCGTGGAGGAACCACGACACGAGCGGGCCGAGCTCTTTTGATGAGAGCGCGGCGTTCGCGGTCACGGGTTTCGCACGATCTGAGAGCCCGCGGAGGACGCCGGAGAGCGTCGACGGTCCGCCGGCGAAGCGCCCGTGCGCGTCGATCGCCAGGTCGCCGAGGGGGACGTCGGCGACGCCGTCAGCGATCCTATTGATGGTCACGTTCGCGAGCGGGATCTTGTAGCCGAGGGCGCGGACGTGCCCGTCGACGCCCTCGGCCTTCGCGGTCCAGCGGAGCGGGAGCAGGTCTGGCGAGCCCTCCTCCGAGATGTGTCCTTCGTAGTGGAGGTCGCCTTCGATGCTGGTGGCGGTCAACTCGATCGCCCAGGTGGAGACCTCTTCAAACAGCAGCCGAACGGTGGGGTTCGCGAGCTTGAGGCGATCGACTTCGATCCCCAGCGTCTTGGCCCACGGGGGGATGAGGCTATTTTTGGGATCCACCTGAAACGCGGCGATGAGGCCCACCGTGCCGTCCGGGTCCCCGGGGATCTCTCGGGCCTCCACCATGAATTCGCCGCGCGATTCGATGCGGCTAAAGTGCAGGATCCACGGGAAGTGCAGGAACCGCGGGATGTTCAGCCAGTTAAGGGGGATGACCTCGCGGATGTTGAGCTCCACCGTCAGCTCTTCCGCGTACGCCGTCAAGTGGGGGGCCGTCTCCCCGGTCGGGGAGGTGGGCTCGAAGACAGAGACGCCCCGCACCTCAAGTCGATGCGGTTGTCCGGTGAGGGCGTCGAACAGCAGCGTCGGCCCAAACTTCACCTCGTCGAAGACCATCCGACCGTCGATGCGGTCGCTGAGGCGATCGGTTAATTTCTCGGCGACGAACTCCCCGTTGTCGAACATCGACCAATTGAGGTAGGCGTAGGTGGACAGGTAGAGCGTAAGGAGCAGGCTCGCGAGCAGGACGATCGCGCCCAGGGGTAGCCGTACAAAGACAAAGCCCACGAGCGGATGCCCGAGTCGTTGCGGGAGAGGGGACTCGCAATACCGGACGTGCTGCGGGTGGAGCTTGGGGATGTCGGATGGAGAAGCGAGGGCCTCGTTGACGAGGTGCTTCTTGAATTCTTCCATCCCACTTGAGATGCGATGGAAGACGGCGCTGAGCCGCGTGCGCCCGCTGGAGAGGCGCTCGTGATGTCCTTGGACGAGGGAGCGGACGCTCTCGCGAACCTCGGGATCGAGGCGTTCAATGGAGCGCTCGATGCACCCCGCCGGCGGGTTCTCAAGTTTCTTTGTACGCGGGGTTGGCAGGCCGTATCGCACGCGAAGTTGACGGCGGAGCGCGTCTTGCCGGCACGCTCGTCGCAGCAGTTTTAAGAACCGCTCCCGGGTCCGTTGATGGGTCCACGACTTGGACGCGAGGGTTCGCTCCACATCGAGCGCCTGGTAGGCGCGCAGGAGCACGGCGACGTTCTCGCCGGTCGGGTACAGGTTGCGGTACCGCCACGACGCACAAAATCGTTCAAGCTCCTCTCGCCCAAGAGAGAGCAGATCGGCCTCAAACTGCCACTCTGGGCCTGGTTTGTCCGCGTCCGACACCGGCGTCGAGATTAGCAGTTTCCATACAGTGATCGCAGAAACACACGGTGTTGAGCGATCCTGACGGCGCCGCGGCGAGGGGGAGTGACGGTGGGCATCCCCGCGGCCGTGGCGAGATCTCGCGCGAGGTTCGTTGAAGGATTAACCGCGGGGGCGGTCGGTCCCCACGAGCGCAAAAAAAAGAGGGCCTCGATTGGTGTCGAAGCCCTCTCGGTAGCGGGGACAGGATTTGAACCTGCGACCTCCGGGTTATGAGCCCGGCGAGCTACCTGGCTGCTCCACCCCGCAGTGGAGTGGGCGTTGTAGGACCATCTCGGTAGCGGGTCAACAAAAAACGAGAACGTTTTTGCGACGCCGCCAAGTTGCGGTTATCGCGCGAAGACGTCGTTCCCCGCGATCAAGCCTCTCGCGCCAGGCTTGCGAGGGAGACGCGTGGAGCCGCCGGCGCCTCCAGCTCGGTCAGGACGGCGAGGGGGGCGTTGATGGCGTCGAGGACGAGCATGGATTCGCGCGGGGGATCCGTGGCGCGGTAGTTGAGTTCGCACCAGGAGACTCGGAGCTCGTCGGCGTGTTGGATCGCCACGGGGAGTCCGTGTGATCGACAAATCAACGGGCGCTGTTCGTACACGCTGCAGCGATCATCGACGAGCAGCGCGCACTTGTCGGCGTGGTCGGGAGCATCCGCCTGGGTTCGGAGTCGTCGTCGAAGGGCCGGGTTGTCGCGTTCGAGGCCGGCGAGCGCCGCTCGGATCGGCGCCGCTTCCACCTCAAACACGTCAAATCGCCGGTGGCAGCACTGCGCACAGCCCTCGGCGCAGGAGAACGCCTGCGGATCGCGCTGCGTTGCGTCATGGAAGTGTGCGTCGACCCTTCGCCGCAATGTCACGAGGTGTTCGTTGGGCATGCCCTCATCCTAACGTCGTGTCCACGAGGACCTGGGTCTAGGCCGAAGCCTCGAGGCAGGCGGGGTCGTCCGTGTGGATGGACCACACGGAGTGCTGAGGGGCGGTTCGGAGCAGAAAACCCTCGTCGGGGAGGCGGCTGACCGCGCTCGAATCGGTGGTCAAAACAACGCACGAGGGAGGCGGATCGACGCTCGCCTCCACGGCGTGAACGAGGTGGTGGCATGAGAGCGACCCGGCGACGGTCGCGCCGTCGCTGATCAGGAGATCTGTCTCACCTCCGTTCGCCCTCTCGAGCTTTTCGAGGGTGCGAGCGACGGCGCCGCGAATTTCTTCGGGGCGCGCTGGAACAGACGACAGGCGCTCCCTGGCGTGAAGCTCCCCGATGACCAACAGCAACGCCCACTCCGACGCAGACGAGCTAGAGCGCGCCCGCTGCAAGAAATCGGGCAGCTGTGGGGCGAAGCGCGCTTCGAAGTCAGCGCGGGCCGCGTCGCTGGCGGGAGCGAGGGCGCCGCCGCGTGCGACGCCGACCCAACGGTGGAATCGGGCGACTTCGCCGGGTTTGTCGAGCGGACCGCTGCGGCGCGTGATCATGCCCAGCGCGGTGGTGGAAGAGGTGCGCAGAAAATCCTTGGTGAAGGACGCGAGGTCGCTCCTGACGACCGGGCGGGTTTGCACGAGGGTCTCTGCTCCGGTCACAGACCCCACAGTCCACGCGTACCCGTACGCGGGGCCGTCGCGCTCGACGTTATCCTCGCTGAGGTCCGCCGGTGACTCCCATCCGGCCTGTAACAGCGGTGTCACAAGGTCGGGGAGGAGACTCTTGGTGTCGATACGGGAGACTCGAGCCGCAAAATGAACAGTCACGCACCTGCACAGTAGTCGCACCGCGCCGGCCCCGCTAGTTCAAAGGTGATTTTGTGGTCACAGCGGGGGCGCCGACGCGGAGGAGAGATCTCCCTATTCAGCCGTGGGAGCCCGGGAGCAGAGGTTCTCGCCCCGCGAAAAATGAACAATTTTTTCAGCACCGTCCACTCGGGGGTAGCCTGCTCCCATGGAGTCCCGCATCCCCCAGAGGTCGTCTCTTCCCCGGCGAGGGCATCGGCGCTGGTGGCCTGCTGCCTTGGGCCTCTGGCTCGTGGCGGCGTGTGCATCGTCGGGCGGTCGCGAAGCGCCGGATGGGAACAGCGACTCCGCGGACAAATATTACCAGGTCGCGCTGGGATCGTTCCAAAGTGGGATGTACAGCGACGCGGAGCAGAACCTGGATCGGGCGCTCTCCCTCGATTCGGCCCACGGCAATTCGCTGTATCTCAAAGGGCTGATTTCGCTGGTCGAGGGCAAGGACATGTTGATCGCGGTGGAGCGTCAGGTGTGCCTGAGGGATGACGCTGCGGAATTGCAGCGTGAGCGCGCCTCTGAGCTGCACCGCGAGTCCCGTGAGTATTTTCGCCGCTCGGTGGAGGCGTTCGGGGAGGACTCCTCGGGGCGCGGCAGGGCGCTCAATTCCATGTCCGTCGTCTCCTTGTATTTTGGCGATTATGAGACAGCGGTGCTGGAGGCGAGCGAAGCGCTCCGGGAGCAATTTTATGGGGCTCGCTACTCCGCGTTGTCGAATCTCGGCTGGGCGTATTTCCAGCAGGAGAAGCTCGTAGAGGCGATGTCAGAGCTTCGCGAGGCGGTGCGGATGAATCCGGGACATTGTGTGAGTCGCTATCGGTTGGCCGAGGTTTACTTTGACTACGGGCTCGTCAAGGACGCGGGGGAGCTGCTCGACGCGGTGGTGATGGACGAAAACTGCCCGATTCAGGAGGCGCTCGCCCTGAAGGGAGACATCTACGCGTCGCTCGGGAGATCGCGCGACGCCGTGACGGCGTATCGCGAGTGTGTCCACGCCGCCCCGAGATCTTGCGTCGCAGAGGCGTGCAAAAGTCGGGGTGCTGGTGACGTCCTCGCGCGCGATACGACCCGGTGATCTCCCGCCGGTTTGTTGAGCGGTCCAGGTCGGCACAAGGGCTTGCCGAAGGTGCTCGATTCGGGCGAAACTAGGCGTAGTGGCCCACGCTTCCAAAGAACGGGCGCAGACGCTGCAAACGGCAGGCGCTGAGCTACCGCTGACTCACTCAGAGGTCAGAGAGTTCTTGTCGCTGAACCCTCGCCGAGCGACCGAGCGGATCGAGATCGAAGAATTCGAAGAGCTCGAAGAGCTCGAAGACTTCGAGGAGCTCGAGGACAAAGACGCCATATTCCTTCGCACGCGGCCAGGAGAGGACATTCTGTCGAACCGCCCCTTTGGGCTGCGGCGAACCGAACAGTCGGCAGACTACAGGGTGGACGTGGCGAGCCTGCACGAGTCTCGGGGCGACGACGACGACGGCCCCGCGAGTGTGGGCGCCGAAGGAGCCTCCGCGTGCGAGGGCCTGCCGTATATTGGACAGCAGCTTCGCGCTGGTCGACGCGCGCTCGGCTGGGGACTCGCAGATCTCGCAGATCGAACAAAGATCTCCGTGGCGCAGCTAAAACTTATGGAGGAGGGTCGTGAACAGGAGCTTCCAGGCCGGGTGTTTGTGCGGGGATTTGTGCGATGCTGCGCGCGCGCGCTGGAGCTGGACGCGGACGATCTCGTGGAGCGGCTCGCCGATCCTGCTCCTGCACCGCGAGCGGCGACCGCGGGCGAGAAACTTCGGCAAGGTCACGCGTTGGTAGGCCAGTGGACCGCCTCCGTGCCCAGGCTTCGGCAGGGGAGCTTCGCGCTTTATGCGTCCATGGCGTTGTTGGTGCTGTTCGTCACGCTGTTCGCCCTGGTGAGCGACTTCTTGTCCACGGCGTCCGTGCAGTCGTTGTAGCGAGGCGCTCCGCCGCGCCGGACTCGCGCGCATATTGGACCCGCGGCGGGACACGCGTATCATGCCACCATGGGGAGTCCGGGGCGACTGCACGAACTAGGGCGCGTGGCGATCGAGGAGCCGCGCCTGTTGAGTCGTGCCTTGGCACACCTCGACAATGTGCAGGTCGCGGCCCAGCTCGACACGATGGAGATTGGTGCCCAAGATCTCGTGCTTCATGCGCTCGGTGTGGCGCGGCGTCCGTCCGTGCTCGAACATATGCGGCTCGAGTCGGCGGCCAGCATCGTCGCCCGGATCGCCCCCGACGACGCCGCGGCGATCCTCGAAGAACTCGAACTTGATGACATTACAGACATTCTCCAGCAGCTCGAGCCAGAGCGGCTGCGGGAATTGCTCTCGCGTTTCAACCCCGAGGACATCGAAGAGGTCGAGGAGCTGCTCACCTATGACCCCGCGACCGCGGGCGGCTTGATGACGCCGGAGACTGTCTCTGTCCGAGACGAGGCCACCGTCGCGGAGGCGCTGCGCACCGTGCAGCAAAAAGACGAGCTCCCGGACCAGGTGTTCTACGTCTACGTCGTGGACGAAGATGAGCGGCTCGTCGGCGTGACGAGCCTGCGCATCCTCGTGACGAGGAACCCCGACCTCCCCGTGCGAGAGGTGATGCGGACCTCGTTGGTGAGCGTCACGGTCGACACGGATCAAGAGGAGGTGGCGCATATCGTCAGTCGCTACGACGTCGTGTCCGTCCCGGTCGTAGATTCGCAGGGCTCCCTGCTCGGCGTCGTCACCGTAGACGATGTGGTGGACGTCCTGCGCGAAGAGGCGACGGAAGATATCTTGAAGATGGCGGGCGCCGGTGAGGCGATCACCGACACGCAGACCTTCGGGACCTCGTTTCGAGCGAGGCTTCCGTGGCTCATGGGCGCGGCGTTCGGTGGACTATTGGTCGCGATCTCCTTGTCGAGGTTTGAGGAGGCCCTGCGGACGGTGCCTGTCCTCGCGCTCTTCATGCCGGTGGTCGCCGGCATGGGCGGCAACGTCGGGACGCAGTCTTCGACCATCGTGGTGCGCGGACTGGCGGTCGGCTACGTCAACCGCGAGATGCTTCGATCCCTGGTGCTGCGTGAGGTGTCGCTCGGCGCGCTGCTCGGGGTCGTCACTGGACTCTCGGTGTCAGCCGCCGCGGCGACGTTGGGGTTTGAAGGAATCGAGACCCTACCGCTCGTCGGCGTGCTCACGGGAGGCCTGGTTGGTTCGATGACGATCGCCGCGGGGGTGGGGGCTGGGATCCCGCTGGTGCTCGAGCGCATGCAGATCGATCCCGCGGTGGCGACGGGTCCATTTGTGACCACGGCCGTGGACGTGCTCGGCCTGTTGTTTTATTTCGGACTCGCGACCGTGTTGCTGGAGATGCCAGGTTGACGGCGACGCGCGCTCCATGGACGGGGGCGACCATCGTCTTGAGGACGACCGGGGTGCGCGAGAGTGATCTCGTGGTGGTCCTCCTGTCTGCGGACCGGGGTCGCGTAGAAACCATCGCCCGTGGGGCGCGGAAGAGCCGGCGCAGATTCCCCGGCGGGCTCCCCGTCGGCGCGCGGGGGGAGGCGGAGGTCCGCCCGGGCCGCGGCGCCCTCGGTAATTTGGAGCGTTTCGAGTTCACCCGCGACAATTCGGCGATCGGCAAGGACCTGAAACGCTTCGGTTTTGTGTCCTACCTCTGCGAAATTACAGATCAACTCGTGAGTGGGCATGGCATCGAGGAGGCCATCTATGACGCCCTCGATGACGCCCTCGATGAGGTGTTGGGACAAGATCCCGACCCCGAGACGCTCCGCAGCTACGAGCTCAAGCTGCTCGATCATCTTGGCTTGCTGCCGTCGCTGTCGAGCTGCTGCGCGTGCGGAGTGGAGGTGGAGGTGGCCCCGGCGCAGGGGGTGGCTTACGACATCCCCCGGGGCGGGGTGTTGTGCCCGGAGCACGCGGGGCGCGCAGCCACGCGCCTCGATCCCAGCGTATTGGTGGTGACGCGAGCGCTCCGAACGGCGTCGGCGCCGGGGGTGCTGTCAAATGCCCCGCTGACCGTGCGTC
The DNA here is from genome assembly GCA_014240065.1 of Myxococcales bacterium. Taxonomy (GTDB): domain Bacteria; phylum Myxococcota_A; class Polyangia; order Nannocystales; family Nannocystaceae; genus JAAZXR01. The sequence goes on from JAAZXR010000025.1 coordinate 42,647, forward strand.
GCGGGGTGCGCGATTTGTGTCTGCAAGTGGTCCGGCAGCATCTCGTTCGGCCGCTTAAGTCGGCGGAGTTTTTCGCCCAGATCGCCAGAGATCGTCGCTCTGTGGCCGTTGGCTGCGGTTGATCCGCGATGGCCGTGCTGTGGTAAAAGCGCGGAAATGTCGTCGCCGTTCCCACGCAGCGCTCGCTCGCTGGCCGTCCTCTCTCTCGCAGGCGCCGTGGCGTGCAGCATCGACAGCCCAGGCGACGATCCACCCGACGACGCGTTGTTCTTTCCGATGGGCATGGCGCTCGATCCGGCGCGGGTCCTCGCGGGCGGGGACACCTGCGCTGTGGATGAGGACTGCGGCGCGTTGGAAGACGGGTGGGGATGCCGCGTGGGGACGTGTCGCCAGCGCTCTCCCTTGCTCTACGTCGCGGCTGCGAACAGCGACCTTCGGTTCAACGGCGGCGCGCTTCAGGTGTTCAACCTGGACGGTTTCTTCGCCGCGCTCGCGGACACCGCGAACATCGCCGCGCCGGGAATGAGCGTCGACGACGACGTGCCATGTCGCGCGGTCGCCACGAGGCCGCAGGTCTCCGAGTGCCTGGAGTCGACGTTCGCGCAGACCTCCTACCCTGCGCATGTCGGCAACTTCGCGACGGACTTGGAGCCATGGTTCGATCCGGAGACGGGCCGCAAGCTGCTGCTGATGCCCGTGCGCGGAGATCCGAGCGTCGTGTGGTTCGAGCTGGGCAAGCGAGCGGACGCAGGGTTCGTGTACTGCGGTCAAGGGACTGGCTTTGGAGAGGACGCGGCGCGCTGCGGTGACGCGTTCCGTCTGCGAAACCTCCGAGATGATCCGTCGCTGGAGCGGCTCTCCATCGAGCCATACGAACTCACGATCTCCCCGGATCCGACGCGTCCCCTCGCTTATCTGGCGCACACCCTCTCATCGTCGGTCACGTTGATCGGCCTCCGCGGTCTTCGAAACGCGCCGGTCGGCGAGCAGAACCCGGTCATCGTTGATCGCAGCACGATCTTCGCCGCTCCGGGGGTCATCGCCGGCGGCTACGCCATCGCCGAGCGCCCGTGCGACGAGGAGGCCGCGCCCGCGTTGTCGGTGGAGTGCGAAGACGGAGACAGCGGGCTGGCCTGCACGTCATGCGCGCGCCCTCTGCTCTACGGGAGCTTCCGCTTCGCCCGCGCGCTGAGCGAGATGGTGGTGTTCGATCTGGAGGAAGACGAGCTGGCGGCTGACCAGAGCTGCGTCGCCCCGGATGAGCTCGGGACCTCCGGCGGGCTGGTCTGTGACCCCCAACTCTCGCTCGTCAATCAGTTCTCGCCGGGCGGTCTGGCAGGATCCAGCGGCGGCGCGGTGCCGCGGTTGGGGTCGGTTAAATTTACCGGCGACGGCGAGACCATGTATGTCGTGCAGAGCTCCCCGGCGGCCTTGCTTCGGGTCAACACCAGCATCGGTCCCGACGGAGACGTGCGCCGCGAGCCAACGGGATCCGTCGAGGTCTGCGCGCGCCCAGCGGAGCTGACGCTCTACGAGGACGGGGTTAACTCCTACGCCCTGGTCAGCTGCTACGCGGTCGGGCAGGTCTACATCGTCGATCTCAACGGCTTCCAGGTGGTGTCTGTGACTCAAGTAGGCACGGGACCACACCGAATGACCGTGGACCTGGCTCGGGAGGCCGTGTTTGTCGGGAACACCTTGGACGCGACGATCAGCGTGATCGATATGGGCGACGGACGCGCGACCCGCTTTTCTGAGATCGGCCGACTGGGTCTGCAAGAACCCTACTCCGGATAACCTATGAGGCGCATAAGAATCAGCTGTCGGGCGGCGATATTGAGCGGCCTCTTTTTCGGGCTCGCGGGATGTGGAGACGAGAGCAACCCTGACGTCCCAAACAGGGTGTTGGACCGCCCCGTGGACCTGGCGCTGGCCTGCGTGGAGGTGCGATGCGAGGGGAGCGAAGAGGAGGGCTGCGAGACCGCCGCGCTGCCGGTCGCGTTCTGCGAGGGGGAGTCCAGCGGCTGCGATGTGCGTGACGCACCCCACCTGATCGGAGCGGTCGCGAATTCCGAGCGCAACGAGATCGCGTTCTTCCAGCAGTGCTCTGGTAGCCTGGTAGATCTGGATCGACGCACGCCCGGATATCAGTTCGTCCCCACTGGAGCGCTGCCTTCGGCCGTCGTGAGCGCCGATGATTCGTGCTGGATCGCGTCGGCAAACGCCGGGAGCTGTAACGTCTCTGTGCTGGACACCCGCGCGGTGGCGGCGGCCATGTTCGACGTGGACACCGCTGAGACTGGGCTGTCTGGGGCGGTGTCCACCATCGCGCCGCAGCGATTCGATCTGGACGCGGGGGGCTGGCGGCCGCTGGCGGCCCGGGTGGGCGCTATTTTGAGCGTGCCGTCGGGGCTGTCCCTCAGCACGAATATCCCAGGCGTCACCGTGCCGGACGCCTCTCTTTGTCCGGCGGGTCGAGCCAAGAGCGCCTACGTCACGTTCCCGACCTGTGACCTCGTCGCGGAGGTTGATCTCAACACCCAACACATCTTGCAGAGCTTTCAGTTCGTCGAGGATGAAGACGGCGAGTGGACAGTGCTCGACGCGGGGATATCGCCGGTGTGTTCCGTGGACTGCGCGGGACAGATCAGCCCGGGGATGGACGAGGGAATCTCGGAGGTCAGCGCGGCCACGCTCGCGCCGACCTCCTTGGAGCTGATTCAACGCCACGTGCAGCAGTCGAGCGACGCCCCCCTCGACGGGGCAGATTTCGCGGTGGAGGGACAAGCGCTGCTCGTCGGAGGTCAAGGCTCCGACACGCTCTTTGAGATCCTGATCGATGACGACGGGGACTGGTTCCCGGACGCGAACCAGCTTGAGCTGTTTGAGGCCGGGGGCATCAATTCGATTCACGTGGCGCCGGCGGTCGATTTTGACGTTGAGGGCCGGGTGTGCGTGGGAACGGAGGGGCAGGCGATCGATCCTCACCAGTTCATCTACGCGGTGGTGGGCGATGGATCAACCCGGGTCGTGGACCGCGCGCTCGCGGCGGATCGGTCCTTTATTGGCGTCGAGTGCGACACCCAGGTCGATCCCACGCTCTTTGACGTCAACGAGGCCTGCGTCCCTGCGCCCGCAATTTCTGGCGCAGCCGTGCCGTTCCAACGCCGTCAATTGGCACGGACTCCCGGGCTCGTCGCACCGGGCGGCGCTCGCTACACGGACTGGGCGTTCATGAAGAAGCGAGGCGAGGTGGTCGGGGAGGAGTCTTCGTCGGTCCCGCAGGTCGGGACCTGCGGCTCGGTCCTCGGCGTGGGGGTGACGGACGTGGGCGGGCTCACGTTCTCGATCTTCGATCAGTACCAGGGGCTGCCGGAGGCGCTGGGGGGAGATGACGACATCCCCGATCTTTCGCTGCTGAACCCCTACCTCGGCACGCACATGCTGCAGGCGGAGATATCTCCGGCCGCGGCGGCCAACGATGTCCTCGGAGAGTGGGAGAACGGGAGCCTCAACTACGGGGCGCTGCCGCGGATGGTGGACACTGGCCTCATCCGACAGCTGCCGACAGGGAGCGGGCTGTCGCGCGTCCTCTCCCCGGGGCTGCGGCTCGTGGATTTCGCGTACACGGCGACGTATTCCCCCACCACTTCTCGCTCGCTGTTGTTGGGCTCGATCGCCAACGAGGACAAGATCGCGGGGGAAGACGACCTCGACAGCACCACGGAGGGTCCGTTGCAACTCGAGCCAGTGGTGCGCCCGTGGGTTCGCGACTACCGCGGATGGCCCACGGGGAGCTGGGAGCTTCAATGGGAAGGTTCCATCCCGAACACTGCGTCCTCGACCGGGCTTCTTTCTTGCGACAATCCGGGGTGGGAGGATGTGACGTGCAAGCCCGTTGAGCCTGACGACGCGCGGCTGTCCGATCCGTCCGCGAGCTTTTGCGACGACGGAGTTATCGCGGGAGACAAGTTGGTCCTGATCGGTTGCGACGAGGACTCAGACTGCGGCATCGCGGGGGCCTGTCTGCTCGCGGCGACCGTTGGGGCCGAGAGCAGCGGCATCTGCGTCGCGGCCAGCGCCTTGGACGAAGACCCACAGCTACGCGAGGCGTGCACGGAGTTCACTGAAGACCCGTGTGGAGAGGCATATCGCGAGTTTTTGATCACGCGGGCGTTCCAGTCGGAGCTGTGGATTCAGTCGCTTCCGCGGCGTGAGATGAGCTTCCTGCGAGGTCCAGATCCCGAGGATCCGGACGGATCAGGCGTGACCGCGTGTGATCCGGAGGGCGGAAATATCGGAGACGCATGCTCGGTCGATGAAGACTGCCCCAGCGGGCTCGACCTGTCCTGCGTGCTCGGGGAGTGCCAGTGTGTCTCGCCGCTTGAGGAGGTCATCGGCCCCATGATCTGCGGCCCGGAGCAGCCCGAGGCCGGATGTGAGACCCACGCGGAGTGCTATGACTTGCTCGACAACCAGCCCGAGGATCCCACGCCGGCGGCGGACGGGCAGCGCAACCAGGACTTCTTTTGCGTCGATCAACGTTGTCGCAGGGCCTGTGAAGACGAGGAGGAGTGCCTCCTTCGGAGACTGCCGGGGCCCCGTTGCTTCAGCGAGTTCGTCCGTTATTCGATCAGCGCCCGGAACTCGTTCGTCGTTGACGGCCCGGGAGCGCTGGATTTCTTCTCGGATCGCGTGCGTACGGACCCGGACACGTTGGAGTGCCTCGAAACCGAAGGGGCGACCGAAAACGTGTCGACGCTGCTCACGTCACGGGTGCCGCTCGGCCCCGACGAGCCCAACCTAGGCCTCCCGCAGTGCCCCGCCGGCCTGCCGTCATCGACGAGCCCGAACCCCTGCGTGATCACGACACCGCGCTCAGATTCGGCGTCCTCTCAGTTCCACACCTTCACCTATCAAGGGGATCCGGTGACGGCCGTGAGGGTGAGCACCCCGGTGGGCTCGTTCGTTCTCGATCTCGTCGACCTGTTCACCTTGGGCTCCTCGCTGCCCGATGAACCGGGCGTTCTGTGGCCAGCCTCGTACCGCGAGTTTTATCGTGGTCGCTTGCCTCGGGGCTACCGCATGAATTTTGGGACGCTGCAGGCGACCGCGCCCCTCAACCTCTTCGGCCTCAGCGCGGATGGACTCAACCCCTTGTACTATCCGGTGAGGATCGTTCCATCGCCGGATTTGACGGAGATGTTCATCGTCGACGCGACGGGATCCGGGAGTCAGTTTGGACTGCGGGGGCAGGTGCTCAAGGTGTTCGTGAATGGGATCTCCACGGTGGGTGACACGACCTTCGACGGCGTCCGGTAGCGCGCGATGGTGAGGGCGTGAGGCGAGGACCGGCGTATTTCCCCCATCCTTTGGCCGCCAACTCGGGGTGAGCGCGTGCGAATTGCAGAGCAGACGAGAGGGGGATACGATGGGACCTCCAGGTTCCAAGTGCCCTTCAGGATCAAACTCGGTGCGCAGTCGATTTTGGTGCCAGTCCAAGAGAATCTCACGCTCGGCCGGCATCCAGACTGCTGGTTGCAACTTTCGGCGGACCTCGTCAGTCGGGTGCACGCGGAGCTCGGCGTGGTCGACGACCGGCTCCTCGTCACGGATCGAGGCAGTCGTAACGGCACCTATGTCAACGGTGAGAGGATCGAGGGGCAGCTTGAGTTGCGACACGGTGACGAGCTCCGGATCGGGCGCGAGAAGATTGTCGTCTCCGTTCTCTCTCCGGAGGATTCTGTCGCCAGCTTCGAAGAGTTGATCTCGCAGACGATGGGCATGGGGGACGACGCAGGCTTCGCGAGCCTGGTCGGGCAGCTCGTGGGCAAGAGCCTGAAACTCGGTAAGGTGAAAGACGCGGAGCGGTATCTGCGGAGTATGCTCGTGCAAATTCGCGCGGGCACATTTCACGAGAGTGATGGTGTGATCAGGGAATTCGTGAGAGGGGCGCTCGGGGTCGCGGAGCAGGCGAATGAGTTCGGATGGATGGACCGAGTGCTGCATCTGTACGCCGAGAAAGGGTGGATCATGAATTCTGCCCTCCTCGATGACGTGGAGCGCGTGGCGGCGCTCCAAGCGAACGTCCCCGTCGGCGGGATCGAAGCCTACGAGACCATGCTTCGGAGCAGGCTTCGGCGCAGTCCGAGCGACGACCTACACGCGATGATCGCTCGGGTGGCGACGTTGCGCGACGCACACTAGCGGGGGACGACGCACGCTACTGTTCGCCGGTGTATTCGCGGACGCGGAGGACCGTGCGGTTGTTTTTGCGACGACCCGCCTCGGTGAGGTTGACCGCCACAGGTTGAGAGTCGCCGAGGCCGCGGGCCTTGATCCGCGCCGGGTCGACGCCCTGGCCGCTGAGGTAGGAGACGACGGATTCCGCGCGGTTCTTGGAGCGCGCGCGAGGGTTGCCGCGGTCGTCTGTGTGAACCTGTATTTCCACGAGCACGTACTCCGGGTGATACTTCAAGAACGTCGCCAGCTCGTTCAAGATCTCATGGCTCGACGAGGACACAGTTGAACCGCTGTAGCGGACGCCGCGCTTGAGCCGGATCCGCGAGGAGCTGCCGCTCACGTTGGGCGTCTCGGGGGGCGTGTCACGTTTGAGGGTCCCGCTGACGGTGACGGATTCGGCGTCGACGGTGAAGCTGACAGACAGGGGCTCAAAACCCTCCGCGGTGATCATCGCCTGGTACTCACCGTAGTTGAGGGAGAGTCGAATCCGTCCCGCCTCATTGATGACGAAGCTCTCATCGACGGCGCCGCCCGTGACGCGCATGGACGCGGCGACGCCGGCGCCTGTTTCGTCGGTGAACGTGCCGTCGAGCAGACCCGCGGACGGCTCGGGCTCGGGCTCGGGCGCGGCCAACGTGAACGTGACGACGGCGTCCTCTCCCCCAAGCACCTCGGCGGTCTGGGTCATGGTCTCGCCCGACGCCGTGGTGAGCACGACGTCTGCGGGGCCGGGGGGGAGCGAATAGCCGACGAAGTTTCCGGCCACATCAGTGAGGATCACGCTGCCGCCAGACGAGGGGATGGAGATCCGCGCGTCACCGACGGGGACGCCCGCGGAGTCGATCACGGTCCCGACGACGCGCCCCGTCGGAGGGGGAGGCGCCGCGACAGGCTCCGCCTCTTCCACGGGCTGCTCTTTCACGACCGCGGCGGGATCGAAGGCCCATCCGATGCCAAGGATGACCTGATAGGGCGGTGTCGGAGGGCCGTACTCGTAGTTTGGAGACGTCGTGCCGATGTCGACGGCGGCGTCGAGGTGGAGGCCGGCGTAGACGTTGGCGCGCACGCCTAGGGTGAGCCACGAGGCCATGCGCGGGACCGGGCTCTCACCCCCGATCTCGGTGAGCTCGAGGAAATCGTCGTTTTGCTTGGTCGCGATATCGAAGGAGTATTCGAGGATAGGATCGATACCGAACTTCCTGTCTTTCCCGAATCGTACGGGGGCGTCTACCGCGAGGCGCGTACGCACCCGGGGTTGCATGGCGCCGAGCCCAAATCTGGCGATCTCTCGGCTCGGGAGGTCGTCGATGAGACCGAAGTTCGCGACCTTGTAGCTGTTGTCTTGGAAGTATCCGATGTTCGCGGTGAGGCGCATCGGGATCGCCCGCTCGGTGAGAAAGCGTAGGTCTGCGCCGATGATCGCGTCGACGTAGAAGCCGACGCGATCGGTGACGATCTTGCCGGCACCGCTGACGAGATTGATCCCGAGGGTTCCACCGATGCCCACGCCGCCCCCTCGGACACCGCGCCACGCCCCCTTCACGCCGAGGTCCATGTCCCCGAGCGCGTAGATCGAGGTCGGGTCGAGTCGAATTGGGGTGTCTCGGACGTTTCGGTTTGCGACACCGTGCAAGGCGAAGAAAACCTCCGTGTATTTGGTGAAGGTGAACCCGAGGTTGACCGTGTTCCGGAGCCGCGAGTGTGTGTCAGGTCCGTAGACCGCGTCATCGACGAACAACCGCTTGGATTTGAAGATGTCCGTGTGCACGCCGAAACGGAAGCTATATTTGGCGCCGACGCGGGGGAGCTGGGTGTAGAACAGACCGACGCTCCCGCGGGTCGTCTGCATCAGCGGCTCTTCGCGCCCCATGACGAGGGTGGGATCGTCGGCGTTTGCCTGCTCGGGGTCGGGGTCAGCGTCGGGCTCGGGGTCGGCGCTTGGCTGCTCGGCGTCGGGCTCGGGGTCGGCGCTTGGCTGCTCGGCGTCGGCGTCAGCGGGCGGCGACGCGGCGGCGCCGGTGGCCGCTGGCACGGGGGCCGTTTGTGCGGAGCTCGCGTCGGGGCCAGGCGGGGCGGTCGGGGCACCTCCCGCGGCGTCGGCGGGTGGGACCTCCGGTTCAAGCGCGCCCCCGGGAGGCGGGAGCTTGGGCGGTGCCGCCGTGGCTTCGTTGCTCGTCAAGGTGAGCGCGGAGAACAATACCGCGCTGAACATAGGAGGGAACGCGAGCGAAGACAGTCGGCGCATCTGCGGCTGATCGTCCCTCCGCAGGCCGCAGTTGTCAAACGTGCGGGACAATAAAATCACAGGTTTCTGGCACGCCGAGGGGCTCGGATGGTGTCGATGTTCGGCCCCGGGCGAATCGAGACGCAGGCGGCCCCTATGTGGACTGCCGGTGATCTGGCAGCGCACCCGCCAAGAAGGATGATTTCGTGGCACAGTGGAAGCGCAGGAACGAAGTCGCTGGTAGAGTGACCGCCGGTGCCCCGACGATTTGGCAGAGGGATTTACTCCAGCGGGGTCCGGCGTTGGATGCTCTTCCTCTTCGGATGGGTCACGTTGTTGGCAGGATCCGCGCGGGCTGACTCCCCGTCCGACGGGCTGGCGACCGGCGTCCTGTCGCCGCAGGAGGCGCGGGTATCCCAGGTGCGGGTCAGCCTCACCGTGGAACCGCACGCGAGCCGCGACGGGGGGGCCGCGGTTCATCGCAACAGGGCCGTGGCCCGAGGGAGGGCGCGCTACGTGCTCGAGGCTCCTCGCTCCACCGACAGCACCCTGATCTTGTTGGACTTCGCCGCGCACTTGCGAGAAGAACCTCGCGAGCTCGACCAAATTCGGCTGGAGAGCTACGCGGACGGACCATGGCAGGGATCCTTCACGAACATTCTTCAGGCCCGGGTTGGCCGGCGGATGGTCGCGGTCGCCGCGAACGAGCATGGTCACTTTGAAATCGAAGTTCGCTCAGGCGAGCGGGAGGTGGAGCTCGAATACGAGGTGATCATGCCGCGCCGCACGTGGCCGTTTGGATGCGCGCGCGGCAGATGCAGCTTGGTTGGGGCGGGCGCCCCGCTCCCGAGCGCGCGGGCGAGAGGGAGCGCGCGGCTAGGCCGACACGAACGGGTCGTGGCGGCGGCGCGCTGGCACGTCGAGGCGCGCTTCAAGGCGGGCGCGCGGGTGCCGAAATCGACCGCCCGGGGGGAGGAGTGGGCGCAGCAAGAGCGTCCCTTCGTCAGCGACACGCCGCTGTTTTCAGGCGGCGACCTTCTCTATCCGATGGTGACGTGGGGAGGGCCATGGCTTGAGGCCCATGAGCTGTATCGCGGCGTAAATATCGAGGTGCTCTCCACTGTGCATCGACCCCAAGACAGGTTCCCGAACGAGACGAAGGGGCAGCTGTATCCGGACGCTGTGGGCCACGTCCTCGCGCTCGCGAAGGAGGCGATCAACGTCGCAGCGATCGCTGGGATCGAGCCGTCGGCGGGCACGACCCTGCGGGTGGTGCACGGCCCGTTCCGTTCCGCCATCGCCGCTGGCCATCCGAGCGTGGTGTTTGTGAGCGATCGAGCGTTTCAGGTGTTCCCCTCAAAGAAGGTCAGGAAATTCCATGAGGCCGCCGTCGCGCGCGCGGTGCTCGAGACCGTCGTCGGAGGGTTCGTCACCGGGCGATACGACGAATCTACGTCGCTGTGGGTGTCGGGGATGCTCTCGTACGCGCTCACCCAGGCCTGGCAGATTCGTAGGGAGAATCCCGACGAGTTCGCGGAGGAGATCCTCGGGAGGGTGAGCTTCATGCCCGCCGTGGATCGGTTCTTGTACACCTCGCAAGCGCAGTTCGCGAACAGTTATTTCCGCGGGTCAGAGGATCCGATGCCGGTGCGAAATGATCCTCGATACTTCGCGAACACGTTGCCCACGGGCCGCCGGATTCACGAGAAGGCCACCGACTTGATGGGTCTAGACGCGGTGTCCGAGTTTTATCGCGCGCTCATCACAGAGCCGTCGGCGTCGCCTCGCACCTTGCTTGAGCGGGCCTACGGCTACACCCTCGACTGGTTCTTCGAGCAGTGGCTCGGTCCATTGGTGGCGTCCGATTATGGCGTGAAGGCGCTGGAGTCAACGCCTGATGGAGCGCGCTTCGCTCATCGGCTCACCATCATCAAATCGACCGATCGACCAGTGGTGGAGCCGCTGCAGATCCGTGTGCTGCTGCGTTCGGGGGAGGTCGTGCCGCTGGTGTGGAACGGCGAGAGCGCCCCCGACGATCCGCCCGCGCCGGAGACGGTCGAGGCCGACGGGGGACTCCGCGTGGAGCATGTCTTCGAGTTTAGCACCGAGGCGCCCGTCAAGTCCGTCCTGCTCGATCCCAAGCAACGAATCGTACAGACCTCCCGGATCGCGACCTCGCGCGGAGGTCGGACAGACAACTCGGACCCCCGCTTCAATGATCTGGAGCCGAAGCGAGGTCGGTTCGTCTACACGGGGATCGGGATCAACGTCGCTGCGTCCGAGTTTGCGAGCGCGAAGACGCCGATCGCGCGGACCAACGCTGTGAGCGCTTTCTTGGCGTTCGAGGCGAGCCTGCGCCGCGACATGCGGCGCACCGCGAACTTCTCCATTTTTACGGACCGAGAGACGATCGTGGGGGTGGGGGCGGCGGGGAACTTTTTTTTCCTTCGACCGCGAAATCGCCAGCGGCGACGGCTGTCGCTGCGGGTGGGCGGCGGCGCCTCGTGGCTGAACCGGCAAGGCCTCGACGAGTCGCGAGGCGTTCGAATCGCGCAGTCCATAAGCTTGTTGGACAACACCACCCGCTTCGGCTGGTGGCCGGAGTCAGGTCACGTGCTGGAGCTGGGCGTGTCGAGCGGGCAGACCTTCCTCGACGCGGACCCCGAGCCGCTGCGCGTGACGCTCGGTGTCGGCGGCGGATGGGTGCAGTATTGGCGGATCGCGCATGAGCACGTGATCGCCACGGCGCTGCGGGTCGGAATCGTCAGCCCGCTCGTGGGGCAGATGCAGTTCAGGAGCCTCCTTCGAGTCGGAGGAATCGGCGGGCTCGCGGGGTTTGGCGCGAACGAGGTCTTTGGGAGGGGGGTCGCCAGGTTACAGCTTGAGTACCGGCACCTGCTGCTCCGTCACCTCTCTGTCAACGGGCTGCACGTGGCGTGGTTCAGGGGCCTCGGCGGAGTCGTGACCGGCGGGGTGGCGTCGTCCAGCTCGTGCGCGGGGCTGGATGGATGGTTTGACCGCAGGTCGTGGTATGGGACCGCCGGCTACGCGGTGCAGGCCCAGGTCCAGATCCTCGGGGCGTTGCCGCAGCTCATTAGGGTCGAAGCGTCAGTCCCGTTCGGGCGGCGGACGACGGAGTGTCTTGGTGCTACGCTGCCCGACAAGATCGCGACCAGCCAAGGGCTGCCCGCGAGCAGCGCGTCCTCAGTCTTGCCGCCCTTGAGCGTCAATGTGACCTTTAATCACCCATTTTGAGCAAGGTGGCGAGCGAACGACATATGCGAGAGAACCCCGCGGATTCGAGAAATCGGTTCAAGAGTCGCGCGCTGTTGGTGGGGTTGCTCGTCCTCGAAGCCATGATTCGCGCGCCGGCGTTCACACAGGGTGGCTTCGTGTCACACGACGTCGCCGGGATTTTGTACTCCGCGATGGTGTTTCACGACGGTGGGCTCCCCTACGTTGACACCGTGGAGTTGAAGGCGCCCGGGTCATTTTATCTGGCGTGGGCGTTCGCGGGACCGGACGGCCGAGACATCGCGAAGTTCCAAGTGATCGCCAACCTCTGGGCGATGTGCGGGACGTGCCTCGTGTTCACGATGATGACGCGGGCGCGCGGGATCCTCGCGGGGACCGTGGCGGGGTTGGTGTACACGCTGCAGCAGCCGTGGCTTGACAGCATGGACGCCAACTATGTCACGTGGGCGAACACCCTCCAGGTCGGGGCGTTCGCGGCGGTCTGGCGCAGCCCGGAGGCGGGCGCGAGCGTCCGCGCGAGAGCCTGGTTGTGCGCGGGGCTGTTGGCGGCGGCCGCGGCCCTGTGTCGGAGGCAGGCGAGCTTCATCCTGATCCCCTTGGTGTGGTGCGCTGTGGTGATGCCCGCGGGAGCAGCTTGTCTCCCCGGGCTCCGCCGACGCCGGCTCGTAGGTCTTGTGCTTGGCGGCGTCGCGCCGTTCCTCGCGGTGTTCGTGCACTACGCGTCGCACGGGGAGGGCGGCGCCTTTGTCCGCGCGTATGGGTTCAATGAGTGGGGGTGGAGCTACATCTCAGCGGCGGGCCGAGGGGGGAGCACGCTGCTGGAGGGATGCCTGGCGACAACTTTCTTTTTGGCCTTGCCTCTTGGCTTGGTGGCGCCCGCTGCCGCGGGGGGGCTGGGCCGCGCGAGGCGGTGGGGCCCGTTGGTCGTGTGGCTCGTGAGCATGGTCGCCGCCGCGTGGATCGGCGGGCGGTTGTACAAGGGGTACTTCGCGCTCACGCTGGCTCCCGCGGCCATGTTGAGCGGCGCGGCGACGGCGACGCTCGTTCGCTCGTGGAGACGCGGGGTGCGGCCTGGCCGTCTCGGGCGCGCGCTCGCGCTGGCGGTCACCATGACTGTCGGCGTGCTGTCGTTGCGTAGCGGGCTGCTCCTCGAGGAGGTGCGCGCGGCCCGACACCTCCCACGAGACGCGGGCGCGCGGCGCATCGCGTCGCACGTGGCCGCCCACACCACGCCTGAAGACACCATCTGGGTGTGGGGATGGCATCTGTGGGATCTGTATCCGCTGGCGGGTCGGCTGGCGGGGAGCTCCATCTACAAATCGTTGGGCGTCCTGACACCGGCCAACGACGACAACTGGCGCAGCGGGGCGCGGCCGCTGCGGTTCATGGAATCCGCGCGATCCGAGCGGCTCCTGCGAGAGCTGCGAGCCTCGCGGCCGCGCTATATCGTCCTCGGTTCGACGGTCCCACACCGTGAGTTCAAGGCGCTCCGCGAGCACTTGAGGCGCGCGTACGCGCGAGATCGCCGGGTGAGGGTGGGGCGCGTGGAGATCTGGAGGTTACGGGACACGAGGCCCGCGCGATGAGCGACGCCGGCAGCGTTCAAGAGAAGTTGAGCGCGGGCAGGTCGGAGGCCTCGCGCAGCTCGCCGCGGAGGATCGCGTCGGTCAGGGCCTCGAACTCGTCGGTGTAGCTGCGGTCGCCCTCGTGTGGCGCCACGTGCTGGCGTATCGCGGCGTGGACTCTCTGGAGCGCGGGGCTCGTCGGCTGATCGCGGAGATCGATCGCGCGGGCGGCCGTCACCGCCTCGATCGCGAGCACGCCGGCGACGTTCCGCACGACGCTGGCCATTTTGCGCGCAGCGATCGGTCCCATGCTCACGTGATCTTCTTTGCCGGCTGAGGTTGGGATCGTGTCCACGGCCGCCGGCATGCTGAGCGATTTACACTCGCTCGCGAGGGCCGAGGCGGTGACGTGCGCCATCATCAGTCCACTCTCGAGCCCCGGGTTGTCGGCGAGGAACGCGGGGAGTCCCCGCGAGGAGTCGGGGTTCATGAAGCGATCGATGCGTCGCTCGCTGATGGTCGCGAGGCTCGTGAGCGAGGCGGTCGCATGGTCGGCGGGGAGGGCGACGGTCGCCGCGTGGAAGTTGCCCCCCGAGACCACGTCGAAACCACCGTCGGCGCGAGCGAGGACGAGGGGGTTGTCGGTGAAGCTGTTGAGCTCCGTCTCGATCGCCCCGCGGACGTAGGTCAGCGCCTGGCGGACCGCGCCGTGGACTTGAGGCATGCAGCGGAGGGAGTAGGCGTCTTGGACGCGTCCACAGTCGACGTGGCTTTGGTTGAGGCTGGATCCGTCGACGAGCGCCGCGAGGTTGGTGGCGACCTGGATCTGTCCCGGGTGGGGCTTGCCGGCGTGGATCCGAGGATCACAGGTGCTGATCGTCCCGAGGTGAGCGTCGAGGCTCATGGCCCCGATGATGTCCGCCGCCGCCATGAGCTCGAACGCGTCGACCGCGGCGAGGGCCGCGATCGCCGTCGTGACCTGGGTGCCGTTGATCAGGCTCAGGCCCTCTTTTGGACCGAGAGAGAGCGGCTCAATGCCCGCCGCGGCGAGAGCGTCGGCCGCGGGTATCCGTGCGGCGCCGTCGCAGATGAATCCCTCACCAATGAGCGGGAGGGCGAGGTGGGCGAGCGGGGCGAGATCGCCGCTCGCGCCGACGCTCCCTTGGGACGGGACCTCTGGGATGAGGTTCGCCTCGAGGAGGGCGAGGAGTTTTTTTGGGACGCAGGGCCGAACGCCGGAGGCGCCGAGCGCGAGCGTGTGGGCGCGCAAAAATAGCAAGCCGCGGGTGACGTCATCGGCCAGCCGCGGCCCCACTCCGACCGCATGGGATCGGAGCAGATTACCTTGAAGAGGCGCGAGCGCCTCGGGCGCGATTCGGGTCTCGCTCAACGCACCGAATCCAGTGTTCACTCCATAGATGATCTGACCGTCCGCGAGGGCGGCCTCAAGCTGCGCTCGGGTCTTCGAGAGCGCCGCGAGAGCGCCCTCATCCAGCTCGGTCGGCTGCCCGCGCCGACTCACGGAGGCGACGTCGAAGATGGAGACCGGAGAGCCGACGAGAACGGTTGCTGTTTGCTCGGACATAAACCGCGCTGAGACTACACTGGGTCCGGTTTTCTTGCATTGATGACCGCATTGACGGCCTCCACGCCCTCAGCGTAACCTCACACGGTCCTTGATGCTCCTTCGCGCTCCAGATGCTGAGGCCGCCCGATGATGCGGTGCCCAACGTGTGGGATGGTCTTCCCCGAGGGGAGGTTCTGTCCCGTGGACGGGCAGGGGCTCGTGGCGGCGCCAAACGTGCCGCCAGCCGAGCCGGGCTCGGCGCCATCGCGCGCGGCACCAGCGGGGGCTCCCGTCGCGCCGCCACCGTACGGACGCGAGGCCGCTGGGACCGGGGGGGGGAGGCTCGGAGAGGCACCGCCCGCGGCGCCCGCCGGCTTTGGTGTCCCGCCGAAGTCGCCGGTCGGGAGCGGACCTCATGCCGCCCCGCCGAGCTCAGTGGAGGTCGCGCCGCGGCGACTCTCCGCCGTCGTTGGCGCGGAATCGGTTGGCCCTCGCGCAGCGGCCCCGGTCGCGCCGGCGCGCCGCGTTCCAGCGGCGACCGACGCCGCTGTAGACTCCCCGGCGATCGACCCGGTGCCGGCGTTTCGAGCGCCGCCGCCTGCCCCTGTCTCGGGACAGGCGCAGGGAGGCAGCCTCGATGCCGCCGCCGCGGTAGACGATGCCGCCAGCGTCGCAGACGGCGCCGTGGGATCCTCTGTGGAACACGCTGAGGAGGACAGCGCGAGTCGGCGCACACCGGCCGGCGCTGAGGCCTCGTCGATGGAGGCCGGCCCGATCCGCGAAATTACGGAGGAGGTCAGGAATGGGGACGCGACGATCGGCGACGCGTCGGTGCAAAGCAACAAGCAGCAAAAAGACACCTCGGCGAGCCTGGCGGGCACCGTTCTTGAGGGGAGGTACGAGCTCGTTGATGTGATCGGCGCGGGCGGCATGGGGATCGTTTACCGAGCGCGACACCTCGCGATCGGCAACGATTTGGCCATCAAGGTGCTCCGATCGCCGTTGGTCGCGGACAACCAGATCGCGACGCGCTTCTTGCAAGAAGCACGGTTCGCTTCGTCCATTCGCCACCCAAATGTCGTACCAATTTTTGATTATGGGGAGGCCCCCAACGGCGCTCCCTACTACGTGATGGACATGTTGCGGGGGAAGACCCTCGGCGATGCGATCGACGAGAGTGCGCTGGGCTCGATCGCTGAGATCATCGAGTTGGGCATTCAGATCGGTGAGGGGCTGAAGGCGGCGCACACCGTCAACATCATCCATCGCGATCTGAAGCCCGACAATATTTTCCTCGAACCGTCGGCCGAGGGGAAGACGCAAGCGAAGATCATCGACTTTGGGATCGCGCGGCTGCAGGGGTCGGCGCGGCGGCTGACATTGGAAGGTGCGGTGGTGGGGACGCCTGCATATATGGGGCCCGAGCAGGCGAGGGGGATGCCCGTAGATTTCCGAACGGACCTCTACGCCGTCGGCGTCATGTTGTTTGAGATGTTGACGGGCCGGCTGCCGTTTCAGGCGAAGAACAGCATGGCGGCCCTCGCGAGTCAGGTGTACGAGCGACCGCCCACGCTGTCGCAGATAAAGATGGAGCTCAAGCCGTATCGACGGCTCGAGGCCATCGTTGAGCGTTTGCTGGAGAAGGATCCGTCAAGCCGTGTACAGAGCGCGTCGGAATTGGTGTCGTTGCTTCGCGGGCTCGATGACGAGGTCGCGGCGGGCCAAGGAGCGCGGCCGCGGCCAGAAAAAGACACCGTGTCGATGGGGTCTGGCGACCTCATCAACCCCGAGAGCGACGCCGCTGCCGCGCATCCCGATTCGAACACAGGCGGCTATCGGGGCGCGCATCGACGGGCAGACAAGGGGCACGGGGGCTTGGAATCGACATTTCCCCCCGCCGACACCTACGCGCCGGGGGGGGAGCTGGGGAGCTTTGTTGAGCGGGACAGTGATGTCGAGCTTGAGAAGAACAGGTCTTCATTAACAGACGACTCCATGTACGACGCGGAGCTTGAGCACGCGCTCGGGATCGGACCGAGGCTGTCGGTGCCTTGGGTTACGCGTATTTTCTTTGGGGTGTTTGTCGTGGCGGCAACGACCGTGGGGGTCAAGTACGCGACGCGCTCCCAGCACGCCGAATCTCGGCCGTCCTCGGCGGTCGACCACGCGGGCTCGAGGTCGCGAAGCGACCCTGCGCCGACCGAGCCTGAGGAAGTCCCGGCGGTGGATCCGGATACGAACAGGGCGGACCTAGCGTCCGGTGAGACGACCGCAGCAACTGATGCAAATGACGGCGAGCCAGTCCCCGAGGAGGATCTTGCGGAGCCGGCTCCTCCGGGCGACGACCAGACCACGGAAGTCGCGCCATCAGCGTCGCGCGGAGCCCGCGGGGGAACATCACGCACCGCATCTCGGCGTTCGAAGCCGAAGACAAAGCCCGCCAAACAGCGTTCAGGCGCGACTAAGCCGAATCCACTGCCTTCGCCGAGCGAGTCGGTTGCGTCGGATGGAGAACCTCCGACGCAAGTACCCTCGAAAAAAGAGAAGCCTCCGGCCGTGAGCTTCGATGATTTGAAGGATCCTTTTTCGTAGATAGGCGATTTAGGCTACCTTGAGACTGCAGCCCCCAAACTGAGGCTTCGACTATGTCAGAAGGAAACGAGACGAACGAGAACGTCGGTGGCACCATGATCGCGGAGCCAGGCACAAGCGCGCAAGTTGCAGCAGCCGCGGCCGCCGCAGCGCCACCACCAGAGGAGACTCCAGAGGCAGCGCCCGCACCGGCGGCCGCAGCAGAGGGGCCAGTGGACACACTTGTGGGGGTGGTGCTGGCCGGTCGCTACAAGGTCGTCAAAAAGCTCGGCGAAGGTGGCATGGGAACGGTGTACGTCGGCAAGCACACGACGATCGGCAAGAAGTCGGCGATCAAGGTGCTGAGCTCCGAATTCGCTCACAAGCAAGACCTTGTCGATCGATTCTTGCAGGAGGCGAAGGCTGCGTCGATGATCAGCCAAGAGAACGTGGTGGAGATCACGGACTTCGGAGACACGCCGGACGGGTCTGTGTTCTTCGTCATGGAATTCCTCGCGGGCGAAGACCTGTCGGGCACCGTCGAGTCAAACGGACCTCTCTCGTGGGAGCGGGTCAAGCCGATCATGCTCCAGATCTGTAACGCGCTGCAGGCCGCGCATGACGCGGGGATCATTCACCGCGACATGAAGCCGGAGAACTGCTTCCGGATTAAGCGGGGGCAAAATGAGGACTTCATCAAGGTGCTCGACTTCGGCATCGCGAAGGTGACGTCGGAAGAAGGCGACGGAGGTAAGGGCCTCACTCGGACGGGGATGATCTTTGGGACGCCCGAGTACATGTCACCAGAGCAGGCGCAGGGTCAAAAAGTCGATCATCGCGTGGACGTCTACGCGACCGGCGTCATCATGTATGAGCTGTTGACCGGTCGAGTGCCGTTCACGGCGGACACCTTCATGGGCATCTTGACCAAGCATATGTTCGAGATTCCAGAGGCGCCAACGACGGTGATGCCTGATCTGCAGGTCCCCCCCGATGCCGAGGCCATCATCCTCAAGGCGATGCAAAAGGATCGAGAGTACCGGTTCCAAAGCATGGCGGAGATGGGCGAGGCCATCGAGCAGGTTGGTTCGGGGGGCGCGGCAGTACAGGTTGTCAGCGAAGAGATCAATCGGCCTCCAACCGAGGGGCATATGGATTTTCGTGGAGGTCCGACGATCGGGACGACGGCGATGCCCGGTGCTGTCTCGGCGACAACGGCGCCTCCGATCACCGGCCCCTACGGGACGGTGCCGCCTCAAAAATCGAATCTCGGTGTCATCATTGTCGGGTCGTTGGTACTCGCCGGCATGGGTTTTGGCGGGTTGACGATATTTAATAGCCAACAGGACCTCGCTGCGAAGATGGAGGCAGACCGCCAGGCGCAAGAGGATGAGCGACAGGCGAAGGCGGAAGCCGCGGAAGCCGAGAAACTCGCGAGAGAGAAGGCAACTGCGAAGGCAGAGGAAGTGACGCCCCCGCCAGCGGAACCCGGGGTGGTCAATGTGGCGATCCTCATTCGGGCGAAAGACTCGAAGGGCAACGTGGTCAACGCAAATATCCTGGACGCTCGAGATGAGTCCTTGCGCGGCGTGGCCAACTCACCCACGGGCTTTAAGCTGAAAACTGGTACGGATCCGTTCGAGGTAATCCTTCGCGCGCCAGGGTTCGAAGACCTCACAAAGTCGGTGCTTCCAGACATGGATCGTGAATACGATCTGCTCTTAACGCGCGAGAAAAAGAAGCGAGACTCGAAGCGGCGAACCACCAAGACCAAGACCACGGAGAGTGGGTCCAATTTGCCCTCTGTTGGTGATGCGCCCAAGGCCAAGCCCAAGCCCAAGCCCAAGCCCGCGTTCGACCCGGACCGCGGCTGCGTGAACCACGGCTGCCGCAAACAAGCGACGGGCGCGGACGCCATACCGTGCAGGGGCTGC